>JAOZPG010000030.1:9108-18868 GCA_029932855.1 Bacteroidales bacterium | reverse complement strand
CTCTGTTCCTCGGTTCGCTCTCACTATGTTCGGTTAGTTTGAGTACAAACTGAGCCGGTTATTCGCAACTCAGCGTTGCTCATGAGCTCGTCACTCTGTTCTATGAGCCGGTTATTATAGTATAATTTCTATAATTGATCTTCCCCCTTAGCGCTGGCAGGATAAGACTTGATAAAAATCATTTACATTTTATGCAGTCTGTGTATCTTTGTACAGATATTAAATAATCATGTCTGAAAAAGAATTCCTAAATAAAATATTAAACAAATGAGAAC
The DNA here is from genome assembly GCA_029932855.1 of Bacteroidales bacterium. GTDB lineage: Bacteria > Bacteroidota > Bacteroidia > Bacteroidales > VadinHA17 > JAYEGO01. Next base: position 18,593 of record JAOZPG010000030.1, on the reverse strand, counting down.
TATTGACAATCTAGCTATTGCAGGAAAAAGAGTTATCATGAGGGTGGATTTTAATGTCCCCCTTAATGATGAACTGAAAGTTACAGATGACACAAGGATAAGAGGTGCACTAGCTTCCATAAATAAAATACTTGCTTCCGGTGGTTCAGTTATTCTTATGTCTCACCTGGGCAGACCCAAAGATAGTTACGATGAAAAATTCTCATTAATACATATACTCCCCAATCTTGAAAAACTTCTTGACAAAAAGGTGATTTTTGCAAACGACTGTATAAGTCCTGAAACTGTAAGCCTGGCAAAAAACCTAAAACCCGGCGATGTAATGCTACTTGAGAACCTCCGGTTTTACAAAGAAGAAAAAGCTGGTGACAGAGATTTTGCAGGTAAGCTTGCCATGCTGGCTGATTTATATGTTAATGATGCTTTCGGAACAGCCCATCGTGCACATGCCTCAACAAGCATAATTGCCGATTTCTTTCCCGGGAAAAAAGCTTTTGGCTATCTTATTCAAAATGAGCTAAAAAGCATGAACCGGGTTCTTGAAACACCGGCTAAACCCCTTACGGCCATAATGGGGGGAGCCAAAGTATCTGACAAAATACTTATTCTCGAGAACCTGCTTGACAAGGTTGATAATCTTATAATAGGCGGAGGAATGGCTTATACTTTTATCAAGGCCCGGGGAGGGGACATAGGCTCATCTCTGGTTGAGGAAGACAAACTTGATACAGCTATAAAAATACTTTCGGCAGCCAGTAAGAAAAATGTAAATGTTTACCTCCCTGAAGATGATGTGCTGGCAGATGCTTTTGATAATAATGCCAACAAAAATGTAGCTGTCTCAGGTGAAACCCCCGGGGGATGGATGGGACTGGATATAGGGCCAAAAACTATTAAAAGTTTTTCAGATGTTATAATGGCGTCTAAAACTATTCTATGGAATGGCCCCATGGGGGTATTTGAGATGAGCTCCTTCCAGGAAGGAACAATTCAGATTGCAAAAGCAATAGCAAAGGCAACATCAAAGGGAGCCTTTAGCCTTATCGGGGGTGGTGATTCTGTGGCCGCAATTAACAAATATGATCTTAAGGAAAAGGTGAGTTATGTATCAACAGGCGGAGGTGCCATGCTTGAATATATGGAAGGAAAAGTTCTTCCCGGAATAAAAGCCATCAATAATTAAATTGAAACATACTATTCCTATATATAGCTTAACAGCCACCCTCTTATTACTTATTTCCCTCCAACAACTGCCGGGACAGGAGTCCGAATACCAGTTAGCCATCCTGGACAAGAACCATGAAGGAGTGACTTGTATTGATTACAGTCCTTCAGGCAGGTTTATACTTTTTGGCAACGGAGAAAATATAGTAAAAATCCGGGACAGCCGTGAAAACAAAATAATATGGGAAGAAAAATTACCCAGGGAGATATATTCTGTTAAATACTTACCTAATGGTAAATTCTTCTTCGTGAATAGTGGTAACCAAATACTTATATACAGCTCTGAAGGCAAGTATATTAACAGTTTTAAGGGGCATTCCACTGCAATCTGGTCTATGGATACTGATCCCGGAGGGAAATACCTGGTATCGGGTTGCTTTGCTAAATACTTCCGCATATGGAATATCCATGATGTTCAGTTGATTGAAAAAGCCGGCGGACATACTAAGAGTGTTCTTGCCGTTTGCTTTAATACTGAGGGCAATAAAATTGCCACCGGTTCACTTGATAAAAGCATAAAGATCTGGTCGTGGCCTGAAAAGACAATTGAGCAATCCTTTTTTGCACATGCCGAAAACATATACGACCTGGAGTTTAACCCTTCAGGAAATATCCTGGCAAGTGCTTCAAGAGACAAAAAGATCAAGCTGTGGGATGTTGCTACAGGCAAACTAATACACATACTGGAAGGTCATACGGGCAGTGTGTTTACTATAAGCTTTAGTCCCAATGGGCATTTCCTGTTAAGTGGTTCCTCATCAGGAAATATTAAACTTTGGGAAGTTTCCACAGGCAGGTGCATCTATACATATACCGGTCACAAGGCTGCGGTAAGCGGCATACATTTTCATCCCGGCGGAAATAGTTTTGTCAGCAGCTCCCAGGATGGATCTGTAAGAAGCTGGATACTCTCTCCACGGGTAATTACAGATTACTGTTGCAGAACCGGTATTGAATCGGAACTTAAGGATAATCTTTTATTCCTGCCCAGAAAAGAAAATGAATCCCGGCAGGATTATAAAAAACGACTGCAACAACAGGAAGAATTAAGACTTGAACTGGTAAATAAATACTATAAAGAATACCTAAACAGATAGCCTCAGCCTGTAAAACAAAACAGATGAAAATACTTACCCAGATACTTATAATTTCATTTCTTATTGCCTCCTGCTCAAAAGAAGAAAAACAAAAGCTTTATGGGACAAGCACATTAAGCTCCGAAAGGGTTTTAAAAGACCAGACTTATGCTTACTATGGCTTTTCTTTTGACAAAGGGTCGGCAGGGCTGTATAATCCGGCAAGCTCTTCAGACACTCCGGACTTTGCGCTTGTAGACAATGATGGTTTTGGTGGGAACATGATAATTTCTTTTAATTCCGACAATTTTAAGAATTCCTTTGCATTACTTGCCTCATTCACAAGAGCTGACTCAGCACTGTATTTCTTTAATAATTACCTGCAGGTAGGTGTGGATTCATACACCGGGCAAGCAATACCAGTATTGAAAAATCAGATATGGTTATTTAAAACGAGAAATGATAAATACGGGAAGATCCTTATTATGGATACATTGCAATACATGAACAAATCAGACCTTGTTGCCGAGGTTAAATTTAAATGGGTTTATCAACCCGACGGCTCAGACATATTTACTGAATAAGTACCGGGAGTGATATGGAACATAAATTAAAAGGCAGGATCTTCGGGATAAGGAATGAAAAAGAATTCCTTGCGCTGGTTTTTGATATATTTCATTACCAGGCCACACACAATCCTGTTTATAATGAATACCTGAGGGAAATTAATGTCGATATATATAAGATCGACAGCCTGGAAAAAATCCCTTTCCTTCCGATAAGCTTTTTTAAAAGTCATGATGTATTGCTAAACGGGAAAAAGGCTGAAACAAACTTTTACAGCAGCGGTACAACGGGAATCCAAACCAGCAGGCATAAAGTTGCAGAGCTGAAGCTTTATGAAGCCAGCTTCATGAATACATTCAGATTGTTCTATGGCAACCCCAGGCAGTATTACATACTTGCCCTTCTGCCTTCTTACCACAATAATCCCGGGTCATCACTACTTTATATGGTATCAAAGCTTATTAAAGAAACTCAAAGTCCTGATAGCAGCTTTTTCCCTGACAATATGGAGGAGATGATACTCAGGTTCAGGAAACTAAAGGAGAAAAACGACAGGAAGATCATTATATGGGGTGTAAGCTATGCCCTGCTCGACCTTGCGGAAAAATATGAGCCCCGGCTGCAGGGAGCATTACTAATTGAGACCGGTGGCATGAAAGGCAGGAGAAAAGAACTGGTAAAGGAAGAGTTGCACCAGAGGCTTATTGAAAAATTGGGCATTGAAAGCGTTCATTCGGAATATGGAATGACAGAATTATTATCGCAGGCCTACTCTAAGGGACAGGGCATATTTAATACCCCCCCATGGATGAGAATAATGATACGGGATATTTACGATCCCTTTTGCTATACAAAAGAAAATAGAACGGGAGGCATAAATATTATTGATCTTGCCAACCTGTATTCATGCTCATTCATCGAGACACAAGACCTGGGGAGCAACGGGAAAAACGGATCATTCAGGGTGCTTGGAAGATTTGACTCCAGCGACATCAGGGGTTGTAACCTGTTGCTGGAACACTAAGATATCCTTAACACCAGGCATATCCCTCTTCTTAAAATTACAAACCGAGTTTTTCAGCGATCTTTTCCGGGATAGCATCTTTATGAACCATTATTGCCAGTGTGTTAAGCATTACATAGGCATCAGACATATAAACAAAACCATCATAATCATTCCTGTCTTTCCCGTGTGAGTTCTTGGTCTGGTAATAATAGTTCCCGTTTGAGGCCCTGAGGAGACCTGTCAGATGCATAAGGTGATCATCTGTTGCCGAAAAATCATCAAACGCCTTTTGCCTTATATCCTGGTTTATCTCTTTTTCATCTGCCAGTTTATTAAATACATCATCTCTTTCTTTTTCATCCATATCATCCCAATCCTTAGCCGGTACTATTGCAAGGCCTTTCTTGCTTTTAAATCCATCATCACTTACATCACCGTCCCAGACCACAGAATACCCGTTTTTTATCGAATTCCTTATTGTTTCCATTAATTCTTCAACAGGAACATTATAATAAAGATCGTGAGACCAGTTATCGGGAACCTCAAGCATAAAGGCTGAATACCAGGGGTGATGAGTGTAAGAAGAAAGTTCAATATAATCATCCGGATTAAATCCAAGCTTCTTTGCAAAGTCTTTCGGACTTAGCTCTTCGTTATTTAACGAAAGTGATACGGGTTGCTCACCAAGGTATGTATCAAGGATGGATGAAAAAGCTTTCTCCCAGACAGGGGTCATCTGTCTTGCATCTATAACTGCATCTACAAAAGACTTTAGCACCCTGGACAGTTCCCTGTGGTTATGTTTTTCCTCACCATACATTATGCCATGATATTTTTCTTCAGTAACAAAGCCATAATCAGCCACTACGTCCATTACATCATGAGCCTGTCCCCCCTCTCCGAATGATGCATCACCATGATACCTTATATATGAATCGGCTTTAGCCTCGTAAGCATGTCTTGCAAAATACATTTCGCTGAGATCAAGCTCCTCTTTCCCCATTCTTATCAGTTCGGTCTCGATAAAAGAAGTCGTTGCAAAGGACCAGCAGGTACCAGTTCTTGACTGTGCTTTTGTAACAGTAGTCTTAAGCAGCTTTACAGTTTTTAAGGGGACAGGAGTATTTTTTACTTTCTGCGCATTAGCTGTATAAGACAGCAGTAAGCTTATTGAAATAAATGCTATACTTGCTTTTATAAAAGAAAAATTTTCTTTTCTCATTTTTTAATGTTTTAACTTATCAATTTGTAACCAGTCCTGTTTAAGTTTATTTATAATATTATTATTTCGTATCTCCGGTTTACAACTTTAGTATAAAAACAAAATTATGGATTTTTAATTCAATATGGAACTTATAAGGCACCAAGTTGCTCCTTAATTCTTTTTGGCAGTTTTTCCTTTACAAGTTCATAAGAATTATCAATCCATTCCTTAATATCTTCAGGAGGAATCCTGCCATTTAGCAATATGGTATTCCAGTGTAGCTTGTTCATATGAAAGCCCGGCATGACCGTTTCGTAATGTTCTCTGAGCCTTACCGCTTCCTCCGGATCACACTTAAGATTAACCGAAGGCTCTTCATCAAGATTAAGCAGGGCAAACATCCTGCCCATTAGTTTAAAGACCAGTGTTGTTTCATCAAAAGGAAAACCTTCGGTCACTCCCTTTCTATTTAAACAATATTCCCTTATAAGCTCCTGGTCCATAATTAAAACATTGTTGGGTAAAAAGCATTTTTTATATGCCTGATCTTTTCATTCCCCCCGGAAAGATCTACTAATACAATATCAAATCTGGTATCTATATCCAACTCATTATATCTGATATATGCATCTGCAGCTTGTATCAGGAACTTTTCTTTTTGCTTATCCACCAGGCTTCCTGCACTTCTGCCAGCTCCTTCTTTCCTCGTTTTAACCTCCACAATTACCAGTACATCTCCTTCCCGGGCAATAATATCAATTTCCTTCCTGTCGTATCTCCAGTTTCTCTCCCTTATCATATAGCCTTTTAACAGCAGGTAATCAGCTGCCGCATCTTCCCCCAGTTTCCCTGTATTATTATTACTATCCATGCTTTCTAAAATATCAAATTTATCAATTATTGGCAATACTGCATATTCTAACACGGATTACTACAGAAACATCCGTCCCCTGCATCCCGGTTTTTGTTTTTCTTGATTATCTTTATCCTGCTTTTCCTTTATCAAGCTTTTAATACTATCAAAATGAGCAAAATCAAAAGACACCTGGTAACTTCAGCACTGCCATACGCTAACGGGCCTATACATATCGGGCACCTGGCAGGAGTTTATATTCCATCAGATATCTATACCCGTTATTTACGACTGCGCGGGAAAGATGTGCTTTCTATCTGCGGGTCAGACGAACATGGAGTACCAATTACCCTGAAAGCACGCCAGGAGGGTGTTTCTCCCCAGGATATTGTGGACAAATTTCACGAATTGAACAAAGCTTCATTCGAGAAGCTGGGTATTTCATTCGACATATACTCCCGGACAAGCTCTGCTGTACATCATGAAATGGCATCGGATTTCTTCAGAACCTTATATGATAAAGGAAAATTCATTGAAAAGTCGAGCGATCAGTATTTCGATGAAGAAGCAGGACAATTCCTGGCAGACAGGTATATTACCGGCACATGTCCCCATTGCGGGAATCCCAGTGCCTATGGCGACCAGTGTGAGAATTGCGGCACATCATTAAGTCCCAATGAACTAATAAAACCAAAATCAACAATAAGCGGCAGTAAACCCGTGTTAAAAAAGACCAGGCACTGGTACCTGCCCCTGGATAAATATGAGCCCTTTCTGAAAAAATGGATACTTGAAGAGCATCAAGACTGGAAAACAAATGTTTACGGGCAGTGTAAATCATGGCTGGATTCCGGCCTTCAGCCCAGGGCTGTCAGCCGCGATCTTAACTGGGGCGTTCCGGTTCCGGTGGATGGTGCTGGAGGCAAGGTACTTTATGTATGGTTTGATGCTCCCATAGGTTATATATCAGCCACCAAAGAACTTACTCCTGACTGGGAAAAATACTGGAAAAGTAAAGATACCAGCATGGTTCATTTTATAGGAAAAGACAATATAGTTTTTCACTGCATTATTTTCCCCTCAATGCTTAAAGCTGAAGGATCATATATACTGCCTGAGAATGTACCGGCAAATGAATTTCTAAACCTGGAAGGGCATAAAATTTCTACTTCCAGGAACTGGGCCGTTTGGCTGCATGAATACCTTGAGGAATTTGAAGGCATGGAAGATGTGCTGAGATATGTATTATGTGCAAACGCACCTGAAACCAAGGATAATGATTTTACATGGAAAGATTTTCAGAACCGCAATAACAACGAGCTGGTTGCAATACTCGGTAATTTTGTAAACCGGGCTATTGTTCTTACCAATAAATACTTTAAAGGTGTTGTACCACCTGCTTCCAATCTTCAAAATTACGACAGAGAGGTACTGGAAGAAATAACCCATATAAGAACACAGGTGGAAAAAAGCATCGAGAGATTCAGGTTCAGGGAAGCACTCAAAGAAACAATGAACCTTGCACGCCTTGGAAATAAATACCTGGCAGATACTGAACCATGGAACCAGGACAGGAACTCTGAGGAAAGAATTAAAACCATACTAAACATATCCTTACAGATAAGTGTCAATCTTTCCATACTCATTGAGCCATTCCTTCCCTTTACTTCCGTGAAACTTGCTTCTTTCCTGAACTACGAGAATCCGGGCTGGGAAAAAATAGGATCTGCCGGATTATTACCTGGGGGACATAAAATTGGCAAAGCAAAACACCTCTTTCAGAAAATTGATAATGAAAAAGTGGAAAAGCAGATTGCCAGGCTGCTAAAAACCCGGCAAGACAATGAGAAAGTATCAATAAAGCAGGCAGCTGAAACAATAAGCTATGAAGACTTCATGAAAATGGATATTCGCACAGCCACCATACTCGAGGCAGAAAAGCTGGCTAAAACCAAAAAACTAATTAAGCTGACCGTAGATACAGGCCTTGATAAAAGAACTATTGTATCGGGGATAGCCGGATATTTCAATGCTAAGGATATTATTGGCAAACAGGTCCTTGTATTAATAAACCTTGCAACCAGGAAACTTAGAGGTATAGAATCTCAGGGCATGATACTTATGGCAGAGGATATAGACGGGAAGCTGGTATTTGTCAGTCCCGAAGAAAAAACCGAAAACGGGGCCGGGGTTAAATAGGCAATATCCAGCAATCTTCCCCGGGATGATCATTCAGGTAGCTTTGCATCTGTCTCTTTGCATCAGAGAAACGGGTATTGCCATTTATCGATACCCTGAAAAAACCATTCGGTCCGTTGCTGATACCAACAAGGTAACCTTCTTTCCTTAAACTGCTTTCAAGCTTTTTTGCATTCTCAACATTTTTAAAGCTGCCTGTCATTATCAGGTAAGAAGATTTTATTAACTGTTTTGTAATTACAGGTTCTTCACTTAAGACTGGCTCAACTTCAGGTTTTACCATGCCGGTCTTTTCAACTACGGCTTCCTCCACGGCAACAGGATCGACAGGAGAAGTTATCTCTTCAGATCTTTCTTCTGCAAAATTTGTATCTGTATTAATTAATGAAGCCTGGTTTAATTGAACCGTCTTTTCAGCAGCAGTTTCATTCAGGCTGACAGGAACCTCCTTTTTGGTAAATCTCATAGCAATCTTTGCTGTATCAATATCCAGGAGTCCTGTTTTTATCGGTACCATAACCAGGGCAATCAGGATGGGTACAGCTACCAGTCCCCTTACCAGGATCCTGCTCATCCCTGAACCCTCTCTGCTTTTACGAACATTTATCCGCGACTGTATGCGTTTATTAATATCATACTCTTCCAGCTCATGATATTCAAAAGCCGAGAGACCAAAAGAGGAAAGCAGGAAATTAGTTGAACTGTCAGGATCAAACTGCAGGCTTTTATCCTTCCCAACATAAAAAGTTCCAAGCTTAGCAAAAACCAGCTTCTTCCCCTTTGCCAGCTTTCTTTGTGTATCTCTCACAAAATCCTGCACCAATTTCCTTGCTGCCGGGTATGGGATTGCATTTTCCAGTGATATTGCACTTATAAGAAGCCCGTCATTATGAACAAGCTGATTATTAAAACCTACTTCCTTGGAAGGAGGCGAAAAAATATTCCTGTCATAATCAACTTTAGAGCTTTTGTAGTTAGCTACAAAACCTCCAAACTCAGGTATTATTACACAATCATGCTGATATAACAACTCTACTATTTTCCCTGGAACATCCATTTCTAATTTCTTTTCATCAGCAACTGTTTTTTCAGGCTTGCCGGATTATTTCTTATTACAAACGTACATAATGTTTAATTTGATTACAAATTGAGCCGGTTATTCGCAACTCAATGTTGCTCATGAGCTCGTCACTCTGCTCCATGAGCCGGTTATTCGCAACTCAATGTTGCTCATGAGCTCGTCACTCTGCTCCTCGGTTCGCTCTCACAAAGTTCGGTTAATTTGATTACAAATTGAGCCGGTTATCAAAAAGACAATATACAATATTCATAAAAACATTAAGAACCCTTACAAAA
>JAOZPG010000030.1:0-9008 GCA_029932855.1 Bacteroidales bacterium | reverse complement strand
GTTATCAAAAAGACAATATACAATATTCATAAAAACATTAAGAACCCTTACAAAAGCAGCCTGTTCCGTATAATGAGCTCCTGGCTTATTTTTTTACGCTAAGTTACTGATATGAGTTTCATTTATGTATCATTTTTAAAAAATAAAAGTTTTGTAGAGGAAATTAATAATCCATAAGTCATAATTCAAAACTCCCCTAATAAGATTTAATGAATAAAGTTATAAATTACGTATTTTCGTACTCAGAACAGACATTACTGCCTGAACAATTTATACCGGGTAAAATATAAGAATATTAAGATATTATGAACAACATTACTATGGTTGACCTGAAGGGTCAGTATCAGAACATTAAAAGTGAAATTGACGCTGCAATAGAGCAGGTTATTGAATCTGCAGGTTTTATTAATGGTCCTGTAGTATCAGAGTTCACTAATGAACTTGAGAACTACCTGGGGGTAAAAAATGTTATCCCCTGCGGAAATGGTACAGATGCCCTTCAGCTTGCCCTTATGGCATCCGGTCTTAAGCCCGGAGATGAGGTTATAACTTCCGACTTTACATTTATCGCTACTGCCGAAACAATTGCCATTCTGGGTATAAAGCCAAGGCTTGTTGATGTTAATCCTGATAATTTTTTAATCGACCCGGACGAAATAGAAAAAGCTATTAGCTCAAAAACCAGGGCCATTATCCCTGTTCACCTCTATGGGCAAAGTGCCAATATGGAAGCTATCCTGGCTATTGCCAAAAAAAACGGGCTCCTGGTTATTGAGGACACTGCCCAGGCTATGGGAACAGATTATTTATTTGAATCAGGAACAAAAAAGAAGGCGGGTACCCTGGGCAATATAGGTTGCACATCATTCTTCCCGTCTAAGAATCTTGGTGCTTTTGGTGATGCCGGAGCAATATTTACAGACGATGATGGACTGGCTGAAAAATTGAGATACCTGGTGAACCATGGCATGAAAAAACGTTATTATCACGATTATATTGGCGTCAATTCAAGGCTTGACAGCATACAGGCTGCAATATTGAAGGTAAAACTTAAATACCTTGACTCCTATAATCTATCCCGGCAAAAAGCAGCTGTAGCTTATGATGCAGCCTTTGCAGGTGAAAACAAGCTACAGGTTCCAGTAAGGGTTCCCTGGTCCAGTCATATTTTTCATCAATATACCTTAATATGTAAAGATACCGACAGGAATATGCTGATAAAAGAATTAAATAAAAGATCTGTTCCTGCTATGATATATTACCCTGTTCCATTACATAAACAAAAGGCTTATGCTGATAATTCTTATTCCGCTGATGATTTTCAAAACAGTAATATGCTCAGTGATTCAGTAATTTCTCTTCCGATGCATACTGAACTTAAAGATGATCAGATTGACTATATAAGCACAAACCTCCTGGAAATAATACAGAAAAACAAATAATAATGATATGATCATGAACTTTCTTTAATCAACTGTTTATAAAAGAAAATGATTAAAACAAATTCATGTGAGAAAAAGAAAAACAAGCAGTTACAGAAAATTATAAATTATTAGTTAAGGTATTACCAGGTAATTATAAAACTTTAAATAAATGAATAAAGATTATTTTGTACATGAATCATCTGTAATCGATAAGGGTACACAGATAGGAAAAGGAACAAAGATCTGGCATTTCTCTCATATTATGCAGAATTCACAAATAGGGGAAAACTGTAACATTGGTCAAAATGTCGTTGTATCTCCCGGAGTTGTTCTTGGAAAAAATGTTAAAGTTCAGAATAATGTATCAATATATACAGGAGTAATCTGTGAAGATGATGTTTTTCTGGGACCATCAATGGTATTCACTAATATCGTCAATCCCAGGAGCAAAGTTGTAAGAAAGGGGGAATATATAAAGACCCTGGTAAAAAAAGGAGCAAGCATAGGTGCCAATGCAACCCTGATATGTGGAATAACCATTGGAGAATACTCTTTTATCGGAGCCGGGGCTGTTGTAACAAAAGATGTTAAACCCTACTCCCTGGTTATAGGTAATCCTGCCAGGCATGCCGGATGGATGAGCAGGTGGGGCCATAAACTGAACTTTGACGATAATGCTTATGCAGTATGCCCTGAAAGCAAAGAGAAGTATAAGCTGATCTCAGGGAAAGTATCTATAGTATTATAAGAGCTTCATTAATAAAAATTAGTCCGCTTTCACTAACTTTGTAAATCATTTAAAAAGAGAATCCAGATATGCTTAATTCGTCGAAAAATTTTGCCCTTATTGGAGTAGCCGGTTATATTGCAGTAAGGCATTTAAAGGCTATACAAGAAACCGGAAACAAACTGATAGCCTCCCTTGATCGCTTCGACAGTGTGGGTATTATTGATCAGTACTTCCCTGAATCTGATTTCTTTGTTGAATTTGAAAGATTTGACAGGCATATTGACAAAAGAAAAAGAGAAGGTATTTATATTGATTACGTGTCTATCTGCTCCCCTAATTTTCTGCACGATGCCCATATTAGATTTGCCCTCAGGCACCAGGCAGATGCCATATGTGAAAAACCCATGGTGCTTAATCCATGGAATGTTAATGCTCTTATGGATTTTGAGAAAGAGACAGGTAAGAAAATATATAATATACTTCAATTAAGGCTCCATCCATCAATAATAAAACTAAAAAAGCAAATCGACGAAGGCCCTGAAGATAAGATCTACAATATTGATCTGAGCTATATCACCAGCAGGGGTAACTGGTATTTCTTTTCCTGGAAGGGAGATATTCAGAAGTCGGGAGGAGTAGCAACCAATATTGGGGTTCATTTCTTTGATATGCTCAGCTGGATATTTGGTGATGTTGAGGAAAACCTGGTACATATCTCTAAAGATAATAAAGTTGCAGGCTATCTGAAACTTAAAAAAGCCCGTGTAAGATGGTTTTTAAGTGTCGATTCTAATGATCTCCCTGCAGAAATCAGGGAGAAGGGCCAGAGGACATTTCGGTCACTAAAGCTTGATAATATCGAATTTGAATTTAGTGATGGTTTTACAGACCTTCATACACTAAGCTATGAGAAAATACTGGCAGGTAAAGGATTTGGTATTAAGGAAGCTGAAAAAAGTGTTAACATGGTATATGATATAAGAAATGCAAAAGTTATAGGATGTAAAGGAGATTATCATCCATTTTGTAAGAAAATAACTAATTGAAAAAAAGATTTAATGTATAAAAATATAATCAATAAGAAAACCAGGATATCCCTGATAGGGCTAGGTTATGTGGGACTTCCTATTGCCCTGGAATTTGCAAAGAAAGTACCTGTTATTGGCTTTGATATAAACAAGGGCAGGATTGAATTAATGAAGAAAGGCATAGATCCCAGCCAGGAGCTGAAAGCTGACGCTTTTAAAAATGCTGATATCACTTTTACCGCATCTGAAAAAGATATAGGTGAAGCCGGTTTTCATATTATTGCTGTGCCCACTCCGATTGATGACTATAATCTTCCCGATCTGAAACCTCTTCTTTCTGCTACAGAAACTGTGGGCAGGAACATGAAAAAAGGAGATTATGTGGTATATGAATCAACCGTTTACCCGGGCTGCACTGAAGAGGAATGTATCCCACTTCTTGAAAAGACTTCGGGACTTAAGTATAAAGATGATTTTAAAGTTGGCTTTTCTCCTGAAAGGATAAACCCGGGAGACAAAGTAAATACGCTTACAAGCATTGTCAAGGTAGTCTCAGGATGTGATAAAGAATCACTTGAGAACATAGCAAATATCTATGGCATAATCATTTCAGCAGGCATACATAAGGCAAGCTCAATAATGGTGGCTGAAGCTGCCAAGATAATCGAAAACACCCAGAGAGATATAAATATTGCCTTTATGAATGAATTATCCATACTTTTCGGAAGGCTTGGTATTAATACATATGAGGTACTTGAAGCTGCCGGAACAAAATGGAATTTTCTGAAGTTCTTCCCGGGACTTGTTGGGGGACACTGTATAGGTGTAGACCCCTATTACCTTACATATAAAGCAAAAAAGATCGGTTATCATACACAGATAATCAGCTCAGGACGTTTTGTAAATGACTCCATGGGAGCTTATGTAGCAAAACAAACTGTTAAAAAGATGATAGCTAATGATGTAAACCTCCGTAAATCAAAAGTACTGATAATGGGAGCCACTTTTAAGGAAAATGTAAGTGATATAAGGAACTCCAAAGTAGTGGACATAGTTAAGGAGCTAAAATCATTTTCGGTAAATGTTGATGTCATGGACCCTTATGCCAGTCCTGATGAAGTTAAGAAAGAATATGGTTTTGAACTAAAAGAAAAGAACGGCACTAATTATAATGCTATTATAGTGGCTGTAAGCCATTCAGAATATACAAGCCTTGATGAATCATATTTTTCAAATCTTTTAGAGTCCGGGGGAGTACTGGTTGACATTAAAGGAATTTTCAGGAATAAAATAAATAATATCACTTATTGGAGCCTCTGATCCGAAAAACGATTAATTATAAACTTTAAATTTTATGAAAGTTTTAGTCACAGGCGGTACAGGTTATATAGGATCACATACAGTTGTTGAGCTGATAGAACAGGGCTATGAGCCAGTGATTATTGATAACCTGTCTAATTCAAAAATTAAAGTACTGGATGGCATTAAGGCAATAAGTGACATTAAACCCCGGTTTGAGAAATTTGATATCTGTGATATTGAGAGCCTTGACAAATTTTTTGAAAATAATCGTGATATTAAAGCCATTATTCATTTTGCTGCATTCAAAGCAGTTGGTGAATCGGTAGAAAAACCACTCTTATATTATTACAATAACCTGGTATCATTGATGAACCTGCTTAGGGCGATGAAAAAATATAATATCGCAAATATCATTTTTTCTTCCTCATGTACCGTATATGGTGATACTGAAGAATTGCCTGTTACAGAAAACTCTCCTGTCCTGCCTGCCCAGTCGCCATACGGCAACACCAAGCAAATAGCCGAAGAGATACTTTCTGATCATGCTGCTTCTCATAAAGACTTCAACAGCATCTCATTAAGGTATTTTAATCCCATAGGGGCACATCCTTCAGCACATATTGGTGAACTGCCAATTGGAGAACCAGAAAACCTTGTTCCTTATATTACCCAGACAGGAATAGGAATAAGAAAGGAATTACAAGTCTTTGGAAATAACTATAATACCCCCGATGGTACGGCAATCAGGGATTACCTGCATGTTGTGGATCTTGCAAAGGCTCATGTTGTAGCTCTTAAAAGATTGATTGACAGGAGCAATAAAAGAAATTATGAAGTATTCAACCTGGGAACGGGAAAAGGGGTTTCAGTGCTTGAGATGATAGAATCTTTCAACAGGGTAAGCGGACTGAGTCTTAATTATAAGATCGTTGACAGGCGGCCCGGAGATGTAGAAAAGATATGGGCAGACACAAGTTATTCTGCCAAAGAATTGAGATGGGAAACCGAAAGTTCACTGGATGAAGCCATTAAAACAGCCTGGGACTGGGAGAAACGACTTGCTAAAGAAAAATAGAGAACATGGGATTAAAACATAAAATACTTATTACCGGAGGGGCCGGTTTTATCGGTTCACATGTAGTAAGAAGATTTGTCAGGAATTATCCTGATTATGAAATTGTCAATCTTGATAAACTGACTTATGCCGGGAACCTTGAAAATCTTAAGGATATAGCAGAAGCTCCCGGCTATAGATTTATTAAGGGAGATATTGTTGACCTGGACTTCCTTGAAAAGCTATTCAGTGAAAATATCTTTACCGGCATTATTCACCTTGCCGCGGAATCTCATGTTGACAGGTCTATACTCGATCCCCTGAACTTCATAAATACCAACCTGCTTGGAACAGCCAACCTGCTGCATATGGCAAATGAACAGATGAAATACAATCCCTCCTTCTCGTGTTTTTACCATATCTCAACAGACGAGGTGTACGGTTCACTTGGTAAAGAGGGTTTATTTACCGAAGAAAGTCCGTATGATCCACGCAGTCCGTATTCTGCATCCAAGGCAGGGTCAGATCATCTTGTAAGAGCTTTTTATCATACATACGGACTGCCGGTAGTAGTGTCGAACTGCTCAAACAACTATGGTCCCAATCAATTCCCGGAAAAACTTATCCCCCTGGTAATCAATAATATCAAAAACTCCAGGGAACTGCCTGTATACGGTAAAGGAGAAAACATCCGCGACTGGCTTTATGTTGAAGATCATGCGGCAGCAATAGATCTGATTTTTCATGAAGGGAATAAAGGAGAGACCTATAATATTGGTGGTAATAATGAATGGAAAAATCTCGACCTGGTTAAGCTATTATGTGAGATAATGGATGAAAAACTGGAACGTGCAAAAGGAGAATCAGAAAAGCTAATACGCTTTGTAAAAGACAGGCCCGGACATGACCTGAGATATGCCATTGATGCATCAAAAATAGAATCTGAACTGGGATGGCAGCCGGGACTTGATTTCAAAAATGCCCTATCGGCTACGGTTGACTGGTATCTGGATAACCAGGATTGGCTGGATCATATTCTTTCAGGAGAGTATGAATCATATTATGAAAAACAATACCTCTAGCTCAGCGTCAGCTTATGCCTGCCTTAGTGTTTTATTTTAGTGTATAATAACCTGAACCGCATTTTGTTCGACACATTGGCCGGACTGGTAAAGATGCCTCTTTTTGAAATAAGGCTAGGTGTTCGGACCATAAAATAAAACTCTTTCTTTCTTGCAGAAGAAGATGTATCGCCCTGGCTTAGCGCCTCGAAATAATCCTGTATATGTGAAGTAACATTAAATCTTACAAATTCATCGTCCTCACCCAGTTCTCCTCCAAAATAAGTAGCTGAATAATACTTGTCATATACATGTTCAAATTTTCCCTGATCATTTAAGAACATCATATCATACCTGTCCGGAAAAACAGGTGCGTTATCTCCTTCCGGGTCATCGTCTGACAATGGAATGATGAACTCGGCCTTATTAACTGCTATTGGCATTGAATCAGTCCAGGCATCCAGATAAGGTAATCTTATTTTTGCATAGGTACCTGCCATACCCTGGAGATATATAACAGTATCCTGTATGCCGTCATCTAAATGACTGATCATATATGAAGGATCGGCAGTGCTTATGTCGTGTTTAAACAGATTTAGCCTTGCCGTATTCTCACTTATTACAAATTCAAACTTTAAGCTATCGGATGCATCCCTGAAATATATCTCCAGCCTCGATCTGTTATCGAGAAGATTGAATGATGATATCGCTCCGTTTCCTGAGACTATCTCATTTGCATCAATATAAAAACCTTTAAAATGGTTCAGGAATTTATCTTGTTCCTTTAATGCATTAGTATCTGAAAGTATCTTTTGCCCAAGGGCATTGGAAAGAACCACCTTAACAATAGAATCAGTTGGATAATAAGTCTGAGATCCGACAGAATCAAGACTTATAGAATCACTTAAGTCAAGATTCGAATAATAAATGGAGTCGGGATATAATCTTTTATAAAGTTCATACACTTTTATATTCAGCATGGTATTCAGATCACCGTAAACATAATTGCTATCAGGCAGCAACCATAAAAATACCGAATCAACAATGGGTGCTGAACCTGGATCCAATTCCATGTATAGCCTTACCTGGGTGGTAAATGAAGCTTCAGATCTACCAAAAACCAGGTCTTCAATCCGCCCGGTAAGTGAATAAAAAGGCTGATCGCTACGTACTGAGTCGAGCGAATAAGTAAAAGCTTCTATACTTATTGTATCGTTAGAGAAAATATTCAGCTTCTCATGTGCTTTGAAATCCAGACCTATTTCACTGGGTTCCCTTTCGCAGGCAAAAGTGAAGAATAAAAAAACTGTAAGTAACTGTATAAGTGCTTTAGAATAGAGATTATTTATCCGAACCATCTGGATCCCCGTTTAGTATTTTGGTATAAAACTCAGAATAACTGTCAACATTTTCATCATTCCCCTGCTTGTTTAATAAAGGAATCTTCTTCTCCTCAACAAAATCAAGCAGCTCTGAAGAGATATTACTGCTTCCTTCAATAACCCCGTCTGAGTAATTAATTGCCAGTTTATTTATATCATTAAAGCCAGCAGACTTTAGAACGGATAAATCGTCATTATTAATGCCCTCAACCTTAATTTTTTCTTTAATATCTTTATTCAGGTTCTGGGTAAAAGTGTCATTATATATTGAATAAACAACTTTCGAATTACTAAACAGGGGATCATCCTTGTATGCTTTTTTAAGGTATAGTGGCACCAGGCCTGTAAACCAGCCCATACAATGAACAATATCCGGAGACCATCTTAATTTTTTTACTGTTTCCATGACTCCCCTTGCAAAAAATATAGCACGCTCATCATTATCCTTGCAGCTTTTCCCATTCTTATCCTTTAAAACAAGCTTTCTATGAAAATAATCCTCATTATCAATAAAATATACCTGCATCCTTGCTGACTGGATGGAAGCAACTTTAATAATAAGTGGATGATCAGTATCTTCAATTATCAAATTCATTCCCGACAATCTGATAACTTCATGCAATTGGTTTCTCCTTTCATTAACCAGTCCGTACCTGGGCATGAAAGTCCTTATTTTGCATCCTTTTTCCTGAATTACCTGAGGAAGATTACGTCCAACAACGGATAACTCATTCTCAGGCAGATAAGGTGTGATTTCCTGCGAAATAAATAAAACTTTATAGTTCTTCATCTAGACAAAATCTTTAATCGGAAATATGTTGCAAAAATACTAAAAATTCTTTAGAAAACTCAATCCCTTTAAGAAATAGGCCCAGAACGTATATCAGTATAGCTGTCGGGTATAATTGTAATACATATGTAAGAATGATACCGGGAAGCAAAACAACAAGTTGCGAAGACAGCAA
The DNA here is from genome assembly GCA_029932855.1 of Bacteroidales bacterium. Taxonomy (GTDB): domain Bacteria; phylum Bacteroidota; class Bacteroidia; order Bacteroidales; family VadinHA17; genus JAYEGO01. Next base: position 62 of record JAOZPG010000030.1, on the reverse strand, counting down.
ATAACCTGCTCAGTTTGTACTCAAACTAACCGAACATAATTTCTATTTGAATTATGTGAGAG
>JAOZPG010000029.1 GCA_029932855.1 Bacteroidales bacterium | reverse complement strand
GGAAAGTTAATCTCCATCCATCTGTCGAATACTACATGTAAGAAGATATTGGCAAATTAATGTGCATAATCATATAAATCTAAAAAACTGCTGTTTAGCAATGCCTTTTAATGCCGGTGGCTAATTGTAAGTCTATAAGGCGGATACTGTGCTAATGATGCCCCGGTGACAGATGATAAGCAGGAAAAGAACTAAATTATTTTATCCTGTAGATATGAATTAGTAGTTTTGGAGCCATGTTTTTTTTAGCCGGCTGCAGTTTTCTTTAATTTATTGCCCCGGCCTCAGGTAAATATTGCGGATTTGAAACAATGGTTTAATAAAATAATAAGGTATTTCTTCCTGATACTGTTTCTGGCGTATTATGGCAGCATAACATTATTTACTCACAGCCATGTTTATAATGATCATATCATTGTTCACTCTCATCCCTATAAATCCGCTAAAGGAGACTCTGCAACATCTCATCAGCATACAGAAAAAGGATTTTTGCTTATTCATGCCTTATCTGATTTCCTGACCACCCTTTCATTTCTTGTATTTATAATTGAAGCTGTTAAAATAGCAATACAAAAAGTTGGATTGCCGGATTATCAATCCATTTTCCATGATCATGCTATTTTGCATTTAAACGGACTGCGGGCACCCCCGGTATAATCCTTCTTTTCTATAGTATTTCCTATTCCGGTTTTTCCTGATAAAATATTCTTAAAAAAGAATATACAGGTAGTGATAATCTTGTATTTAACAACATCAAAAATGAATAAATTAATTTTAGTTTCCCTTGTTGCATTAAGCCTTACAGCCTGTATTAATGATATCGAGAAAAAAGATATATGTAGCTATGAAGTAAATAATGACACTGTTATACTTACTAATGATTCCCCTATACTTAAAATGCTTGAAAAGCAAAAAGTTGATAAGAATACATATTCATACGAACTTATCACTTCGGGTATAGTAAGAGCAATACCTAATAATTATGCATTAATTGCTTCTCCTTTTGAAGGAAGAATAACCAGGTCATTTGTACGACTTGGTCAGGATGTAAACGCCGGTGCACCGGTTTTTGAAATCAGTTCATCTTCTTATTTTGAAACAGGGAAAACATATTACCAGGCAAAAGAGGAAATGAATCTGGCATATAAGAATCTTCAGAGACAGAAAGATCTGCTAAGTAAAGGTGTAGGGATAGAAAAAGATTATGAAGAAGCAGAAGTTAATTATATCATAAACAGGAGAAACTATGAGAATAGTCTGGCCAGCCTGAAAGTTTATCAGGTTGATACTTCCAATCTGGTATTAGGACAGCCATTGATTGTCCGGTCACCGATAAAGGGCAGGATAGTTGAAAATAATATTGTTATCGGGCAGTACCTGAAGGAAGATTCTGAGCCTGTTGCAACAGTTGCCGAATTAAGCAAAATATGGGTGGTAGGACAGGTAAAAGAAAAAGACGTTCGTTATATAAGCGATACTGAGGAAGTGGCAATAAAGCTTATTTCATTCCCGGAAAAGAAGATCACAGGGAAAATCTACAATATTAATTCATTAATAGACGAGAATACAAGGTCGATACAGGTACTTATTGAGTGTAACAATAAGGATAAGATGATGAAGCCGGGAATGTATGTGACAACGAAATTCACGCATAAAATTAAAGATGTAATTATTATTCCCTCAAAAGCAATTTTTCAAATGGAGGATGCCAGCTTTGTCTTTCTTCAGCTGGATAAGAATTCATACCTGAAAAAGAAGATTGAAATACTTACAGAAGACAAGGATAGTTCAATTGTTAAAACCGGATTGAAGCCAGGAGATGAAATAATTGTTAATGGTGGTTTTTACTTACTGGAGAAAAAGTAAGCAGATATGAAGAAAATAATAAATATTTCCATACTTAATCCGGGGATCATGGCATCCCTGTTTATTTTGCTGGCATTCTTTGGTTATTACTCTTGGAAACAGTTATCCATAGATGCCTATCCTGACATTGCAGATGTTACAGTGCAGGTAATCACCCAGGTTCCGGGTCTGGCAGCCGAAGAGGTTGAGCAACAAATAGCAATTCCCCTGGAAAGGGTACTGAACGGTATGCCCGGGCTGGTAACCATGCGTAGCAGGAATACATTCGGAATTTCATCAATCTTACTGGTATTTAAAGATGGCGTAGACGACTACTGGGCGCGTCAGAGGGTACAGGAGCGACTGGCTGAGGTGGAACTGCCTTTTGGGGCTGTTCCGGGCTTAAATCCCATGACATCGCCTACAGGAGAGATATACAGGTATATTATTGAGAGTAGATCTCACGACTTACGGGAGCTGACAGACCTGAATAAATGGGTAATTATACCAACACTCAAACAGGTGACCGGGGTTGCTGATGTAAGTAACTTTGGTGGTATTACAACCCAGTTCCAGGTTGAGATCAGTCCGAAAAAGATTGAGGAATATAATCTTTCACTTTCCGATATAATTGAAAGGATAGAAAAAAATAACTCGAACGCAGGTGGCAGTATGTTTGACCGTGGAGATCTGAGCTATGTCATCAGGGGAGTTGGACTGGTAAGGGATTTGAAAGATCTTGGGAAGATAGTTGTAAAAACCGAAAAAGGTGTACCTGTTTACCTTAGTGACCTGGGTACATTGAAATATGGAACTCTTGAACGTAAGGGGGTAATAGGCTATACAGACAAGAATCGTGATTATCCTGAAAGTGTTGAGGGTATTGTTCAGATGCTTAGGGGAGAAAATCCTTCTATTGTTTTGGAAGGCATTCATAAAAAGGTAGATGAATTAAATAATGGAATTCTTCCTAAAGGGATCAGCATTCATGCTTTTATGGACAGGACTACTCTTGTTAATACTACTCTGCACACAGTTTCACATACTTTATTAGTAGGAATGCTGCTGGTGGTATTTGTATTAATAGTTTTCCTTGGCAGTTGGAAGGGAGCGATAATAGTCGCAATTACCATTCCTTTATCATTGCTGATTGCATTTGCACTGATGCATCTTACAAATATACCTGCCAACCTGCTTTCGCTGGGAGCTATTGATTTTGGAATTATAATAGAGGGTTCTATTATTACAATGGAAACGATCCTAAAATGGAGGGAAGATCATCCTGAAACAGCTTTTAAACATGAATCCATTATTCCCAGGGTGATTGAAGTTGCCAGGCCGGTGTTTTTCTCAACAATTATTATAATCACGGCTTACCTTCCCTTATTTGCATTTGAGAGAATAGAAAAGAAACTATTCACTCCAATGGCATTTACCATGGGATTTGCATTACTGGGAGCTTTAATGGTCGCCTTGTTATTAATACCCGGATTGACATATATTATTTACCGTAAACCACAGAAAACCTATAAAAATGAATGGTTTAATAAGCTTACCCGGATATTTGTAAGGCATACAAATAAAATACTTGAAAAACCAAAAAAGACTTTTTTACCACTTGCAATTATTGTTGCTGCAGCTATTGTCATGACATTTACTGTTGGTAAAGATTTTCTTCCTAACCTGGATGAGGGCTCCCTGTGGCTCCAGGTTCAATTACCTCCCGGTATTACACTTGACAAGGCAAAGGAGATGAATGACTCACTAAGAAGGCGTATCATCAATTATGATGAGGTAACTTATGTAATGACACAAACAGGCAGGGATGATGCAGGCACAGAGCCTTTTTCAAAATCACATGTTGAATGCTCAATTGGAATAAGACCTTATGATGAATGGGAAAAGGGTAAAACCAAATCCGACCTTATTGATGAGATGGCAGCAGATTTTGATAAGATGCCGGGCTATACCGTTGGTTTCTCTCAGCCTATTATTGATATGGTTATGGACCAGATGGCCGGGTCACACAGTGACCTGGCGGTTAAGATCTTCGGAACAGACATACGTGAAACGCGCCGTATTACTGAGGATGTTTCAAATGTGATAAAAACTATTCCCGGTGCCGAGGACCTGATAATTGACCAGGAACCACCTGCGCCCCAATTACTTATAAACGCCGACCGTAACAAGATAGCCATGTACGGACTCAATGTTTCAGATGTTGCCGAACTGATTGAAGTGGCAATAGGCGGAAAGGCTGTATCGCCCTTGTTCATTGATAATAAGGTGTATGACATTACATGCCGCTATGATGAAGAAAGTCGTAATACCCCGGAAAAGATTGGTAACCTGATGCTTACTTCCTCCACCGGAGCAAAGATACCATTGTCGCAGGTTGCTGACCTGAAAATGACTACAGGTGCAAGTACCATAGCACGGGAGATGAACAGGAGGTATGTGTCGTTAAGTGTAAACCTCAGGGGTACAGACCTTACTACTTTCTTAAGGGAAGCAAAACGTAAAATTGAAAATGAGGTGGTATATGATCATGAAAAATACAGCATAGAATGGGGCGGACAATTTGAAAACCAGAGCAGGGCCTTTTCGCGACTTGCAGTAATTGTACCATTAGCTATGTCAATTATGTTCCTTCTTCTTTTTGGAGCTTTCGGCAGAATACGGCAGGCTGCCACACTCATGGGTATTATTCCCCTGGCACTGTTTGGGGGTGTATTGGCACTAAACATAAGGGGGATGACCCTGAATGTTTCTTCAGCTGTGGGATTTATTGCACTCTTTGGGGTCTCAATTCAAAATGGGGTAATAATATTTTCGCGTATCAATACTCTGCGAAAACACGGAACCGAACTTAAAGAAGCTGTTGTTTCAGGAGTGAAGCAGTGTTTTCGTCCGGTTGTAATGACCGCTACCGTTGCCATATTAGGATTATTGCCTGCATCTATATCAAGTAATATCGGATCGGATGTGCAAAGACCACTTGCTACGGTAATTGTCTATGGATTATTTTTTGCAACTACTATTACACTGTACTTATTACCGGCTTTCTATTATATGATAGAAAAACGCTGGGGGAGTAAAGAACAAATCCGGAATTAACAATAAATATCTTAATAAGATGAAAAAGAACTTCTTAAGCTTTATTATATTTTTATTTATCTCATCTCTTCTTGCATTTTCACAGGCAGGTTCATCATTTAAGTTTGTTGAACTGAATTATAAAGATTACCTGGAAATGATTGCTAATCAGAATCTTGAATATTCAGCCGAGAAATTTAATCTTAGCATTGCTGATGCGGGGATAGAAGCGGCAAGGGTATTTCAAGACCCTTCTCTGGCCTTTGAATGGGCTCAGGACAAGGAAAATAATGCTTTTAACGGAAATTCATTCTCAGCTGAAATTTCAAAAACTTTTGAACTTGGCAGTAAGCGAAAGGCACGAATTGATCTTGCCGGCAGTGAAAGTAGCCTGGTAAATGCACTTTTGGCTGATTACTTCAGGAACCTTCAGGCAGATGCAACTCTTGACTACTTAAGTGCTCTTAAGCAGGATTTTCTATACAAGGTAATGCAAAGCTCGTACGAGATGATGAGAGAATTATGCAAGGCCGATAGTATTCGCCTTACACTTGGTAGTATTAAGGCAATTGATGCCATACAAAGCAAGATTGAAGCTGAAGTACTACAGAACGAGCTTATTCAGATCAATGCAGAAAGAACAAATGCTTTTATACAGCTCTCATCCAGGACCAGTAATTATCTTAATGACACATTGTATTTCCCTGTCATTAAAACAGGAAGTCTTGAAAGATCATTTCAACTTAATGATCTGATAAATACTGCATTGAATAACAGGACCGATTTGCTTGTGGCCGGGAATAATGTGTCTTACAAGCAAAATCTATTGAACCTGACAAAGAGAGAAAGGGTTATGGGTATTGATTTAAACCTGGGGAAGAGTAATACATATTTTAATAGTGGCATATCTTCACCTACTGCATCCACAGTATATGCGGAGCTGGCTATTCCATTGCAATTTTCAAATTTCAACAAGGGCGAAATTAAAATTGCCCGGTTTCAAATAAGCCAGGCAGAATTACTTTATAAATCAGTTGAAACAGGCATAAAAAATGAAGTCCTTCAATCATATAATTTATATACATCACTTTGCCGGCAGGCAGAAAACTATAAACAAGGACTTCTTGAACAAACAAAAGATGTGCTAAACGGAAAAATATATAGCTACTCACGTGGTGAAACTTCTTTACTTGAAGTGCTGAATGCCCAGAGAACATATAATGATCTTCAGTTTTCGTATTACGAAACCATGTATAACTGCTATGCAGCACTGGTGGAACTAGAAAGGGCAGCCGGCATATGGGATTTGGATCTTTAATTATTTTCCTGATGAAAAGAGAAATATCTATTGTAAATACAGATATGCAAATTTTATTCATATTGTGTTATATTTGTAAACTTTAAAAAACAAGCGGGAGTAGCTCAGGGGTAGAGCATCAGCTTCCCAAGCTGAGGGTCGGGAGTTCGAATCTCCTTTCCCGCTCAGAATACACTTTTAAAACTGGTGTGCCAATGACAACTATTCTATGAAAAAATCTCTATTCTTATTTTTTATTCTCCTTTTTCCAACTCTTCTTATTGGTCAGATCATTGATGATGAAGCAGACAAATGCGGCACCGGCATGCAGCCTAAAGCCATGTCGCTTAAGGAACTTGGAGATAACTGGGGTTATGGTTATGATGACCTGCTAAATGATATTGACATCTGGAGCAGCAGTGGTTTTGTAAATATCGATTCAATAGGAAAGACTACACTCGGAAGGGAGATGTATGAACTGACTATCACAGACAACAGTGTTGCGGATGATGATAAGCACAGGATATACATACATGCAAGGACACATCCGGGGGAGGTTCAGGGCACATGGGTTACCAACGAGATCATAAACTACCTTTTAAATGATACTGTGTTTGGCAATTCCATGATGAGTCACTTTATCTTTAACATTGTTCCAATGTATAATCCCGATGGTGTGGAACTGGAATATCCCAGGGAAAATGCAAATGGGGTTGATCTTGAAAGCAACTGGGGAGCGGCAGCACCCGAAGATGAAGTACAGAACCTGAGGTCGCGCTTTGATGAGCTTATGTCAGAGGAAAAGCCTGTTGAGCTGGCGCTTAATATGCATTCCGCCTATGCATGTAAACGTTATTTTGTATATCATCATCCAAACGGGACTTCCCTGGCATATTCAGAGCTTGAAAAAGAATTTATAACTGCAGTATGGAATTATTTCCCCGATGGGATGGAACAATATTTCTATTATGTGAGCTGGACGAGCGGAACTCCGGATAAATACCCGGAAAGCTGGTGGTGGAGGAATTATGGCGATGAGGTTATGGCACTTACCTATGAGGACATGAATTGTGCTTCAGCAGGCTCATATGATAAAACAGCTTACGCCATTCTTCATGGGATATCTGATTACTTTGAAATAGTATCTTCTGTCAGCTATGCTGATTACCGGGATATATCAATGAATATCAGGGCATATCCCAATCCTTTTTCAGACGAGGTATTTGTAGAATGGGAGCCAGCCGGTGAGCTGAAATCAGTTTATATTACAGATATGCTCGGTCGCTTTGTATATCAGTTAACTGCAAATGACATACATGACGGCAGCTTTAGCTGGAACGGCATCGATCGTAATGGTATCAAGGTCTCGCAAGGTATTTATTTTCTCGCTATGGTGTTTGAGGACAGGACGGAAAATATAAAGCTACTTAAACAATAAAGAGACAATGGTTTTTATACTCTATGTTCTATAAGCTCTGAGATTGGCCTTCTGAATGCTACTATAATTAGCTCCTGTTTCTTATCTTTGTGCCCGTTAAAGAACAATAAGACTGAGCATATGAATGCAGAAATAATTTCAATAGGAGACGAACTACTTATAGGGCAGACAGTTAATACCAATGCTTCATGGATGGGGCAGGAGATGAGCAGGATAGGTGTTGATGTAAGCAGGGTAACCGTAATATCGGATAAGGAGGATGAGATAATATCGGCGCTGGAGGGAGCAAGAGACAGGGTTGACCTTGTACTTATAACCGGGGGACTGGGACCAACAAGGGATGATATAACCAAAATAACAATAGCCAAACATTTTGGAACTAAGCTTGTTGAAAACAGTGAGGTATTGGAAAATGTAAAGAACAGGCTTAAAGCCAGGGGAAAGGAGCTGAATGAGCTTAACCGCAGACAGGCCCTGGTGCCTGACAGGGCAAGAGTTTTTATGAACAACTGGGGTACCGCCCCCGGTATGTGGTGTGATAGGGATAATAAGGTAGTGGTCTCTATGCCGGGAGTTCCTACGGAAATGAAAGGCCTTATGAAGGAATATGTTCTTCCCGCAATAGTAGAGAAGTTCAGTCCTCCGGTAATCATTCACAGGACTATACTTACCACAGGTGTAATAGAAGCTGAACTTGCCGATCTGTTAAAGAACTTTGAAGATGAGCTGCCAGGCGAAATAAAACTGGCTTACCTTCCATCAGCCCCGGTTATTAAGTTAAGATTATCGGCAAGAGGCAAAGACAGAAAAAAACTGGAAACAATTCTGGATAAGCAGGAAGATAAATTAAATAAAACTATTCCCGACCTGGTTTTTGGCAGGGAAACAGAAAGCATGGAGCAAATAGTAGGGGATATGCTCAGGAAAAGAAATATGACATTATCGACTGCGGAAAGTTGTACCGGGGGTAATATCTCACATCTTATAACTTCTGTTCCCGGAAGCTCTGAATACTATGTCGGATCTGTTGTGGCATATTCAAATAAGATTAAAATCAATTCTTTAGGTGTCGATGCCAAAGTTCTTGACAATCAGGGAGCTGTAAGTAAGGAGGCAGTAATGCAGATGGCAGTGGGAGTAAAAAGACAGATGGAGACCGATTTCAGTATTGCCGTTTCAGGTATTGCCGGTCCGGACGGGGGAACTGAAGATAAGCCTGTGGGAACGGTATGGATTGGCATTGCCTCTGAAAGAGGGGCATATGCTTATAGATTATCACTTGGTAATGACCGTGCAGCAAACATTCATATGGCCTCTGTTATATCCCTTAATTTATTGCGAAAAAGCATACTCAAATCAGATTAAGCATTTGTCTGGAAAATAATTGTACTTTTTCTTGATAAATTCAATAATAATAACGTATTTTGCGCTCTATTTTGAAAAAACAGGGAATTAAGTTCTAAATACGAAAGATATTTCGTTTAAAAAATTCGGAAAATGTCGAGAGTTTGTCAAGTTACAGGAAAGAAGATGATGGTTGGAAACAACGTTTCTCACTCCAAGACAAGAACCAGGAGGAAATTCTACCCAAACTTGTTTGAGAAGAAATTCTATCTTGCAAGTGAGGACCGTTGGGTTAAGCTGAAAGTTTCAGCAGCCGGTATCCGCCTTATCAATAAAAAAGGCCTTGCCATAGTGCTGAAAGAAGCTAAGGAAAAAGGATATATCAATAAATACTAAAATTGTATTGAATAATGGCAAAGAAAGGGAATAGAGTACAGGTGATCCTTGAATGCACAGAGCATAAGGACAGTGGAATGCCGGGAACTTCCAGGTATATTACCACCAAGAACCGGAAAAATAGTCCGGACAGAATGGAGTTAAAGAAGTTTAACCCCATTCTAAAGAAAATGACCGTTCACAGAGAAATTAAATAATTGATCCATGGCTAAGAAAGTTGTTGCAACACTAAAAACAGGTACAGGCAAATCATATACCAGGTGTATTAAGATGGAAAAGTCTCCAAAAACAGGAGCTTATGCCTTTAAAGAAGAAATGGTACCCAACGAAAATGTAAAGGATTTCTTTAAAAAGTAATATCCTTAATATAATAAAGCATTTAATTAGTAAAAGGCTTTCTTCTTTCGGAGAAAGCTTTTTTATATTTACAGCCTGACACAAAAGCCAATAAACTATAGAAAGTGGGAATTTTTACAAGGGAAAAGAAAGAAAAGCTTAATAAAGGCCTGGAAAAAACCAAGGAGAGCGTATTTAAAAAACTTTCAAGAGCTGTGGTGGGCAAGACCAGGGTGGATGACACTGTACTCGATGAACTGGAGGAAGTACTTATCAGTTCTGATGTAGGTGTTGATACCACTATTAAGATAATACAGCGAATAGAAGAAAGGGTTTCAAGGGATAAGTACATGGGGACCTCGGAGCTCAATATCATACTTAAAGAAGAGATATCAGCCCTCTTGTCTGAGAATAAGGCAGATGGGGATATGGATTTTAGTATTCCTTCAGGTAATAAGCCTTATGTCATTATGGTAGTGGGTGTTAACGGAGTAGGTAAAACCACTACAATTGCAAAACTTGCTCACCAGTTTAAGAACAAGGGACTGAAAGTCATGCTTGGTGCTGCAGATACTTTCAGGGCGGCTGCAGTTGACCAGTTACAGATATGGGCAGACAGGGCAGGGGTAGATATAGTAAAACAGGGAATGGGCTCAGATCCTGCATCGGTGGCGTTTGATGCCCTTTCATCTGCTAAGGCTAATGATCTGGATGTGGTAATTGTGGATACTGCAGGAAGACTTCATAATAAGATTAATCTTATGAATGAGCTGGGTAAGATCAGGAAGGTTATGGATAAAGTTGTGGACGGAGCTCCACATGAGGTACTGCTTATACTGGACGGGTCAACCGGTCAGAATGCATTTGAGCAGGCCAAACAATTCACAAAGGCTACAGAAGTAAATGCCTTAGCAGTAACAAAGCTTGATGGAACTGCAAAAGGAGGTGTTGTTATAGGCATTTCCGACCAGTTTAGTATTCCTGTTAAATATATTGGTGTTGGAGAAGGAATAGAAGACCTGCAAGTCTTTAACAGAGAGGAATTTGTAGATTCCCTGTTTTCATAAAAATCAAATATTAGCATAGTCGCAGAAGCTGGCGTACCGGTATTTTATGAACAATAAAAATAAAAATATTTCTGTTATTACCCTGGGTTGTTCAAAGAACCTGGTTGATTCCGAAGTGCTTTTAGGGCAGATTGGTACTGCCGGATTAAATATAGTGAATGATCCAAACCGTGCAGGGACGGTAATTATAAATACCTGTGGTTTTATACAGGATGCTAAACAGGAATCGATAGACACCATTTTGCACTATGTCAGGGCAAAGGAAGAAGGAAAAATAAAGGAACTCTTTGTTATGGGTTGCCTTTCGGAACGCTACAGGAGAGAACTGGAAAGCGAAATAAAAGAGGTGGATGCATACTTTGGTGTTAATGAACTAAATGACATCACGGGCCGGCTTGGATTTGAAACCCGCAAAGACCTGCTTGGGGAACGATTACTGACAACTCCTTCGCATTATGCATATTTCAAGATATCGGAAGGATGTGACCGGAAATGCTCTTTTTGCTCCATCCCGCAGATAAGGGGTGCCCATAAGTCGCGAGACATGGATGAGCTTTTCAAAGAAGCTGAATACCTTAGTAAAAAAGGGGTCAGGGAACTGATACTTATTGCCCAGGACCTGTCGTATTACGGTATCGACCTTTATAAAGAGCAAAAACTCAGGGAATTGTTAAATGGATTAGTTTCGATTAGCGGGCTTGACTGGATAAGACTACATTATACCTATCCGAATAACTTTCCAGCCGATATATTGCCTCTTATGGCCTCTGAAGATAAGATTTGCCGCTATATAGATATCCCCCTGCAACATATTAATGATAATGTGTTAAAAATAATGAGACGTGGTTCTTCAAGAAAGAGCACAATAGACCTTATAGACAGGATACGTGAAGAAGTTCCCGGGGTGGCCCTGCGAACAACACTTTTAGTGGGTCATCCGGGGGAGGGTGAAAAGGAATTCAATGAACTTAAGGACTTTGTCCGGGAAATGCGTTTTGACAGACTTGGTCTGTTTACTTATTCGCATGAAGAAGGAACATGGGGCTATAATCACTATAAAGATGATATTCCGGAGGAACTTAAACAAGCCAGGGGGGAAGAGATAATGGATATGCAACAGGGAATATCGGGGGAACTGAACAGGCTTAAGCTGGGAAAAAAATTCAGAGCGATCATTGACAGGACTGAAGGTGAATATTATATTGCCCGCACAGAATTTGATTCCCCTGAGGTTGATAATGAGGTTTTAATACTGAAAAAAGGAAATAAACTGGATATTGGTAGTTTTTATAATATCAGGATTAATGAGGCTTCAGAATACGATCTGTTTGGAGAGCCTGAAAGCTAAAACGGTTTCTATACTTCTCTTCGGCTATTTCTTTGTCTCTTTTTCTTTTTTGGAAGCTTTCCTGATATTGAAGGTCAGTTCCTCTTTTGTTTTGTTAAAACCAACGGAGATAGTATCCCCTTCCTTGATATCAGCCTGGATTATAACCTCAGCCATAGGGTCTTCAACATATTTTTGTATAGCCCTTTTCAAAGGCCTGGCTCCAAATTGGACATCATAACCTTTTTCAGCCACAAATTCTTTGGCGGCAGTGGTAAATTTTATCTGGTAACCAAGATTATTTATTCTCTCAAACAGTCCTTTCAGCTCAATATCAATAATCTTGAATATATCATCCTTACTAAGGGAATTGAACATTACAACATCATCAAGCCTGTTAAGGAACTCGGGTGCAAAAGCACGTTTAAGGGCTTTTTGAATAATATTTTTGTTAACATCGTTCCTGTTATCATGGCCGGTATTGGTATCAAAACCAACACCTTTGCCATATTCTTTCAGTTGTCTTGAACCAATATTGGATGTCATTATGATAATGGTATTCCTGAAATCCACCCTGCGGCCAAGGCTGTCTGTAAGCTGTCCTTCATCAAGCACCTGCAAAAGAATGTGGAAAACATCAGGATGGGCCTTTTCTATTTCATCAAGAAGTACTACTGCATAAGGTTTCCTGCGTACTTTCTCTGTAAGCTGGCCGCCTTCCTCGTAACCCACGTAGCCAGGAGGCGCTCCTACAAGACGCGACACAGAGAATTTCTCCATATATTCGCTCATATCAATGCGGATAAGGTTATCCACACTTTCAAAAAGGTATTGAGCAAGTACTTTTGCAAGCTGTGTTTTACCAACCCCGGTGGGACCCAGGAATATAAATGTACCTATTGGCTTATTCGGATCCTTAAGCCCGGCCCGGTTTCTCTGTATGGACTTAACAATTTTGGTTATGGCACCATTCTGACCAATAACACTACCACTAAGCTCCTGGTCCATTTTTAGCAGTCTGGCACCCTCAGCCTGGGCAATTCTTTGCACCGGAACGCCTGTCATCATGGCAACAACCTCTGCAACCGTTTCTTCATCAACCTTCTGGCGATTCTTACTAAGCTCCTTTTCCCACTTATTCTTCTCCTCATCCAGCAGTTCAATAAGTTCCTTTTCCCTGTCGCGGTGACTAGCTGCCCTCTCGAAATTCTGGTTCTTTACTGCCGATATTTTTTCCTTTTTCGTTTTTTCAAGCCGCTTTTCCAGTTCAAGTATCCGTTCGGGAACAACAATATTTGATATATGAACCCTTGAGCCGGCTTCGTCCATTGCATCAATGGCCTTATCGGGAAGATACCTGTCGCTTATATAGCGATGGGTAAGCATAACACATGAATTGAGAGCTTCATCGGTAAAGAATACATTATGATGATCCTCATAGCGCTCCTTAATATTCTGGAGTATCTCAATGGTTTCATCAATGCTTGTAGGTTCAACCATAACTTTTTGGAACCTTCTTTCCAGGGCACCGTCTTTCTCAATATGCTGGCGATATTCGTCAAGTGTTGTGGCACCAATGCATTGTATCTCACCGCGTGCGAGCGCAGGCTTCAGCATATTGGCAGCATCAAGTGAGCCCGTTGCTCCTCCTGCTCCGACAATTGTATGAATCTCGTCAATAAAAAGAATTATTTCATCGGTTTTTGCCAGTTCGTTGAGTATGGCTTTCATCCTTTCCTCAAACTGCCCCCTGTATTTGGTTCCGGCCACTATTGATGCCAGGTCGAGAGTAACTACTCTTTTCCCAAATAATATCCTTGACACCTTCCTGTCAACAATCCTGCTTGCCAGTCCTTCGGCAATAGCTGATTTACCAACGCCCGGTTCACCAATAAGAATAGGATTGTTCTTTTTCCTGCGGCTTAATATTTGAGCCAGCCTTTGAATTTCCTTTTCCCTGCCTATAATAGGATCAAGCCTGTCTTCTTCAGCCGCCTTGGTAAGGTCAATGCCGAAATTGTCAAGTACAGGAGTATCAGAACTGCTTTTAGGAGTTGTAGAACCCGGCTTTCCTTTTTCTCCTCCTCCGCCCCCAAAACTTTTTGCCTCATCATCATCTTCCTCACCTGGAAAATTGGCTGATGATTCAGGTATAAGTTCGTTTATCTCATCTTTCAGTAAGTCATATTCAATATCCAGTTCCTTGAGTTTCATGGAAACCAGGGAATTAGAGTCTTTTATTATAGCAAGCAAGAGATGCTCGGTGTCTATGGTTGAGCTTCCAAAAGACCTGGCTTCAAGATATATTCTTTTCAATGCTTTTTCAGAAGCCTTCAGAAGTGGAATATTGTCGGAATCATTAAAACTTACAGGCTTATCACTCCTTATGCTGCCTTCCAGTGTCTTTTTAAGATTATGCAGGTCAACCCCAAGTGATAAAAGAACATCTATGGCTAATCCTTCTCCTTCGCGTAATATGCCGAGGAAAAGATGTTCTGTTCCTATATATCCGTTACCAAGTCTGATAGCTTCCTCTTTACTGTAGGTAAGTATATCCTTTATTCTTTGTGAAAACTTTGCGTCCATATCTAATTTGAAAACAACTTTATTAACAATATTTGATTTTTATTTCTTTCTGACAGGACACTGACAAAATGCCTTGTTATGTAGCTCTATAAGACGTTTTAAAAGTCCTGTCGCTTACAAAGATAGTTAAAAATTAATCCATGTCTTTTATAAACAAAAAACTGTTGAAAAATAGGGCATTTAAAGGCTTTAAAATACACAATAATTCACTACTTTCGTGAATTCAATTTGTGTAGTTAAAAACCGGGTGCTTTGCCCGATTAAGGAGATCAATAAACATGCCAGAAAAAGACAGAATTATTCCTATTAATATAGAGGAGGAAATGAAATCGGCCTATATCGACTATTCAATGTCGGTAATAGTATCAAGGGCCCTGCCGGATGTACGTGATGGAATGAAGCCGGTACATCGCCGTGTAATGTTTGGAATGTATGAATTAGGTGTAATGGCGAACAGGGGCTATAAGAAATCGGCAAGAATAGTAGGGGAGGTCCTGGGTAAATATCATCCACATGGTGATTCTTCGGTTTATGAGGCAATGGTGCGTATGGCACAGGAATGGTCGCTTCGTTATCCTCTTGTTGACGGACAGGGGAACTTTGGTTCTATAGACGGGGATAGTCCGGCTGCCATGAGGTATACCGAGGCAAGACTGAGAAAGATAGCTGAGGAAAGTCTTTCAGACATAGACAAGGAAACCGTTGATTTTCAGTTAAATTTTGATGATACCCTTAAGGAGCCTTCAGTATTGCCTACAAGGATACCTTTGCTGCTGGTTAACGGAGCAGCAGGTATTGCTGTTGGGATGGCGACAAATATGCCCCCTCATAATATAAGTGAGATTATTAATGCATTGATAGCTGAAATAGATGATCCGGAGATTACTATTGAGGGACTGATGCAGTATGTTTCTGCTCCTGATTTTCCTACAGGAGGGATAATTTACGGTACCCAGGGAGTTAAGGATGCATTTGAAACAGGCAGGGGCAGGATAATGGTAAGGTCAAAAACCGAGATAGAGATTACCCCTTCGGGCCGGGAAAGCATAATTGTTACTGAAATTCCTTACATGGTTAATAAGGCCGAGCTAATTAGAAAAATAGCCGAACTGATAAATGAAAAGAAGATTGAAGGTATATCTTATATTAATGACGAGAGCGACAGGAATGGTATGCGGATTGTTATTATCCTGAAGAAGGATGAGAGTGCACATATAGTTCTGAATAAGCTATTTAAGTACACACAATTACAGTCTGCCTTTAATGTTAACAATATCGCCCTGGTTAAAGGTCGTCCGAGATCTCTAAACCTGAAACAGTTGCTCAGGTATTTTATTGATCACAGGCATGATGTTGTGGTACGTCGCACAAGGTACGAACTTGATCAGGCAGAAAAGAAAGCACATATACTTGAGGGACTGCTGATTGCAATAGATCATTTAGACCAGGTGATTAAGTTGATAAGGGCTTCAAAAACACCTGAGATTGCAAAGGAGGGACTGATCAGCGAGTTCGATCTCTCGGAACTTCAGGCAAAAGCCATACTGGACATGAGGCTTCAGAAGCTTACCGGACTTGAAAGAGATAAGCTCAGGAATGATTATAATGAACTTATGAAGCTTATTGGAAGCTTAAAGGAGATACTGAATGATGAGAGCATGCAGTATAAAATCATTAAAGATGAATTACTTGAGGTAAAAGAAAAATTCGGGGATGAAAGACGCACTGAGATAGTACCCAATGCCGAGGAGTTTAATCCTGAAGATTTTTATGCTGATGATGACATGGTTATAACAATATCTCACCTGGGTTATATAAAACGTACACCACTTGCAGACTTCCGGGTACAGAACAGGGGTGGGGTAGGCGCTCGCGGAAGTACGACAAGAGAGGAAGATTTTATAGAACATCTTTACATAGCCTCTATGCATAATACCATGTTATTCTTCACTGAAATGGGTAAATGCTTCTGGCTTAAAGTGTATGAGATACCTGAAGGCACAAGGATTGCCAAGGGCAGGGCAATACAGAATGTTATAAACATTCAGCCTGAGGATAATGTAAAAGCTTATATAAATGTTAAAAGCCTTGATGACCAGGAATATATTAACAATAATTTTATTGTTCTCTGTACAAAAAAGGGTGTAATTAAGAAAACATCACTGGAAGCTTATTCCAGGCCGAGGCAGAATGGTATTATTGCTATAAATGTAAGGGAGGGAGACCATTTGTTAAGGGCCAAGATGACAAACGGCAATCACGAGATACTTCTGGCTGTAAGTTCAGGCAGGGCAATACGCTTTCCTGAAGGAAAAGTCAGGCCCATGGGCCGTGGGGCGTCAGGGGTAAGGGGAATTACCCTGGCAGGGGAACAGGATGAAGTAGTTGGGATGGTCTGTGTGGAGAATGAAGAACAGGATGTACTGGTAGTTTCAGAAAAAGGATATGGTAAGCGGTCTAAGATTGAAGATTATCGTATTACAAACAGGGGAGGTAAAGGTGTTAAAACACTTAATATTACAGAAAAGACAGGCAAGCTGATAGCTTTAAAGGGAGTAGATGACAAAGATGACCTGATGATAATCAATAAGTCCGGAATTGTTATCAGAATGGCTGTTGCCGACATGAGAGTTATGGGCAGAGCTACACAGGGAGTGAGATTGATAAACCTTAAAGAAGGTGATTCTATTGCAGCTATTGAATATATTGAAAATACTGTTGAAGAAAACGAGTTGATTGATTCTCAATCAGATGGACAGGAAGCAACGGGAGAGGAAAATAATAATGATGACGGAGAGAATGAAAATGGCAAGGATTTTGAATAGTTTTTTAGAAATTTATACATTTGTTATTATACAAATCCACTAAACAAGATAAAAATGAGAAAGTTAATTGTATTATTAATAGTTATTTCTGCTTCATTTACAGCAATTGCCCAAAAGGGAAAAGTTACAAGCGCAAATAATTACCTGACTAATGGTAATATAGCTAAAGCCTGGGAAGCAATACAGCTGGCAGAGCAGAATGAAAAAAGCAAGGATTATTATAAGACATACCAGGTTAAAGCTAAGGTGTTGCAGGCAATTGGTGAATCGCAGGATGATGCAGTAAAGGCCCTTGTGGAAGATCCCTTGCCAAAGGCTTATAAAGCATACAAGAAGGCAGTAGAGCTTGATGAAAAGGGGAAAGTTCAAAAATCAATAGACCTTTCACTGCCTATGTTAAACAATGACTTTATAAACCTTGGGGTTCAGCACTTTACAGCCAAGGAGTATAAAAAAGCTGTTGAGGCTTTTGAATTAGCACTCGAGATACAGGAATCACCTGTTTTTGGAGGTGCTATTGATACTATAATTATTTATAATACAGGGCTTGCCGCCTATAATGGTAAAGACTGGGATAAAGCAGTAGAATATTTTATTGATTGTGCTGAGATGGAATATGGTGGTACAGGGATTTATCAGTTGCTTGGAAGGGCCTATTTCGCAAAAGGTGATTCAATAGCAGCAGAGAATTCAATGAAGCAGGGGATTGAGGCATTTCCTGATGATGATGTTGTTTTACTTGAACTAATACAGTATTATCTAAATACGGAAAGGGATGAAGATGCAATGTCATATTTAAACATCGCCAAGGAGAAGTCTCCTGAGAATACAGTATTATGGTACGTTGAAGGAATACTTTACGATAAGCAAAAAGATATTGTCAATGCTGTTGCAAGTTATGAAAAAGCCATAGAGATAGATCCTGAATACTTTGATCCTTATTACAACCTTGGGGTTATTAAATTCAATGAAGGTGTAAAACTACAGGACGAAGCAAACCAGATTATTGACAATAAAAAGTTTGCTGTTGCAAAGAAGAAAATGGATGATGCATTTGCCGAAGCAATACCATATTTTGAAAAAGCAGTTGAAATCAATCCTGAGAGCAGGGAAAGCCTGGAAAATCTAAAAATATTATACTACAGGCTACAGATGATGGATAAGCGTGAAGTAATTATTCAGAAACTTGAAGAACTTGATAATAAGTAGGGAATACTAATATCCAAATTGAAATTGAGTGCATAGCAATATGTGCTCTTTTTTTATATAAACTTTTGTCTTGAATAGGGGGAGATATTGTTTGATCTGCTTTGACCATTATTCCATATATCACATCCTATTTAACATAATATTAATTATAGGACAAACGTAGGAAAATTACGTATACGTAGTATTTAACATAAAATCAGTTCTCGGGCTTCCTTAAGCGCAGCGAAAGGATGTCCCGAT
>JAOZPG010000019.1:40336-53118 GCA_029932855.1 Bacteroidales bacterium | reverse complement strand
ACAGCATCTTTTTTCTGGGTTGGTTCTGAAGCAGCGGTTCAAGGCATACAGCCAACATACTGGAAAACATACGAGCATAAGTTCCCATATGAACAAAGGATAGATACAGTAATACACTGGTTAGAACTGCCCCCGGACATAAGACCTCATTTTATCAGCTGGTATGTAGATCAGCCCGACAGCAGGGGCCACCAGACCGGCCCTCTGAACAAAGAACTTGAAACATGCATAGTATACCTCGACAGCCTGCTTGGAATATTCCTCGACAAGACAATGGCCCTGCCCATTGCAGATAAACTGAATATTATTATTACATCAGATCATGGAATGGGACCAATATCTTCTGAAAGAAATATAAACCTTACTGAATATATTGATACATCACTGATGGCACATATAAATGGCAGTAATCCTGTATATAACTTAACTGCAAAGGCCGGAGGCTATGAGCAGATATGGGAAAGCCTCTCTTCCATCCCTCATGTCTCAGTATGGAAGAGAGAAGAAATACCTGAAGTACTGCATTATGGGAATAACCCCAGGGTTGGCGATTTTGTGATACTTGCCGATTCCAGCTGGAGCATTATGCTGAGAGATCCAAAAGAAAAATTCTCGGGAGGAACCCATGGTTATGATAACAGGAATAAAGATATGCATGCTATCTTTTATGCTTTCGGACCGGCATTTAAATGCAACTACACTCAGCCGGTATTCGATAATATAGATATATATCCCCTTATTTGCGAGATTCTGCAAATAAATCCGGCTCCTGTTGACGGAAAACTAAGCAATGTAATTGGTATGCTTAAAGAGTAAGAGAAGTAATAAGAATAAGTTTATTCCCATAATTCCAGTCTGGCCGGCGGCTCTGGAAGTTTATAAGGCCTCAGGCTGTAATTACTGCCATATTGCAAAAGAAAAAGTTTTGTATTCCGTATTCCATAGCCGGGCATTAATTTTTCGAAATGAAAATCCGAAACCAGCAGGTCGGGCATATGATTTCCGAAACAATTCATAAAATTATCCTTATATGTAGCCAGTCCCGACAGGAAATAATATGCAATATCATAACCTGTCCATGCAAAACTAAAGGGCACAGGTTCTGTATTAAATTCATTCCGGTATTTCTTAAGGAAATCCTTAACATCATCCCTGCCATAATCAAGGTAATAGGAAGAACATATATATATTCCCATGTCATGGAAATAATCTAACTCAATATTCCTGAATTTCTGCCATTCCGGAAAACCTATTATCTCAACATCATACTCTTTTGCAAGCTCATTCAGTTTTGCAAGTGATGCACTTACAAAAGTTTCTTTCTTTGAAAGTACTATCACTACGTTTTTCATATCCCTTAAAAGTGCATCACCTATCTCATTTATAGTATCATGCCTCTGCCTGCTTTCGGTAAAAACAACCTCTTTCAATACAATATCCTCCATCATCCGGTATTGAGAAAGAGAATCAAGCAAGCTCTGCTTAAAACGGTCAAGCCATGCCGTTTCCACTAAATCAGTACCATGAACAAGTATAATATTATTACTTTCCCACCGGGAAACAAGCTGAGAAACAATCTCGTTCTCAACACTTTCCGATGGCTTAACCTGAAAAAGCATGGGGTTTTTAGCCAGCAGGCTGTCGCTGTATACAAAGGGAGAAACCACCGGTATATTCAGTTTATCAAGATAAGAGTTAAATACATTTATATTCATGGAATATACGGGACCTATCAGCAGGTCAAGATCATCCAGAAAGCCCATCTCAATAACCTCCTTCACCTTCTCAGGCTTCTGCCCGGTATCAAAACAATACAATTCCACATTCAGGCCACGACTATTAAGATCCTTTGCAGCAAGTAAGACCCCTTCATAAAACTCCACAAAACGATAACTCCTGGGATATATCCAATTTTTGTCACGTCTGATAGTTTTATAAATCCTATCCCCTAAATCATTAAACTTGCTTGAATCAATATATTCCCTTTCA
This sequence comes from Bacteroidales bacterium, assembly GCA_029932855.1. Lineage (GTDB taxonomy): Bacteria > Bacteroidota > Bacteroidia > Bacteroidales > VadinHA17 > JAYEGO01. The sequence continues at coordinate 51,129 of JAOZPG010000019.1, read as the reverse complement.
TCGTTCTCATCAAGATAAAAAGGCAGCATCAACCCAAGCTTCACAGTATTATCGAAAGTCAAAGGAGTCTCTTCAACACATAAGGTGTCAACCAGCTCCCGAACAGGCAGGGTATCACTTACAACTCCCTCAAAATGCTTTTCAGTTCGTCTGTTCCTGGGTATCTTTATCCAGTCTCCGGGTTTAAGCGGCATATCAAATATCTCCCTGTTGGCCTTCTTTATCAGCCTGTAACTGATCCTGAACTTTCTTGCAACAGAACTGAAAGTCTCTCCCTCCATGATCTTATAATAAAAGTATTCTTCATTATAACTTACAAAGCCCTTCTTCTCCTGCTGGAAGGTCATCCTGGGAATAAGAATCTCGGTGCCAGGAGGAATTTCATTAATGTCCAGCAAGGGATTAGCCCCTAATATGTCATCTGCCTCAACATTATAAAGGCGTGAAATGGAATACACTGTCTCACCTGTCTCAATAATATGATAATAATATTTTCTATAATCCTTCCTGCCAGATTCTTCCTCCTGAGCCAGACTTTCAGGAATCTTAAGAACCATCCCTGTATTAAGCCCCATTATCACAGAAGGATTATCTTTTGATAGTTCTTTGGGACTTATACCGTAGGCCTTGCAAATGGAATATACTGTTTCACCTGCTTTTACATTATGTACAAAATATACCTTCCCCTCAATTATAACTTTGTCGACTGACCTTACAATAGTGCTGTCCTGACTCATGGCCGGCATATTGCTATTCAGTAAAGCAAGAAGAAGTAGCAGGCTAAGCTGATGTAATTTTATCATTAAGTCTTTAAAATCAACAAATTATATAAAAATACGAATGATAATTATTATAACATTCATGTCTGTAAAAAAACAGCAAATTACAAATAATAGTTCTGTTCAAAGAATCAAAGCCTCAAATTTTGAATTTTTTATCAATAGTCGTAACTTAAGCAAGGAGTATAATCCTTTAATAATTAACATCCTATGATAAACTTTCTGAAGAGAATATTTGGTATAGGCAGAAAGGCTTCATCCATAAGTAAAAATGAAGCTGAACCAAGACTGGAATTCGACAGATCAGACTTTCCTGATGAGAATAATAAGTTTCATGCAGATGCAGATGTACATAAACTAATGGTAAAAGCAACAAAACTCAGGAAAGAAGAAGGTTATACATCCGCCATACGCTTCCTGCAGGAACTCGCAGAGTATTACCGTAAAGAACAAAATACTGCCATGGTTGTCTGTATGAATAAGCTTATACCCTATATGAAAAGGGATGAAAGTATAAGCATAGCAGACACAAAAGAGTACCTGGCTGATTTTATCAAGAGGGTTCCTGATACAAATCCTTATTTTTTAAATTTGCATATTACAATGGCCGATCTTCTTATAAGTACAGGCCTGGAAAAAGCCATTGAATACCTCAGTGATTTCCTTAAGAATAAAAATGTAGATATTAACAGTTATGACCATCAACTGTTCCTGGCCGGACTATATATTGAAAAAGGAGAGCTTGATAAAGCAAAAAGAATACTTGAATCTGTAAGTGGTATTATAAAAGATATTGAAAGGACAGACCATATTAAGAAGGAAAGAAAGTGGCATGCTACCTGTGCAATATTAAACCATAATCTTGAGGGAGATAGCAGTAAGGTAAAATATATATTTCACAGGTATATGGAATTTGTGCTTGATATGGCAAGGGTGCTGGACCCCATACAGCTAAAACACTTCCAGGACAGGAAGGACTTGTATTACAATAATAAAAGGGGCTTTTCACAGGAAGACAAATACCTGTATGCCATCCAGGAACTGGGGCTTAATGATAAAAAAGACCAGCTGCAAAGAGATATATATGGTTTCTGCTTCGAGGAGATGCCCGAAATACTTGGTGTTTCCAGGAAACAGTTTAATTACAAACCCGGCGAAAGTGAAAGCCTGGAAGAATTGCGTGAAAAGAAATTATTTCACAGGAAGCCCTTTAAGGAATTGAACATACTTGAAGATCATGTTAACCAAATCCTTAAAAAATATCTGCAATGGACAGCAACTGATAATTGTTAGAGCTCTTTAAGATAGTCTGAAACTGATCTTTCTATATTGTCGTTGATGTTATTAAGTCCGGCCTTCTGAAATTCATCACCTGTAATACTCTCAAACAACTCAATATACCTTTCTGAAATACTGTTAATCAGCTCCTCTCCCATTTCTGGAACTTCCTGGCCTTCCCTGCCCTGGAAACCCTTACTCATAAGCCATTCTCTAACAAATTCTTTTGATAACTGCTTCTGTGGCAGGTCATTCTTCAGCTTTTCCTCATATCCGTCAAGATAGAAATACCTGGAAGAATCGGGTGTATGAATCTCATCAATCAGGTATATCTTCCCGTCTTTCTTACCAAATTCATATTTTGTATCCACTAGTATCAATCCCATTTTCTCTGCCATCCTGGTGCCCCTCTCAAACAAACTGTAAGTATATTCCTCAAGCTTCCTGTAATCTTCCTCAGATACCAGACCCTGTGAAAGTATCTCTTCCCTGGAAATATCTTCATCATGCCCTACATCAGCCTTGGTCGTTGGAGTGATAATAGCTTTCGGAAATTTCTGATGCTCCTTCATATCCCCGGGGAAACGTATACCACAGATCTCTTTCTCCCCGGCCTTGTACTGCCTCCATGCATGACCGGTAAGGTACCCGCGTATCACCATCTCAATCTTAAAAGGCTCCATATAATGGCCCACGGTAACATTAGGATGGGGACAGCCCAGTTTCCAGTTTGGGACAATATCCTCTGTGGCATCCAGGAATTTCTCAGCTATCTGGTTTAATACCTGCCCCTTATAAGGAATCCCTTCAGGCAATACAACATCGAAAGCAGATATTCTGTCGGTAACCACCATTACCAGGTAATCATCCACATGATAAACATCCCTGACCTTCCCGGTATACTTATTCTTTAAAGCCTTGAAATTAAAATTGGTCTCAACAATAGCTGTACTCATAAAATCTAATAATAATAAAAAATATTTACTTCTCTTCATCATCCTTTTTACTGCCTGTCCCGGCCTGGCCATCATTCTCATAGGCCCTTACTATATCCTTAACCAGCTTATGCCTGACAATATCCCTCTCATCAAACTCAATTATTGATATTCCTGCTATGCCCCTGAGTACTTTCATTGCAAGCAGCAATCCCGAATCATTCCTCCTGGGCAGGTCAACCTGGGTAATGTCGCCGGTAATTACAAATTTAGAATTTACTCCCATACGGGTAAGGAACATTTTCATCTGGCTCCCTGTAGCATTCTGAGCCTCATCCATTACCACAAATGCATTCTCAAGGGTCCTTCCACGCATAAAGGCTATGGGAGCTATTTGTATTGTTTGATCTTCTATATAGTTTTCAAGCTTTTTTGCAGGGATCATATCGCGAAGAGCATCGTAAAGAGGCTGCAGGTAAGGATCAAGTTTTTCCTTTACATCTCCCGGAAGAAAACCAAGATGCTCCCCGGCCTCAACTGCAGGTCGCGTAAGCACAATCCTCTTCACCTCCCTGTTCTTCAAAGCCCTGACAGCAAGGGCAATGGTAGTATATGTTTTACCTGTCCCTGCCGGTCCCACAGCCAATACCAAATCATTATCCGCAATATCTTCAACCAGCACCCTCTGGTTTATGGTCCTTGCCTGCACTGCTTTCCCGTTGTTACCATAAAGCAGCACATTTGTTTTTCCGTTTATTACAGATGTATCTCCCTGGCCTTCTTCCAGTAATATCCTGAGATTCTCCACTGTCAACTCATTATGATCAACAATAAATTTAATGATCTCATTTATCTTTTCCTGAAATTCCCTGATTCCTGATTCCTCACCCAGTACCTTTAGTTCATTTCCCCGTGCTATGATCTTCAGCTTCCCGAAAACATCAGCAATAATACTGATATTCTTATTCTGAACACCGTAAAAAGTGCCCGGGTCAATTCCTTCAAGTGATATTATCTTTTCAAGCATCTGTTTATTAACAATGATTACTAATATTCAGTACTTTTCTTCTATAAAACTCCTATTTTTGTACTCAAATTAAACTTTATGTAGGTTTGCATTACAAATTTAATCTCATTTTGCTTAGGATAGCATTAATATTCATAAGATTTTATACTAAATGCCTGTAATCACATTAACAAGCGACTGGAACATGGATGATTTCTATGCAGGATCATTAAAAGGCATGATACTGAGTAAATGCCCTGCAGTAAATGTGATTGATATCTCCCACAAGTTACAGGCTTTCAATACAGCACAGGCAGCATTTATTATTAAAAACTCATATAAAAACTTCCCTAAAGGCACTGTTCATATCATTGCGGTAAACTCAAATACTTCAGAGAAACCCAGGTTTCTGGTTTTTTCCGTAGGAGGACAGTTCTTTATAACTTACGACAGTGGTATATACGGACTTATCTTCAAAGAGGAACCTGATGAAATCATAGAGCTCAGTCAGGATAGAGAAACAATATCCACCTTCCCCGAGTTGGATATATTCATACCGGCTGCATGCCGTCTTGTAAAAACAGCAAAAATTGCTGCTCTTGGAAAGAAAACCGACAAATTCAGGAAAGCCATCCCGCTGCGGCCGACCATTGAAGACAATGCTATCAGCGGAAGCGTGATATATATCGATTCTTATAAAAATGCTGTGACCAATATAAGCAGTGATTTATTTCAAAGGATTGGAAATGACCGGAATTTTGAGATCCTTATAGGGAGCAATCATAATAAGATAAACAATATTAACCAGGGATATTATGAAACAACACCCGGGGAATTGCTGGCTGTATTCAATTCTGTGGGACTGCTGGAGATTGCAATAAACCAGGGAAATGCCTCAGAACTACTGGGCCTGGAGAAGAACTCCGGTATCCGGGTAGTATTTAAGAAGTAAAAGGGGAAACATAATGAGTGAAAAAAAACAAAAAAGGAATATTGATCAGCCAGGCCTGAAAGATCATGAAATTCGGGGCAGTCAAAAAGCAGAAAAATCTCCTGCAAAGGAATTCGAACGCTTGCTGAAGATAATGGATACACTCAGGGAAGAATGCCCATGGGACAGGGTACAAACCATGGAAAGCCTCAGAAAGCTTACAATAGAAGAAACATACGAACTTGGAGACTCAGTACTAAAGAAAGACATGAATGAGATAAAAGGAGAACTGGGAGACCTCCTCCTGCATATTGTGTTTTATGCTAAAATAGCTTCCGAGACCAGATCTTTTAACATATCGGATGTAATAAAGGCAATCAGCGATAAGCTGGTATACAGGCATCCTCATATTTATGGTGATGTACATGTGATAGATGCAAATGATGTTAAGGAAAACTGGGAGAAACTGAAGCTTCGTGAAGGGAAAAAAGGTGTGCTCTCGGGAGTTCCCATGTCACTACCTGCACTTGTAAAAGCAAACAGGATACAGGAAAAAGTCCAGGGTGTAGGTTTCGACTGGGAGGACAGAGCTGATGTGTGGAATAAAATAGATGAAGAGCTTAATGAGCTTAAGACTGCAATGCAGGACCTGGCGCAAAACAAAAGCAAAGAAAATACCGAGGCTGTGGAGGAGGAATTCGGTGATCTGTTTTTTTCGCTGATCAATGCTGCAAGACTTTATGACACGGATCCTGAAAATTCCCTGGAACGCACAAACAGGAAATTCATAAAAAGATTTAATTATATAGAACAAGAGGCCACAAAAAAGGGCCGCTATATAAATGAGCTAAGTCTTGATGAGATGAATGTGCTCTGGGACGAAGCAAAAAAAATTACAAAAAACTCCCCTTCCTGAGCTGAATTATTTTGCCTGATTCTTCTTAGCAGCTGTAGTTTTGGCTTTTGTTACAGCTTTTCCGGCCTTAGCACCAGCTTTTATTACAGCTTTTCCGGTCTTAGCACCAGCTTTTATTCCTTGTTTTCCAACCTTAGCACCAGCTTTAGATTCTGTTTTTCCTACCTCAGGGATTTCTCCTGATTTGGCATTTTTGCTCTCTCCTCCTTCTTTCCCTGTCAGTCCTGCTTCTTTTTCTTCCGGCTCAGCCTCGCTGAAATCCAGCATCTCAAGCCTGCAAAGAATATTATACCACTGTATAAGCTTCTTTATATCTGATATATAAACTCTGTCCCTGTCATATTCGGGAAGTATCTTTTCAAAATAGGCTTTTAATTCATCAGCCGATGACTTATGAGAGATTGTCTCTTTTCCTTTTTCAAGTTCATAGATTTGCTTAAAAACATCTTTTAAAGCTTCTTCCTGACTAGCCTCAGATGTAGTAAATATGGCAATATCCTCCAGTGCGCTTATCTTATCTGTTGCAAAAGCACTTGTTCTTAGCTTGCTTTCAAGATTTTCAACTATCATTGCATTTCTCCCCTGGGAGATAAACTTATACAATCCGGGTTTACCGGAAATTGCCATTATGTCTTTTAGTTCCATATACTGATATTAAATAAAAAATTCTTTAGCAATACTTCTTCCCCTTATATTATACAATAGATCTTTCCTTCTTTATCCTTGTATAGGCTTCATTTAGCTTCTTAAACTTCTCATTGGCAACCTTCTGAAAATCAGGCCCCAGGTGGCTCAGTTTGTCGGGATGATACTTAATTGCCATTTTCCTGTATGCTTTTTTCACCTCTTCATCACTGGCTGTACTATCTATTTCAAGTATTTTGTATGCCGAATCGGTTTCTGGGATAAACATATACTTTACCGAATCATGATCTTTCCCTGATACCCCAAGTTGAGAAGCAATATTACGAATAATATCCTGTTCACTTTTGTTTATGTGTCCATCTGCATTTGAAATACCATATAAAAGATGCAATAACTGCAATCGTGATGAATAATCCATATTCTGTTTCACCTGACGGCAAACATCATTAAGCGGTATATCCTGTTCCAATATACTTTTTAACATAGTCAGGGCCTCCCTGGCCGAATCAGGATCAAAAGTCCGTGCAAGATATTGCTTTACAAAATCAAGCTCTGAACGCAATATCTTCCCATCGGCTTTCATAACTGCTGCCATAAGCACAAGCAGACTCATTGCAAAGGCTCCTTTGGTTGTTCCTCTTGCCGCTCCACCTGCCATCCCGTCTTTCACATCCCTGCCATCCTCCAGCAAGGCACCAAGGGTAAATCCCAGTATCCCCCCAATAGGGCCCAGAAATGCCCATCCAAGTCCTCCTGCTATCCACTTTCCAAATTTCCCCATATCAGCTAAATACTTTTTTTCTGTTTATTACTGTCTTCTTAATTAAATGACTGCAAACTACGATGTATATCCAAAACCTGTGGAATAAGCATCTCTTTTCCATCATTTATGATTACATAATCAGCCTTTTCCATCCTGTCTTCATCATTCCACTGATTCTTCATTCTTTTAAGCACTTCATCCCTGCTCATTGAATCCCTCTCTATCACCCTCTTTATCCTTAACTCCTCAGGGGCAGAAACAGTAATCACTTTATCAAGATATTCGTTAGCCCCCGATTCAAAAATAATTGCCGCCTCTTTAAGCACATAGGCTTCTTTCAGGTAGGCCCCGGCCCACAACTCAAAACGCTTAAGCACCGCAGGATGAATGATATCATTCATCTTTTCTAGCATATCCTTGTTTTCAAATACCATGCCAGCTGCTCTTTTCCTGTCAAACTTTGTATTAATGTATATATTTTCTCCGAATAAGGCAGAAATATCCATAATAAGGTCCCTGTCATTATCCAACAACCACCTGGCACTCATATCCGCATTGAATACATTAACCCCCAGATTCCTGAATATCTCAGATAAGTATGATTTCCCACTGCCTATACCTCCTGTTAATCCAACTTTCAGCATTATTTTTTTTCAATAATGAACTCAACATATATAGGATGTATCCTCACTGAACTCACAAAATCGGGAGCAGATGCTATTTTAACCTTAAGCTTACCCCCAAGTATCTGGTCAATCTCAAGATAATCAACCTCAAGCATAAAAACATGAGCAGATACTTTATCATAATCACTAAGTCCTGAAATACAGCTTAATGAAACATTGTTGGGAAATGTTTTCAGAACGAGTGAATCAGGAACATTAATTGTTTCAATCGGCACCTTCAGGTTTGCTTCGGTAAACTGTTCAACACCGGCCAGGACCATAACTTTCTCCCTGTCAAACTCAATTTTTGGTATTTGCACCAATTCAACCTCCTCCTCCACAGAAGAGCTCAGTTCCTCAAAACTCAATTTCCGGGTGCTTACAAAGCTAAGACTATCAAGTATTATTTCCGGACCATAAACTAAAATACTGTCAGGATTTGTCCTGAATCCATCCATAAGCATATATTGTCTGGCCAGGCTGAATTCAACATCAGGGTTCACCTTTATCTTTCTGCTTACTATACTGTCGAAACTAAAAAAAAGTGAATCGGGCTGAATATCTATTATGCTAATATCTGAAGTAAGCCTTCTTTCAAACCTGGCTCTTAATTCATCAGTAAGAAGATAATACTCCGATGATCTCATCCCGGGCAGCTGCCTCATGAAGTATGATTCCAGGTCAAGATTTAATGGGATAAGTCCGGAGCTCAGCTTAAACCTCAACATACTATAGCCGGAAGCCTTTAATTTCAAAGTCAGGCGCCTGGGAATATCATTGGCAAGTATTGTGTTAGCAGGCAGATTGGTATACCTAACAGGATAAGAAATGTCGGATATTGTCTCTTTGCCCAGTTCATTTAATAACCAGAACAAGCCGGATAAAAAAAGGAAAATCAGGAAAATAAAAAAATTCCTGTTAAGCCTTTTCCTCAGCTTACTGGCAAAATCCGGGAACTTATGAAGTAATGCAAATTCCAAAATTTCTTATATAGATGAGTGCCTATTTCTGTGCATTCAGATCAGAAGAATCCTTTAATATAGCACTTTTATCAATTTTTATCCTGATATTATCCGCAATTTCCACTACGATAATCTGGTCTTTGATATCGGCAATCTTACCATATAAGCCTCCTGTTGTTACAACCTTATCACCTTTCTTAAGGCTCTCCCTGTAAGTTTTTAACTCTTTTTGCCTTTTCATCTGGGGCCTTATCATAAACAGGTAAAAAATCCCAATAATAAGTACCAGTGGCAAAATCTGACCAATAGGGTTTGAATTCTCACCCTGGGGCATCATTAGTAATACAAATAATAGATCATTCATTTTCAAAAATTTAAATTATTAAAATCATTATTACTGCACATTGGCAGTTATTCTTAAAATTGTCCTGCTGACCTCTGTGTTCGATCTTATTGCAATAGTTTTTTCCTGTAACCCCTGCCTTCCCCTGGTATCAAAAACTACTTCAATGCCACCCGACTCACCGGGAGCAAGAGCTTCTTTACTGTATTTTGGCACAGTACAGCCACAACTTGCAGAAGCAGAAGTTATTAGCAGCTTTCCCCCGGCTGAATTCCTATACTTAAATGTGTAAGAAACAATTTCTCCCTCTTTAACAGTTCCAAAATCATGAATATTGGTCTCGAATTCAATTTCCGGAACACCAGCAGGAGGAGACTCAACACGCCCTGTATTCTTCACCCTGTCACAGGAGAGGAAAACCAACATTATCAAGGCCAGACTTAAAGCCGCTTGTATGTTTGTTCTCATTAATTCTGCTTTAGGAATGCAAAGAAAAGGAATTAGCCTGAAAGTACAATATATAAGATATAAATTAACTACTCTCCTATTAAGCCTTTACCTTCCTTCTTTATTTTGCCTTCCAATCTTAATTGAGTTATTATCTTATCAAGTATCCCGTTTATAAAATTTGCACTTTTCTTTGAACTGTAGGTCTTGGATATCTCTATGTATTCATTAAGACTTACTTTTACAGGAATGTTTGAAAAGCCCACAATCTCTGCCAGGGCCAGCTCCATTATCAGAATATCCATCAATGCAATTCGTTCAATATCCCAGTTCTTTGCATATTTTTCTATCAGCTTTTTATGTTCATCCCTGTATAACACCGATTTTCTCAGTAATTCCCTCACAAAACTCTCATCATCCTTTTCCTTGAATATAAAACCAGGATCGGGAAGTTTTAGTTTTCCGGGCACCGAGCCCTTTATATCCTTTACCAGTGCAGATATAACAAAAGCCGAGTCATCATTCCAGTAGATGCTTTGATCTTCAAGTACCTGGCAAAGCTCTTCTGACGGAGCAATGATATCTATAAAAATATGCAACAATATCTTTTTGTCTTCCCTGAGACCATGGCTTTCAGATTCCATATAATCTGAATAAACATCTGAAGCCAGTAAACTCCTGTATAAACTTCTTGCCAGCTCAGGATTGTTAACCCAGCTAAGGCCTGTGGTCCCCTTTTTAAAAAATTCATTCTCCCGGAGTTCTTTAAAATACCAAAGATCAATAAATCTTGTATTTGGATGCATATCCTCAGAAGAAGGCATCTTCTTATGCTTTGCCATCTCTATTCTTTCTTCGGCAAAATCCACAATCTCTACTGCCAGCAACAGGATGAAATAATACAGATCGAAAGCCTTTTCAATACTGTGCAAGAGTTCTTTTTCAGCATTTGGAAGCGAATCATTACCTCTTTTGGTAAAAGCATAAAATGACTGGAGCAGCTTAATCCTTAATAACCTTCTATTAATCATTATATTAAAGAACAAAATATTAATGCAACAAAAATACGATCTTTTATTTGTCCGGCAAACCTACATAAAGTTTAATTTGGATACAAATTGAG
>JAOZPG010000019.1:0-40236 GCA_029932855.1 Bacteroidales bacterium | reverse complement strand
CTTCGTTCTATGAGCAGGTTATTCGCAACTTTGTGTTGCTCATGAGCTCGTCACTTCGTTCTATGAGCAGGTTATTCGCAACTTTGTGTTGCTCATGAGCTCGTCACTCCGTTCCTCGGTTCGCTCTCACATGAGTTAATACTCATGTTCGCTTAATTTGGATACAATCTAAAATATATTTTTTAATTTTATCCTCAATTAATGGATCCTAACAATTAACAATAATGAACATGGAAGACTTAACAGAGAAAAAAGAGGGAAATGAGAACTATGATCGTCAGGACATTTATTCTAATGTGGTAAGGGCAGGAAAGCGAACTTACTTCTTTGATGTAAAGGCCACCAGGAGAAATGATTACTACCTGACACTGACAGAGAGCAAAAAGAGATTCAGCCATGATGGAAAACCATACTTTGAGAAACATAAAATTTTCCTGTACAAAGAAGATTTTGAGAAGTTTACTGAAGGACTGGAAGATGTGATCAGGTATATTAAAAAGGCTAACCCGGTAATACTTGATCCTGATGAGAAACCCGTACAGGCTGCGACTAAAGATGAGCAGGCAAAACAGGAAGAGAAAAACAAAGAACTAAATACCAGCGGAGAATATACAAATGTTGAATTTGATGATCTTGGAGAAAAGACCGAAGAATAGCATATTCAAATAACAAGACAAGCCTTATTACCACCCTGCAGCAATAATGCCCAGGGTGGTTTCGTATTAATATACCTATTATTGGGTATTGCTAAGAAATATGAAAATAGTAATTTTGTTGCCCTGAAACAGAGGCTTTTATGAATCTGGCCGAATTAAAAAATAAAGACAGAGCTTATATTACAAAAGTAAGAGGAAGAGGTGCGTTCAGGAAAAGAATCCTGGAAATGGGATTCGTAAGAGGACAAATGGTAATTGTCATAAAAAATGCCCCCCTGAAAGATCCTATTGAATATAGGATAATGAACTACAATATCAGCCTCAGGAGAAGTGAAGCCAGCCTTATAGAAGTAATCCCTGCTACTGATGCCGGTAATGGCCTTTCAGTAAGTGGCAATGGTTCTTTATCCAACGAGCCAATTCGGAACAGACCCAAACATAGACACAAAACTATTCATGTAGCACTTGTAGGGAACCCCAATTCTGGAAAAACAACCTTATACAACCAGGCCTCTCATTCACATGAGCACGTTGGCAACTACAGCGGGGTAACCATAGATTCAAAAAATACAGTTTTTAAATACAAGGACTATCAGATACAACTCACCGATCTGCCTGGCAGCTATTCATTAACCGATTATACTCCCGATGAACTATATGTCAGGAAATATATTCTGGGTGAAATGCCGGATATAGTTATTAATGTGGTTGATTCAACCAGCCTTGAGCGCAATCTCTACCTGAGCACACAGCTGATAGATATGGATATAAGGGTGATCATAGCTCTGAATATGCACGACGAACTGGAAAAATCAGGAGATAACTTCGACCATGAATCCCTGGGCCGGATGATGGGAACTCCCTTTGTACCCACGGTAGCATCCAGAGGCAAAGGGATCAAACAGCTGCTCAACAGAGTGATAGATGTTTATGAGGACAGGGATGAATCACTAAGGCATATTCATATAAATTACGGGACAGAAACTGAAAAGTCTATTAATGCCATACAGGATCATATAAGGAAAAACAGGACATATACTGATAAGTTCTCATCAAGATATTATGCCATTAAGCTGCTTGAAAAAGATAAAGCAGCAACTTTCTCACTCTCCGTTCTGGATAATTTCAGTGATATTGAGACCATCTCAAAAAAAGAAATACACAGGCTCACATCCATTGTCGGGGAAGATCCCGGAAATATAATAACGGATGCACGCTACGGTTTTATTGCAGGTGCCCTGAAAGAAACCTATAAGAAAAATCCTGAAGAAAGGATACAAGTTTCAGAATTGATAGATGAAATTTTTACTCATAAACTGTTCGGACTTCCAATATTGATGTTCATACTCTTTGCAAGCTTTTTTTCAACATTTGAAATTGGCAGGTATCCTATGCAATGGCTCGATTCCCTGGTAAGCATCTTTTCAGGCTTCCTAAGCACACACCTTACTCCCGGACCCTTCACAGACCTGATAGTTGACGGCATTGTAGGCGGTGTTGGAAGTGTAATCGTTTTCCTTCCCAACATACTTATTCTGTTCTTCTTTATCTCCTTGATGGAAGATACGGGATACATGGCCAGGGCAGCATTTATTATGGACAGGATAATGCATAAGATAGGATTACACGGGAGGTCATTTATACCCCTGGTAATGGGTTTTGGATGTAATGTACCTGCAATCATGTCAACAAGGATTATCAAAAACCGGAATAACCGCCTGCTTACAATTCTTATTAATCCGTTTATGTCGTGCAGTGCCAGGCTACCGGTCTATATACTTATTATAGGAGCCTTCTTTCCGGACCATCCCGGGCTAATATTGTTTGTATTGTACGGACTTGGAATAATGGTTGCAGCATTCATTGCGATATTATTTAAAAAGACCATTTTCAAATCAGATGAGATACCCTTCGTTATGGAGCTCCCTCCTTACAGGGTGCCAACACTGAGGTCAAGCCTTGAACATATGTGGAATAAGGGGGAGCAATACCTGAAAAAAATGGGGGGAGTAATTCTAATTGCTTCCGTGCTGATTTGGGGCCTGGGTTATTACCCCCGTAATACAGAAACTAATAACATGCAGGCGGAGAAGAATATATCGCAAACCGAACTTGCTGCCCGTTCACTTGAAAAATCCTATATAGGGCAGATAGGACATTTTGTCGAACCCCTGTTAAAGCCTCTTGGTTTCGACTGGAAGATGAGCATCAGCCTGCTTACAGGAATTACTGCAAAGGAAGTGGTGGTAAGTACTATGGGTGTACTTTACCATGGTAGTGAGGCAGCACACAAGAGCTCAGAAAGCCTTATCCAAAACCTGCAGACGGAAAGATATACTTCAGGCCCGAAAAAAGGACAAAAAGTATTTTCACCTCTTGTGGGATTATCCTACCTGATCTTCATCCTCCTTTATTTCCCCTGCGTTGCCGTAATTGCAACTATACGTAAGGAATCGGGAAGCTGGAAATGGGCATTATTCACTGTTTTTTATACTACCTCCCTTGCATGGATAATGTCATTTATCGTTTACCAGGGAGGTAAATTTTTAGGTTTTTAAAAACAATAATATGCAGCAGGCAGCAGTAGTAATAATACTTATTTCATCAGTCGTGTATACCGTATATAAAATAGTATATTTTTTTATACACGGACAGGAAGATGTATGCAGCTCATGTTCTGCCGGGTGTAAGACAAAAATTAAAGATAAGCGGGCTTACTTATCTTTGAAGCGCTTATAAATATAAATCCTAAGTTTTTATTCCTTAAAAAAATAATTATCATGAAAAATATTTTAATTTTCCTTGGCCTGACAGTACTGATATTCTCGTGTAAGAACCAAAGCCCTCAGCAGGCAGAGAGCACTGAAAACATTCAGGTAAGCATACATGACATACTTATTGATACTGAATCATATATTGGCAAATCCCTAAGCATTGAAGGCACGGTTGACCATGTTTGTAAGCATGGAGGAAGAAAGTTATTCGTATTCGGGGAATCACCTGAGGACAGGATAAAGATTATTCCCGATGATAAAATGAGCAGTTTTAAGCCTGAGCTTGAGGGAAGCGATATAGCTATCAGGGGTATTTTGATAGAAGAATTGAAAGTAGATGAAGAATATATAGCACAAATGGAGAATAATATTGGCTCGTCGAAGCTGACAGGGGAAGAGCTGGAATCTGAAAAAAGACAGATAGATAATTTGAAGAAGGAACTAAAAGCATGTGATAATGATCATTTGTCATTCTATGCTATTAAATGCTCCGAACTGAAAGAAATTAAATAAGGACATGAACTGGAGAAAACTCAACAGGGTATTACATCGTGATTTCGGATATTTTTTTGCTGCAGCATCAATCATATATGCAGTTTCAGGTATAGCACTGAATCATCTTGACGACTGGAACCCTAATTATATTATTAACAATAGTGAATTTAAGCTGACGGATAACTTTCAGAAAGAAGAGCTAAATGAAGACTGGGTACTGTCATTGATTGACAAATACGACGACAGGAAAAATTTTAAAAAATTCTATTTTCCAAAACCAAACATGCTGAAGATATTCCTTGATAGCGGCTTAATGCTTATTGACCTGGATACAGGTTCGGGATATATTGAAACTATCAGGCGAAGACCTGTATTTCATGACCTTAACTATCTGCATTATAACCCGGGAAGATGGTGGACATGGTTCTCTGACATTTATGCCGGGGCACTGGCACTCCTGGCTGTAACGGGATTATTTATTTTAAAAGGAGAAAATGGAATTACAGGAAGAGGTGCCTGGCTAACAATTGCCGGACTGGTTGTTCCTCTTTTTATTCTGTATTTTATGCTTTAATTATTTATACTGATGATTGATTACCTGCTTTTAGGACTTGCTGTCATACTTATGATAATAGGACTTATAGGATGTGTGTTACCGGTTATACCAGGTCCCCCAATTAGTTTTTTCGGATTATTGACACTGCATTTCACCAGATTCGCCGATTTTGGCCAGGGCTTCCTTATACTTATGGCATTTATTGCTGTTACTGTAAGCATTATCGACTATATTGTTCCTGTGTGGGGCACAAAAAAAATGGGCGGATCAAAAGCCGGTATCTGGGGAGCCACAATAGGCCTTATTATTGGCATATTCTTCTTCCCTCCCATAGGGATTATTTTTGGTCCCCTTATTGGAGCTATTGTAGCCGAGTCTATGAAGGGTAAGGAATTTAAGAAATCTTTTAAGGCAGGAATGGGCTCACTTATCGGCTTCATGATGGGCATAGGCATCAAGCTCATATCATCCTTCATTATGAGCTACTATTTTGTTACCGGGCTTTTCTGATTTATTGTCAGTACCTGGACTGCCGCACAGTTTACAATTAGCCTGAATAAGCTACCTCACAGTTCTCATTTAGCCTAAAGTAGCCACCATAATCGCCTTAATTGTATGAAGCCTGTTCTCTGCCTGATCGAAAACTATGGACTGATCTGATTCAAACACTTCTTCCGTAACCTCCATAGCTTCAAGTCCGAATTTCCGGTACACCTCTTCCCCAACCCTGGTCTGCCTGTTATGAAAGGCAGGCAGACAATGAAGAAACTTAACATTTTCATTAGCAGTCATCTTCATTAGCGCGGAGTTTACCTGGTATGGCCTGAGCAATTTTATTCTCTCTTCCCACACATCATCGGCCTCTCCCATTGACACCCATACATCTGTATAAAGGAAATCAGCTCCTGTAACAGCCTGCTTAAGATCATCTGTAATAAGTATGCCGGCACCTGTGTCTTTAGCTATATCACGGCATTGTGTTACAAGCTTCTCATCCGGCTGCACGCTTTTTGGAGCAGCAATCCTGAAATCCATACCCAGCAATGAGGCTCCCACCAACAATGAATTTGCCATATTATTCCTTGCATCGCCCAGGTAACAATAGCTGATCTCAGCCAATGGTTTATTACTATGTTCTGTCATTGTAAGAATATCCGCCAGTACTTGTGTAGGATGAAATTCATCTGTGAGTCCGTTCCATACAGGCACACCGGAATACCCGGCAAGTTCTTCAACACGTTCCTGGCCAAAACCCCTGTACTCGATACCGTCATACATTCTGCCCAGCACCCTTGCTGTATCTTTCATAGATTCTTTATACCCTATCTGTGATCCCGAGGGCCCAAGGTAAGTTACATTAGCTCCCTGGTCGTAAGCAGCAACCTCGAAAGCACAACGTGTACGGGTTGAAGATTTCTCAAATATCAATGCAATATTCTTTCCTGCAAGTGCAACTTTCTCGGTCCCCTCGTATTTGGCCTTTTTCAGCTCAGCCGCAAGCTCCAGTAAATATTTTATTTCACCCTGGGTAAAATCAAGCAGCTTCACAAAGCTTCTGTTTTTTAAATTATATGGCATTTCCTTATGATTTTTTTGTTTCAGTCTTTTTATAAATATTTAAATAAAACACAGCTGCACATGCATTAATACTTAATATGTTCAATTAATATTCCATGGTGATTTTTGTTCCATAGCTTTTATCCTCCAGTTTCTTTGCTTCTGTTATTACGCTTTTCTCACCACCATTCTCAATAAAAAACAGGGAAGCCCTGATCTTTGGAGCCATGCTCCCTTTAGAGAACATTCCCTCATTGAGATATTTCAATGTATCTTTCCTGTCAAGAAACTCTTTTATTTCCTGGTTTTCTTTCTTGTAATTTATATATACATAGGAAACATCCGTTAATATATAAAACTCATTAGCCCCTATCCTGCTTGCAAGCAAGGAGGAAGCCAGGTCCTTATCAATCACTGCCTCAACCGGTCGTACACGATTTTTTTTATCAATATATACCGGAACGCCTCCTCCACCTGCAGCAATAACTATGTGTCCCTCATTTGCCAGTATCCTTATGAGCTTTTCATTCATTATCCTTATTGGTTTTGGAGAAGGAACAACCCTTCTCCAGCCTCCATCCGATTTAACTTCTTCCTTAAACACCCATCCTTTTTCCTTTTCAAGCATTTCAGCCTTCTGACGGTCATATATCTTTCCAATGCGTTTTTCCGGATTTTTAAAAGCAGGATCATTCTTCTCCACAACAACCTCAGTAACCAGGGTTACTATTTCCCTGTTAATACCATGCTTACGTAAAACATTATGCATCATTCTCTCTATCATATAACCAATCCCCCCCTGTGAATCTGCAACACAAATATCCAGGGGCATCTGAGCTATGGAGTACATACTTTCGCCAGCATCATTTCTCATTAGTATGTTTCCCACCTGGGGCCCATTACCATGTGTTATCACAAGATTATATCCATCCTTAATAAGATGAACAAGATTTTCAAGCGTATCAGTAGTATTTTTCTCCTGCTCCTCAATAGTGCCCAGCTGGTCTCCTCTCAACAAAGCATTCCCCCCAAGGGCAACAAGCGCTAACTTACTCATATCCTGTATGTTACTATTTATTTCCTATCTATACAAATCTACATTTTTTTTATTCTAAAAAAAATAATACTCATCATGATATAAGAAAAAGATGCAATTATCCATTAAATACAGCATTTCAACAAAATAATTTGTTTTCATAAGCAGAATTGAATATATTTCATAATTATAAAAATTTAAAAAGAAATAGGCTTAATTAATTGAATACCAGGGCATTATATATCGTGGTAGGAGTTATTCTTATAACTTTAACCAGTTGTGACAGAAATTCAGGACTTCTTTCAAAAAGAGAGGGAGAAATTATATATGATATTGAATATATAGAAAACAACCTCAGTAAGATATCGGTTGACATGATGCCTAAAAAAATGGTGACCCGGTATCGTAATGATGCCTTTACATTTGAAATAGACGGGTTCTTTGGTTTATTCAAAATATCTAATGTTGTAAATCCCAGAGAATCAGTAAACAGATCGGAACTAACAGTATTAAGTAAGAAATTTTATTATGAGGGAAGCATGTATGAGCCTGCAGTTGGTTTTGGCATGATGCCTGAAATGGAATTCCACCCTACCGGGAACACCAAGCTTATTTGTGGTTATGAGTGTAATGAAAGCCTTGTAACATTTCCCAAAGATCCTAGGACAGATACACTAAAAATATACTACACGAAAGAAATACCTCTTAATAATTCCAATATCTCCACCCCCTATAGGGATATTGATGGTGTTCTGCTGGAGTTATACCTTCAATTACATAAGGTAGAAATGAAACTTACAGCAAGCAATGTTTACGAGAAGCCTGTTTCCAAACAAGTATTCCGAAAAAAGGAAGGCTATCAAAAAGCAACCAAAGAATATATGGAAGCTGTTTTATTTAAACTCCTCGATACTGAATAAGCATAAATGGCAGGGAAAAAGAAAAAAAAGTCAGGCAAAAAGAAACAGGGACCTGGAAAAATCATAAACTTTGTCCGTGACGAAAGAGTCAGACTTGTCACAGCTTTGTTTTTCATACTCTTCGCCCTCTACCTTTTAATGGCTCTTATCTCATACCTGTTTACATGGCAAGTTGACCAGAGCTTTGAGTTCCAGAAAGTTTTCTCATCGCAGGAAATAATGGTTGAAAACTGGGCCGGTAAAACCGGTGCATTCCTTGCCTACACATTAATTTATCAATGGTTTGGACTTGCCTCATTTATATTTCCGGGATTATTGTTTCTTATTGGACTCTTTTCTCTGGAAATAAAACTGTTGCCCATCTGGCGTACGCTTCGCATTAGTCTGGCAGGACTTATACTTTTGTCTGTTAGCATGTCATACCTCTCAGGTGAAAACTCCGTATTCCTGGGAAACGGTCCCGGGGGAGCCCATGGCCTGTTTATAAGCAGCTGGCTAAAATCATTCCTTGGAATGACCGGTGCAGGATTGCTTATACTGTTCACCGACTTCGCTTATCTTCTTTTTTCATACAAACCTGCCATAGAATGGTTCAGGAGAAAGAAAACGGAAATCATTGCTGAAGAACAGGATTTAATACAAGATGAAACAAACAGCTGGACAGATACACTAAGCGGCAAGGATGATACTAAAGATAAAGCAAGTGAAACAGGCAGTAAAGATCTTGATCCTGATCTCAGTACGAAGACTCTAAATGCAGACGGGCAGGGCATGCCGGGTACCATACCGGCAGGCAGGAAAGATAAGCAGGAAGACGGGGTGGAACTAACAGTAGAAAAATCAGCAGGAGAAAAAGAACTATCAGAACTTAAACCTCTTCAAACATCTAATTACGATCCCACACTAGACCTTGCAGGATACCAGGCACCCACCATAGACCTTCTGGAGGACCATCATAGCGGCGATTCCATGGTAAGCAAGGAAGAGCTTATAAATAATAAGAACCGTATCGTAGAAACCCTCGACAACTATAAGATAAGCATTAAAAAGATAAAGGCTACAATAGGTCCTACCATTACCCTTTATGAAATAGTGCCCGCCCCGGGAGTCAGGATATCAAAAATAAAGAACCTGGAAGATGATATAGCCCTCAGCCTGTCTGCACTTGGAATAAGAATAATAGCTCCAATACCGGGCAAAGGTACAATAGGGATAGAGGTGCCTAATCAAAAGGCCGAGATAGTATCTATGAAATCAATGATCAGCTCGTCTAAGTTCCAGGAAACAAAATATGAACTTCCAATTGCAATTGGTAAGACAATATCAAATGAATCTTTTATTCTCGACCTTACCAGGATGCCTCATATCCTGGTTGCCGGAGCAACAGGACAGGGAAAATCTGTGGGTCTGAATGTAATAATCTCCTCCCTGCTGTATAAAAAGCATCCTGCAGAGCTGAAATTCATATTCATTGATCCCAAGAAGGTAGAACTAACTCTTTACTCCAAAATTGAAAGGCACTTCCTTGCCAAGATGCCGGATATGGATGACGCAATAATTACCGATACACAAAAAGTAATAAATACCCTTAACTCCCTTACCATAGAGATGGATTCGAGGTATGACCTTCTTAAAAAAGCACATGTAAGAAATATCAAGGAATACAATGATAAATTCATAAAACGTAACCTGAACCCTGAAAACGGACATCGCTACCTGCCTTACATTGTACTGGTAATAGACGAGTTTGCCGACCTGATAATGACAGCAGGGAGGGAAATCGAAGCTCCCCTGGCACGTATTGCCCAGATAGCCAGAGCCATAGGCATACACCTTGTAATAGCCACACAGAGGCCGACAACCAATATTATCACAGGAGTTATTAAGGCTAACTTCCCGGCCAGAATGGCATTCAGGGTTACCTCAATGGTAGATTCGAGGACCATACTCGACAGTCCCGGGGCCAACCAGCTGGTAGGCAGGGGCGATATGCTTATAAGCGAAGGCAGCGACCTGACCCGTATACAGTGCGCTTTTATAGATACTGCCGAACTCGACAGGCTAACTGAATTCATTGGTTCCCAGAGAGGATATCCAACTGCCTTCCTGCTTCCTGAATATAGCGGAGATGACAATATGGATACAGGCGATATAGATCCCCGGCAAAGGGATTCCTTCTTTGAAGAAGCTGCCAGGCTTGTTGTCCTGCACCAGCAAGGTTCCACATCCCTTATTCAAAGAAAACTCTCCATAGGTTATAACAGGGCGGGCAGGATAATAGATCAGCTCGAAGCTGCAAATATAGTCGGAGCATTTGAAGGGAGTAAAGCCAGGAAGGTGCTTATAGCAGATGAATACTCATTGGAACGGTTTTTGAATGAATTAGATAAAGAAAAAGATGAAGACTAGCATAGTCATAATATCTGTCTTGTTAATTTCAACTCTTCTCCCTGCATCAGCCCAGAAAAAAGACAAGGAAGCAGGCCGTATACTTAAGGAGTTCAGCGAAAGAACAAAAGCACTTCCCGGTGCGGAATCAGACTTTGAACTTAAGATAACAGATATTAATGAGAACGCTGAAAGCACAATAAATGGCTCTTTTCTCTTTAAAGGAGAAAAATACAAGCTGGTGATGAAGGATATTGAAATATATTTCAATGGTAAAACAATATGGAATTATATTGTTGAAGCAGAAGAGGTAAATATTATGACAGCCCCCAAAGAACAAGATACTGACTCCTTCATCGAGAATCCTGTACAATCCTTTTCAGTTTACGAAAAAGACTTTTTCTATGAATATATAGGCCCGGATATTATTGATGGCAGGCAGCTATATGTAATTGACCTTTATCCGGGTGACACAGAAAGAGATTTTACCAGAATAAGGTTAATGATAAGTAAAAACAATTATGAATTATTCTCTGCCAGGTATTTTGGTAAGAATAAAATACATTATACTATAAAAATACTGGATTTTAAAGTCAAAGAACTGCCTGATGACATCTTTGCCTTTAATTCTTCCGCTCATCCGGAAGTGGAAATCATTGATTTAAGATAAAGCCGCAAATAAGTAACTTATTCCTGTTCTGTCTCGGGGTAGGCTATCCGTACATGATAAATATTTGCTAGCCTTTTACTGAATATCTTTTTAACCTCATTTATCTCAACCAGTGTTACAGGAGACTCATTAAACTGCCCTTCAAAGAGCTGTGAATCGATTATTTTATCAACCAGCTCCCTTATGCTGTCATGATTGATCTCCTTAAGGCTTCTGGATGCCGCCTCAACAGAGTCCGCCATCATAAGAACAGCCATCTCCTTTGAAAAGGGTCTGGGTCCCGGATATGAGAACTTATCATCATCCACCACTTCGTCGGGGTAGGTTTTAAGATATGAACGATAAAAATACTGAACTTTGGAGCTGCCATGATGAGTACGGATAAAATCAATAAGCTGTGATGGCAGTTTATTCTTCTGGGCCAGCTGCACACCTTTTTCAACATGTGCAATTATCATGGTAGCGCTCTCCTCAAAACTTAGCTTATCATGAGGATTATAGCCTGAAGTTTGGTTCTCTATATAATAGAGTGGATTTTCAATCTTTCCGATATCATGATAAAGGGCAGCTGTACGAACCAGCAAAGGATTGCCACCAAGTGCATGCATTGCCTCCTCAGCAAGATTCCCTACCTGCAATGAATGCTGAAAAGTCCCGGGAGCCTTGTCGGCAAGCTTCCTGAGCAATGACTGGTTGGTATCTGACAACTCCATTAATGTTGCATCTGAAAGGAATCCGAATATTTTCTCAAAAATATAAATAAGGGGATACGTCAGTAAAACCAGCATCCCGTTCCCTGCAAACCATGCAAAATTTACCCATTCTATGCTTCCCAGGTCACTTTCCTGTATGATAACAAGTCCAAAATACAATAAAGAATAGGTTAAAGCCACAAGAAAAGATGTAAGGAACAATATTCCCCGCCTGTAAATATCAGTTAAAGTAAAAATAGCCACAACACCTGCATTAAAACTGAGAAATATATATTCAAATGAATTAGGCGCCAGGAAACCGGTAAGCATTAAGAGAATAAAATAAATGAACAGGGCAAGCCTGGAATCGAAAAATACACGTATGATAATAGGGACAATAACAATGGGGACAAGGTAAAGGCTTATAACACCGGTCTTAAGTGACAGGAATACAGCAAGCACAAATAATACTATCAGGAGTATTATAAAAAAGCTATGCAGGTTATTATTGTACACCTCCCTTCTGAAGTTATACAAAAACAGAAACAACATCACCATGCTCGCAAAAACAAGGAGAAACTGGCCCAGGTAAATCATAAATCTATTTCCTATTATGCCTGACTTTGACTGGAATTCACGCTTAAGTGATTCAAGCATACGATACCTGGCCTGCGAAACAACCTCTCCCCTTGATATTATCCTCTCCCCTCTCTGTATCATACCGGCAGTAAGGGAGATAGACTCAACAAGGCTTTGCTTTTCCTTATCAGAGGTCTCCATGTCATAAAAAAGGTTAGACTCAAGATAATTATTCAGGTTAAGGTCTTTCAGGAAAGTAGCATCCGTTTCATAATTATCATCCCAGTTTTGCTCAGCAAGCTTTGAAACAACATACTCATAGGCCGATTTCTGTGTAAATACTTCAGAGTAGCTCTTGTCAACAGCCATATTGCCTGTCATAACAACTATAGTGAAATTCTCATTATCAACCTGGTCAAGAACATCTGTAACCTCAACTATTCCCTTTGAATAAATAAAGTCAAGCAAATCTCTTCCAAAAAGCAGGTATGCTTCTTTCTCCCTTATCAGTTTTCTTTGCTTAGAGTAATAACTGCTAAGAGGTTCCTTAAGATCATACTCCTCAAGCAGATACTTTTTCCATTTGAGTTCAAAATCATTAACAAAGTTTGTAATCTGACGGGTAACAGTAGTAGTATCAAGGCGGAAAAAAGGCTTATGCTCCCTTAGTATGCTGTCTCTTTCGGCAGCCAGTTCGCTATCTGTTTTATAAATAGGGTAATCGTATTCAGCTATCAGGTCCTCATGCATCCATGGTTTTCCTTTAGTGAATTCATATTTAAACTTCGACTCCCCGGGAAAAAGATAAACAATCAGCAATATTGCCGACAAAAACATAAGAGCCCTTATTAATCCCTTATAATAGTTTTTAAAAAAGAATTTTAGCGTCTTCATAGATATATTTTTTCAAATAATCATCCCGGCACAAACAGTATTGTTCGTAGCTTCATCTATAAGCACAAGGCTTCCGGTAATCCTGTTAAGCCTGTAGGGATCGTAGTATATCGGCTTGGTAGTTTTAATGCTTATCCGGGCTATTTCATTAAGACTTATGCTTTTGTCATCAAAATTCTTCTCAAGGCTATTAATATCTATCTTATACTTAACTTCCTTTATCACACATCGCAGTTCATTAGTAGTATGCCTGAGAATGTATTTCCCGCCCATTTTCATCGCATCTTCACTGAGCCATGATATCATCATCTCTATCTCCTGACCCATTTCAGGCGCCTTGTTTTCGCCCACTATCATATCGCCCCTGCTTATATCAATATTGTCTTCCAGGCTTATGGTAACCGACTGGGGAGCACTTGCCACATCCAGCTTCTCCTCCATAAAATCTATTCCCTTTATCTTTGTCTTAATACCACTTGGAAGTACCTTCACCCGGTCTCCCGGTTTAAATATCCCACTGGCAATCCTTCCGGCATAGCCACGATAATCATGGTATTCATCTTTCTGGGGCCTTATAACATACTGTACCGGGAAACGTTGGTGCAACTGGTTATAGTCGGCAGATATATGTATTGTTTCAAGCAGATACATAAGTGTGGGCCCGTCATACCATTTCATCTTTTCAGAGCGGTCCACAACATTATCTCCAAGCTTGGCACTAATAGGAAGGAACCTAATGTCTTTAACATCCAGTTTTGTGGAGATATTCTTAAACTCAAGTTTTATTTTTTCAAAAATCTCCTCGCTGTAATCTACCAGGTCCATCTTGTTTATACAAACAATGATATGAGGTATCTGAAGCAGGGATGCAATATAAGCATGCCTGTTTGTTTGTTCTATCACACCGTTCCTGGCATCAATAAGAATTAAGGCAACATTGGCAGTTGAAGCACCTGTTACCATATTCCTTGTATACTGTATATGGCCGGGTGTATCGGCTATAATAAATTTCCTGCGTGGTGTGGCAAAATAGCGGTAAGCCACATCAATGGTTATTCCCTGTTCCCTTTCGGCCCTCAGTCCGTCTGTAAGCAAAGCCAGGTTTACTCCTTCATCCTCTCCCATTTTCTTACTGGCACGCTCAATAGCCTCCATCTGGTCCTCGAATATGGCTTTACTGTCGTATAATAGCCTGCCTATCAAGGTACTTTTTCCGTCATCAACACTACCTGCAGTAGTAAAGCGCAGCAGCTCCATATTCAAATATCCCTTTGTTACTTCGTTCATTTTGTTCCTAATTCAAAATTCAGTACCTATATATTCCTCACTTTATTCATACAGCTTCGGCCTTATGTTACCCACAGGCTAAAGTCGCTCGTAAGCTCCTTAGTTTGTTTACTCACTGCGCTTGTGAGCGCTCCGGTTCCCGGTTAAAAGTAACCTTCTTTTTTCCTGTCTTCCATGGCAGCTTCCGAACGCTTGTCATCGGCCCTGCCACCCCTTTCCGTTTCGCGTGTTGCTGCAACCTCTTTAATTATATCTTCAAGGTTGTCTGCCTTGGAAAGAGTAACCCCTGTACATGTTATATCACCAATGGTTCGGCATCTGACATCCATAACTTTCACTTCTTCCCCATCCTTAAGCTCCATAAAAGGAGCCTTTGCCAGCCATACACCGTCGCGCTTGAAAACTTCCCTCTTGTGTGTAAAATAAAGGCTTGGTACATCAACATTCTCCATAAAGATATACTGCCACACATCCATCTCCGTCCAGTTACTCAGCGGGAATACCCTGAAATGCTCACCCATATTCTTCTTACCGTTAAACAGGTTCCACAACTCAGGCCTCTGGTTCTTTGGATCCCACTGCCCAAAATCATCCCTGTGGGAAAAGAACCTCTCCTTGGCCCTGGCCTTCTCTTCATCCCTGCGGCCACCACCCAGGGCAGCATCAAACTTATGCTTTTCAATGGCATCAAGCAGGGTTACTGTTTGCAGTTTATTGCGACTAGCATTAACACCTGTTTCCTCCACAGCCTTACCCTCATCAATACTATCCTGCACCATGGCCACAATGCACTCTGTGCCGGTTTCCTTCATCAGCCTGTCCCTGAAGTCCAGGGTTTCCTGAAAATTATGACCGGTATCTATATGCAGCATGGGGAAAGGGATCTTAGCAGGCCAGAAAGCCTTTCTGGCGAGGTGGAACATTACAATTGAGTCCTTGCCTCCCGAAAACAGGAGGGCAGGGTTTTCAAACTGGGCCGCCACCTCCCTGATAATAAATATCGACTCCGATTCAAGTTCCCTTAAATGATTTAGATTATACCCGTTCATATATACTGTTATTTACAAAAGTTCTGCAAAATTAACTAAAATATAGAAATACTCAGCATTTCACCCTGATATGAAGTATTCACAGAATATTATTCCTGAATAATCATTTTATGCCTGCTTATAATATTCCCTTCAGCATCTCTAATAATTAGCAGGTAAAGCCCCCTGCTAAGACCGGGCATGCTTAGATCAAGCCTGTTATCCATGATACCTGATGATGAATAAATAAGTATAGCTGTAGAAGAATACAGTTGTACAGACCTCACAGCCTGGCTTTTAAAGCTTATGGAAAAGTTGCCATTATTGGGATTGGGGAATATCTCTGCAAGATCAGTATATTCATTATCTCCATAAGAACTAATAGTTTCCCCTGTTGAAAAAAGAACACTGCCCGGCTGAACGGAATTAGACGAATAATCTTCCACCCCTGCAGCTAATGCAATATAATATGTCTTATCCTCCTGCAATAATTCATCAGGTGTAATACTTATTATTTTCTTATCCGTACTTATTACAGAATGAAAAGCAATATCGGTACCACTTGCTCCTCCTTCCCTGAATACTATAAGCTCGGATGAATTCAAATAAGTTATCTCGCTTCCGTCAGGCATTCTAACAGGCTCTGAAAAACTAATACTGGGTACCACATCCAGTGCAACATTTACAGAATCAGGCATTATCTCATATTCCGGGGACTCTTCATCCTGTTTCCTCCCTTCCAGGTAAACCTGCTGAGCAATAAGAAGATCAGGGGAGAGCGAATTAATTGTCATAATATCCTGAATATATCCTGTACCGGCCCCTTCGGGGTAATATATAATTGTAAGCTGTATCTCAGCTTTTGGAGGCAGTTCTACCGGGAAGGGATCCTGGATATAGAAATATGGAGTATGTGTAGAGTATCCGGTAAGTACAATAACAGAGTCTGTATTATTCCTTAGTCCTAAAAGGTAAGGACTTTCTGTATATCCATCCCACATCCCAAAGTTCACGCTGTCTGTATTTGTAACAAACATCCTGTGATTCCAGTCAGACTTAGCTATCCTGTTACTGAAGCTGTGAGCTGAAAAATCCATTTCAAGAGCAACTGAGCCGTCGGGGTGATACTCAGTAAAAGATGGCGATTCCATACCCCAGTAAACCAAATAATTATCGTTTTTAAGCAATTCCTGTCCACCGGCATGATCAGCATATATCCGGGGGGTGTGCACAATACGTTTTACCAGGGTGGCAGTCAGGGCAGCCTCGTCAAGTTCATACTCAACAATGCTGCTAAACTGTTCATAATGCATATTCCCATTATCAAATAATAAAATATTTCCATTCTCCAGCTTACGTATGCTATGTTGATGTGAAAACTGCAAACTGTCATTTATAAATGTAAATACATTGTTTTTCCCTCCCAGGCGCCATATAATATCACCGCTACGTCTGTCTATCTTGGTTATTTCATCAAAATGCCTGGCTGAAAGCAGGAAGCTTGTGTCTGAATCAAAACACAGTGAATTAGCATGAATATAATCAACAGTGCTTGCTGTAAGGTCCACGAGCGGAGACTCAAGATTAGCATCAGTGATCTGGTAATGATCAAGGGCCTTCCATGTATAAAGCAGATTCCCCTCATTATCAAATTCCTGAACCACCTTATCTCTTATGGTAGCATCTGAAACACCACCATATTCAGTAAGATCCATTTTAATCCTGTTATTTCCAAGTAAAAGTACATGGTCCTTACTATCTATATCAAAGTCATGTCCGTCAAGAGAGTATGTTTCAGTATTTAAAGTATCAACAACCTGCATAAGGCTATCATAAACATGAAAAACTTTAGGATTCCCCTCATTAATAATTATATGATCTTCCAGCATCGTGGATATACTGGCTGCCGCACCATTTTGAAGGCGAAAATACAGTGGTGTAGCATAATTGTCTATTACGGCAATATAATTGGACCCAGAATCCGAACTGAATTTTTTTGTACCCAGAACAAAATAGCCGGGTGAAGGCCCGTTGGATTGGAGAATATCAATATCCGGAAAATAATCAAGCAGGGAGGACTGGCTATAAAGCTTCGTGCCTGCCATAAATAATATTAGTACAAGACAAAATAATGATCTCGTAGAATAATATCTCTTCATAATCATAAAATCAGTTTTTTAATAATTTCCTGTAATAATAATTTCCGTCTTTCATTTTTAAAGATAAAATATATAATCCTGGATCAAAACAACGGGAGTCAATTTCAACAAATTCCCCGCTTATATTTTTTCTTAACATGAGCATTCCATCATAGCGCCATAGCTGCAATTCATCTATTATCCTGCCCTCAGTCCGGATACTTATCCTTTCATTAAAAGGATTTGGAAAGAGTTTTATCTTACAACCCGGATCTGTAGCAATAACAGCAGGACTTACAGATGTCCCACTGGCTATAAAACTCAGTCCCAGCATATGATCCCTGCCAGGCAGTGAGTCTTTCCTTAAATAAAGGTGAAGCGGCGCTAAGAACGAAGCTTCAGCCCGGGGACTAAAAAGCACAGAAATATTTTCTGATCCGCCGGGAGGAATATCCAGGGGTAATTTTGTGTTTAGTCTAAATACCTCATCTCCTGATTCATAATCATAAAGGACTGAGCTGCAATCTGAATTATTACTAAGTTCTATTTCCATCACAAGAGAATCTCCAGCCTCGGTGGAATCAAAAAAAAGAGTATCCCTGTCAGTCACAAATATATCACCTACTGAGTCCAGATATGACAGCCCGTAACTCCATCCCGGGGTCTCCGGTTTATAAGATACTGACAAAATTATTCCTGCAGAGCTATCAAAAAGCGTTAAAAGATCATTTGTCTGATTCTTTCCCCAGCCTATAAGCATAGCTGTATCTCCTGCCTCGCTGAAACTGCCCATTACTGGGGCATAAGTCCCCGTGCCTGTCTTATACTCCTTAAGAAGCTCAAGTTCCCTGGAATATTCATGGAACTCATACTCAAGTCCCCTGGAATACCCTGACTCATTGTGCAGCCCGTTGTCAAATATGCACAGATTACCATTCGTTTTCCTGAAAACCGAATGCTGGCCTGAGAACTGCGAGCCGCTTGTAAGGAAACTGAACTCATTGTTCTTCCCTCCAAGCTGCCATATAATATCCCCTGTTGTCCTGTTTATCTTAATTATCCCACTGGTATTCCGGCATGAAACAATAAGGTTTTCATCTGTATCAACAAATATTGAGTTCCCGTGTATATAATCAATTGTGCTAAGCCTGAGATCCACAAGTTCTGTATCACAGTCGGTAACAGCAATATGATCAAGGCTTCTCCATTCAAAAACAAGCTCCTTATTCACAGAAAATTCCTGTATTACAAGTTCAAGAACAGTAGCATTCTCCTTACCCCCTTCAACCAGCTCACTCATATCCATGGTCACAAGCCCGCTTCCCATCATTATGGCCGTTCCATCATGAGTCAATACAAATTCATGAAAATCGCATGCAACATCATTTACTGTTTCAAAGCTGTCAACCAGGCTGTATTCACTGTCCATTACATAAAATTTCCTTCCCTTATTGCCGTAAAATGAATATTTGCCCCCAGGCTGGGGACTAAAATTCCTTACTCCTCCGGGAACATCGATGTAGAAAACGGGCTTTGCATATATGTCTATAATCCCAAGGTAAGGTGAAGCATCAAACATAAAATAAGCCGGGGGGTATTCCCTGTGAGATACAAGTTCAAATTCAGGAAACTGTGCTTTGCTTTTCGATACACAGGCAAGAATAATCATTAAACCAATGATCAGCCTTCTCGTAAATAATATTATATCTGAAATTTGCTTCAAGCTTTAAAAAACTGAAGATAAAAAAAAAAGCAATGGACTGGCCATTGCTTTTTTTCTATAAGAGATTATTCTATTGCTTTGTTATTACAACATGGCTTGATCTCCATCCTGAATCATCCATAAACACATCAAATTCCATGGTAAAGGAACCGCATCCTGACCAGCTTCCACCTCCATGAACTCTGTAGTCATACGGACCTGGTAAAGTCTGTCCCCAGTATTCGTTAGGTATGGTAACAGCTCCTGTAAGCAAATCTATTTCAAGATTGATATCACCTTCATTACCGTGGCCTGCCTGGAATGTTTCACCCCAGCCTAAAAAGACCTTGGAAAGAAATGCAGGTGTTCCAGCTGTTGCTTCAGCAACCAGTGTGTTTCCTTCACCAGCTACAAAGGTCACTGTAAAAGGATCAATCTCACTATGTCCTGTCTCAGTTCCGACCCATGTTCCGACAAAATCTGTAAAGTCCTTGGGACAGAAGGCCCCCAGTGCAACATTCAGAGTATCTTTGTCTGAACTAAGACCTGCAGCTGTGGTTTCATACACTGTTATCATGGCATTAACGTCCACACTGGACTGATCCCATGTTACCCATGCTATATGAGGCCAGTCTTCATCTATCTCAATAGTTGAACCGTGACCAGAGGTCTCGAAAGTATAAATAGAACCACCCCTGGGGGCTACAGAATATTTAACTGCAGCAAGTCCTGAAGCAGCTCCGGTTGTAGGTCCGGAAAAACTAAAGATCATTGGCTGAACTTTCGACCAGTCATAGGCATCATTTGCCTTTTCAATCTCAGACTTTGTACAGGCTGAAAAGATAAGAGCAGTTGCCATGATTAATCCGAAAGCACTTAATATTTTATATTTCATGTTTTTCGTTTTTTAAATTTATTAATAATTAACAAAAAATCAGTAGATGGGAAGTACATAGGCACTTCCCATCAAAATACTAATTTTCAGGTGATACTAAACCATCTTTTCCTGTCCATGAACCATCTGAAATATTAATTCCGTCAGGAGCACCTGCAATGGTGTACCATGGATACTGGGTAATCTCAAGCTCTCCTCCCGGTATTGGGAAATGAAGAGGCGTCCCACTCTGAAGCATATCTCTTCTTCTCATATCAAAGAAGCTTGTTCCTGTTTGAGTTACAGGAAATTCAACATCCCTTTCATAAAATATCAGGTCGAGAGCCGCTTCTGTAGTACCCGGAGCAACATCTGCCAATCCTCCACGCACTTTACGGGCTCCATTGGCATCATTAAGTATAGCAACTGCAGCTGGTATGTCATTTGTTCTTACATAAGCTTCTGCTAACAACATGTCATTTTCCCACTCATAAAAAATAGGTGTGGGTTCAGTCCATGTAGAAAGATATGCATCATACCTGCTAAGCCTGTAATGTGAGAAATGATAATAACCACGGCTGGGGATAAAGTTATTTGACAGCAAAAACTGATAATCAGAAGCCAGTCGTCCATCGTCTGAGCTTGCTTCATCAGGAACTCCGGCCGGCCAGTTATTATCACTCGGCCATCTTGATGGGTAATCCACATCCATCAGGTTAATGATCCTGTGGTCTATTCTCGCCCATCCACCGTAAATCAAATATGTAGATAAGAGGTTCCACCATGAAACATCATCCATCACCGGGGCAAGGTCCCATCCATTAAGTCCGGCAGTTGCATGAGTCTTAACTGCATCCCAGTCAACAGCATCATTTTGTGCAGCATTCCTGGGTGTATATGCTAATAAACGCGCATAAAAACTGTGAACCAACTGCTTAAGATCATCCCTTGTTATAGTCTGACCCAGAATAAATCCGTCTGGAAGAGTAAAATCATCTGCAGCATCCAGTATTGCAAGAGCCTCATCAAACATTGCAAGTGCACCTGCCTGAATGGCAGTATAATCAACATACTCAAGATTATTTACATCTGTATCCCAGTTGATAAGGATAGCCTTATCAAAGATAAGACCTAGGTAACCATGAGCAACACCTGAAACGAAAAGACTCCATGCTTTAATAGCATCTGTTTCAGCCTGTGTATCAAGTTCCATTGGATCGTCAGGGTCATAAAACCTGGCAAGAACATCGTTTACAGCTGAAATTGCACTGTAACTGTTATTCCAGAAAGTAAGGGTAATAACAGCGTTTCCGTAGGTAACATTATTATTCCAGCCAATCCTCGGTTCTGATGACATGTCCTTCATCCCTGCATTACCCCAGGAACATGTACTCTGGTCCGCCATTGTAGCCATAGCCATCCCAGGACCATCATAGTCCTGAACTGCCATAAACCATGCACGGAAAGTACCTCCTGCAAGGCTGACCACATCATCAGTCGATCCCAGGGCAGTGGCCGCATCCGGCTCATTAAGGTTCTCAACCTCCAGATCAGCACAGCTGTAGGTGGTGAAAGCCATAGCCAGTATTAGTAAGTATTTAAAGAAATTTGTTTTCATATTCTTCATATTTATTTTATTATATATTACTAAAATTTAAGCTCTATGGAACCAGAAATTGTCCTGAAGTTAGGATACTGGAAATCATCATAAGCCTGTATGGTAGAGTTACCATCCCCTTCTGATGAACCGATCTCCGGATCAAAGCCCCTGTAATTGGTGAAAGTATAAAGGTTCCTTCCGATAACACCAATTCTCAGATTCTTAAAGAAATTGAAGAATTCCTTATCAATAGTATAATATAGAGAAAGTTCTCTAATCTTAACATAGGTTCCGTCTTCAATAAAGTGAGAGTTTAGATCATTTACATGATACAGTGACTGGAAGTATGCTGTTGTTTTCTTTTGTGCATCAGGCACGTCAAACATATCCTCGTCAGCAGACAGGTCATCCCTGTAGTTCCACTGGTTGGTCATATTATAAATATCACCACCCTGCTTCCAGTCAATAAGTGCATAAAGTGTAAATCCTTTGAATGACAGTGTATTTGCAAAAGCCAGTCTGAAATCGGGATTTGCATCACCAATAGTCTGAACCAGGTTATTACCGTCATCATCGGTCTCAACTACAGCAGATTCATACCTTGTACCTTCTGTTCCTGCAGGAATCACATATCCGTCAGAGTTAAGTGTGTAATCATCAATGGTCTCTGTTGATTCTGTCCTTGCCAGCTGATCAGCCATGGCATCAAGATCTCTCAAGAACTTAATGCCATAAATAGTACCGAATACATATCCTTCAGCAACATAGTATGCTCCTGGATCGGTACTGTTTCCCCTTGCTCCCATAGTAAACGGAGGAACAAGCATTTCCGTGACTTCCTGGCGTATCCTGTCCCATGTAATATTCATGTTCCAGGTAAAATCAGGTGTATTGATCAGATGAGCACCAAGAGTTGCTTCAAGTGCTGTAGAACTCAATGTAGCCATATTCCGCCATTGGTAGGGATAACCCGATCCGGCCGGAAGAGGAACAGCATAATACTGATCTTTGGCATCAGTCATTGAATAAACAAATTCAAATTCAAACATATCAAGGAATTCCATATTCAAACCAATCTCTGTTTCTATTATCTTAGAAGGCTTGAGGTCTTTGTTACCCAGTGTGCTTTTCACAGGGTTACCACCCACAAAACTCCATGTTTCATATTGTGCATACCAGGGAGGACGGTTACCGGAAGTTCCGTGTGCGGCACGTATCTTTAATTCACTTATACCCGGAATATCAAAATCCTCGGTTATACGCCATGCACCTGAAGCCCTGTAATATGGTTGCCATCTCTCGTTCTCACCAAATTGTGATGCTCCGTCATACCTGTAAAGGAATGATCCAATATACTTGGCCTGGTAGTCCACGTCAACAATTCCGAATATGTTCTCGGCAACTGTTTTTCCCATATATGAACCATTATAGGCTTTGGCCTGGTCCATACCGTTAAAGTCAGGAATATTAGTTACACGGAAATCACGGCCACCTGTATTGAAGCCACTCCATTCGTATTGCTCAAGACGATAACTGGCTTTTGCCTTAAAGGTAATATCACCGAACATCTTGTTCAGGTTTGCAGTAAACTGCAGGGCCTGAGAATAATCATCCCTGTAGTTTTTAGTCATTCTTCCTTTTGTCACATCAGGGTAAGATCCCCAATTCATGTATCCTAAAGGTTCCAGATAGTTCTGGCGCCTGTCTATCTTTTCAAAGCTGTAATGACCGTCAAACTTCAACCAGTCAACAGGGGTATATGCAAAGCTGTATGCACCCATAAAACGGTTTCTTGTCTGTTCGTCTGTAGAATATTCAAGAGCATACAATGGGTTTGCCTCTGTTGTAAAGGGGTCTGACCTTATATCATACTTCTTACCGTCAGGACCAACCCTGTTAAGGTCAGTATCGGGAGCCTGATGATAGAGGTCAAAGAAATTAAAGGCCTTATTATCGGTCTTGGAAAGTATATACATATTACTTAATGAAACCGAGAACTTCTCTGAGAACCTGTGGTCAACATTAAACCTGAAGTTCTGACGCTGGAAACCGGTAAGCTTATAGATAATACCACTCTGGCTTGAATTCTCGAAAGAAACACTAAAGTTGGTCTTATCGGTATTTGCCATTACGTTTGCATATAAAGTATAGTAGCTACCACCTTGAAATGCCTCACCCATAGGATCCCTGTAAACACCATAAGGATTGTCCATATAGCCGTCAGGATCAAGGTTACGTGAACCTGACAATAATTTACCAATACTGTCGGGATTTGTCTGTGATGGGTCGTCACCATAAAAAGTAGCACCGTCATACTTGGTATAGCGGGATTCTGAAGCATAGTCGTCGCTAAGGGTAAATGCATGATGCTCAGTAAGCTCCATCATATGGGCAATCTGAGATTTTCCATATTCCGAACGCAGGGTTACAACAGTCTGTCCTTTAGCCAGACCTGAGCCTCTCTTTGTAGAGATTACAATAACACCATTACCGGCCTTTGAACCATAAAGGGCAGAAGCTGAGGCTCCTTTTACAACCTCCATAGATTCAATATCGTCCACATTTATTTCAGCAAGAGAACCTTCCATCTGTACACCGTCAACAATGATCAATGGATAGGAGTTGCCATAAATATTGGTGGCACCACGCAGGCGAATGTTTGCACCACTACCAGGAGTACCTGTTGCCTGAACAACTGTAACACCGGCAACTTTACCTGATAAAGCACTGGCTGCAGATGTTGCGGGAACTTCCTTAAGGGCTTCCTCACCAACTTTGGCAACCGATACCGAAAGCTTTTTCCTGGGAGTTCCGGATGCCACACCTGAAACAATAACTTCATCAAGTTTAAACTGGTCAGCTTCAAGTACTACATCAATAGTACCACGACCATCAATGCTAACATCCTGAGTTTTCAAACCAATAAAGCTATAGATAAGCCAGGTTGCATCTGCAGGAGCAGCAAGTGTATAGTTACCATCTATATCAGTAACTGTACCAATGGTAGTTCCCCGAACAACAATACTTGCACCCGGAACACCCAAACCATCCTCGGCACTGGTTACAGTACCTGTGATTTGCTGGGTCTGAGCCTGTACAAGTTGTAAGCCAAGAAACACCAAAAATGTTAATAAAACTGAAACTTTTTTCATAGATAAAAAATTTAGGTTTATAAAAATTAAGAGCTTAAAATTTAGTAATTCACTATATTACTTCCTGCCAGCCGGCAGGTTGAGAACATTTGGATAACATTATAATATAAATACACTATCACAAAACAATAAAGAAAACATAATGTCTTTTTAAGTTTCGTAAACGGTAATTATGATCTTAACTAAAAAACACCAGCTTTAATTAAGCCGGAATAAAAAAAGAAAAATGAGTCTGGGGTTTTTGTCATAGATTGATTTTAAGTTGTTTTATTAAGGGTATAAAGTATAAACTGTTAAATAAATTTAAATTTTGGTTAAACAAATTTAGTAAAAAATTAGACAATGTAAGGATATCAGGCTTTTCAAAGCTTTTTGAGATATTTTTATTAAAGCTTACAAAATGTATATTACTGATGCTTAAATAATTACAAATACCCTTATTGAGCTAATTTATAACTTAATTAGAAATAATCTAAATAATCCCTGTTTTCCATATAATTGTTACTTACCTGCAGCTGATATATCCATATTTCATCTGTCCAAATTACTACAAAAAGATGTATAAGCAGTCAAAATGGTTGCGCGTAAGTCCGGATTACAATTCTTGTAGTGTAAAAGAAAATAGAGAGAGAAGCTAAAGTTTCTCTTCTACAGTTTTCAATATATCCTCTTCCTTCTTCCGTGCAGACTCATCTATCTGTCCTGCCTTGTTCATCACATCATTTATAAATACCCTGTCAGCAAGTCCTGCCGAATTTATCTTTACATTAAGATAGGCTCCCCTGACACATGCCCTTGCAGCAAGTGCACCAACGCCTGCATCTGACACAGAATTCGGATTGCCCGATCCGGCCATGGCAGCCATCACTTCCATAGAGTTTAAAGCAGTTTCCATTACGCTTAAAGGCACCATTATTGCATTTTTAGTTGCTTCTTCAATAGCGGTCTTCCTGACAGCTTTATCATCCCCTGTTTTTTGCGGAAGGCGGAAAGCATACATTATCCTGTTAAAAGCCTCCGTATCTTCATCCACAAGTCTCAGAAGCCTTTCCTGGTATGCTTTTCCCTTTTCTGCCCAGTCGGAGAATTCCTCCCACCTGTCGTCCCAGCCTCTTTTATGGGATGAAAGGTTTGCCACCATAGTACCAAGAGCAACGCCTATTGCACCCATATATGCAGATACAGAACCTCCCCCGGGTGCAGGCGACTCCGATGCGGTTTCTTCCATAAAAGCCTCCAGGCTCATATCAATAAGTTTCCCTGCCCCTTTGTCTTCAATCATATATTCAATGATCTTTTCTTCCGGCTTAAAAGGATACAGCTCATTCAGGCCCATGGATTTAACTGCTATCTTAATTAGCTCTTTATCTGACACTCCCGTGGAACGCTGTTGTTTCCTAAGAAAATACCTGCCTGCATCAAGCATGGCATTCAAGGGAATAAGTCCCACCAGCTCCGATCCCGTGGCCCTTATACCACGGGCTTCAGCTCTTTTAAAAACCTCATCATATGCAAGATGAACAGGAGTAACTGAAATATTTGTCAGGTTCATTGATATCTGTGCCACTCCAAACTCTTCAATGAACCAGCCAATTGCCTTAACCGCCTTCAGGGAGCCGGGACTATAAACAGGATTGCCTTTATCATCCTTTACTATCTTTCCCGTAACAGGATCCCCTTCCCGTTTCACCCGTCCCCTCTCACGTACGTCAAAAGCGATGGCATTTGCCCTCCTTGTGCTGGTAGTATTTAAATTCACATTATAGGCAACCAGGAAGTCCCTGGCACTTACAGCAGTTGCACCGGCAGATTTATTAAATATTGCGGGACCAAAATCCGGCTTCCACTCCGGATCTTTCAGCTTCTCCTCCAATCCCTCATATTCACCCGAACGTACAGTTGCGAGGTTTTTTCTTTTCTCTATCCGTGCTGCATTCTCATAGCAATATACCGGGATAGCCAGTTCCTCACCAATTCTTTGGGCCAGTTTATGGGCATATTCTACAGTCTCTTCCATGCTGATATTGGATACCGGCACCAGGGGACATACATCTGTGGCTCCAAACCTCGGATGTTCTCCACTGTGCTGACTCATATCTATCAGTTCAGATGCCTGCTTCACAGCCCTGAAGGCCGCTTCTATAATATTCTCAGGCTCACCTACCATTGTCACTACAGTCCTGTTTGTTGCTTTACCTGGATCCACATCAAGCAGCTTCACCCCTTCCACAGCTTTAATACTGTCTGTAATCTGCTTAATGATATCCATATTCCGTCCCTCACTAAAGTTCGGGACACATTCTATTAATTGTTTATTCATTGCTTTCTTATTTAATTTAGCTACACTGCAGCCTGATTTCCCGCAATAAACAGCCACCTGCTATCTTGTCTACGACCACCCTTCTCCTCTATAGTCAGGGTCACTCCTGCCACTTGCTTAATTTAAATTATCCTCTTTATTGATTTAAAAAACACAAATATATTAAAATGTAAGAGTTTATGTCTCAGCATTTATTTTGCCATTCAGAATAATCGTATCTACCAGATCGCTGCCATAAGCATAGGGCAGGAACTGGTAGCCCGGAACTTTTTTAGTAATTATCAGGCTGGCCGTCTTGCCCCTGCTGATACTGCCCATCTCCTTCTCAAGCCCCATTGCATATGCAGTATTTATGGTAACTGCATTAATTGCTTCTTCAGGGGTCATTCTCAGGTCAACACAGGCAAATGACATTATCATTTTCATATTTCCCGAAGGGGAAGAGCCCGGATTAAAATCAGAAGCCAGGGCAATGGGTAATCCTGCATCTATCATTTTTCGGGCCGGAGGGTTTACCATTCCCAGAAAGAAAGATGCCCCGGGCAACAGGGTTGGCATGGTTTCAGAACCAAGCAAGCTGTCAATCTCCTTCTCACCGGTATATTCAAGATGATCAACAGACAGGGCATCATGTTTAACGCCCACCTGTATCCCGCCGGAGTAATCGAGTTCATTTGCATGGATCTTTGGTCTTAAGCCATAGCCGGCAGCAGCACTTAATATCTTATCCGTATCCTCAACCGTAAAAAAACCCCTGTCGCAAAACACATCCACAAAATCTGCAAGTCCCTCAGCAGCCACGGCAGGGATCATCTCATTAATGACTATGCTCACATAATCATCCCTCCTGTTCTTAAACGCAGCCGGCACTGCATGGGCACCCAGGAATGTTGATCTTATACTCAGATCTGTTTCCTGATTAAGTCGCTTAATCACTCTTAACATTTTCAGTTCATCTTTGGTCGTGAGCCCGTAGCCACTCTTAATTTCCACAGCCCCGGTTCCCATTCTTATTATTTCCTTAATCCTGGGCAGCGACTGCCTGAAAAGCTCATCTTCACTTGTATCCTGCAGAAGCTTGACTGAATTTAGTATGCCTCCTCCTCTTTTTGCTATTTCCTCGTAGCTAAGACCTTTTATCTTATCAACATATTCCATTTCCCTGCTTCCTGCATACACCAGGTGAGTATGCGAGTCGCAAAAGGATGGCATTACCAACTTATCCTCAGCATCGATTATTTCAGCTTTAAGATATCCCGGTTTAATATCCTCCATCACTCCAAAGTCAACAATCTTATCCCCCTCTATATACAAATAGGCATCCTCAAGGAAAGGAAGCCCGGCCATTTCACTGCCCGCAAGCCATTTAAGCCTTTCCTGCCTGACCTGCAGCAACTGTTTAATATTTTTTATAAGTAGCATATATGGAATTATTTACCTGCTAAATTAAGAAAAAAACCACTGGCAGGGGATGCTTGATGGTTCAAAAAAACGGATACCGGCTTTTAGCATCTATAAATTTATATTGTATATTAGTCAAATATTTTTCTTAAAAACCAAATAACTAACTAAAGATGAAAAAGCTTTTTATCTCATTACTGCTAATAAGTTCTGTTTCCCTGGCATACTCACAGGATACTAAAGAATCTGCACGCGACACTGTATCGGGAGATATAGTAAAAAGCGGATGGACAGCAGGACCACTGCCTACAATTTCATTTGATTCCGACCTTGGTTTCCAGTACGGCGGACTTGTAAACTTCTTCTATTACGGAGATGATGGTGTAAGATATCCCGATTATGATCATTCCCTGTATATCGAATGGTCGCGTTTTACCAAGGGCAGCGGCATTAACCGTATAGCTTTCGACTCAAAGACCCTTATCCCCGGTATCAGGCTTACTGCAGATTTGAGTTACCTTACGGAAAAAGGTCTTGACTTCTATGGCTTTAACGGCTATGAAGCAAAGTACAATCCCGGATGGGAAGATATGTTAAGTGATGAATACCGAAGCAGGATGTTTTACAGGCATTCAAGAAAGCTTTTCAGGTTCAAAATGGATTTCCAGGGCAAACTGACAGGTGAGAACCTGTTGTGGTATGCCGGTTTTAATATAGCAAGTGGCAAAATAGGATCGGTAAATATTGATGAGATGAATGAGGGGAAAGATCCGGCAGACACACTGCCGCATACTCCGGGCCTTTATGACAAATATGTTGAATGGGGAATAATACAGGAAGATGAAGCCGATGGAGGCAATTATAACTACCTGTCGGGTGGACTTATCTGGGACTCCCGCGATAACGAGGCAAATCCGATGAAAGGTATCTGGACTGAAGTTGTGTTCAGGGCCGCACCCGGTTTTCTCGGAAACGGAGATTATGCCAACCTTAAACTTGCAGTTACACACAGGCAGTATTTTACAATTATCCCAAGAAACCTGTCATTTGCATACCGTCTGGGCTTTCAGACTACTCTTGCCGGAAAATCATCATTCTATACCGAACCTTTAATGGCCTTTTCTTTTTATAAAGGTATGCTTGCCTCCGGACTTGGCGGGGGAAAAACGCTGAGGGGTGTTATGAGGGACAGGGTAGTAGGTGATGCCTTTGTATATGGTAATTTTGAACTCAGATGGAAATTCGTAAGATTTGAAGTGCTTAACCAGAATATTTATCTGGCCCTTAACGGCTTTTTCGATACCGGGAGAACACTTAAGGCATATGATTATAATGTTGACTTAAACAGCCTGGATTTTGGCTCGGATGAATACAGCGATTATTTCGACGAGGAAAAAGACTCATTTCATAATGCAGCAGGAGGCGGGTTCCGCATTGCCATGAACCAGAACTTTATCGTGGCACTGGATTATGGTTTCTCTCTTGATGAAAGGGACGGAGACAGTGGAATGTATATAGGACTTAACTACCTGTTTTAGCCAGGTGCCTATGATAACTTCCCGGCTATTCTTACATCCCCGGGCTCATACTAAAAGCATAATACTGTTTCAGGCATAAGCCCTCTTAGTCGTCGCAGTTATCAAAGCTCTTGTCGTACTGGGTCATTGCCCTGAGGCTCATGCCCATGCTGGAGAATCCCCCGTCGTGATAGAGATTCTGCATAGTCACCTTTTTGGTGAGATCAGAAAACATGGTAATACAATAATTGGCGCAGTCATCGGCTGTTGCATTACCTAAAGGAGACATTCTTTCAGTAAAATCAAGCAATGAACCAAAACCTTTCACTCCGCTACCTGCCGTGGTGGGTGTTGGTGACTGTGAAATAGTATTCACCCTTACTTTCTTCTCGCGCCCATAAATATAGCCAAAGCTGCGGGCTATAGATTCAAGTAATGACTTGGCATCAGCCATATCATTGTAACCATAAAGCGTTCTCTGGGCAGCCACATATGAAAGGGCTACAACTGAGCCCCAGTCATTTATTGCATCCAGCTTATAAGCCGTTTGTAATAATTTATGAAAGCTCAGGGCCGACACATCAAGGGTTTTCTGAAAATATGCATAATTCAGGTCATTATATACATTGCCCTTCCTTACATTTAGGGACATACCGATAGAGTGAAGCACAAAATCCACCTTCCCTCCCAGGAACTCCATAGATTCTGTAAATACCTTGTTGATGCCCTCCATGTTAGTTGCATCTGCAGGTATTACAATACTGTCACACTTTTTTGCAAGCTCATTTATTTCTCCAAACCTTAAAGCCACAGGTGCATTGCTAAGCGTAAACCTGGCTCCCTGTTCATATGCCTGCTCGGCTATTTTCCATGCTATAGACTTCTCATTTAAAGCCCCGAATATTATTCCTTTTTTCCCTTTCAGTAATTGATATGACATATTTTTCTTTTTATGCTTGTTTAATTCTTTTCGCCCCGGGGCGCTCATACAGGCAAATATATAATCAATAATCTGATTACTAAAAATAATTCAACGACTGTCTCAATCTTTGGAACTACTAAGCAAAATCCTGGCATTTTCAACAGCTGCTTCACTCATTTCCTTTCCGCTAAGCATTTTAGCAATCTCCATTAGCCTGTCTTCACTGCTTAGCAGCTTTATCATTGTACGCGTGGAGTGTTCATCATCCGACTTATATACCAGGTAATGCTTAAGGCCCTTGCTGGCTATCTGCGGAAGGTGGGTGATATTTATGACCTGCATATCTGAAGCCATGGCATATATTATCTCTCCCACCCTGTCGGCAATATCTCCCGATACTCCCGAGTCTATCTCATCCAGTATTATTGTCGGGAGGGAAGAACCAGCCTGCCTGCCAGAAGGCACAGCAGTAATCAGGGATTTAAGGCTTAACATAACACGCGATAATTCTCCTCCTGATGCAACCTTCTTAAGATCCTGAAGCCGGGTGTTCTTATTTGCGGAGAAAAGAAAATCAACACGGTCCACACCCGTGGGAGAAAGTTCCTCAAGCCTTGCCTGTTTAACAGAAAAAGCCGCATTGGGAATTCCCAGTTTCTGTAAAATGTTAATCATTCTCTCACTTATCCCCTCGAGTGAGTCAGTCCGCCGCCCGGAAAGCTCCCCTGCCATTTTTCCCAGCAAAGCCTTACGTTCTGCAAGTTCAGCCTCCATGGCAAGCAATTCTTCATCAGATGAGCTTATCCCTTCAATAGACTCTTTAAGCTCCTCCCTTATTTTTATGAGATGTTCAACAGAATCGGCATTATGCTTTTGTTCAAGCCCGTAAATAAGATTTAACCTTTCATCAACAAAAGCAAGTCTTGAAGGATCATTTTCCACTTTACTCGCAAGCATTTCCAGCTCTGAATCAATATCCGACAATTCAATCTCCACACTGTCAAAACGCTCATATAATTCAGCTGCCGGGGAATAGAACTCCCTTATCTTTTCAAAAAGTTTTCTTATCTCCCTTAAATTCTCCAGCATACCACTTCCTTCAGATGAAAGGTGTTGGTGTACTGCATTCAGGGAAGCAACTATCTCTCCTGAGTGATTTAATATCTTTTGCTCCTCTTCAAGTTCCTGCTGTTCTCCTTCCCTTAGTTTTGCTTCCTCCATCTGCCTGTATTGAAACTGAAAATAGTCAAGCTCCGACCTGGCCTTTTCATTCCTCTCCCTCAGCCCGGTATAGCCGGTCAACAGCTTTCTATATCTATTATATTCCTTTCCATAAGACTCCAGCAGCTTGCCGTTTCCTGC
Organism: Bacteroidales bacterium; assembly: GCA_029932855.1. GTDB lineage: Bacteria > Bacteroidota > Bacteroidia > Bacteroidales > VadinHA17 > JAYEGO01. The sequence goes on along the minus strand of JAOZPG010000019.1, from coordinate 7,716 downwards.
AAAAGCATCCACAACTTTAAGCTGGAAACGATTATCAGCCAATAGTATATTATGATGCTGAGAATGTATATCCACCAGTTTTATTCCAAGCTCTCTCAGAACATTCAGACTCACCGGCGTGTCATTAATAAATGCCCTTGACTTACCGGCAATATTTATTTCCCGCCTGAGTATTGTAAGTTCATCCTGATCGAGATTGTTCGTGTCAAAAAATTCCCTGTATTCATTTTTCCCTATACTGAAGCTGCCCTCAACAATACATTTGACCGTCTTATCATTCAGCACCCCTGTATCAGCCCTCTGTCCCAGTATCAGTGATAATGCACCAAGCAATATAGACTTTCCCGCTCCTGTTTCACCCGAGATTATGGTAAGTCCCTTATCGAACTCCATATCAAGTTCAGAGATAAGTGCATAGTTCTGGATATGTAGTTTTTTCAGCATAATAAATGTGCATGTCAGACACGAAGATATGAAATTTTAGCCTGGGCTGAAGGCTGTCTTGTATTTGGATTGGTTTGAAGGGTCGATTTCCTTTAAGATAAGGTAAACTCTTCTTTTCTGGTCGGCTGTAGCTTCACTGAATACTTTAATAAACTCTTCCGATTTGGCATCAAATACTACCTGCAGCAAATAAAGGTAAGGATCAGGTTTTTGCCTGTAAACCTTCTGCAACTGCTTCAGGCTTTCCTCCATCTCATTCCTTGCCTGGTTTGGACTGCTTTCAAACATATCGAGGCCAAGCCTGTGGAACCGATACATAAACTCCCTTACCGGACGGTATTCATCGTCCAGGATATTATTTATCAGCCAGTAACGGCTTTTATTTCCCGATGCATCAAAAGCCTTCCAACCCCTTTCGGGAGCATTCTGGGCATTCATTACTATATTCTCTGCTTTTGAAAAATAGTTTTCTCCCCCCTCCTGCGAAAAGGAATCATAGTCAATACCAATTATTATATAAGCATAATAGGCAAGTATGGAAGTAAGGTTTGACAGGTGCTGGGTCTCATCAAACAATAATGGCTCGTACTCAACATACCTGAAGTTGAGATTATTATCCACCAGGTTAAGAACAGTTGTATTGTAGCTTGTATTATACACAGGTCTTCTCATCTGTACCTGTATGGTTCCCTTAAACTGGTCTGCCCCCATTTGCTCGGTAAGGTTAAACATAATATTGCATTCTATTCTTTCACTTACCGCATATACATCATTAGTCCAGTTTGTATTATTCATGAACTCATACATGGCTGTCTGAAGGGTCCTGAACACCTGCTTGTTGGTTCCCTGTATCTGCTGGGTCATCACCTGTACATTGCATTTCAGTTCCTGTCCCCTGAGTCCTGAAATACCAAGACTCATGATTAACAAAACAGATATCAGGTTTTTCCTCATAGGATAGCTTATTTAAATATTCTCTTTCTATAACGATAAAGAAAGAAAATCTTGTATGCTGTTTACAATATCTTTAGCTACCTCATCCTTGGTCTTAAGTCCAAAATCACTTATTTTTCCATTCCTGTCTATGATCCTCACCTTATTGGTATCCACACCAAATCCTGCTCCTTTATCTTTCAGTGAATTAAGTACTATCAGGTCGAGATTCTTCTTTTCCAGCTTCTTAGCCGCGTTAGGCAGTTCATTTTCCGTTTCCAGTGCAAATCCCACAAGCCATTGCTTTATTGATCTTGATCTCCCCAGGCTGGCTGCTATATCATTTGTAGGCCGCAGGCTGATCTGCAGGTCATCTCCGGACCTCTTCAACTTTTCCTTTTCAGGCTTAAGGGGGGTAAAATCGGCTACAGCTGCAGCCAGCACGACTCCATTCATTGCAGGGAACAATTCTGTACACTTATCACTCATCTCTGAAGCAGAAACCACATCATATACCTGCATCATATCCCTGTCAATAAACTCGCTTACGGGACCCAGCACAAGATGTACCTCAGCTCCTGCATCTGCAAGCTTTTCAGCTATCTTAATTCCCATCTTTCCGGAAGAGTGATTGCCAATATACCTCACAGGGTCTATGGCCTCGTATGTAGGACCGGCAGTAACAAGAACCTTCTGATTACTTAGAAGGCTTATTTTTTTAGTTTTTTTTTTGAACAGAGAGTTTATCTGCTTCACGATCTCTTCGGGTTCCTCCATCCGTCCTTTCCCGCTAAGTCCGCTTGCAAGCTCGCCTGTCCCTGCATCAACAATAGTTGAACCACGCTCCTCAAGGGTCTGTATATTATCCTGTGTTGAAGGATGCTTATACATGTCCATATCCATGGCAGGAACCACCATAACCGGACAGCGTGCAGAAAGATAGGTAGTTAAAAGAAGGTTATCGGCAACTCCACCGGCCATTTTTGCAATGGTATTTGCAGTAGCCGGGGCCACAAGAAAAAGATCAGCCCATATACCCAGGTCAACATGACTTGTCCACTCACCGCTGTCTTTGGAAAACATCTCCGTCATTACAGGATTCCCTGAAAGGGCTGACATAGTAAGAGGAGTGATAAATCCGGTAGCAAAAGGGGTCATAATAATCTTAACACTGGCTCCTTCCTTAACCAGCAAACGTACCAGGAATGCCGCTTTATAGGCAGCAATGCTCCCGGTAATACCAAGTATTATATGCTTTCCTTTCAGCATACCGGTATTTTATATTATTTTTCTTCTTCCTCAGCTCTGCGAAAATAGATAGCATGATCCTGAAACTCCTCGAGGGCTATCAATGATGGTTTGGGCAGCCTCTCATAGAACTTGGATATTTCAATCTGCTCCCTGTTCTCAAATATCTCTTCAAGATTATCTGTATAATAAGCAAACTCTTCCAGCTTCCTGTTTAGTTCCTGCTTAATCTCAATAGATATCTGATTAGCCCTTTTTGCACATACAACTACACTTTCATATATATTACCTGTTTCTTTATCAAATTCCCTGAGGTCTCTTGTGATAGTGGTAAATGGTGCCTGTGTCTTTTTGTAATCCATTCTATATTAAATATTAATAAAAATAATCAATTATTTGTACCAAGAAAATCGGATGAGCGATTATACATCTTTTCTGCTTCCCTGGCATACTTTGTCTGAGGAAACTCATCTATAAATGAATAATACTCATCTATTGTATCCTGAAATCTTTCAAGCTGTTTCATGCTGACACTATTTTCAGCCATCAGGAAAATTGACCTGAGCTTCAGGTATAATAATTCCTCACGATATTTTGTGTCAGGATAATCTATTAAACTGTTTTGTATTGCAACAATTGCCGCCTTATATTTTTCCAGGTCGTAATATAATTTTGCATTAATATAAGACTTTTCAACCAGTAATTCCTCACATTCCTTAATATAATTATTAGCCTCGGCAATACGGTCACTATCGGGGAATTTTGTCTTAAAAAGGGTAAAGGCACTTATTGTTTTATAAGTATTTGTCTGATCCAGCTCCACCCTTGCTATTAATTTATAATAACAGTAAGCCCCCATAAAATCTGCTTCCTCTGCCCGGGGACTTGTAAAATATGTTTTTACAAATTCACTGAAATAATGACCTGCCATCACGTAATCCCTCATCTCGTAATGGCATTTGGCATAGAGATAATCCAGCTCTTCAGCCCTTTCTGTCCCCTTAAGCCTGGGTATCACCTGACCAAACAAAGTAACAGCCCTCATATAATTACCTTCCTCGTAATATTCCATCCCTGCCTTATACTTGGCCTCTATATCATTACTCTTCAGTAACTTTTCATAACCACTGCAAGCTCCTGTTAGTAAGATCAGAGTAAAAAAGATGATAAAATTTTTCGCCATTTTTTCAAACATTTTGCAAAGTTACTCTTTTTCCCCGGAATTAATGAAAATATTTTCATCAAAGCTTATCAGTACTGCAATTATTATGCCTTTATTCCGGAATCATTCTACAAACTGTTTCCTTGACAGCTAAACCTAATTATTTATTAAACCGTTTCCTTGCCGGTAACCGAAATTATTCAGTAATCTGTTTTCTTGTTGGTAAACAGGATTATTCCGTAATCTGTTTTCTTGTGAGTAATGTAAATTTATCTAACTTTGGAACCATAACTAACCAATAAAATCATTCATCGTGGATATATTTGATAAGATCAGAAAAAACAGGGGTGAACTCGGACAATATCAGAAGCAGGGTCAAGGCTATTTTATGTTCCCTAAACTGGAAGGAGAAATTTCGCCTCATATGAAATTTATGGGAAAAGAGGTCCTTACCTGGAGCCTTAATAATTATCTGGGACTGGCCAATCATCCTGAGGTTCGTAAAGAAGATGCAAAAGGAGCAAAAGACTGGGGTATGGCCTATCCTATGGGTGCCAGAATGATGAGTGGCCAGACATCAAAACATGAAGAACTGGAAAAAAAGCTGGCAGAATTTGCAGGCAAGGAACGTGCTTACCTGTTAAATTACGGCTATATGGGAATGACTTCCATTATTGATGCCCTTGCAGGCCGTAACGATGTTATTGTTTACGACTCCGAATCACATGCCTGCATACTTGACGGTCTTAGAATGCATATGGGGAAACGTTATGTATTTCCGCATAATAATATAGAAAACCTGATGAAGCAACTTGAAAGGGCCAGCAAACTGGCTGAAAAAACAGGTGGCGGAGTCCTGGTAATTACAGAAGGTGTATTCGGCATGGCAGGAGACCTGGGGAACCTTAAAGCTATTACAGACCTTAAGAAAGATTTTAATTTCAGGCTACTGGTTGATGATGCTCATGGCTTTGGGACAATGGGCAAAACAGGTGCGGGAACAGGAGAACATTATGGCGTTCAGGATAAGATAGATGTTTACTTCTCAACCTTTGCCAAGTCTATGGCCGGTATTGGCGGCTTTGTTGCCAGTGATGAAGATGTTGTGGATTACCTTCAGTATAACATGAGGTCGCAGATATATGCAAAATCATTGCCCATGCCAATGGTAATGGGTGCAATTAAGCGACTGGAAATGTTGAAGAATATGCCAGAATTAAGAGAAAATCTCTGGAGCGTGGTAAATGCCCTGCAGAAAGGGCTAAAAGAAAATGGCTTCGATCTGGGTAAGACAGAATCACCTGTCACCCCTGTTTTCTTAAAGGGAGGAATACCCGAAGCCACGGGAATAACCATGGACCTCAGGGAGAACTACGGAATATTTTGCTCAATAGTAATTTACCCGGTTGTTCCCAAAGGAGTGATAATGTTAAGACTTATACCTACAGCCGATCATACACTTCAAGACGTTGAAAGAACAGTAAAAGCTTTTGCTTCGGTGAAAAAGAAGCTGGATGCCGGGGAATACTCAGAAGTTCGTACAATGGTTGTGAAATAGGATAACACACAAATATTTAACAAAAAAAGGTGGCCTGAAAAGCCACCTTTTTTTTAGAACTGATCTCTTAAAAAGTATCAGCTATGTTTTTCTCCAAGGTATCTCTCAACATCTATGGCAGCCTTACAACCCGAACCGGCTGCCGTAACAGCCTGCCTGTAAGTAGAATCCATAACATCTCCGCAGGCAAAAACCCCTTTAACGGTAGTCTTTGATCCCGGAGCATCTGTTTTTATATAACCGACCTCGTCTGTTTCAATATAATCTTTAAATATTTCCGAATTTGGAGTATGGCCTATGGCAAGAAAAAAACCGCTTATCTCAATTCTCACTTCCTTCTCTTCAGGTGTTCCCATTTTATGCAATAGTATTGCCCCTTCAACACCATTCTCACCATAAAGGTCTTTGGTATTATGCTCATAGAGTACTTCAATATTCTTCGTGTTCTCAACCCTTTCCACCATCACCTTTGAAGCCCTCATATAATCTTTCCTTATAATAAGATATACCTTACGTACAATTCCAGCCAGGTAAAGAGCTTCCTCTGCAGCAGTGTCCCCTCCGCCAACAACAGCCACATCCTTGCCTTTATAGAAGAAACCGTCACAGGTAGCACAGGCTGACACCCCTCCACCTGCATATTTTTTCTCAGCCTCCAGCCCCAGATATTTGGCAGTTGCTCCTGTAGCTATGATCACTGCCTCTGCCTCAATCATCTTCTTTTTATCAATTACAACTATATGATTCTCACCGGAGAAATCAACAGATGTGGCAATTCCCCAGCGGATATCCGTTCCAAATCTCTCGGCCTGCTTTTTCAGGTCTTCCATCATTACAGGTCCGGTAACTCCTTCAGGGTAACCCGGATAGTTCTCCACCTCGGTTGTGGTTGTAAGCTGCCCCCCGGGCTGTAGCCCTTCATAAAGTACAGGATTAAGGTTGGCCCGGGCTGCATATATGGCAGCTGTATAACCGGCAGGTCCCGATCCGATTATCAGGCATTGTACTTTTTCCACCTCCTGATCAGCCACCGGTTTCAGATTATTCTCATTTTCATTCTGCCCCGCTTCCCCTGATGTATCCATAGATTTAAACAATTCCATAGTGTTTATATTTTAATATTAATGTTATACTTAATCACTGTCGCAAAGCTACTCATAGCTGACAGATATTTATGCCGCCAACATGACAATAACCATACCAAATTAAAAAAACTGAAATTATTGCAGTATTTCAAATACTTCTGTACTTTTGCAGTCCAAACCAAAATTTGGTTTTCGGGATGTAGCTCAGTCCGGTTTAGAGTACTCGTCTGGGGGGCGAGGGGTCGGAAGTTCGAATCTTCTCATCCCGACCATTGATAGCAAAGGAGTTAGACAAATTCTAACTCCTTTTGTTTTTATCGCCGTGCAACATGTGTGCAACAATATGTGATGTTTTTAGATTATTCACTACTTCAATGAAACATAAGCCCATATTGAAACTAATACAAGCCATAAAATAAATAAGGACCAAGCAGCAGCAGCATTTCCATTCTCATAGGAGATAACTGCCAAAAGAAGTACCACACATAAGACAATAAATGATATTACTCCTAATGAAAATTTATTTTTCATGATTTATAGAATCTCAGGTTGTAAAAAACTAAGGGAGATAACTCAAACTATAATTTACTCTAAATGCATTTTACTTATAAGAATTTAAAATCTAAAGTAAATCCCTTATCAACGTATAAATAAATCATTAAGTTATCCTCTAAATAGTGTATAACAACTAACCCTTGTCCTTTGTTCTTAAACACTGACACAGTACATTCCTCATCTGACTCATCATAAGTATTGAAAAGGTATCCCCCATTAGAAGTCTTCATATAATCATTAATGTAAAAGTCTTCAGGAGAGAGGACATGTCCTATTCTTAATTTCTCCTTCTTAATGACTACATACCCTTCCATGGTTGTATCATAGCTTGAGACCATACTTTCTCCTTCAAATTGGGCATATGTTACCTTGTCATATTTAAAAATGCATTTAGTGGAATCTGAAAAATTTGATGTGTTAGAATCATTTTTAATAAGTGCGGTATTATCTTTCAAAGATTCTTTTTCCAAATCCATCTTCGCAGTTGACACAGTACGCTTTATCGTAGGAATAGCAATAACCACTATTATAAAAAATGCTATCATCAATCCACTCCAACCGCTTTTTTCCTTTTCGGTATTATCCTCCATAATTTTAATTATTCTATTTACTTATCAGGTTATTATAAATCTCCAGATCCATGGTAAAACCAGCATTTATATAAAATTTCGACATTGTGCAAATTCCGGTTAAAGTGAGCCGCCCTCTCCGGGTCAAAGTGAGCCACTAAT
>JAOZPG010000006.1 GCA_029932855.1 Bacteroidales bacterium | reverse complement strand
AGTCGGTTTGGAGCTCTTTGCCGTTGTAAAGGTATTTGTTCGAATTTGCCTGGGGACACTGACGCATGCCGAAAGGATAATAATGATCTTCGCCGGTGATGACTGCGGAGTCTCCATCGGCCAAAAAGCTCAGCCTGGTGTTTCCCAGGTGATCCTTCAGGAAATATTCGTATTTGTAACTGTAGCTCTTTTCGCTGGTATCCACAAGTATCCTTCCTTCTTCGGTTAAAATATATGCCGGTGCCCCGGATTTGTAAACTATACTCCCTGTGTAATCGGTCTCATCTATAAGCCAGCCTTCTTCATCTGTCACCTCTTTCCTTAACTTTCTTCCTGAGGCATCATAAATGTAAGAAATCAATTGCTTTTGTTCAAGCCATATTTCCTCAGGCTGGTTCAGGTGGTTATAATATACCTGCACTATTCCCTTATTGGCGTCCGATATCATATTGCCGTTTGCGTCATAGCTGTATTCGGGTTCACTGTTTTCTTCATCATATTTTGAACCATTGTCCGAGAAGTCATAGCCCTCCCGGGTATGCTCACCTGCATCATCCACTGCTATAAGCCTGTTTCCGTCATAACTGTATTCCATGATATCTATGCTGCCATATTGCCCCGGCTCAATCAGTCCTTTCCTTTCTATGCTTTCGATATTGCCGTTAAGATCGTAAGATATTCGTGGCACAGAGTAATCTGCTGCCGGAACACCTGACCCTGCGGATGTACTTACATATTCTGCCGAGCTAAGCCTGTTAAGGGCATCATAGCTGTATCCATATCCTGCAGGCTGTGAGACCGATCCGGTAGTCCATATGATTGATGAGATATTACCGTTGTACTGTGGCTGTACGCTCATCCCCTCAGCGGGACTTTCATAACCAAGTGTCTGTGTGAACAGGTCTCCCGAACTACCTGTTTCTGTCAGCCAGCCCCTGATGTTATATGTATATGAGATACCCTGGAGATAGCTGCCGTCATCCATGCCTGAATGAAGCTTCTTTTCTGCCAGCCGGCCCAGCTCATCATATACATTCTCTGATAGTACAACAGCTGATCCGCCGTCAGGCTTGTAATAAATTTTTAACAGGCGTTCTGCCTGATCGTAAGTATAATGTTTCTCGAGCTTCAGCCCGGGGATACCGGGTATAGCGTGCTCAAGCATTACATTTACAGGCTTTGCGCGAAAATCATAGCGGAATGATTTCCTGTCGGTGCCACCCGGAAGATTTTCTGATATGGATTGTATGACCCGTCCATACTTGTCGTAATAAATCACCGCCTGCAATTTTGTGTCACTGTTGATTACTCTGCTTATTGTTCCTGTTAGCCTGCCCGTATTTGAGACTGCCGGTTCGGGCATGACCAGTGAAGGATCTGTCTCATCTCCCATTGAAAACACGGTCTGAGTGTAGAGAAACTCATTCTTACTGCCTTCAAGAAATGTATAGTTATCGTAGTAATTAATTATCTGCTCACTGCAGTTCTTTGTTGGAAAGGCATGATTTGTATATTCACTGCCTGTGCGCTCTTCAACATTAAAGCTCAATGCTCCCACCCTTTCCTGCAACATGCCGCGCGACATGTGATTCTTATATAATCCCGAGATTATCTGCCTGCCCAGCACATCGTATTTATTATATACCCAAAGGCTGTCTTTCCTTAAGTTTCCATCCTGGCTGAGTATAAGCCTGTCCTCATCATCATATACCATATATACCACTTCGGCTCCGGGAAGCTTCTTCTCTGTCATCCTGTTACGATCATCATACTTGTATGAATAAACATAAGCGGGATCGGCAGTTCCTCCTGCCGAGGCCATGGGGGGCAATACATATCTCAGGTTTCCCCTGCTGTCATAAACATAAAACGTACGTACTTCCGTCTCTCCCAGGAATGACTCTGTTAGTATCGTTCTTCCCTGCTTACTGGTATAGCTTCTTCTTATATTTCCGTTCTCATCTGTCTCCTGCTCCACAAACAGGCTCAAGGCTTTGTAACTACCGCTAAGCTCGCAGGCTCCCTCATCATTTAGCTCCCATCTATCCACAGGCTCTGTATTAGATGACCGGCTGGTGCTTACAGTATGCCCGGAAGAAAGCTGCCAGCTCTCTCCTGCCGATCCACGGTTTATGATCCTGTTCAGGGGCGATCTTTCATATTCCCTTTCGGCATAAGGGCAGGCTGTTGCACTAAGCTGTCCGGGCGGGTTCTTATAAAACTGCATTAGTTTCTCTACGGGATCCTTAATATATACTGCCTTGGAGTTATCGGCAACAAAGGCAAGATATAGTTTCGTCTGCCTTCCTGCCCTGTCATATTCAAATGCCTGTACCAGGTCTTTAAAATGTGGACTCGCATGCTGATCGCATTTCTGCATAATCCTTCCCAGTCCGTCGTAATAGCTTGTTGACTGAAGCTGCTGTGCCGGATCAAGCTCATCTATATCTGCTGAATTCCCGGAGGGCACAAGTGGCTGCCTTGTTGATACATAATTATGGTCGCTCTCCTGGGCTGCTGAAGGGGAGATTAAACAAAGACCCAGGAAAAGGCCGGGCATAACTGTAATAAATCTATTTCGTAATAAAAAAAACATTATTGCTTCAAAGACAGAATATCCAATTTACACAAAATGAGGGAGATTGTCAATAGACAAATAAAAAAATCAGGATCTATCTTTTCACCAGGGTGACATTGCCAAATTCGGTGAAGAATTCCCCGTTGGTGTAACGGCCGCGTGCTTTCCAGATATAAACCCCGGGATCGGCAAGGTGATCATTTATGTAGCCGTCCCAGCCAATATTAATATCATTGCTTTCAAAAATAAGATTACCGGCCCTGTTGAATATCCTTAGCTGATACTCGCCCACTCCTTTATGTACAGGATGAAACACCTCGTTGGTTGTAAGTCCTGCCGTATAATATCCGTTACTCGGTCCGTTAATATTAGGCCTGAATGCATTGGGAAAAAGTATTGAGCAGCCTGCATCTGTAAATGCATTTCTTATTACCAGTGTGTCTGAGCAGGAATTTTCAGACCATACCGTGAGCTGTATGTTGTATGAACCGGCCCGGCTGTAATAATGTTCGGGCTCCATCTCGGAAGAGATACTGCCATCACCGAAATCCCACTCGTAACTAATTGCGTTCTGCGAATAATTATTAAAGCTTACCGGCTCGTCAGGAAGGGCTGCACCCTGTCCGGCTATCTCGAATCTTGCTTCCGCCCCGGGGTAAACAATAATGCTGTCTGTCTGTCTCCTTTCTCTTCCGTACTTGTCTATAGCCGTGAGGCTTACAATATACCTGCCCGGCTCATCGTAAATATATGAGGGCTCTTTTTCCACTGAGCTTGCCCCGTCGCCAAACTGCCATATATAAGATTCTGCATTTATTGATGTATTATAGAAGCTGACCCTGAAGGGCGGGCAACCGGCTGATGTATTCATGCTGAAACGCGGAATGGCATACAACCCGCCGGCATCTTCCTCCGGGGCGCCTGTGATCATTGTTTCCGTCCTTGTCTTCAGGGGAGCGGTCTGTTGCATCGACGACCTGGCATTTTCTGCAGCAGGCATCTCATTCTTCAATCTCAGCCTTTTCTCCTTCCTGCTCTCATTCATGGCTGGCTCCCTGTTTATTACAGCATCTTCCTTTTCTGATGACCTTACTGATATTGCATTGCTGATATCTTTTCCCGGCGACACTGTGATTTCCGAAGAGCTATTTACACCCGGTGCAATATCTGTATTGCCTGCTCCACCAAAAGCAAGCCAACCGGCAAGCCCGGCTGCCACCATGGCTCCGAGGTAATAAACATTAAACTGTGCCACACTGAAGCTAAGGAACTCACGAAACATAAGCTTGCGGGAAACAGATCTCCACAAACCGGCACGTGGCTCCGGACTGTAACCGGAGAAGCTGTCCCTGTAAAGATCTTCTATATGTTTCGCTTTCTTATTCAATTTTATTCTTTTATCTCTTTTTCTTCATTAACAGCCATCCGCGGCTTAGCTAACTTTTCCAGCTTCTCCCTGATAACACTTTTTGCCCGCGAATACTGAGACTTTGATGTATTTATATCTATTTCAAGCATCTCTGCAATCTCTTTATGCTTATAACCTTCTATAGCATACAGGTTAAAAACCATCCTGTATCCCGGGGGCAGGTCTGACACCACTTTTAAAAGCTCCTCCCGGGTAAAATCACTGTCAACATATTCATTTACATACTCCCCTGTTGCCTGGCTCTCCTCAATATCGCTGTGATAACGATACCTCAGGTTCCTGTGATAATATGTAATTGAGGTGTTTACCATTACCTTTTTCATCCAGTTCAGAAGTGTTCCGCTTCCCTTAAAGTTCTTAAGACTCATAAATATCTTAACAAAACCTTCCTGTAATATATCCTCCGCCTCATCCTGCTTGTACACGTACCTGCGACAGATACCCAACAACACGGGAGCATAAGTGTTAAAGAGGATCTTTTGAGCCCCTTTGTTCTTCCTTATACAAAGTTTTATTAACTGATCTTCATCAATCATTTCTGAACTATTTACAGGACATCAACTAACATAAAATGGTTGCACGCGAAGTGAACATGCTGTCAATCATCCTACACAAAAATAACAGGAAAAGTTTAATCTCTTTCTTTGGAATGCTATTTGTTATATTTGCAATGAAAAATATAATAACATGAGCATTTCAAAAGATATAACAATAGAAGAGCTGGTGGAGACCATTCCGGCTTCGGTTAAGTACCTTATGACAGAGGGCATAAAATGTATTGCCTGCGGAGAACCCATATGGGGAACACTTGAGGAGGCGGCACAGGAAAAAGGCTTTGGCGACAGTGATATTGAGAGGTTTGTTAAAGAGCTGAATGAGCTTCCTGAGAAAGATGATGCTGCGGAAAACGACACAAGCATCCCTGTGGATAAACTGGATATTTAGGCTGCAGGCCGGGGACCTTACATATCTGACACAAAAAGTGCTTCCGGGAAGCCGGCAATAAGTTCTTTTTCTGAGGCTATCTCAAGCATCTTTCTCACTGCCTGCCTGCCTTCTTCTCCCAGATCGAGAGTGAAATCATTAACGTAAAGCCCTATATGCTTCAGCATCACCTGCTCGTCCATCTCCTGGGCATATTTTTTTACATAAGGCATTACATTGTCTTTATTCCTGAAAGCATATTCCACGCTTCTCTTTAATACCCTGTTTACCTTTTTTATTATTCCGGACGGCAGATCGCGACTGATAACTATCCCGCCAAGAGGAATGGGGAGATCGAATTTCTCTTCCCAGTATTCGCCCAGGTCAATGATCTTATGCAATCCTCTCGACTGATATGTGAACCTGTTCTCATGAATTGCCAGTCCGGCATCCACCTCTCCGCTTAATACAGCATCTTCTATATCTGAAAAAAGATATTCGGGCTTATCCTTTATCTCAGGGAATGCTATTCCAAGCAGCAGGCCGGCAGTGGTATATTTTCCGGGAATGGCAACTTTCAGGCCTTTAAGCTGCTCCTCATCTGCGGCCAGTGCATCTTTGCTTAATAATAACGGACCGTTGCCCCGGCCAAGGGCACTGCCGGAATCCAGTATCATATAATTATCTGATACATGGGCATAGGCATGATAACTTAGCTTGGTGATCTGCAGCTCTGCATCAAAAGCTTTTTTATTAAGATACTCCACATCACCTAATACGGGCATGAATTCAAGGCCTTCGGTATCTACCTTAGCATGCACCATGGCATAAAAAATAAAAGTGTCGTTGGGACAGGTGGAATAGCCTGTTGTCAGTTTCATGTAATAAATATAGCCTTTTATAAATGAAAGGTGAAATTAATGAATTATGTATAAAGTCCTTCTTTTATGCATATCAGCTCCAATAAGTGCCCCAGGATTACCCCGTACCTCGCGTAAAGATAATTAGCATACATTGTCTGCAAATATTAGTTTTTTAGTTTATGTTTAGTGCAAAGAATCCGGGCATTTTCCGGCCTTTTTTTGTATGTTTAACAAAATGGAAAAAAACTTAATAAAATACAGCGGACTGGTATTAATACTGTTTTTAATTATTCAATCTCCCCTGGAAGCACAGGAAGCACAGGAAACAAATGAATTGTCTGTAAAACTCTCAGGCATAGTATTCTCTAAAGACAGCCTGCAGGCTCTGCCCGGGGCACATTTTATTATTGAAAACAGGAATACGGGTGGCATAACAAATAAGATGGGCAGGTTCATCATTATGGCAGGTCCCTCCGACAGTCTGAGATTCAGCTATGTGGGCTATAAAGATTCATATTATATTGTTCCCGGTTCACTCCCCGCCGGTGATTATGTTGCTGCAGTGGCCTTATCGCGTGACACAGTGTTGATGCAGGAAGTTGTTGTTTTGTCGAGAAAAAAGAATCTCAGGCAGGAGCTTATCTCTGCGGATATAAATCCCGATAAAAAGACCATCAATGCTCAACGCAACCTGCAGATAGCTGCATACCAGGGCGTTGCAGGCAAAGGGGTGGAATGGGATGCCGACATGAGCTATAAACAACAAACCCAGAAAAGAATAATGAGAACAGAGAACCTTGGAATGATATCTCCCGACCAGATGGTAGCCTTGAATTTTATTGCTTTAATACCTTACACCATATATAAATTAACTAATCCGGACGAAGGGATGCAGGCCGGGGAAGTATTTATTTCTGACGTGGAAATAAAAAGACTGATGGAGAACTACCATAAAATGATATACTCAGCTGCTATCAGGACTGATACGCTAATGCTTCCCGACAGTAGTGATACGGAAAAATAAACTGCTTCTCCTGCTATTATGAACCGGCCTTTTCGCCTTATCCCTTCCTGAATAAAGCCTTTATTATATAGTTCGCCATCTTGGGGTTTTCCTTAAGCCTGCGGGTGGAGTATCCAAACCAGTCCTTGCCAAAAGGAACATAAACCCTCATCCTGTGGCCTTTTTCCATTACCGACCTGCGCAGTTCGGGGGTTACGCCGTAAAGCATCTGAAACTCGTAATCTTCAACGGCTGTTCCATATTTCTTAAGAAGCTCATAACTGCCATTAATAAGAAACTTGTCATGGGTGGCAATGCCGGGATAAATATTATTTTTTAGCATGAACTCAAGGTTCTCAAGGAAATGCCTGTTCACTTCGTCATGATCTTTATATGCAATCTCCCTGGGCTCAACATATATTCCCTTGCACAAGCGGTAATTCAAAGGATGCTCCTTGCTATGAATATCCATCAGCCCCTCAAGGTCTTGTGCGGTGCGCCTCATGTAAGACTGGAACACCAGGCCTGTGTTCTCAGGAAACTCTGCATGAAGCTTACGGAAAAGCTCTATCTCAAGATCGGTACATGGCGAATCTTCCATGTCAACTCTCACAAAATTATTATAGGAGGCGGCCTTTGCCACTATCTCCCTGATATGCCTCCAGGCAACATCTTTGTCAATCAATAAGCCAAAAGAGCTGGGCTTTACAGAGTAATTGCCATTTATATTATTTTCCTCAGCAAGATCTATCACCTCCATGTATTCATGCTTGTTCGCTTCGGCCTCATCCAGATTCTCAATAAATTCTCCCAGAACGTCTATGGTGACCATTATTCCCTGTTCATTCAGGGCTTTTGATGCACGAATGGCATCTTCCAGCTTCTCTCCCGCTATATAGGCCTTAGAAAATATCCATACAATCCTTTGTGGCACATAAGGCAGCAGTGTTGCAATTAATTTGTTGAACATCTTTTAACTTGTTAATTCTATTCTTATCCGGTGAACAAAATAAATCACAAGTTTTACGAAAATCTATGATGAATATCAGGACAGCAATAAATCGGGGCAGGAATAATAAAATATCTTCCTAAATATGTTAAAAAATATATAATTTATTGATTTTTCCTCTTTGAAAATACTTAGTTTTGTTGTGTTATTTAATTAATAGTTTAAATACATAGATTAATGCATGTTAAAAGCCTGTTCTTTTATATGCATTATATTTTTATAGACACCTGTAATAAAATTTAATTAAAGATGAGTAAAGCAAAAGAAGTTGTTGAACTTGAAGAGGTTGTAATACGGTTCTCAGGAGATTCCGGCGACGGGATGCAGCTGACCGGCACATTGTTCTCAACAACTTCAGCATTAGTAGGAAATGACTTTTCCACATTTCCTGATTATCCCTCAGAGATAAGGGCGCCACAGGGAACTGTAGGTGGTGTGTCGGGATTCCAGGTACACTTCGGACACTCAAAGATTTTCACACCCGGAGATTTTTCTGATGTATTAATTGCAATGAACCCTGCCGCCCTGAAAGCAAACAGGAAGTGGATGAAGCCGGGCAGCATTGTGATAGTGGACAGTGACAGCTTCGATGAGAAGGGGATCACCAAGGCCGGATATACTGAAGATCCTATAGTGAAAGAAAAGCTTGATAAATTCAATGTCATCAAAGCTCCTATCAGCACCCTTACAAAAGAGGCGGTTAAAGAGATGGGAATTGACGCCAAGACAGGCATGAGGAGCAAAAATATGTTTGCTCTAGGAATGGTATATTGGCTGTATAACCGTCCCCTGAAACATACCGAGGAGTTCTTCCAGACCAAATTCAAGAAGAAGCCTGATGTGATTGAGGCAAATAAAAGGGTACTGAAGGCGGGATATAATTACGCCTATACCATGGAGGCAATGACTCCTTCATATACTGTGTCTCCGGCAGAGATAGACAAGGGTACCTACAGGAATATTAATGGTAACCAGGCAACTGCCTGGGGCTTGCTCGCCGCGGCAGAGAAGGCCAAGCTGAAGCTCTTCGTGGGTTCATATCCTATTACTCCGGCGACAGTTATTCTTGAAGAACTGGCAGCCAGGAAAGACCTTGGGGTAAAAAGCTTCCAGGCTGAAGATGAAATAGCAGGTATATGTACCACTATTGGTGCAAGCTTTGCGGGACTGATGGGTGTGACATCAACCTCGGGACCGGGACTGGCTCTTAAGTCGGAAGCAATAGGCCTTGCAGTAATGGCTGAACTGCCAATTGTAATTGTGAATGTTCAGCGTGGCGGACCTTCAACGGGACTGCCGACAAAAACAGAGCAAAGCGATCTTTTCCAGGCTTTATACGGAAGGAATGGTGAGAGTCCTGTTGTTGTTCTGGCAGCCAGCACACCTACCAACTGCTTTGATCATGCTTTTATGGCAGCTAAAATAGCTCTCGAGCATATGACCCCCGTGATACTGCTTACTGATGGTTTTATTGCAAATGGCACACAACCATGGAAGGTGCCTTCAATGAAAGATTACCCTGACATTAAGACCATGATAGTTTCTAAGGATGAAGAAGATTACCAGCCTTATGCCAGAGACGTGGAAACCCTTGCCAGGCTTTGGGCCCTTCCGGGAATGAAAGGGAAGGAACACCGTATAGGGGGCCTTGAAAAAGATTTTATTAAAGGCTCTGTGTCACACGATCCCCTTAATCACCAAAAAATGACAGATGTAAGGGATGAGAAAGTTGAGAGAGTGGTTAACATGATCCCCGACCTGGAGGTGACAGGTGATAAGGAAGGAGACCTGCTGGTAGTAGGATGGGGCGGCACATTCGGCCACCTGCACACAGCAGTAAAGGAAATGCAGAATGAAGGAAAAAAGCTGAGCCTTGCACATTTTAATTATATAAGGCCACTGCCGGCTAATACCAAAGAAGTGTTTAGCAGGTTTAAAAAGATCATTGTATGTGAATTGAACCTGGGACAGTTTGCCAACTACCTGAGGATGAAACAAAGTGATTTTAAATATGAGCAGTTTAACAAGGTACAGGGACTGCCATTTACGGCTACGGAATTAAAAGACGAATTCAAAAAATATTTATAGGAACAGGGCCATGACAGAACAAAATACAAAACTGACTTTCAAAGATTTTAAAAGCGACCAGGAAGTAAGATGGTGCCCCGGATGTGGCGATCATATTGTACTTAACTCAGTACAACGTGCCATGGCAGAGCTGGGGAGGAAAAAAGAAGATTTTGCACTTATATCAGGTATAGGATGCTCCTCACGCTTTCCTTATTATATGGATACCTATGGTTTTCATGGTATTCACGGCAGGGCAGCTGCAATTGCCAGTGGCGTTAAGGTTGCAAATCCGCAACTGAGCGTATGGGAAGTTACCGGTGATGGTGACGCCCTGGCTATAGGAGGCAATCATTTTATTCACCTTATAAGGAGGAATATTGATATCAACCTCTTGCTTTTTAATAACCAGATATATGGCCTGACCAAGGGACAGTACTCACCAACATCAAAAAAGGGTACTACAACAAAAACATCGCCATTTGGGACAATTGAGACTCCTTTTAACCCGGGAGAGCTTGCCATAGGAGCACAGGGTAAATTCTTCGCCCGCACCATGGATAATAATGTAAAACTGTCAACAGAGGTGTTTGTTGAGGCTGCAAAGCATGATGGGACATCTGTTGTAGAGATACTTCAAAACTGTGTGATCTTCAATGACGGGATATATAATGAGATAAATGCCAAAGAGGTAAGGGAAGAAAGACAGATAATCCTGAAACATGGCGCGCCAATGATATTTGGCAAGGAGAGGGATAAAGGTCTTATTCTCGACGGACTGAAGCTCAAAGTGGTGAGGATTGGTGAGGATGGTATTACTGAAGATGATATACTTATTCATAAAGCCAACGAGAACAATCCGGGCATTGCTATGATGCTGGCAAATATGAGATGGCCAAATTACCCGGTAGCCTTAGGGGTTATACGTTCGGTAAACGCCCCCACCTATGATATGGCTATGGAATCACAAATATCAAAGATACAGGCTGAAGCCAAGATAAAGAATGTTGATGACCTGCTTCATAGTGGCAACACCTGGGAGGTATAGTATTGATTGTTGAGCAATTATGTTTTAAGCTGTGATTTTAATATCACGCCTTTATTTTTTCGCCCGTCTATACGAATATTGAATTCTTCCGGGAAACTAACATGCCTCAGGAATTCATCTTCATATACGGCATCCTGCTTATTAAGGTATTCTATATCGTAATAGCCATCCTTAACAAATGGATTAATGGTAAAATAACCTACCCTGAAAGATGTCAGGTTCTGAAAGAAATGGGTTCCCTGGCTGGGGTCTATCCTGAAATTTTCCAGTCCCGACTCAATGATAAGCTTTGCCTGTGAGATATTAGGCCATTTGACCGGCACTCCCAGCCATGAGTCCTGTGAGCCCCAGCGGCCCGGACCTATTAAGATATAATTCTTGTCATCACTTATAAACTGATCATTCAGCTCACTTAGACTTTCTGCTATAAGCTTGGTCTTTGCCGGGTCAAAACTGTCGGGCTTAACATAAATAATGTCCTTAATCCCCGTAATATAGCCGTTGCCCATTGCCGACTCAGAGATTATCAGCGCATCTTCCTCCGACACATCCTCAAGATCGGCCATCTCGCCCATATCATTATCCACTATGGGACGGATCTGCAATGCTGTGAAACTAATTGGCTCATCTTTACCCCTGTCCATATTAACGGCAAATTCTATTTCTACCGGGTTCTTCATTTCTTTTTTCCCTATGGCCAGCAGCTCATTAATTATCTCAGCTAGAGGAAAGGTCTTGTAGTTAAGTATCTGGGAAAAAGTTATGAGCCTCTTACCCTTATTGAGCATTCCGTCCCTTATCATATTGCTTTCGTAATCGTAGGTGGATACCATGTACTTAAAAGAGGAGATGTCTTTTGCATCTTCTATGGGAAGCTGTCTTAAGTTTACCCCGTCATCTACCGAGGGAACAAAGCTGGATGATGCCAGATCGAGGGCATAAAACTGCTTTTGTGTGCTCTTCAGAGCTATATCGGGCGAAGAAAGCTGAAGTATCTTTTTTGGGTATTTAGGAGAAAACCTGAGTGATAATCCTCCCTCAACAATAAGCTTCCCAAGGCCCAGTCCCAGCCTTACAATACCATCTTCAGCCTTCTCACTGCCTATAGGATAAAAATTTATCGACCTGGCCACTCCCGAGAATGTAGGATAATATAAGCCCTTATGATCACTGCCACACACTTCCTGTATGATAATTCCCATCTTTTCCTCATCAATAGCATTGGAGGTAGCTGTCATATACGACTTGCTTGTCTTATAATAGACTGATGCATATACCTCTTTTATTGCATCCGACAACATCTTTACCATTTCCTTCTTATCATCAACATTTGGTATCATATATGTAGAATATATGCCTGCAAATGGTTGATAATGTGAGTCTTCAAGCTTACTGGATGATCTTACTGCAAGGGGCCTGCGCATTACGGAGATAATAGCATACAGATCCTGATACAAATCGCCGGGCAGTTCAGCCTTCAGGAAGTGACGAAGTATTTCCTCATCGTCCCTTTTTGAAAGACCTATCTCATACAGTTCGTTTTGATCCATGAACTCATCGAATATATCTGTACATATAACAACGGTACGCGGGATGGTTATATAAAGATTCTTATACTTACTGAACAATCCGCTTTTCTTAATTACCGAATTAAGAAATGCCAGCCCCCTGGCTTTTCCTCCTATAGACCCGTTGCCTATACGTGAAAACACCAGGTATTCATCAAAATTATCCTTATCGAACTTGGCAATTATCCCCCTCCCCTTTCCATAGCGGAAGCTGGATATTGCTGAATACAGGAATGACCTTACATGCGCGATACTGGGAAAATCTTCCTGCCTGATATACTTAAATAATTGTGCCAGCGGGAATAAAGCCCTGGCATTCAGCCACCTGGAGAAATGATTCCTGTCGGTATGATATTTCAAAACCTCATCGGGAATGCTCATCATCTTATGCTGAAACTCCTGAAGGTTTGTGGCACTATCAATCTTTTCTCCCGTTTTAGGATTGCGAAAAACAAAGGGCCCGAAAGCAAGATTCTTTATAAGGAAATTCCTCAGCTCAAATAATAGAGTCTTTGAGAACTTATTCAGGAAGCCTGCTTCAAGCTCAGTTGCATATTTTTCATTCTCAGGCTCCGACGATTGTATAAGCACCGGCATATATTTATCGGTCTTCCTTATCATCCTGCAAAACTCTATGCCTGCATATTTCTCTTCCTTACCATTCCTCTTGAACCTTACATCTGAGATCACTCCCAGCATATTATCCCTGAACTTATTATAAATCTCTTCGGCATCCTCATAATTTGTTGCCAGCAGTATCTTGGGACGCCCCCTCATCCTCAGCATCTGTTGGTGATCGTTAAGTGCCTCTGTCTGAAACTCTTTCGATTGTTTAAGTACTATCTTATACAGGTTAGGAAGATAAGACGATATATAACGTATAGAGTCTTCAACAAGCAAAATTGTCTGCACCCCTATTTCCTCAACATCATACTCAGCATTCATCTTATCTTCAATAAGCTTAATGATGGCCAGGAGAAGATCGGAGTTACCCAGCCAGGAGAAAACATAATCTATGGATGTGAGGTCTTCATTTTCCATCCACAGCCTTATCTCCCTCGTATAATAAGTGAGAAGTATTATAGGGATATCATTATAAATATCTTTCAGCTCATTGGCCATCTGAAAAACCCCCGAGTCACTGCTTCCCGGTGCCAGGATGATAAGGTCTATGTTCTCATCTTCCAAAATCTTCAATGCACGATCCTGGGTGTCAACCTGTATGAAGTTAGGAGGATACCTCAGGTTGAGTGAGACATACTCATTAAATATCTGTTCATCTATCCTTCCGTCCTCTTCAAGCATAAATGCATCATAATTACTGCAAACAAGCAGCACCTTATGTATCCTGTTTTGCAGAAGGAGACTGAAGGAGGTGTCTCCAAAATCGTATTTCTGGGCTTCAAAGAAATTATTTTTCATGTCTTCATCCTTATCAGTGAGGTTCTTTTCTTACCATCCATAAGTATTTCTAATCCCTTTTTAAATCTGATATGCTTAAAAAAATTTGTCTCTCCAAGCACTTCCTGTTTCTCAAGCACTTCCCATTTAATATAATCTGCCGGCGAGGCATGATCGACCGAGAAATAACCGACATTCATGGTGGTTACATTATGAAAGAAATGCGATCCGAGGGATGCGTCGAGAGGAAATCCTTCAAGGCTCATCTCAACAATAGCCCTGGCATTACATATCTGGGGCCATGCTACGGGGATGCCTATGAACCTGTCGCGGGTACCCCACCTACCCGGTGCAATAAGCACGTACTTTTTCTTCTCCCTTATCATTTCTGAATTCAGCTGTTCTATCTCTGCAGCCATCTGCTCCGTCCTGGTCTTGTCGAACTTTCCGGGTTTAACATAAATAACATCACTTACATCATTCACCTTGCCGTTACCCATGCTCTTTTCGGCATACAGGATCACCTTGTCATGATCTATGCTCTTCATATTGATCGTAAAGTTGGCCTCGGCACCTATCAGAGGCTTAACCTGCAATAGGTAGAAGGATACTTTTCCCTCACTGTCTCTTGTAAGGTCAACTGCATACTCTATCTCAACAGGCGAGCCAAAGGCCTCCTTGACAACATCAAGAAGTATGTTAATGGTCTTTGCAAGTGGGGCATAATCATACTTTAGAATATTTGCAAAGTTAAGCAGCCGGGGACCTGCCTTATCTGTGCCAGGCTCAATACGGTCGTCATTGGCAATATAAACCGAGGCAAGGTGCTTCAGCGTACCATGCTTCTCTGCTTCTGCCAGCTCCAGCTTTTTCAATCCTGCTATATCGCCCTTCCTGAAATTGAGCTTCTCATTTTCCATATCAATAGCATAGAACCATGTCTGCGAATTCTTAAGCAGGTATTGAGCTGTATTTATATCAAGAAGCGGATAGGTGGGCGAAAACCTGTAGGCCTTTCCTCCTCCCACAACATAATGTCCCAGTCCCAGTGCTGCAAGTGCAAATCCTTCATCGGGCTTCATGTGGGCATAAGGATAGTAATTGTGCGACTGCGCCGTACCGCTTATATGAGGATAAAAATAACTTCCGTGCTGCCGACCTACCACTTCCTGGAGGACTATGGCCATCTTTTCATCCTCGGCATTGAAACTAACTGCCTCGAAATAGCCCCGGGCATGATCGGAATAGATTGAGGCATATACCATTTTAATGGCATTTGATACATGCCTTAGCCTGGTATTGAAGCTGGGACTGTTATTGGGAAGGAGAAATGTATTGAATATGCCTGAAAAAGGCTGGTTGATGGAGTCTTCCAGCAGGCTGGAAGAGCGAACGGCAACAGGCCGCTTTATCAGCTTAAGGAATATCCTGAGCTTCCCGAGCAGACTCTTGCTGAGCTTTGCCCTTAAAAAATACTTCTGTATGACAGAATAATCTTTTTCCTCCTGCAACAAATCATACAGATCATTATCATTCATGAATATATCAAACTCATCCGTACCGATGATCACTGTCCTGGGCGTTCTTATATGAATATTATCTATAAGCCTTGAGAAGTTAAAAGTATAGATCAGTGTATTCACAAAGGCCAGGCCCCTGCCCTTGCCTCCCAGTGAGCCTGAAGCCATACTGACAATATTACTTTCATCAAGTATGGCTGACTCATTGAACTTGAGCACCTTCCCTTTGTCGGCCTCGCGTGACCTCTGCCTGAGTATCTCTATAATAACTTCCCTTAACTCGGATATGCTTTTAAAGTCTTTTATATTCAGGGGATACAAAAGCCTGGCTATCTCAGACTCGCCCCGTGCCATAAGCCACATAGAGAACTGGTTCTTCACAGCATGATAACCAAATGATTCATCGGGAATGGTACTCAGGTATTCTTCAAATTCTTCCATCGACCTGGCAACAGCTATCTTCTTGCCCTGCTTGTTCCTGTATATAAAATGACCAAAGCCCAGGTGTATCTTAATGTATGATCTCAGGTCCTGCAACAGGGTCTCTGAATTTTTATTGATAAAATGTATGCCAAGCTCGTTTGCCCTTTGCTCGTTTGCAGAATCTGATGATTGTAAGACCAACGGGAGGTTGTCGTGTATAGATCTTACATATTTAATAAGCTCGAAACCGGCCGTCTTTGAAGGCTTCCCATTGCGGGGAAACCTTATATCAGAGATCACACATAAGAGGAAGTCGCCCAGGTTCTTAATAATATCCAATGCCTCTTCGTAGGTCTTTGCAAGAAGGATCTTTGGCCTGGCCCTTAATTTCAAAACCTTATAAAGATCATCTTTGCTCACATCCTCTATGAGCTCCCTGGTTTGCTCCAGTACCAGGGAATACAGTATTGACAGGTATTTTGAATAATATATGGGATCGTCCTCAACCAGCAGTATTACTCTGGTTACCCCCAGCCTGGTATCATTGCCTACATTTACCATGTCTTCCAGGAGCTTCAGCATGGCAAAGAATACTTTTGAGTCCCCGTTCCACACAAATAAGTTGGGCGGCAGCTGCCCGGACTTCTGTGTTTCCCTCAGCCCTGCAATATCACTGTTATTATTGGTAAGCAGGTAAGTAGGTATATATGGGTAGTCTTTGCTTATCCTCGCAGAGATATTAACCGGTGTCTGTTTATCTACGCCCACCATAATGATAATTATATCGAAATGCTTTCTTGAAAGCCTTTTTAGGGCTTCCTGCCCGGAAGATACTCCTGTAACCCTGGGCATAACGGTAAGATTCATCTGGTGATATTCTCCAAGAATATGATCCGAGAACCTTCCCTCTCCTTCAATGATATATGCATCATAAAGATTGGCAATAAGAAGCACCTCCTTAACCTTGAAGGGCATTAGCTCATGAAAGAGGTTCCTTTCAGAGTTATGCCTGTCAAGGAATTTTTGCAGAAGCTGCTGGGTAGTAAGCTTCCTGCTGCCACCTTCCTTTATTATCTCTTCATCGGGCCTGAACACCTCTCTTGCCCTGTATGAGTTCAGATACTCGGTAATAAGACTCGCCAGGCTTGACAGGAAACGCTTCTCTTCGTGCCCGAAGGCCTTTTGCTTCAGAGGGTCCGACAAATTATATATGCTTACAAGCCCGGTGCTGTCATCAATGGTACTGAAGCTTTTGGATATCGAATATTCCGAAGCTTCAAAATTTCCGCTCTTGTACTCTTTATGAAGGTATTTTATGCTTGCTCCGAATTTTTCCGGCTCGGCCATGGATTCGGGTATCTTCTCAACCAGCTTTTGAAGGCTGACATCAATTCCCTTGCCCAGGCTTATTATGGCATTTATCCCGTTGATACATGCCAGCTCCCTGAGATTTTGAGTCTTTTCGGCCAGTAAGCTGGCAATATCCTTATCCGATCTGAAAAAATCAGTCATAATAATAAAAAAGCTAAGAGCTATAAAGTTAGACTATGAAAGACAAAAGACAAAAGATTAGATTAAAAGTTTAAAAGGCGGGGCCTTTAAACCCCCATTATGCAAATATCCTTATGTTTCCTGAAGATCGTCTAAGAGCCTGATAAGCTCAGTTGCCAGACTTTTAAGAGCCATGGGGATATCCCATTTCGACCTGTCTGCCTCCCCAACCCTGTTTGAGACTGCCCTTAGCTGCACAAAAGCTATCTCCTCAAGCAGGCAAACATAAAAAACTGCCGCTCCCTCCATACTTTCAAGTCCTGACACCTGCCTGCGGCCGGGCAGCTTATTTACAGTATATCCTTTGGCCCGGGGAAGATGATCAAGTACACCGGGGAGATTGTAAAAGGGCCTGGCATTAAGTATCCCCCATTCAAAGGGCGACTGATGCTGCTTAACAAGACCCAGATCAAAAACCGACTGAAAAACCCCGTCCGTTTCTGCGCCCAGGTCGGAGAAGACCTCGCTTGTTACCATAAAAACACGACCCGGTTCTACATCATGATCGTAACTGCCGGCAATACCGGCATTTATAACAAGGTCGAACTTTGTGCTTAAGAGCTTTTTAGTAAGTGAATAAGAGCTGGCCGCAGCTCCAATGCCTGAAATAAGGATCTCAATATTATGAGCTTTATAATCAAAAGAAAGGTCTGACTGTGATTCACCGGAAAAAGCCTGTACCTGATCTATAAATGGCTGTATCTCCTTTTTCGTTGCGGAAACAATTAGAATTTTCATGATTGAGATTATAGAATTTTGTAAAAATTATGTGCGCTCATCCGAATTCTGTATTTTTGGACATATTTTTTTAAGCGGCCTAAAGTTTATTATGTAGGTTTGACCCATATTGTAAATTTAGTTTTTTTAACTTATAATCATGATATATTTAACCAGGAGAGAAAGGTTTAACTCGGCTCACCGCCTTTACAGGCCGGATATGAGCGATGAGGAGAACTACCGCGTATATGGTAAATGTTCAAATCCAAACTGGCATGGTCATAATTACGAGTTATATGTAAGCATTAAGGGTGAGATAAAGGAAAGTCTAGGCTATGTGATAAACATGAAAGACCTCAGCAAACTTATCAGGAAACATATAATTGATAAGATAGATCATAAAAACATGAATCTCGAGGTGGACTTTATGAAGGGTCGTATCACTTCAACCGAAAACCTGGCCATAGCTATCTGGGAGAAACTATCACCGCTTATAATAGAAATGGGAGCAGAACTGCATAAGATACGAATCGTGGAAACAGAAAATAATTCAGTTGAATATTATGGATAAAAAAAATAGCATTACAGACACCAGCATCAACCCAAAGCTGGATGAAAATGAGATAGGTTATGAAAGGCTGGACCAGTGGAACCCTGAGATAACAAATAAGCTGACCGCTCATTATGAGGAAATAATTAAATTGTTAGGGGAAGATATTTCCAGGGAAGGACTGGTA
Organism: Bacteroidales bacterium; assembly: GCA_029932855.1. Lineage (GTDB taxonomy): Bacteria > Bacteroidota > Bacteroidia > Bacteroidales > VadinHA17 > JAYEGO01. The sequence goes on along the minus strand of JAOZPG010000006.1, from coordinate 120,923 downwards.
AAAACACCTATAAGGGTTGCCAAGTCATTACAGTTCCTCCTGCAGGGCTATAATCATAACCCTGAACAGATACTTAAAGATGCCATGTTCAGGGAAGACTACCAGCAGATGGTTATTGTTAAGGATATTGAGATATACTCAATGTGTGAACATCATATGATCCCTTTTATCGGGAAAGCCCATGTTGCCTATATCCCTAACAAACATATAACGGGACTGAGTAAGATAGCAAGGGTTGTGGAGGCTTATGCAAGAAGGCTGCAGGTACAGGAAAGGCTTACTACACAAATAAGGGATTGCATACAGAACACTCTCGACCCCCTTGGTGTGGCTGTAGTGATTGAAGCTCAACATCTTTGCATGATGATGAGGGGGGTACAGAAACAAAACTCGGTAACCACCACTTCGGCCTTTACAGGCGAGTTCATGAAAAGAAGTGCCACCCGCGAAGAATTCATTCATCTTATTGGCAGCAAACTGCACTGATACAGCCGGCAGCAAGCCGGGGCTCAAAAGAAAAGGATACAAAATACAGCCTGCAAACTGCCCGCTTAAGCAGTAAACAATTAAAAAACATATGATATGAAAGCTTATATATTTCCGGGACAGGGTGCACAGTTCCCGGGTATGGGAAAAGATATTTATGACAAGAGCAAATTGGGGAAGACCCTGTTTGAAAAGGCAAATACCATACTTGGTTTTAATATTACCGATGTAATGTTTGGGGGCAGCATTGATGAGCTGAAGCAGACAAAGATCACGCAGCCGGCAATATTCCTGCATTCAACCATTCTTGCCATGGCTATGAAAGAGCACTCAGGTCCTGATATGGTGGCAGGTCATTCCCTTGGAGAATTTTCGGCACTGGTGGCTAATGGCGCACTCTCATTTGAAGACGGGCTGAGGCTGGTATCGAAAAGGGCACTGGCCATGCAGAAGGCCTGCGAGCTGGAACCCTCTACGATGGCTGCTATACTGGGACTGGATGACGGGCTGGTGGAAAAGATATGCTCTGAAACAGGGGAGCTTGTGGTTCCTGCAAACTATAACAGCCCGGGACAAGTAGTTATCTCCGGATCCATCAGGGGCATAGACCTTGCCATTGAGAAACTGCAGGCAGCAGGAGCTAAACGTGCTATAAAACTGGTTGTCGGGGGAGCCTTTCACTCTCCTCTTATGGAACCTGCTCGCAAAGAATTGAGTGAGGCTATTAAGAATACTCATTTTTCTGTTCCTCTCTGTCCCGTTTACCAGAATGTTACAGCCATGCCAACCACCGATCCCGGAAAGATAAAAGACAATCTCGTGGCACAGCTTACCTCTCCTGTAAGATGGACACAGTCAGTTATAAGGATGATAGCTGATGGTGCCACATCATTTTCCGAGCTTGGCCCCGGCAAGGTGCTGCAGGGACTGGTGAAAAAGATTGACAGGGAAATGGAAACAAACAGCCTTACACCGGGAGATTAATGGATGTGATTATGGCATTTTTAATGCCTGGTCATTTAAGTGATACCTTGCGGAGACTGATCTTCTCCTCGAAAAAAGTCTTTGCTATCTTAGCGAAATGCTCTGTGTAATCTGACAGGTAAAACTCACTCTCTCCCTTGCCCGACCTGCTCAGGAGATCCCTGGACTGCAACATATCTTTAAGCTCTGCAGCAACGATCTTTGCCGAGTCGATGATCTCTACATTAAAAGCAAAGAACTTGTTTATCTGATTCTTGATAATAGGATAATGCGTACAAGCGAGGATAAGCGAGGATATGTCTTTAAGCATGGGACTGGACAGATAGCTGCGTATAATGGCATTGCTGATATCATCGAATATAAAACCTTCCTCTATCATTGGCACAAAAAGAGGCGTGGCCATAGATACCGGAGTGATATTTCTACATTCGCTGAGTATGCCTTTCTCATAGGCACCGGAATTTATCGTGGCCTTGGTGCCTATAACGCCGACCTTTGTGTCTTCGAAATTATTCTTCAGGTAGTTAACAACAGGATCTATAACATTAAGGATAAGCAGCCTTCCTTCGAAATCTTTCTTCAAGTCTTCATAGGCCGTAGCCGATGCAGAATTACAGGCAATAACAATTGTCTTACATGATTTTTCGAGGAGGAAATTACTTATCTCTTTGGAGTACCTTATAATGGTATCTTTCGACTTATCACCATAGGGAAGATGGGCCGTGTCTCCAAAATATATAAGCTTCTCGTCGGGAAGTATCTGCCTGATGGCATGAGCCACCGTAAGGCCACCCACGCCCGAGTCAAAAATACCAATTGCCTGTTCAGGATTAAGATCCAATTTTATTGTATTCCGAGATATTGCTTAACCAGTACAAGAATATTTTCGCTATCATCAGAAAAATATACCAGGCCTCCTGCTGCAACATCAAATATATAAATGAAATCGTTTTCCTTTGCTACCGTCTGTATGGCATTCTGGGCCTTCTCAACAATAGGCTGCATCAATTCGGACTGCCTCTGTTGCATATCCTGCTGTGCTGACTGCTGGAAGTTCTGTATCCTTGTCTGAAGATCATTCAGGTCCTGCTCCTTAGCCTGCTTTATAAGTTCGGTAAGATTATCCCTTTCGGCCAGATACTCCTGCAGTTTCTTGTTGTACTCTACATTCATCACGTCAAGCTGGTCTTCCAGCTTCTTGGCATAATCTTGAAGAGCTGCCTGAGCACTGTCTGTTTCTGGCATCATAGCCATAAGTTCCTGACTATTGATATGACCGAATTTATAGTTCTTCTGTGCAAATACTGAACTTGATGCTCCAATAAAAAGAACAAGGGCAATTATCTTAATAGCGTTTTTCATTAGTTTTTAATTTAGTTTTTATTCACAAAGTGTTTTTCGGTTTCACAAAAATAAATATTTAATTTGTATAACCTAACTTTTCAAGTACATCATCGCTCATATCGTACCTGGGGTTAGTATATAACATAGACAGGCTTCCGGAAGTATCAAATATTACAGCAAAATTTCCTTCTACGGCCAGCTCCTTAACGGCATTGTATATCTCATCCTGTATAGGCTTAATAAGCTCCTGACGTTTTACAAACATTTCCCCGTCCCTGCCAAAATATTTCTCCTGCAGCGCCTTGGCCTCTTTCTCCTTTTCAATTATCTCGTTCTCTCTTTTCTTCTTCATATCCTGGGTAAGCAGTACCGACTCGTTCTGATATGCCTTATAGAGACGTTCTACCTCGGCATAGATGACTGCTATCTCTTTTTCCCACCCGGCCGACGACTGATCGAGCTGATCCTGGGCTGCCTTATATGCTGGAATATTGTTAAGTATATACTCGGTATCAACAAATGCATATTTCTGCGAATAAGCATATGCCGATATAACTGTCATCAATAATATTACAGATAATAACTTTTTCATGACTGTGTTTATTTTGTTAATTTTTTGTGTCCTGCCGCGTATTTATGTCCGGCATGTCTATAAGTTATTCAATAACCATACCAAAAAAAACTTAGAATTGCTGGCCTATAACAAAATGGAACTGGCTACCGTTTGCATCCGGTCTTCCTGCAACCGAATTAAAGCCATAAGCCCAGTCAATACCCAGGAGTCCGAACATAGGCAGGAAGGCACGCAGTCCGACCCCGGCCGATTTCATTATGCCATAGGGATTATAATTCTCTATCTTCGACCATGCATTGCCTCCTTCGAAGAAGATGAGTCCGAAAACCGTTGCCTGGGGACTGAGGGTTAAGGGATACCTGAGCTCCATGGTAAGACGCTCATACACATTTCCTGCCTTTTTATTATTCTCATAGGGGGTTAATGAACCATTCTCATATCCCCTTAGTCCCACGGTATTTACTCCATACAGGTTAAATCCCGACATGCCGTCTCCGCCAAGATCATATCCCTCGAAGGGAGACGGACCTATATCTTTATTATAGAAACCTATATAACCAAAGTTAACCCTGGTGTAAAAAACAAGCTTTTCAACAAGGTTCAGAAACCACTCTGTCTTGAATTCCCATTTATGAAACTCCACCCATTTATACTTTTCACTGTCTATCATGTCGGGGTCGGAATAGTCCTTGTTGCCTAAAGCTGAAAAAGGAGGTGTCATCTGCAGGGACAGCGACAGGTTGGATCCGCCTATGGGGTAAATGGGACTGGGTCCGGCAGAGTTTCTGCTGAGTACGGTCTGAAAACTAAGTATGTTTGATGCCCCGTTTGAGAAAAGGAAATAACGATTCCAGTTCTGAAGCTCATAACTCTGGAAACTCAGGGAATTATACCAGCTAAAATAATCATCAGGCCATTTCAGCCTTTTTCCAAGGCCAAGGGTAATACCGTTTATAAACATAGACTGCTTGGTAGGGTCGGTCTTCTTCCTTCCGTTCGACTGCACCGATCTGTATGCGGAGAAGCTGAATGAGTTTGGTTTTTTACCTCCAAACCAGGGCTCTACAAATGTAAAGTTATACGACTGATAGTACCTGCCGTTTGATTGTGCCCTGATACTAAGTGTCTGCCCGTCACCTGAAGGAACAGGCCTCCATGCTCTCGGTTCCAGCATACGGCGCAGGGAGAAATTATTAAATCTCAGTCCCACTGTCCCTACCAGCATGCCTGCACCCCAGCCTCCTGAAACCTCAAACTGGTCATTTGCCTTTTCCTCAAGGTTGTATTCTATGTCCACGGTGCCGTCGGCAGGATTAGGTATGGGGTTGGGAGAGACTTTCTCAGGATCGAAGTGACCCAGCTGGGCTATCTCCCTGGCATCTCTTACAAGAAGGGTCTTGCTGAACAGGTTGCCGGGGTTTGTCCTGAGCTCACGCCTCACAACCCTTTCGTTGGTCTTGGTGTTACCGTTAATAATGATCCTGCTGATAGTGGCAGGAGGACCTTCAAACACCCTCATCTCAATATCTATCGAGTCATCCTCCACCCTGATCTCAACAGGATTGATCTGGGAGAAAAGGTAGCCCTGGTCCATATACACCGAGTTAACAGCATCTTCATCAATAAAAAGCCTTTCTTCAAGTGCCGTCTTATTGTATGGGTCGCCCTTGGCAATGCCCAATACATTTGCAAGGTAAGGGGAAGGGAATTTTGTATTTCCCACCCATGTGATATTCCTTACATAATACTTATCTCCCTCATTTATTTTCATTACTACGCTTACTCTTTCCTCACTTAGCACTATAAGAGAATCATCAAGTATCTTAAAATCCCTGTAACCATTCTCATTATAAAACTCCTCAAGGCTTTTCCTGTCTTCCCTGTAATCGGCAACAATATACTTGGAGGCCTTGAAAATGTTCAGATTTCTCTTCTTGGTATTCTTCATTACCCTTCTCAGCCGCTTGTCGGGATATGTCTCATTCCCTTCAAAGATTATCTCTTCTATCCTCACCTTTTCATTTTTCTTTACATCGGCATGAAGGCGAACACTGTTAGGCATCCTGGGATCTTCTTCCTGACTTATATCTACCGTAACATTCAGGTAACTCTTATCTATGTAGAATTCCTTAATTATCCTGTCTATATCATTTATCAGGTTCTCTGTAACCTGGCTCCCGTTCATAACATTTATCTTCTCAAGAAGATCCTGGGTATCATTCCTGTTGATGCCATCAAAAGTAAACCTCGACAACCTTGGCCTTTCCCTGAGATAATAATTAAGGTATATCCTGTTTCCTTCAATCTTTGTGTAAGTAATCTTAATATCGGAAAACAATCCCTGCTTCCATAATTTCTCGATAGAACGGGTAATACGTTCTCCGGGGATAAGTATCTTCTCTCCTGCTTTAATGCCTGTAAGCTGGACAAGTATTCCCTTATCCAGGTACTTTATTCCCGAAATACTGATCTTTGCCACCTCGTATTCCCGCGGATAGGAATAATCCATTACCGGGATATTAAAGTTCAGGCTGTCTTCCTGTGCCGCTGCCGGCTGTAGCATTAACACTAATAAAAAAGCAATGCCTGTTTTTATTATACTGTTTATTGTTCTCTTATTCATTCTCTTATTATCCTTCACTTATTAATTCTTCATTTTTTTATTCTTTCCTTCCAAGTCTCTTTTATCATCCTTCCCTTCCGGGTACTTTTTCTTATTTTTCACTTCCAAGCTGTTCACTTATTTTCCCAAACCTGCGCTCCCTGTGCTGATAATCCAGTATTGCCTTAAAAAAATCATCCTTCCTGAAATCGGGCCACAGCGTATCGGTAAAATATAGTTCAGAGTAAGCTATCTGCCACAAAAGGAAATTACTTACCCTGTATTCTCCACTCGTACGAATAAGAAAGTCGGGATCGGGAATCTTTCCTGAGTTTAAATATTCTGACAGCATCTCCGTATTTATGTCATCCACCTTAATATCCCCTTTTACTGCAGCAGCTGCAATCTTCTTTGCTGCATCAGCAATCTCCCAGCGCGAGCTGTAACTGATGGCCAGTACCAGCCTGGTACCTGTATTATCCGCTGTTTTATCAATGCTTGCCTGTAATTTCTTATACACTTTGCCCGGAAGATTTTGCAGATCACCTATTGCCATAAGCCTGATATTGTTCTCCATCAGGGTTTTTGTCTCTCCGCTCAATGAAGTGACCAGAAGCGACATAAGAGCCTCAATCTCTTCCTTTGGCCGGTTCCAGTTCTCTGTTGAGAAGGCATAGAGGGTAAGATACCTGAGACCAAGCTCGGCTGCTGCTTCTGTAACTTCCCTGACAGATGTAACTCCGCTTTTGTGTCCGAATATCCGGTGTTTGCCCTTTTGCCTGGCCCACCTGCCATTACCATCCATTATCACAGCCACATGTGATGGTAAATTATTCCTGTCTATTTGATCCTTCAGTGTCATTCAGTTTGAAATCCTTCAATTATTCAATAATAAAATATTTAAAAATCTAAGAACTTATGCAAGCATCCGTTCTGCTCATTTCGCAAATTTAATCATCATATGCAGGGCATAACAACTTATAGTAATTAATTTTATAACTCAGGCTTATACCCACAATATAATACCAGTCGTTATTATGAAGCCCTGATGAAATTTCTGAGCTCTCAGGAAAACTATATCCGTCTATCATGTCTGTAAAGCTCTTCCTGAATTCCCACAGCCCCACCATGCTTAACCTCCTTGAAAGCTTTAGCTTTGCACCAAGTCCAAAAGGTATTATAAACCTGGTGGACAATCCTCTCTCATTTTTCATCATGGCTATCCCAAGTCCTCCTGACACATAAGGGCTAAATGCCATTTTTTGGACTGAGTAGGAATAATCAAGGAAATTAAACTCAAACTGTATGCTCATGTCAGTGATATTCGTATGAAAACCCTCGCCACGCTCCTGCTGGTAAGCATTGTTAAAATCAAGGTCATTCCCTTTAACAGGTGTCCATGTCAGTTGTGTTTTCAGGGCATAACGGGGATTAAATACATAGCGGTAAAAAGCAGCTCCGGAAAATGAGGGGGAATAAAAAAGCTTCTCTTTATTTATATCACCAAGATACTGGGATGTACCGGCAAACAGCCCAAGCTCAAAATTGCTTTGAGCCCTTAAGCTAAAGGAATATAAAAGAAACATAAATAATACAAGCTGTACTTTTCGCATCTCAACAAATCTCAGTTCACATAATCTACCAGAACTCCGGCAGGCCATTCCTGTTTGTCCTGAATACATATATCAGGTTGACCTGGGTAAAATAATAAACGTCGTTTGCCCGCGAAGATTGTGGAGAGAAAGAATCAAGATCATCGGTAAGTGTTAAACGGGGACCCCACTCTATAGCTAATTTCCATTTCGGCTTTATACCATATTTAACTCCCAGACCCATCGGGAAAGCCATAGATACATGCTTAATGTCCTTGTCTGTACGTCCAGCAGGATCGGGCTCAATAACATTGGGCCAGTAAAAAACCGGACTAAGACCAAAGAAACCGTAAAAACTCCATCTCGAAACAAAGGAATTCATTCCCCTGCTCTTCATCATAAGATAATTGTTTGAGCTCTTGTCCTTGACAATTGCTATCTCACCCTGCAGTGATGGTTCAATAATAAAAGTACTGAATACAATACCCCTGTCAGGGTATGATCCGTGCTTATCATTTCCTCCAAGCCATGCAAGATTTAAATTAGCCTTAACTGAAATCCTTTCATAAAACTTATAACGGGCACCAAAATAAAACACAGGCCTGCTGTGAGCAAATTTAAAATCCTTGACACCAAGGAAATTATCATCGGGTGTAATACTCCCGATATCACCCATGTAATTAGTCGTACCAAGGCCAACGATCCCTTCATAACGGGTTATTTTCCACACCTGGGAATTCCCTGGCAGGGATGTAATGAGAAGAACTATAAAAATGATCAGAAAGGATCTTTTCATTATGCGTTTATTTTAAGATGCAAAAATAGTAAATATTTAGTTCCATTCAGCTTGTAATCTAAGTTTAACAAAACTTAACATAGCAAATTACTGATTTTTTAATGAACATCAAAATATTAGTTCCTGCGATCAACGCCCCACATCAGCTTTGACCGTATAATACTGTAGAAGCTATGACTTTCAAGCTTAATGGTCTTCACAACTTCCTTAGCCCTTTTAATCACTATCTCAACTGAAGTCTCAATATTTTGCGATTTAAAATCTGCCGATACCAGGAAATAACTGCTTCTTGCTTCAACCCTGAGCCTTATCTCGTGGTAGTCCGGTACAACAACAGGCCTTACGGCAAGGCTATGTGGCGAGATGGGTGATATTATGAAATTCCTTGATCCGGGAACCACGATAGGTCCTCCGACACTCAGGGAATAGGCTGTTGAGCCGGTAGGCGTTGCTATTATCAGTCCGTCGGCCCAGTAAGAATTCAGAAGCTCACCATTCAGGTAAGCATGAATGCTCAGCATCCTTGAATCGGCCTTCTGTACAGCTATCTCGTTAAGGGCAAATTCAGAAAAAGAGGGAGTGCTCATCTCAATAATACTGCGCTCCTCAACAGTATATTTCCCTCTGAATATCTCATCCAGAGAGCTTGATATCTCCTCCTGTGCAATATATGCCAGGAAGCCAAGCCTTCCGCTGTTTATACCGGCAAGCAGTATATCTTTACCCCTTACCAGTCGTGCCGCTTCAAGGAAAGTACCGTCGCCGCCTATGCTGAACATGAAATCAAGGTCGCCGGGAAGTTCAGACTCAAAAAGGTCTGCATTATCAAGAGGCTGCTTTAATCTGCTCTTAATAAAATCCATAAATGGTTTATACACTATAAGCTCAGCCCCATAGTCACGAATCTTCTTGAAGAAAGCTTCCATCGCCGGGTTAAAACTCTCACTATAACTCTTGCCAAATACTGCTATCTTCATAAAGATCAGGTGTTTAAATACCTCATAAAGGATTCAAAACGCTTATCATAAAGTGAGTCCAGCACCTCATTATCCATATATGAAGCTTTAATATTATAATTGAAACGCTCAAAGGTCTTAACAATAGACGAAATATCATTTGTGTTTACCTTGATTATCACTTCCATCTTCATGGATTCTTCAGGAGACCTGGTGTAAACACTTAAAATACGTGAATCATTGGATTCAATTATCCTCGATATCTCTGAAAGAGAATAATCATTATGGTGCAATTCAAGTATTACAATTGCCCCGGGATTGTTTACAGACAACAGCCCCGCAAAAGAATGAATAAGATCGGTGAGGGTTATCAATCCCAGGAAATTTTTATTCTCAAGTACAGGGATTAGGGTAAGGTTAAGTCGCGACACAACCTCTATCACCTCGTAAATATGCTGGTCTGCAGTAACATAGGGACTAAAAAGAGAAAGATTATGGTTCCCGATAGGCTCATCAGCCATATTCAGGTCGTAAATATCAGTATCGGATATCAGTCCCAAAAACTCCTTATTATTTACAATAGGCAGATGAGATACCCTGAATATCTCCATCCAGCTTAATGCTTTCAGGCCGGTATCTGAAGTTTTGAGGGCAGGCACAATATCTGATATGATTTCCCTGGCTATCATTTCAATTCTTAATATCCGAAATTACTATTAATTTTCCTCTATAAAACTTTTATTATTGAAAAAAGACACAAAAATAAAACGCTTAAAAGCCTTAATAAGTACTTTTACAATACTTTTATACAAGCATGAGCTAAACTTAAAATATTTTCATAATGACCCGACTGAGTGTTAACATAAATAAAATAGCCACTCTCCGAAATGCGCGTGGCGGTGATATTCCCAATATTGTTGAAGCGGCTTTGAATTGCGAGAGATTCGGTGCCGAAGGTATTACCGTCCATCCCCGGCCCGATGAAAGACATATTCGCTACCAGGATGTCCACGACCTGAAGAGAGCTATAAGTACAGAATTTAACATAGAAGGATATCCTTCCGACAGATTCATAGAACTTGTTCTGGAGACGGTCCCCGGGCAGGTAACCCTAGTGCCCGATCCCCCGGAGGCCCTTACATCGAGTGCAGGATGGGACACCGGGAAAAATAAGGCCTTCCTGGCTGAGGTGATATCTGCATTCCGCGCCAAAGGGATAAGAACATCCATATTTGTGGATACAAAGGAAGCGAACATTAAAAATGCAGTATATACAGGAACCGACAGGGTGGAATTATATACCGAACCTTATGCTTCCGGCTTTATTATTGACAGGGCCAGGGCAGTGGCCCCTTTCAGGAAGGCTGCAGAGCTGGCTGTACATCTGGGACTGGAAATAAATGCAGGACATGATCTCAACCTGGAAAACCTGAAGTTTTTCAATGAACAGGTGCCGGGACTTAAAGAAGTATCCATAGGACATGCCCTGATAGCAGATGCCCTCTATCTGGGCCTTGAAAAAACCATACAGATGTACAAGAAACTACTAAAATAATTTTTTGGATATTTAGTTGTGGGTTAAGAGTGTTGGGTTTAAATGTTGAATCCTGAATTAAGAGTGTTGAGTTTGAGTGTTGGGTGTTTAGTGTTGAGTTTAAATCCAGGTGTTCAATTGTAGGTTTGGAGTATTAAGTGCTGAGCCTGGGTGTTGAGTGTTAAATTTCAGGTCGTAAATTCAGAGACTTGATTGTTCTGTTTAAGTATTGAATTAAAAATATTGAACTTATTTTTTGAACGTTAAATATTAAGTGTTAAGAAGAGAATGAAGCTTTTTTACAGAAAATATGGTAATGGTCCCACAATGATAATTGTACACGGACTTTATGGCTCGGGTGATAACTGGACAACTATAGCAAAAGCACTGGGCAAACATTTTGAAGTTTATGTTATTGACCTGCGAAACCATGGCCGCTCACCACATAGTGATGATCATAATTACTCCCTCATGAGGGACGATCTTTACGGGTTCATGAAAGAACATAATATTAAGAAAACAGTTTTACTCGGACACTCCATGGGAGGGAAAACCGTTATGTTCTTTGCTGCCACCTTCCCGGAACTGGTTACGGGACTGGTAGTGGTGGATATTGCTCCTAAATCATATAAATTAACTGCCGACCTCACAAAAAGAACTACCGATCATAAAAAAATACTTGAAACCATAGATAAAATTCAGCCTGAAAAGATGTCATCCAGGGAGGAGATAGACAGGCTGCTTGCAAAAGACATTGAATCGGAAAGGGTAAGAAGCTTTCTTTTGAAAAATCTTGAAAGGACAGACAGCACAGGCTACAGATGGAAGCTAAACATCAAGGTTCTTAATGCCAACCTCGATCTTATACTTAACGGCATAAATGCCGGAGACTTTAAAGGAAACGGGCATGCCGGCAGACAGGACGCCGGGCTGGGTGATGAGATAAGCGGCTTCCCTGTTCTCTTTCTAAGAGGAGCACGTTCGAATTATATTCAGGATGCTGATACGGAAACAATTAAGAGCATCTTTCCTTATGCCGACATAGTGCTAATACCGGATGCCGGACACTGGATGCATGTTGAACAAGCCCAATTGCTTATAAAAGCTGTAAAGGAATATATTCTCGGCTAAGTCTTTTTTCCGGCCCTGATCAGGTTGTGCTTAATAATATCGGAAAGTATATTTATGGCAACCTCATTCTCCCCTCCCTGGGGAACAATGATATCTGCGTATTTCTTGGATGGCTCAATAAACTGCAGGTGCATGGGCTTTACCGTTAACTCGTACCTTGAAAGCACCTTACCCACAGACCTGCCCCTGTCAATTATATCCCTGTTTATGACCCTGCTCAGCCTGTCGTCAGCATCAGCATCAACAAATACCTTGATATCAAACATGTTGCGCAATGCCTCATTGGTAAGTATAAGTATGCCTTCTACCAGTACGACATGCTTGGGACCAACAGGTATTGTTTCTTTTGAGCGGGTACATGTAAGGTATGAATAAATTGGCTGTTCGACCGAGGCTCCCTCCCTCAGGGCTTTAAGATGGCCCACCAGAAGTTCAAACTCCAGTGAATCAGGATGATCAAAATTTATCTCCTGCCTCTCCTCCATGGGGAGATGACTGTTATCCTTATAATAAGCATCCTGGGGGATCACTGCAACTTCTCCCACGGGTAATCGTTCAATAATTTTCTTGACTACGGTAGTTTTTCCCGATCCTGTTCCTCCGGCAATACCAACAATAAGCATATTTTTCCTAATTTAGCTCTGACAATAAAATATTGAACCCAAGATACAAAAATCTCTGATTAATGAATGACTTATATCCTCTGAAATTCAAGCCCATCATCAAGAACTACATCTGGGGTGGAAATAAACTAAAAGACTCCCTAAAGAAAGACACCGGCAAATATGCCACTGCAGCTGAGAGCTGGGAAATATCCGGTGTTAGCGGGGATATCTCTGTTGTAAGCAATGGCAAACTAAAAGGAAATACGCTTCAGGAGCTTATAGAAATATATATGGGCGAGCTGGTGGGTGACAGGATATATGATAAATTCGGTATTGAATTCCCTGTGCTTATAAAATTCATAGATGCACATCTGCCCTTATCGGTACAGGTTCACCCCAATGATGAGCTGTCAAAACAAAGACACTCGGCATACGGAAAGACAGAAATGTGGTACGTGCTTGAAGCAGAGAAAGACGCTTACCTGATAAGCGGTTTTAATGGAGATGTAAATAAGGATCTCTACCTGGAAAAGCTAAAGCAGAAAAGCCTGAAAGACATATTACACTATGAGACCGTTAAAGAAGGGGATGTGTTTTTTATACCTGCCGGCAGGGTTCATGCCATAGGAAAGGGAATACTGCTGACAGAGATACAACAGACATCTGATATTACTTACAGGATATACGACTGGGACAGGCTGGATGATAAAGGTAACAGCCGGGAGCTTCATACTGAACTCGCGCTTGATGCCATTGATTTTTCTGCTGTTGATAATGCAAAGACAGACTACAGTCCTGCTGCCAATGAATCGGCACTGATAGTCGATTGTCCTCACTTTACAACAAATATTATCAATTTTGATAAGTCAATTGATAAAAACTATGCAGAGCTCGATTCTTTTGTTATATATATTTGCACGAAGGGAAGCTTTAAGCTGAATTATAATTCGGGAAGTGAGACACTAAGCAGGGGAGACACCATACTGTTGCCGGCATCACTCGACAACTTAAACCTGCAAGCTGAAGGAAATACAAGCATACTTGAAATCTTTATAGGAGAATGAGATTAAAAATAAGAATTGTTTCTTTATTGTTCTTACTGATAATAATCTCTTTTCCGGGCTCTTCAGATTCTTTTCCGGAACCGGCACAAAATAATCCGGCCCTTTATGATATGACGGTGGGTAAGACCCTGAAATACAGGGCATACTATAAGCTGGGATTTCTCTGGGTTTATGCCGGCAATGTAAGCTTTAGTGTTTCAGATACCATATATAACAGGCAGCCCGCTCTAAAACTTGTCTCCAGGGGTAATTCGCTGGATAAATACAACTGGATATATAAAGTTGATGATAACTTCCTCTCGATTAGCCACAGGGATAAACTGATACCCCTGTATTTTGAGAGGAGAAACCACGAAGGGAAGGATTTCTCTCATAACATTTACCGCTTCGACTATGATGCTGCTAAGATATTTACGGATACTGAAAACCAGGATCAGTCACAAAAACGGGATACTCTCGACCTCTTAGCAGGAAGCTATGACGTTTTATCAGCTATCTATTATTGCAGGAGCCTGGATTTTAAAGATATGAGTCCCGGAGAAAAGCAGCCGGTAAGAATGATCATCGATAATATTATATATGATCTGCATATAAATTATCATGGCATTGAAACAATAAGAACCAGAAAAAAGAAAGAATATACATGCTATCATTTCTCTGTCAGACTGGTTAAAGGCACCCTGTTTAAGGGAGGAGAAGATCTGCTTGTTTGGTTAAGCTGTGACGAGAGGAAAATACCCATCATGGTAAAGTCGGAAGTTGCGGTTGGATCGGTAAATGCATATTTTTGGGAGGATAATTAAAAGCATGCAGCAATGAAAATTATTAGCACAAATTTTATAAAAAGCAGTCCCGGCCTGCATAAATGCCCCCCTCCCGACTTTCCAGAGTATGCATTTATAGGAAGGTCTAATGTGGGAAAATCATCCTTGCTGAATATGATAAGCGAGCGTAAAAGGCTGGCAAAAATATCATCCACACCGGGAAAGACTCAATTAATTAATCACTTTATCATTAATGATGAATGGTACCTGGTTGATCTTCCGGGTTATGGATATGCCAGGGCAGGACTTAAGAAAAAACAGGAATGGGAAGAGATGATAAAAAACTACCTCCTGAAAAGAGAAAACCTGATGAGCGTGTTCCTGCTTATTGACTCCCGCCTTTCCCCTCAGCCTATAGACATTAACTTTATCGACTTCCTGGGAATAAATTCAATATCCTTTATAATATTATTTACCAAGACCGATAAATTATCGGCAAACCAGCTGAAAATAAAGATTTCAAAATACAGAGCTCAGCTAAGAAGCACATGGGAAGAACTTCCTGAGATAATCATAAGCTCTGCTGCAAAAAATACCGGAAGGGAAGAAATACTTAATTATATTGATCGTAGTAATAAATTATGGAAAAAATAATTAAAAAAAATACCGATTTTCTTTTAAGCTATTAACTTTACCAATAATAAACCAACACACATAAAACCCTCAGACATGTCAGTAGTAGCTCCAATAAAAATCTTTACCGGCAGGGCAACTTCATACCTTTCTCAAAAGATAGTAAGAAGTTATGGCACAACACTTGGAAAAAGTGCTGTATTAAATTTTAGTGATGGGGAGTTTCAGCCCTCATTCGAGGAATCGGTCCGCGGATGCATGGTGTTTATAATACAATCTACTTTCCCGCCAACAGAGAACTTGTTTGAGCTTTTATTAATGATAGATGCTGCCCGCAGGGCATCGGCATATAAGATAACTGCTGTTCTTCCTTATTTTGGTTTTGCAAGACAGGACAGGAAGGATAAGCCAAGGGTATCTATTGGAGCAAAGCTTGTTGCAGACCTGCTTACTGCTTCAGGGGTTGACAGGGTTATGACAATGGACCTGCACGCCGACCAGATACAGGGCTTTTTCAATGTACCTGTTGATCATGTTTTTGCATCCTCCATCTTTGTGCCTTATATAAAAAGCCTGGAAATGGAGAATATGGTTATTGCCGCTCCTGATATGGGAGGTACAAAAAGAGCAAATGCCTACTCGCGCTTCCTCGGTACTGAGATGGTTATCTGCTATAAGCAAAGAAAGAAAGCCAATGTTATTGAAGACCTTGCCGTTATTGGTGATGTAAAAGGGAAAAATGTTGTTATCATTGATGATATGGTCGATACTGCTGGAACACTGACTCTTGTGGCAGATATGATGACCGAGCAGGGGGCTAAAAGCGTAAGGGCCTGTGCCACACACCCTATATTATCGGGACCTGCTTATGAAAGGATAGAACAATCTTCACTGGTGGAGCTGGTTGTATCCGATTCCATCCCCCTGACCAGGCAAAGCAATAAAATAAAGGTCCTCACAATTGCCAACCTCTTTGCCGACATAATTCAAAAAGTGCATAATTATCGCTCCATAAGCAACACTTTTATACAATAAATCTCAATCCCTTGCCCGAAGATACTCTGTGTTTTTTATTAAACCGGTATTGCATTTACTATAAACATTCTCTATCTTTGCAGCCGCAAAAACGAAATAATTTCGAATGTGCCATGGGAGCCGGTGACAGCAATATATACACCGGTCTTTAGTAACACAAAAACTTAAAAAATGAAAACAGTAGAAATTAAAGGAACTTTAAGAAAAGAAACCGGAAAGAAATTTTCTAAAAAGTTAAGAAAAGAAGGAAATGTCCCCGGCGTACTATACGGTGGCAAAGAGATAATACATTTCCATACTCCGGAGCTGGGAATAAAAAAACTTGTTTTTACTCCTGATGTTTACCTGGTAAAACTTGATGTCGAAGGCAAAATATATGATGCCATACTCCAGGATATCCAGTTCCATCCGGTAACGGACAGGGTTATTCATCTCGACTTTAAAGAAATAGTATCAGGTACTGATGAAATAATAAACGTGCCTGTTAAACTTGTTGGTAGTGCCAAAGGTGTACTCGACGGAGGAAGGCTGAGGCTGAGAAGAAGAAAGCTGAAAATTAAAGGATTACCCGCTAAATTCCCCGATGTGATAGAGATAGATATTACTAACATGGAGATAGGAGATACAATTAAGGTGGGCGAGATAGAATACGAAGGAATGGAGATGCTGGATCCTCATGCCTCAATGGTTGTTGCAGTTGCATCCGGAAGGATAGCCAAAGGTATGGAAGAAGCTGTAATTGAAGAAGTAGCTGCTCCTGAGGAAGCAGGTGAAGCAGCTTCACCTGAAGAGGCTGCAGAGGAAGCAGCAAAAGGTGAGGCAGGAGATAGTGATGCCGCCAAAGCTGAAGGAGAGAAAAAAGAAGAATAAAATCTTTATGATTTGAAATACCTGATTGCAGGACTGGGCAACATAGGCGACCAGTACTCAGATACACGCCATAACATTGGCTTTACGATATTGGACGCTCTTGCAGATGCGTCCAATGTTGTTTTTAAAGACAAACGATATGGCTTTGTGACCGAGCTGTCGCACAGGGGCAGGACATTCCAGCTTTTAAAACCCTCTACATTCATGAACCTTAGCGGTAATGCCGTCCGCTACTGGTTGAAAAAATCAAAAATACCTGTTGAGAATCTGCTCGTTGTTGTGGATGATCTTGCCCTTGAATTCGGGAGCCTGAGACTCAGGAAAAAAGGAGGCCCGGGAAGTCATAACGGGCTTGATAATATTATACAGGTACTGGGAACACAAAATTATGCCAGGCTCAGGTTCGGCATTGGCAACGAGTTTCCCAAAGGAGCCCAGGTAAACTATGTGTTGGGTGAATGGTCTGAAGAAGAAAAAAAACAACTGCCTGAAAAGATAGAAAGATCTATAGAGATAATAAAGGCTTTCGGGTTTATAGGAATTGAAAGAGCCATGAACCGTTATAATTAGAGCCGGCCATTAAGATATTCTCCATTACAGGTTTGCAGGAAAGAAAATGGACAATAAAATAAGAACAGATAAATACCTGTGGAGCATGAGGGTCTATAAAACAAGGGCCCTGGCTGCCGATGCCTGTAAAAGGGGAAGGGTTGTAATAAACAATATTAAGGTTAAAGCGGGTAAAATAATTCATGAGGGTGATGAGATAGCCGTTTATAAAGCACCTGTGCAATATATGTTCAGGGTAATAAAGCCCGCTGGCAAACGTCTGCCGGCAAAGCTGGTTCCCGATTATATGGAAGACCTCACCACAGAGGAAGAAAAATGCAAACTGCTGAGGCCAAATCTTCCCGGTACTGCTTACAGGGAAAAAGGCACAGGCAGACCTACAAAAAAGGACAGAAGGATAATGGATAAATACCAGGGGGAGGCCGACTATTAAAAAAACTCCTTAATAAAGCTTGCAGAAGAATATTAAGAATTATGTTATGATAATAGCAAGACAGAAAAAGAAAGAAAATATTATTGAGTACCTCTTATACATGTTCCAGGTTGAAGATATGATAAGGGCCTGCGAGCTGGACATGAAAAAGCTGGAAAGAGATGTCTTGCCGGGCTACCAGGCGGATAATAAGCTTATGCCTGAAATAAGCGAGTGGTACGCTAACCATATCCAAATGATGAAGGAGGAACATAAAGACCGGAAAGGACATCTTGTATATATTGAGAATCATATCGCCGAACTGGAAGAGCTGCATATATATCTCCTGAAAAAAGCCGGAAACAGGGAGTACCTGAAACATTACCAGGAAGCCCTTCCCGGGATCCGCGACCTGAAAGTAAGGCTTAAGAAGGAAACTGAGACGGATATCTCAGCCTGCCTGAACGGACTATACGGATACCTGCTGCTCAGGATACAGAAAAAAGAAATATCAAAAGAGACTGATGAGGCAATAAAAAAGATAAGTGCCATGCTGGCTTATCTTGCCGGACAGCACAAGAAGATTGAGAACGGGGAAATAGAATTATAGGCCTGCTGACACGGCTGCCGGTAAAAAAAATCCTAAAACTTAAAATTGGCTCCCAGTCCCAGGAACTGCTTAAACTGTACCCTGGGCCCTTCAAGGGTTTTTCCCCCTTCATCTACCTTCATCTTTATATCATGATCGTAGATCATTCGTGATTCGAAATTGATTGAAAACAGCTTCGAGAGTTTAAGCCTGGACTCCAGCTGCCAGTCCACATCAACATTCCACGGATCATTCTTGTAGTTACTAAACAGGTCAAGCTCAGTTTCCAATCTCCAGTTCCTGGTAATATCAGCCTTTATGCCTATAACAACAAAGCCTCCGAACTCATACCTTAAATTATTGCCCAGGCTGAGAAATGTCTCGGTAATAATATCGAAACTGCCACTTATCACACCAAAATAGCCATTATTGGCAAGGTTCTGATCGGCCACGATGGTTACCTTTGACGACAAGGGGGCCAGGAAAATCTTTATATTCCTTCCCGGCATATAGTCAAAGCCTATCTTTAGCAAAACGTAAGCAGGAGCAAGGAAGTTAGATATCTTCACACTGTCATCAGGATAATTATATCCGGGAAGTATCTGCGTCTTTACATTCAGCATAGTGCTGAAATAAAACTTGTTCCTGATATAGCTTGAATACTTGAAATAATAATCCAGCCTGTCCTCCGTCTTCCTGAAATCACCGTTTGCATATATATAGCCAAGGGCGGCATTGAATGTATGACCGTAATAATTCCTGTATTTTCTTTTATTATGAAAGAGCCTGATCTTAGCTATTGAATTCAGGGAATTCTGGCCTCCCTGTACCCAGTTTGCAAACATGCTCTCGGAGGCAAGTATGCTGGCAACTCCCCCGGATAATATAATAATGCTGTCTGTTGATCCCTCATCGTAATACTCAAGCGTATCAACCATACTTAAGGTAGAGATATCATTCATGCGCAGCCTGGCGGTATCGGATTCCTGCTGGGAAAATGAATTAAGGAACAATCCGCAAAAGAGAAGCATTATGGCCGGTATCCTTAATATGAGAATCTTGTTTTTTTTCATAAATAAACAAATCATGATTATTCCTGCTTAGCCACTATCATGCAGTCTCCCTAAGTGTTATCATCAATATCTATATAAAGTTATCAAAAACAACTTATCAAATAAAGCATGCTATAAAATAAATTTAAACTATTTTTATTCCCTGTTTAAAACTGTTAGCTTTCACCGGCTAACCCGGAAAATATGATCAGATGAAATTAGGCAAAGTAGAAAGATGGTCTTTAAGATATTTCCTGCTCAAATCATGGGTTGGGTTCTGGCACAATAATATCTTTTACAGGAAAATAATCATACTTAATAAGGAAAACATCCCCAGGGATAAACATCTTATTTTTACCATTAACCACCAGAACTCATTAATGGATGCCCTGGCACTGCTCTATGCCCTGAGATGGAAGCAGCCTGTATTCCTTGCCCGCTCAGATATTTTTAAGAAAAATTTTATTGCCAGATTATTATTTTTCGTTAAGATACTACCCATATACAGGATACGGGATGGCTTCGACAGCCTGAAAAATAATGATGCAGTCTTTCTGAAAACTATAGAGGTAATAAAAAACGGAAGGGGACTTGCCCTGCTTCCCGAAGGGAGCCACGAAGGAATTCACAGGTTAAGACAACTGAAAAAAGGATTTGCAAGAATAGCCTTCCAGACAGAAGAAGCAAACGAGTTTAAGCTCAACATAAAAATTGTTCCTGTGGGACTGGATTATGATAATTATGAGAGATTCAGAAGCAGGCTGATACTGAATTTCGGGAAAGCTATCCCTGTTTCTGACTTCTACGATCAATATAAAGAATCACCTGTAAAGGCCATCAATAGCTTAAAAGCCCATCTGTGGGAGAAACTGCATCCCCTGATAGTACATATTGAGAGCGATGAGTTCTACGATCTTATTAACGAGTTAAGATATATTTACAGATACCGGATGCTGGAGCAGCTGCCTGACAGCGGTGACGGGAAAGAGCTGATAAGCGACCAGGCCACCGTAAGAATACTGTCGGAATGTGAAAAAGAAGACAGGTCTCTCCTCCTTCCACTGAAGGAAAAAGTTGCCACTTACCTTGATAAGCTCAAATCTATCGGCATAAGCAATAAGTATGTGGAAAAAGGCCGTTCGTCAATAGTAAATTTAGTCTTTAGCCTGTTGGCTCTTATAATTACTTTCCCTGTTTTTCTATATGGCTTTATAAACAATTACATACCATTCAGGATAGCAGTAAGTATTGGCAATAATGTTGAAGACCCACAGTTCATAAGTTCATTTAAATTTGGCCTGAGCCGTATATTAAGTCCCCTGTTTCATATTATACAGTCCGTAATAGTAGGATTACTGGTATCCTGGCCCATAGCAGGTATTTATTTTGTCAGCCTCCTGCCTGCTGCACTGGCTGCTTATTACTGGTATGAGAAGTTGCAGGAAATTAAAGGCTGCCTGAAACTTTGCAGGCTGAACCGTTCTGAAAAGTCAGGCTTCACAGAAATACTGGATCTCCACCGGGAGATAATCAGGGATACCGATGAGATTGTAAAAAGATTTAAATAATTTAATTTGTATCATCCGGCAAATCAGAGACTTCGCCTATTACCTCTCTGCTTCACCTGCAGATAAGCTACTGACCCAAGATAAGAAATCCTATAATTGCAATAAAGCCAAAAAGGAAAATAGCAGCTCCTGCTATCCTGTTAAGCCAGAAAATATTCCTGAGCTTTATCCTTCTGCTTAAACGGTTTACAACCGAACTGATAAGAAACCACCAGGTCGTGGCTCCCACAAAAAATCCTGATATAATATTAAGTGCAGGCATGAAGGAATCTTTATCCAGAAGGTTCAGGGTGGTAAACACCGCAAGAAAGGCAAATAACATAAAAGGATTTGAGAGTGACAGAAACATACCCGAGAAATAATGCCACAGCCTGCGCTTATCCTCAACTTTTCTGTATCTGAATTTTTTTACCGGATTGCTGATAAATATCCTTAAGCCAAGCAGGATGATAATAAGTGAACCAAGCAGATGAAAATAAAACTGCCCGGCCTCCAGGAAATGCACAATAAAAGATATACCAAAGCCGGCTATGATAGCAAAGATCGTGTCTCCTGTTGCCACACCCATACCGGAAAGAAATCCCGAGGTCCTTCCATTACTTAGGGTACGATGAATAAGCAATAATCCGGTGGGACCGAAAGGAAAGGACATTAATGCCCCTATAATTATGCCTTTAAAAAATAACAGTATATCCATGCCAGCCTTAGTATTGCAATAAACCTGCCAAAAAAATTAAAGACAAACTTAAGCCTTGTATCCGATAAAACAAAACAATTATGGTATATGTGCCTGAATTAGTGATAAATGTATGCATATGTTAAGACATTGATCAGGATATCCCCACTTTTGCTACTGAGATTGTGAAGAAAGCAACAGGCAGGGAGGGAAGAAAAAAGTATATTTGTTGAAATTTTCTTATCATGATACTGGAGAAGAAAAGCTGGCAATGGGCCCTCCTCTTAGTCCTGGCCTTTATATGGGGCACTTCATTTATACTTATGAAGAAAGCCCTTGTTGCTTTTAGTGATGTGCAGGTGGCTTCCTTCCGCATATTCTTTACATTTATCTTCTATGCTCCTTTTGTTATAAAAAGACTGAAAAAGATAAACAAGAGCAATATTGTTTCTCTTATAATTGTAGGACTGATAGGGAATGGTATTCCTGCCTTTCTCTTTACAAAGGCCCAGACACAGATAGACAGCAGCATGGCCGGCATCTTAAACTCCCTTACTCCGCTGTTCACTCTTTTCGTGGGACTCCTTTTTTATAAGAGCCATGTTAAACTGGTAAATATACTGGGACTTATACTGGGCTTCCTGGGGGCAGCGGGACTGATATTTCAGGGGATACCGGGAGGATCGGGGTTTCAGGCATCGGCTTATTCCATATTTATCATAGTTGCTACCTTATGTTACGGTATTAGCGTTAATGAAATTAAATACAAGCTTGCCGGGATGGATGCATTGAGCATTGCTTCCCTGTCCTTCTTCCTTATAGGTCCCTTTGCAGGAATAAACCTGCTTTTTACTGATCTGCATACATCATTCAGTAATCCGGCAGCAATGGAAAGTCTCTTATATGTTATTTTATTATCCTTCTTTAGTTCTTTTATAGCTGTTATCTTTTTTAATGTGCTTATAAAATATACAACTGCTATATTTGCTGCATCGGTTACTTATATAATCCCTGTGTTTGCAGTATTATGGGGCCTTTTCGACGGGGAAGGGATTGTGGCTACCGAGCTTATGTGGATATTTGTTATTATTATAGGAGTTTACCTGGTGAACAAGCAAAAACTGATAAATATCTGACAATTATTAAAAATGCCTGAGATAATAAGAATGCAACATAAATAGCTGATTGAAATAATAAGAATGCTAACATAAATAGCTGATTGAGATGATAATAAACAAGTAGCCGGAAAGAAATATCTTATTAAATAATTCCAAAAAGGAACAAACAACATTAAACCGCATATTAACAATATAAAGAACAAGAAACGATAATGAAGCTCAACAAGAAACACATCGTCATACTGATATTATTAAGCTCCCTGCTTTTAAGCCTCCCCTGGTTCCGCCAGTTTTCGGGAATAATACTTTTTGTCGCCTTTGTGCCATTGCTGATACTCGAAAGGCTGTATTATGAGAACAGGGCGAACAACAGTTCTGTGTCCATACTGCTTTTTTCTACTGTAGTTTTTGTTTTATGGAATATAGCCACTACATCATGGATAAGATATTCAACATTCTTCGGGGCGGTTGCCGCTATTGCCATAGGCTCATTCTTAATGGCCATGGCATTCTGGTTGTTTCACATAAGCCACAGAAAGCTGGGCCACGGTGCCGGCTACTTCAGCCTTATGGCATACTGGACAGCCTATGAACACATATACCTTAACGGAGAACTGTCTTTTCCATGGCTCATACTGGGTAACGGATTTGCAAAAGATATCAGGCTTATACAATGGTATGAATTTACCGGGAGCACAGGAGCTAGCCCCTGGGTGCTTATAATAAACATCCTGATCTTTATTCTTGCCTGGGACTTTATTCAAAAGGGAAGCGTCAGGGGCAGGATAAAAGAGATGGTGCTGCTGCTCTTAATAATACTCATTCCTGTTGTTTATTCATTTGTAAGGTTCAGAAACTACCGGGAAACAGGGCCGGAAAAGGAGTTTGTTGTTTTACAGCCTAATGTGGATCCGTATAAAGAAAAATTCTTTGGAATGCCCATGGATGAACAACTGAAAAAATTACTCTATCTGGCAGATTCGCTGGCAGACCAGGAGACAGATTATATTCTGGCACCCGAGACTGCCCTGAATGACAATATCTGGGAAAACCGCATTAGCTGGAACAACAGCATACAGCAACTGAATAAGTTTGTAAGTAACTACCCCGGCATAAAATTCGTGACCGGGCTCACTTCCTTCTATGAATATGGAAAAAATGAGACTCCCCCGCCCATGGCCAGGAAGCTAAAAGGCACTGACAACTATTACAGTATTTACAATTCAACAATACAGGTGGACAGCAGTCATAACTATCAGTTTTATCATAAATCGAAATTAGTCGTAGGGGTTGAAAAAGTACCTTTTCCTAAGCTATTGCATCATATGGAGAAATTTATAATACAGCTTGGCGGTACCACAAGGGGCTATACCCCCCAGGCTGAACGATCTACCCTTAACGATATATATGGCAGCACAAAGCTGGGAACACCTATATGTTACGAATCGGTTTACGGGGAATTTGTAAACGGTTTTGTTAAGAAAGGTGCAAACATACTGGCAATAGTTACCAATGATGCCTGGTGGGGAGACAGTCCCGGCTATAAGCAGCTACTTAGCTTTACTTCCATAAGGGCCATTGAGACACGCCGGAGTATTGCACGCTCGGCAAATACCGGCATCTCCTGCTTTATTAACCAGAAAGGAGAGATACTGAAGGCCACACATTTCTGGGTACCTGCCGTAATTAAAGGCAGGCTGAGAGAGAATGAGGAAATAAGCTTTTATGTAAAACACGGCGACTATATATGCCGTATATTTTCATTCTTCGGCATACTGATGCTGCTCTCTACCCTTACAGCGGGTTTAATGAAGAAGAAGGCTTAAAAACCGGAGATACTGATTCCTTATCAAAAGCTTGCTTTCCCTTATCAAGGAAATCAACAAATGCACTGATCTTAAGATTATGCGTCACGGCTTCAGTCAGTGGCCTGCCCTGATGATCAACAATAATATAATAAGGCTGAGAATTTATCTCGAACATTGATATCTGCAGGTCTGCATTAACCTTGCCTATGGTCTTTTTTATCTTCCCGTCAATTTCCGATCTCAGCCATTCTTCTTCAGGCAGCTTGCTGCGGTCATCAACATAAAGGGCTATAATTACAAAATCCTCCCTGAGGCGCTCAAGCACTTCGGGATCTGACCATACCTTTGATTCCATCTCCTTACAGTTGCTGCAGGCATGTCCTTTAAAATCAAGCAATACAGGCTTATTCTGCTCCCTGGCACATTCCATTCCCTGTTTGTATTCGAAATAACCATCCAGTCCGTATGGAAGGTGCAGAAAATCCGAATATCTGGCATTATCACAATTTGCACTCTTCTGATTATCTCCCTCGCTTAAAGACGCCGGCACAGTGGCTGTCACAGATCCACCCGGCACAAAGCTCTGCCTGTCCATGGGAGGTATCAGTCCCGATACGGCATTAAGCGGCGCACCAAACATGCCGGGAACCAGGTACAACACAAAGGAAAAGATCGCTATCACAAGCATGGCCCTGAAAAAACCTATTTTGGGGAGATCACTGTCGAGAGCAAATTTTATCTTACCAAGAAGGTAGAATCCCATCATGGAAAATATCACTATCCATATGGCAAGGTAAAGCTCCCTGGTAAAGATGTTAAGATGATAACTCAGGTCTATGGTAAGCAGGAACTTCATCCCAAAAGCAAGAACTATGAATCCCAATACCACCTTGACAGAGTTCAGCCATCCGCCCGACTTTGGAAGCTTCTGCATCCAGGAAGGGAATATGGCAAAGAGTGTGAAGGGAAGCGCAAATGCAAGTCCGAATCCAAACATTCCTATTGTTGGCTTGATAACATCACCCGATGCTGCCTCAACAAGTAATGCACCAACAATGGGACCCGTACATGAGAAAGATACCAGCACTGTTGTAAGTCCCATAAAAAAAGCTGCCACATATCCGCCTTTGTCTGCCTGCCTGTCGGCCCTGTTTACAAGGCTGCTTGGAAGTACCATCTCAAACAGTCCCAGGAATGAGGCTGCAAAAACCATGAATAATAAGAAAAATATAGTATTCGGTATCCAGTGCGTGCTGAGATTATTGGCAAAATCCGCACCTGCACTGGTAAGTGATACGACAAGACCAATGGCCGTATAAATAAAGGTTATTGACAGGCCAAAAATAAATGCTTTAAGTATAGAGGCTGCCTTCCGGGATGTTCCCTGTGAAAAGAAGGCTACGGTCATAGGGATCATAGGAAAAACACAGGGAGTAAGTATGCCTGCAAGGCCTGTTAACATTGCCAGAAAAAAAAAGCCCAGCAAGCCCGATCCCTCTTTAGTGCTGCCTGAATCGCTTGTCTCGACAGCTGTATCCGTATTAGAAGCTGTAATGGTCTTTGATGCTGACTGCTTTTCTCCTGCAACAGCCTCAGCCGGTGTTGCAGCTTTTATTGAAAAAGAGAAATCTTCTTCAGTGGGTGGCAGGCAACGCTCATCATCGCAAGACATGAACTCAACATATCCCTTAAGGATAAAGTCCTCCTGGCCAATGATCTCTATCTTCTGCCTGAACTCAGCCTTGTGAGAAAACATCTTCAGCTCCAGCTCAAAGCTTGAATCATAAACCACATCGGCCTCGGTAACTTCCACTACTTCACCTATCCTTTTATAATTGTCTGAGCCTTCAAATACGAAACTCGTGGGAATGGGACCTCCCTCCGGAAGGTGCTGGGAATAAAGATGCCATGTATCGTCAATCAGGGCTTCAAATACCAGCTCGCTCTCCCCTGTGGCTGTCTGCTCAAAAGAAAAATTCCAGCTTACCGGACTGAATACCTGTGAGAACAAGCTCCCGGCAGCCATTATGCTTAGAATGATAATTGTTAAAAATCGTTTTTGCATTGATCCTGGTTTTTCTTTCTACAAAAATAATTTAGTTCCTGCTAATAATATCTTATCCGACCTAAAAGAGACATTCTTTATAAACGGCCAATTAATACTGTGCTTAAGCCTTAAGATCAATCTCATCGCCATACTTGTCATAAATATGGTATTCAAGGAAGCCGTATGAAGTATTTGTCTCCATGCTTATTTTACAATTAAACTTCCTGCTCCACTTTCCAAGTACAGAGAAGATCCCCTGCCTGAGATATGCCCCCACATAAGGATGCAGCTTCAGGTTTATCTTGCTTAAGTTATAACTTTCCTGCACCTCTCTTATTACACTTTCTATTTCGTCAACCAGCAGTATGCTGGAAGATATCTTTCCACTGCCCTTGCATACAGGACATACTTCGGTAGTTTCCACATGCATCTCGGGCCTTACCCTCTGCCTGGTTATCTGCATTAGCCCGAACTTGCTAAGCTGTAATATATTATGTTTTGCCCTGTCATCTGCCATGCTTTCCTTCATCTTGTCATAAAGAAGCTGCCTGTTGGCATGACTGGTCATATCTATAAAATCAACAACTATGATCCCTCCCATATCGCGCAGCCTTAACTGCCGTGATATCTCAACTGCCGCTGCCAGGTTTACCTGCAAGGCAGTTTGTTCCTGGTCGTCTCCTTTTTTAGACCGGTTACCGCTGTTAACATCAATTACATGAAGGGCTTCGGTATGCTCTATAATAAGGTAGGCGCCTTTCTTAAATGAGACAGTCTTTCCAAACTGTGCTTTTATCTGCTTATTGATCCCAAAATGCTCGTATATGTGAGCCTTGCCGGTATAAAGCTTAACAATCTTATTCTTCTCGGGGGCGATACTGTTTATGTACTCTTTTATTTCATTATGTACGGTCTTGCTGTTAACATATATGCTGTTAAAAGATACATTGAGCAAATCCCTCAGTATGGCCGATGTCCTGCTAAGCTCACTTATCACAAGCTGGGGCGGCCTGGCATTCCTTATCTCTGTGAAAGCATCTTCCCATTTTTTCACCAGCGACCTGAGCTCTGAGTCAAGCAGGGCCACTTTCTTTCCTTCAGCGGCAGTACGTATAATAATCCCATAGTTCTTTGGCTTGATACTCTGCAACAGCTTCTTGAGCCTGTTCCTTTCATCCTCCGATTCTAATTTCTGGGATACCGATACCTTATCAGAAAAAGGCATCAATACCATATTCCTGCCGGCAATAGATATCTCAGACGTCAGGCGGGGACCTTTCATTGAGATGGGCTCCTTGGCTATCTGTACAAGTATTTGTTGTCCCGGCTTAAGTACATCCGATATCTTACCATCTTTGGGAATATCAGTTTCAGGCCTGAACTTAGGCATGGAAACCAGCTTCCCTTTTCTTGATAATGCAAGATTCAAATACTTGTTAAGGGACTGAAACTGGGCCCCCATATCGAGATAATGAAGGAATGCATCCTTCTCATATCCCACATCTATAAAGGCAGCATTAAGTCCCGGCATTAATTTCTTTACCCTTCCAAGATAAACATCCCCTACTGAAAACCTGATGTCGGCTTTTTCTTTGGAAAGCTCTATCAGTTTATTGTCTTGTATAAGGGCAATTGTTATATCATCGGAAGTTACATCTATCACTAATTCGTTGTTCACAATTCCAAAATGTTTTTAATTTGGATAAAAATGAAGCAGAACAATTGCAGCTTGAGGAAATACAATAAACCTAAAGGCCCTGGCGGATCTTTAGGTTTAGTAAAAACTTCGTAATAAGTCTGAAAAAGGATTATTTCCTTTTCTTATGTCTGTTTTTCCTCAGGCGTTTTTTGCGCTTATGAGTCGACATCTTATGTCTTTTTCTTTTTTTCCCGCTTGGCATTTCTTAAAATTTTTTCAGCAATTTACCTTTTAACATTGTTTTTTACCTTACTAACAAAGGTCTTTGCAGGCTTAAATGAAGGAATAAAGTGCTCAGGTATAATAATAGTAGTATTCTTGGAAATATTTCTTGCTGTTTTCTTTGCTCTTTTCTTTATAACAAAACTTCCAAATCCTCTTAAATACACATTCTTGTCCTTTACAAGTGAGTCCTTGATGGTAGCCATAAAAGCTTCGACTGTCTTCTGGACTGTCACCTTTTCAATCCCAGTGTTTTTTGAAATCTCATTTACAATGTCTGCTTTAGTCATTTTTATTAAATTCTTTAGTTATCAATTATTTACAATTATATCTTTTGGGACTGCAAATATAAACAAGATTTTTAATTTAACGATTAAATGCTTCATTTTTTCTGATAAAGTATGAATATACTTGTTTTGTGAAAAGCTAATAAAAACATTACTTTTGTATCTCTAACACATTAAGATAAAGAGATGATAAACAAAGTGATTCTGGTAGGCAATGTAGGTCGCGATCCTGAAGTAAGATACCTGGACAGCGGTGTGGCCGTAGCCAAATTTCCACTTGCTACGAGCGAAACCTACACCAATAAAAGCGGAGATCGTGTTACCAATACCGAGTGGCATAACATTGTTGTATGGAGAAAGCTGGCAGAGGTAGTTGAGAAATATGTAAAAAAGGGACAACAGTTATACCTCGAAGGGAAGATAAGCAACCGCTCTTACGAAGACAAGGAGGGAATTAAGAGATACATTACTGAAATTGTAATCGACAACCTGCAGATGCTGGGTAAGAAGTCTGACTCTGAAAGAACCCAGGATACGGATTCTCCGCATGTAGAAAATGCTCCCAATAGCGGAGATAAAGGCTCAACACAAGGAAATACAGCAGAAACAAAGGACCTTAGTACATCAAATGATGAGGATGATCTGCCTTTTTAGTATTCATCATTAATAGCTTATTTTGGAACCGGAAACTTTTATTCCGTTAACTATACTGGCTAAAACCGAGATCGTTTTTTTAGCCCCCTCAGCAGGCATAATTGCATGGATGGCTTTTGTACTGCTACTATTGATATGTTCGGCGCTGATATCAGGATCGGAGATTGCTTTCTTTTCACTCTCTCCTTCACAGCTTTCCAGGCTGAAATACAAGGACAGTGCTTCATCAAAAAAGATTTTGCATCTGTTGTCACGCCCTGAGTATCTGCTTGGCACCATACTGGTTGCCAATAACTTTGTTAATGTTGCAATAGTTATTATATCCTCCTATCTAAGTAATTCTCTTGTTGACTTCGGTGATGCAAGACTGCTGGGTTTTCTTGCACAGGTGGTATTTATCACATTTTTCCTTTTGCTCTTTGGTGAGATATTACCAAAAATATATGCCAATAGCTATAATGTAAAATTCTCATGTTTCATGGCTTTGGGTATTTCTGCCCTGCAAACCATTTTTATGCCTCTGACCATGGTGCTTGTTTCGTCAACCAATTTTGTAAACAAACGCCTGACTCTGAAGAAACAAAATGTTTCAATGGATGAGCTTTCAGATGCCCTTTCGCTTGCAGAGACAAAAATTACCGAAGACAAACAAATACTGGAGGGAATAGTAAAATTCGGAAATACCGATGCCAAAGAGATAATGCGATCAAGACTGGATGTATTTGCTGTTGACATGTCAACAAGTTTCGATGACTTGCTTAAAGCTGTTCTTGAATCGGGTTATTCAAGGGTGCCTGTTTACCTCAAGTCTTTTGACCAGATCAAAGGTATATTGTATATAAAAGACCTTTTCCCTCACTTAAAAAAGAACGTACGCTTTAAATGGCAATCGCTGATCCGATCTCCCTATTTCGTTCCGGAAACAAAAAAAATAAACGACCTGCTTGAAGAATTTCAGAGGAAAAAAATACATATGGCAATTGTTATTGATGAATATGGAGGAACAAGCGGGATAGTTACCCTGGAAGATATACTGGAAGAAATTGTGGGAGAGATTAGGGATGAGTTTGATGATGAAGAAAAATATTATACACGCATAGACGATTCCAGCTGGATATTTGAAGGAAAAACCCTTTTAGTGGATTTCTATAAGCTGCTTAACAGTAGTGAAAATATTTTCGATGATATTAAAGGTGATGCCGACACCCTTGCCGGCCTGGTGCTGGAAGTGAATGGAGAAATACCCGGCAAAGATGAGACTTTCATTATTGGGGGGCTTGAATTCAGGATATATTCTGTTGATAAAAGAAGAATTAAAAAAATAAAAATTACCAGGCTTGATAAGAAGAAAAATAAATAAACAGCTTTCCCGGCTTTCTCTCTTAACATTAGCCTTATTACTGCTTATGGCTTCATGCAGGCAGGCTCACACTCCCAGGCCCAGGGGCTATTACCGTATCAATTTTCCTGAAAAAGCATACAGGACTTACAATGGCCCCTGCCCCTATTCATTTGAATATCCGGTATATGGTAATGTCGTAAAAGATGCCGAGCCTGATGCCGAGCCTTGCTGGATAAATATTGTGTTCCCTGCATACAACGGAAAAATACATATCAGTTATAAGAAGGTGAACAATAACCTGAATGCATATATTGAAGACAGCTATACCCTGGCATATAAACATACTGTTAAGGCTGAAGAAATACAGGAACAAGTGATAAGGAAAGATGATGATGATGTATATGGTATCCTTTACAGCCTGGAAGGAGATGTTGCTTCATCTGTACAGTTCTTTCTTACCGACAGCAGTCGTCATTTTTTACGTGGCGCTCTATATTTCAGGACCACTATTGATAAAGATTCGCTGACTCCGGTAATAGCCTTTTTTAAAGAAGATATTATCCACTTTATAGACAGTTTTAAGTGGAATTAACAGCTTTTGTGTAAATTAAACCTCTGATGGGACTCATAGAAAAAAGAGAAATAGAGAATTGCCTTCTTGGCAGTTGGGAGATAAAGGAAAATCTTGGGGAATTACTTGCACAAATTACACTTGAAGCTGATGAGCTTACTAGAATAAACGGCTTTAAGTCTTATGAAAGAAAACTGGAATACTTAAGTGTAAGGATACTGCTTAAAGAAATGCTGGGAAGAAATGCCAGAATAATATATAACAAGACCAATAAGCCTTCCCTCAGGGACAAGAGCCACAATATAAGCATATCACATTCAAAAAATCTTACTTCTGTTTTGCTTAGCAAAACCAGGCGGGTGGGGATAGACCTGGAATTTATGTCGCACCGTATCAGGTCTATAGCTCATAAGTTCATAAATGATAAGGAGGTAATTACAAAAGACCCCGAACTGAAGCGATATCATTTGTATATCCACTGGTGTGCCAAGGAAGCCCTGTATAAGATATGTGACAAAGGCAATCTTAACTTTAAAGAAAGTATTATCATTTCCCCTTTTGAAGTAAAGGAGTCGGGCTATTTGAAAGGAACTGTAATAAGAGATGACCAGGAAAATCAATTTGACCTGTCCTACTTCAGGTCGGGCGATTATATAAGCGTAATGTGTTGGAAATAAAATAATATGCTGTTAAAATCAATCAAAGCAAAGCTAAAAGAGCATAAGCTCCTTGCTATATTAATAGACCCTGAAAACTTTCCAAAGAAAGATCTGGAATATGTTTCAGACCTGGCAAACAAACACAGGGTGGACCTGATACTTGTTGGCGGCAGCCTGGTATCAGCGGGACTGGACGATACTATATGCAGGATAAAAGACCTGTGTGATATTCCTGTTATCATCTTTCCTGGCAGCCTGATGCAGATATCTGAAAAAGCAGACGGCATATTGCTTATATCTCTTATATCGGGCAGGAATCCTGAAAACCTTATTGGCAATCATGTTGCTGCTGCACCTGTAATAAAGAAATTCGGACTTGAAGTACTGTCAACAGGCTATATTCTTACCGGTAACGCCAATGAAACATCCGTAGGCTACCTTAGTAACTCAATGGCCATACCTGAACATAAGACCGACATAGCCGTAGCCACTGCAATGGCCGGCGAGATGATAGGCCACAAGATGATCTATCTTGAAGGCGGAAGCGGAGCGGAAAAAGCTGTTTCCGAAAAAATGATCAGGGATGTAAAAGGCTCTATATCAATTCCTCTTATTGTGGGCGGAGGAATAAACAATGCAAAAAAGGCTGAAGAAGCTTACCGGGCAGGAGCAGATATTATTGTTGTGGGAAATGCTATTGAAAAAAGACCTGATCTGATAGCAGAGCTGGCAAAAGTAAGGGATAAAGAATAAGTAAAAAACAAAGCATGTAAAAAGCATGTAAAAAAGAAGAGCCCTGCATTGCAGAGCTCTTAACTAAAATCCTTTGTTTTCTCTTTATTTGCACTTAAGCACCTGCTCTACCTGATATTTGGCATTTGCCGCATAATCACCATAAACAGCATTCTTATAGGCAGCACAGGCAGCACTACTGTCACCCGAGCCTAAATAAGCATCTCCCAGCTCAAAATAATACTTGGCCTTGGCAACATTGTCGCTTTCAGCATCCAGCTCTATGGCTTTATTCAGACTGGCAATTGCTTCATCCCATTTTTTCTGGGAACTTAATACTTTACCCAGCTGATAGTATGCATCAGGAGTTTTATTTCCATAGGCTATAGACTTGTTAAGTGAGCTTTCAGCCTCGGGCCACTGCTCTTTACCAATAAATGAAACGGCCTGGTTAAACATGGAATTTTTAGCAAGCTTCATGGCACTGCCTGCTGTTTTCTTATCATTGGTCTTTTTACCAAGCTCAATTGCCTTGTCACACATCTCAATCATCTTTCCGCTATCTCCCTGCTTCTTATAAACCCCTGCTTTCCCTAAGTATGGCTTTGCATAATCCGGCTTATACTCAATTGCCTTATCAAAACAAACCAGGGCTTCTTCGTATCTTTTATTCTTATAATGGTTTGTAGCTGAAATATTATAAACCTGGGGGATTACCTTATTAGCTTTGCCGGCAATCTGCTCATTATTATAGGTATCACCAGTATCCATTGCTTTCTCAAATTCTTTAATTGCTACAGGAAAATCCTTTTTCTTATAGGCTATCATGGCAATCTTATAATGTAATCCCGGAATTTGTTTGGCTGCATTATTATAAGTTTCTTCTCCTTCTTCACCAAGTTGTTTGCTAATGGCAATACATTCTTCAAATGCTGCTACCGCACCAGCAGGATCGGAAGCAATCGCAGCAGCTCCTTTATTATAGGCATCTACCGCTTCCTTTTTTGTCTGTGCAAAAACACTTACAGTACTAATTAACAGGACCAGAACGATAAGGGTTTTCATTTTCAAAAATCTCATAATACTTTCTCTTTATTAAAACATAAATTAATTAATTAGCCAGCAAATATAAAAATTTTATTCCAGCATATCCAATATTGGTTTCCCCGTACTGGCATCGGGTACGGAAATATCTAAAAAATATGAAATTGTGGGGGCAATATCAGACATATCCACCTCCCTGTGAATTGTCTTACGCCTCACCTTCCAGCCATACCAGATAAGAGGAACCTTCCTGCCATAATTATAGCCTGTTCCTTCCCTGTGCTGACCCTTCATGCTCCATCCGCTCCTCAGCACAATCATAACATCGCCTGACCGCTTGGCATTATATCCGTTTTGCAAGAGCGAATTAATCCCCCCGGGAAAATATGAGGAAGTGATGGTTGTGGCTGATATTGCATGGGCAACAGCCTCAAACTGTATCATAAAATTCGCTACTTCATTTCGTATATCATCTATTGAAAGCCTGGAATCTTCAATAAGGGAACGGTTTAAAAATACCTGATTCTCATAATATGACTTAACCCAGTTCCCACGACCGAACCTTGCATTGAGGTATGCCCTCAGCAGTGAAAGGGCCTGATTACCGTCGAACTCACCTGCAGGCATTTTGGCATTCTTAAGATATTTAATATCCTGGTTCATACCATGTGTTGCGGTAAGATAGATCAGCATTCTGTTTTTTCCCACCCATTCATCCAGTGAACTTAAGAGCAGGGCTATATCCTGGTCCAGCCTCAGGAAGGCATCTTCAAGCTCAACAGATTCCCTGCCATATTTTTTTGCAACCGCCCCTATGGCCGGCAGGTTAATTATCAGATAATCGACATGTTCATCTTTACCCATCTGCTCTTCGTAAATAAGGTTCATTGCCATATTCAATACCATGGTATTCCCGTAAGGAGTATCCCTGAGCATACTGTAGTTCCTGGTATTCCTGTCTATCCTGCTCTCCCTCTCAAGATCTACCGGCAGGGAAATACTTTTATTAACAGCATATCCAGTATATTCTTCAAGGGGAAGAAGTGGCTCCCATATTCTTTCAAGGTAAATATCGGGAAAGCCTTTTTCATTAAACTTATTTAGCCAGCCGGGCAGCATCTCACAGTAATATGAGCTTGTCATCCATCTGCCCGACCTGCTGTCTATCCAGAAAGCTCCGTTGGCAGAATGCCCGCCCGAAATTATTGCACATTCATTACTCCAGCCAATGGAAAAAACTTTATTATCCTTACCGGCCAGTTTAATCTCATCTCCCAGGCTTGAAACAAGAATATTATGCGGTGAATACTGTCCCTGCTCAAAGGCTCCCCCAACAGGCTTAACACTTTTATCATCCGTGCAATGAATAAGTCCATCCTTAAGCATCTCATACCACGAATCAGACACAATGCCATGAACAGAAGGTTGTGCTCCGGTGGCAATAGTTGCACAGCCCGGTGCAGGCTGAGTATTATTATAATGAAAGCCTGCCTGTCTCATTACTGTTCCGTTATCGACGAGCTTGCGAAATCCATCATCCCCAAATTTATCCCAGTACCTGTATATCTGGTCGGGACGCATCTGGTCTAACACCAGTCCTATGATCAGTGCGGGCTTCTCTGATGGTATCCTGCCTGAACGCTGAGCTGTTGCAATAAACGTCGGGGCAAGAAATAAGGAAACAGGCAGCAGCCCGGCACATATCTTCTTTAGAAATGAAAAATTAGGCATGTATATTTATGTTTGTGCATTTTACTGAATGGCAAATATAATTTTTTAATTCCTGATAAAGAGAAAAAATTACCTGCTGTCTTTAATGAATTTTCTGCTACTGCATGATGAGGGCCCTTCTATATGCAGAAAATAAATGCCAGCCGGAAGACCGGAAAAATGTAAGCTGTGACTCTTATCTCCTTCCCGGAAATATTTAGTCTCGACAAATACCATCCTGCCACTCATTGAATAAACAGTAAACACAAGCTCTCCGGGAGCTGCAAGACTGAAATCAACAGAAAGACCGGAAGAAACAGGATTGGGGAAAATTCTCAGTCCCGCTATCTCCGGAAGCGGTCCCACACCGGCAGCTAAAGGAAGCATTTTTACATTAAGAATAGTGCTGTGATAGTTTAATACAGAAATATCAGTGATGACAGTATCAAAATATCCCGGAGCAGAAAATGTAATATCATATATTCCCTCGTCCAGGAGCCTCACATAAAAGCCATTCCCTGCTTCACTGAACACCATTGATGAGTCATGGTCATGACCGGCAATCTTAATCATAGCTTTGAGCGGCATCCCTGTAGAAGAATCACTTACCTGTCCCTGCACACCATAACCTGCCTGACAGGCATAGTTAATCAGCGAGCGGTAGTTATATTCCCAGTGCTCATTTAACTGGCTCACGGGGGTGATCTTGGTATTATCAAGTTCAATCGTCACTTCCCTGCCGGAAAGGAAATATGTAACATAATCCTGCCTTCCCCCATCTATTACATACCAGTCTCCCCCATTTGTCACACCACTGTCAAAACCGGTCATATAGCCTGTGCTGTATTGATGTACGGTATCGGCATATTCATGAGAGACAAACTGCAGCCAGCTGTCATCGGGGTGAATCTTCTGGTAGGACGTCCAGTTATCCCATGGATAATTTACCACTTCAGCTCCCGAATGAAAATTGGCAGACATCACAAAATGCCTTGATCTCATAAAATCCATCTGTGCGGTATTCTCCGGTGCGTAATCTTTTCCGTCGGGGTGGGGCCCGTTCCATGGATCAGGAAAATTACGGTTCAGGTCCACATTGGAGGCATTAAAACGGCTAGGTCCCCCGTCCCTGTAAAATCCATCGGGATTGGCCAGGGGATTGATATAAAGTTCAATGGAGTTAAGCAGGCTGGTAATATAAATATCGCTAGCATAATTCGAAAGCAGGTGATCTATAAGCCTGAGCATAAGCATAAAGCCCAGGGTCTCATCTCCATGCATGGTGGATGTATAATAAAACTCGGGTTCTGACTCATCCACTCCAACATTATCTGACAGCTTTAACACCAGAAGAAGCCTGTCCTGAACACTGTATCCTATAGTATCAAGAGTGCAAAGCAGGGGGTAATCCTCAGCAAACTTCCTCATTATTGAATCGTACTGATCATATGAAGGATATTGCTCAAAAAAACTGCCCCCCTTTACATCTGCAGCAGCATCAAGCGAAGGAGCTTTAAGAACTGAGAAATCTATATTCAGCTCCAGGAATCTATAAAAACCTTCTTTATTTATGTAGGCTCTCACTTTTTCTGCACTTACATTATCGATGGAGATAAAGCTGCCTGCCTTTACAAGTATTTCCCTGCCGGGATTGGCGAATTCAATTATCAGCTCTCCCCTTTCCTCCAGGCAGGCCTCTGCGAGGGATATATTGTCTTGTGCAGGGGATAAAGCAGCCAGAAACAAGAGAAAAAAAGATATAATCAAATACTTTCTAGACATTGAAGCGGATATGTAGGATATCTCCATCTTTAACTATATAATTTTTACCCTCAATATGTAATTTGCCCTTGTCCTTGCAGGCCTGTTCGCCTCCCAGCTCAATAAAATCATCATAATGCATAACCTCTGCCCGGATAAAGCCTCTTTCCAGATCGCTGTGAATAACCCCGGCAGCCTCAGGAGCGGTCATTCCCTCTTTCATGGTCCATGCCCTGATCTCTTTGGGCCCAACAGTAAAAAAAGTATTGAGCCTTAACAGCTTGTATGCTGCTCTTATAAGCTTATGCATCCCAGGCTCACTTAATCCTGCCTCCTCAAGGAACTCTATCCTGTCTGCTTCTTCTTCAAGCTCCGATATCTCTGCCTCCAGTCCCCCTGCTATAACAAGCATCTCCGCATCCTCTCCTTCAATTGCAAGCTTGACGTCCTCAACATATTTATTTCCTTTTACGGCAGATGCCTCATCAACGTTACACACATACATTACAGGCTTGGCAGTCAACAGGGCAAGATCCTCAATATAATATTTGTCAGCAGCATCTACAGGAGCAGTGCGTACCGGCTGAAAATCTTCAAGATGGGCTTTATATTTCGCTAATACCTCGTGTGCCTTTTTTGCTTCTTTATCTCCCGCCCTGGCCATTTTTGCCAGCTTTTCCATTTTCTTCTCCACAGACTCCAGGTCTCTCAGCTGAAGTTCAAAGTCAACTATCTCCTTATCACGTACAGGATCAACCGAGCCTTCTATATGAGGCAGCTTATTGTCATCAAAGCAACGCAATACGTGTATCAGGGCATCGGTATTTCTAATATCGGAAAGAAAACTGTTTCCCATTCCTTCCCCCTTGCTGGCACCTTTTGCAAGTCCCGGGATATCAAATACTTCCATGCTTGTCGGGATGAGTTTCTGCGTTTCCTGTATGCTCTCCAGTTTTTCAAGCCTTGCATCAGGCACATTTACCATGCCCATATTCGATTTTCCCGAGCTATATGCAAAGTCGGTGATCTCTGCTCTTGTATTTGAAATACAATTATATAAAGTGGTCTTGCCAATATTTGTCAGACCGATAATTCCACATTTTAATCCCATAATATAATCTTATTATTGACTGTAAAGCTAAAAGTCCCGCAGGAAAGTAATCTGTCACAAAAGTACATTTATTTGCACAAGATGCCAAGACCTTCCATGCTCCCGCGTTGAACTAAAAAAGATTAGCATTAACATTTCAGGTTTTTTTCTACCTTTATGTGAGAAACCAGAACCCGTATGAAATTTTTGATCCGGACAGCAGGGATATCACTTATTATTTTGCTGACACTTATTAGCGGAAATTTAAATGCACAGATTGCTTTATCAGACAAAGAACCTGTACCCCCCACTACAAGAATACTGTTTTTATTAGACTGCTCACAGAGCATGGCAGGCTACTGGGACAGTGACAGAAAAATAAACATAGCTCAGAAATTCTTAATTCACACTATAGACAGCCTTGAGAAACTCGACCATATTGAAATGGCCCTCAGGGCATACGGGCATCAGTCTGTTGTACCCCCCCAGGATTGCAACGATACAAAGCTGGAAGTTCCGTTTTCTAAAAATAATGCCTCAGTTATAAGACAGAAACTAAGATATCTCAGGCCAAGAGGTACCACTCCCATTGCTAATTCACTGGCACTATGCGGCAATGATTTCCCAAAATGCGACAACTGCAGAAATGTTGTTGTACTTATTACCGATGGCATAGAAGCCTGTGACGGGGATCCCTGTAAAGTATCAAAAGACCTGCAGCAAAAAGGTATTTACCTGAAGCCTTTTATTATAGGCATAGGCCTTGACCCAAGCTTTAAGAAAACCTTTGAATGTGTGGGCAACTACTATAATGCACACAATGAGGATAGTTTCAAAGAAGTACTCGGGGTCGTGATAACCGAGGCTCTGAACTCGACAACCGCACAGGTTAATCTTCTTGATGATAAAGGCATGCCTACTGAAACAAATGTAAATATGACATTTTATGATATGGCCTCGGGAAAGCTGATTCACCATTATGTTCACACAATGAATAACCGTGGCAAGCCGGATACAATAAACCTTGACCCACTGATAACCTACAGGCTGGTGATACATACCCTTCCAAAAGTGATTGTTGACAATATCAGTGTTTCAAGCGGAAGGCATACCATAATAGCTGCCGACACTCCACAGGGCAGCTTAAGAATAAATACACGGAGCAGCAGGTATCTCGACCTGAAGGTAATTGTAAGGAAACACGGTGAGATGAACACCCTTAACATGCAAAAGGTAAATATTGATGAGAAATACCTGAAAGGGAAATATGATATTGAGATCCCTGTACTGCCCAGAATATTTGTAAACGAGCTTAATATCAAACAGGCAACAAACACTAATATTACCCTGCCCGATCCGGGTGTTGTAACATTGTTGATGTCAAACCCCGGCTATGGAAGCATTTATGTTCAGAGAGAAAAAGATCTGGAATGGATATATAATATTAATCCCGGACTGAAGCATGAGACTATCGAACTTCAGCCCGGGAGTTATCAGATTATTTTTCGTCCTAAGTATGCTAAACGCAGTTTTTACACTACTGTAAAGAAAATCACTGTAAAATCGGGAAGCTCCCAGTCTGTGAAACTTTTTTAAGCTTACTCCAGGCTACCCATCTGCAATTCCACCTCTTCCAGTATCTGGCAGGATTTTACCACTTCCTTCATCTTAGTATGATCGGCATGCAGGGGCCTGTCAATATCGAGAAACTTAACATTTTTTCTTACCATCTGCCTGGCAATCTCTACTCCCCTGCCAAATGTAAAGTCCCTAAAATCCAGGGCCTGTGCGGCAGCCATAAACTCAATTCCCAGCACTCCGTAAGCATTATCCAGTATCTGAAAGTTCTTTATTGCAGTATTCATGCCCATGGAAACAAAGTCTTCCTGGTCGGCAGCAGCAGGTATGGATTGAATAGAGGCAGGTGCAGAAAGTAGTTTTTGCTCCACTATTTGCATGTCTGCTGTATACTGACTTAGCATCATCCCTGAGAACATACCGGCTCCTTTAGTAAGAAAAGCTGGCAGCCCGCCACTCAGTGCAGGATTATTTAACCTGTTAAGCCTTCTTTCCGAGAGCACGCTGACCATAGTAATAGCCACCCCTGCCATATCCATAGGCAAAGCAACAGGTGATCCCTGAAAATTGGCACCTGAAAGCTGTATGTTTTCCTCAGGGAAAAATATAGGATTGTCACCCACACCGTTAAGCTCTATCTCTACCTGTGACCTGGCATATGCAAGTGCATCATGAGCAGTACCTATAACCTGTGGGCTGGACCTCATGGAATAAGCATCCTGTACTTTGGCTTTTACCTTGCCCTGCTGCAGGTCGCCACCTTTTACCAGCCTGCCAATTGCTTTTGATGATCGTATAGCTCCATAAAAACCCCTTACTTCATGTAGCCTGGGAGTATAAGGACCCATATTCGCCTTCAGTGCTTCCAGTGACATGGCAGCTGCTATTTCGGCTTGTTTAAGCCAGTTGTTTGCATCATACAGGAAGAGGGCACTCATGGCCGTAAGGGCATTCGAACCATTTATTGCAGCAAGCCCGTCCCTTGCCTTAAGTCCCGGCACCGGGATACCGGCCTTTTCCATTGCCTCCCCGCCCTCAAGCAGTTTTCCTTTATAATAGGCCTTCCCTTCGCCCATAAGGAGAAGGGCTATCTGCGCCATGGGTGCAAGATCGCCCGAAGCACCCACTGATCCTTTCTGACACACATAGGGGGTAACCCCCTTGTTAAGCATATCAACATATGTCTGTGTGATCTCAAGCCTGCAGCCTGAATTGCCATGAGCATGAACATTTATGCGACCGAGCATGGCTCCCCTGACATAATCTTCCGGCATGGGGTCTCCTATGCCGGCTGCATGATTATATATGAGATACTTTTGAAATTCCTTTACCTGGTCATCATTAAGGACCATTTCCGAGAATTCCCCAATACCGGTATTCACACCATACATTATTTCCTTCTTCTCAATCTTTCTTTCAAGCATAAGCCTGCAGGCATTGATCCTGCTTACTGCATCCTTGTGCAGTTTTACTTTTTGTTTATTCCTGGCAACATTGACAAGGTCTTCAATTGTCAGGTCGTTTCCTGTAATAATTAAGTCCATTATAGTAAATCTTTTTATAGCAAAATGATGATATATTATTTCTGAATCCGGCAAAAAGATTGTGCCGGCAGGGATTTTTATGCCCTTTTAATAAAAAATATTCAGGGAAAATATCAGGGGATATTTGAAAACTTTGCAAGCAACTGGGCCATTGAGAGGCTTTCCTGTTCGCCGGTCTCCATATCCTTAAGGCTTATTATGCCCTTCTCAATCTCTTCGAGCCCTACCAGTGCCACATACTTTACCTGTTTCCTGTCGGCATAGCTCATTTGCTTTTTCATCTTGGCAACATCAGGATAAATCTCTGCAGCTATTCCGGCCCCCCTTATCTCTTCGAGCAGCTTAAGACAATACAGACTTTCTTCTTTGCCAAAATTTACAAACATGAGTTTTGTGGAACTTAGAAGTCCCGAAGGAAACAGGTCCAGACTAAGCATTACGTCATATATCCTGTCAGCCCCGAAAGAAACACCTACTCCGGAGATATCCTTGAGGCCAAATATCCCTGTAAGATCATCATAACGACCTCCCCCGCATACACTGCCAATCTCAAAATCAACAACCACAACTTCTATTATTGCTCCGGTATAATAATTAAGACCCCTTGCCAGGCTAAGATCCAGCTCCAGCCCGGAATTTATATTAACTCCAGCCACATATTCCATCAGCCGGCTTATCTCGTCACATCCTTCAAGGCCCGTTGCCGATTCCTTAAACAGTTTTTTAAGCAATAATAGTTTTTCCCTGTTATCCCCTTTAAATGACAAGACCGGCTTAAGCTTTTCTATTGCCTCAGCGGGAATATCATTTTCTGCCAGTTCTCTGCATACGGCATCAAGTCCTGTCTTTTCTATCTTATCTATAGCCATGGTAATGGCCATCATCTTATCAGCCTGCCCCATTATTTCACTCAGGCCTGCCAGTATTTTCCGATTATTGATCTTGATCTTCACCTTAATCTTCAATCCTGCAAAAACTTCGTCTATTATCTGTATCAGCTCGAGCTCAGAAAGAAGGGATCTGCTGCCAATAACATCCACATCACACTGGTAAAACTCACGATACCTGCCTTTTTGCGGCCTGTCTGCCCTCCACACAGGCTGTATCTGATATCTTTTAAAGGGGAAATTGATTTCATTCCTGTGCTGAACGACATATCTTGCAAAGGGAACTGTAAGATCATACTTAAGTCCTTTCTCAGAAATAATTGAGACAAGCCGGCTGCGGTCCATAGCGGATATATCACTGCCCCCGGCTTTACTAAGGAAATCTCCCGAGTTAAGTACTTTGAAAAGAAGCTTATCACCCTCTTCACCATATTTACCCAGAAGGGTGGACAGCTTTTCCATGGCAGGTGTTTCAAGCGGAAGATATCCATATCTGGCGAAAATATTCTTTATGGATGAAAAGATATAGTTTCTCCTTACCATTTCATCAGGTCCGAAATCCCTGGTACCCTTTGGAGTTGATGTCTTTGGTGATGCCATTTATGCTGCAAATATATAAAATCTACCTTATTAATTTAAGAGCAAAGGGATAACGGTATTTCTCGCCCCTGCCTGAATGTACTGTAGCAATTATTACAAATACAATATTAATAATGGCAAGGGCTATAAGTGCCGGTATGCCTATTAAAATAAATACAAAGGGGATACATATTAACTGGTAGATAAACATCGACAGCTGGAAATTCAGTGACTCCTTACCCTGGTCGTCAACAAAAGAATATTCGTCCTTTTTTATCAGCCATACAATAAGGGGCCCAAGGATCTGACCGAAAGGAATAAAATACGCAAGGGATGAAAGATGACAAGCCAGTGCCCAGTTTTTTTCTTCATTACTGTATTTGCCAATAGTCTCCATATTCTTATTTGTTAATTCGTTTAAAATCCTGTGGACTGAAGCCTGCCGGTTTTTTTTCAGAGATGTTATGTTTGTTATAATAAATAAGGCTTGCATCACTAAGCTTAAAGATCATTTTAAATGATATGCCCGAACGCTGAGATTCTTCGGGACCAACAACGTGAAGAAAGTAAACATCTTCAGTGCCTGCCGATACAAGCTTAGCCATATCATCTGCACTAACAATCTCCACCTCATGATCGTAATACTTCTTTATGGCAGCAGACTCCCTCAGGCCCGGCTGAAGATCCCCCTCACAAATTACAAGTTTTTTAGTTTTTATCTCTCCTGAAGCCTTATTGTAATAATTAAGATGTTTCATGGAGTTTTCTATTCCCTTTTCTTTCATTTCTATCGCCCTGTTCTGAACAAACCTAATAATGACACCAAGCTTAAAACCATAGTATTCCTGGTCTCCCCCCGCATATGCAAGCGGTACAGATGCTGCTTCCGGTAGTTCTGAAAGCGATTTGTATTTTGCTCCCAGCAAAAAATTTATGAAATCGTAATGTATCTGTTTCTTATCCTTCTCAAAAGAAGACTGTGTGAGCATAATAAATGAATAAGTACTGTCCTGCATTTTTTCCCTGAACTCATCTGCATCTATAAAATCATAGGGCGTGATCTTCCAGTATTTCTCCATAGCATCTTTAATCTCCATATTAAAGTTTGAGAACATGCCGGATTCAAGAACAACCATGGTTTTTGAATTAAAGAAAGACTCTATCTGATGTTTATCGGGCAATACCGATTGGGAATAACTAAATTGTGAAAGGAGAAAAAAAGACAGAAAGAAAATATATACACTGATTTGCTTTTGTGGCATGATTACAGGGTTTTATTATTTATTAAAAAAAACAGGGTTTCTTTCATTGAACTTCCTAATATAAAGAAATTTTAACTGCTTCTTCTTTTTTGAGCTCAGTACAATATATTCGTCATATAGTTCCGGATCTCTCATAAGGGCAATTTCAAGGTTCTTAACATTATAATCCATCACCTTACCTGTCTCGAAATCAAGAATAAATTGCTTCATCTCCGTTCGTTTATAGCTTGTTGACCGCATAGGGGAATAATAGCTGTTATAATAACCATAGTAACTGCCATAACTATTATAATAGGGATTATAATAGGGATCGGAATACCTCGATTCCGTTGTGACAACCGTTCCAACAAAATGACATATGCCGCCAACAA
Organism: Bacteroidales bacterium; assembly: GCA_029932855.1. GTDB lineage: Bacteria > Bacteroidota > Bacteroidia > Bacteroidales > VadinHA17 > JAYEGO01. The sequence continues at coordinate 76,121 of JAOZPG010000006.1, read as the reverse complement.
TTGTTACCCTGATAAAATCATTATTCAAATTTATATACAATAAACCATTATGGGAATACCCCCATATCTTCTCAATGCTAAGCTCCTGCCTTTGCGCATTTTCATCGAAATAATATATTACATCACTCTCCAGAACAGTTTCAAAGAAATTATGGTCGTGATAACCTGCATTGGTAAGTATTTTATACTTCCTTATAGGATCATTATTCTTAACCTGCTCAAAATCAATGAATATGCCGTCATTAAACCTGAACTCATGAGTATATTTCACCTTTTCAGCTTCAGGCGACTGAGCTTCCAGAAACTGCAAGCTAATGCTATTCAATAATAGCAGAACCAGTATAATATGCTTCATAATCCTGTCTTTTTATACATCTGTTCGCCTGGATAGTTCTATTAACAAAAATAAAGCTTTTAGACTACAAAAAACATGCCCCTGCAAATAATTAGTCATAATCTTAAGTCAATTCTTTTAATCTTTATTATTTTTAAGATAAATTTAATATAAGTCTGTTACATGTCGCTGGTTCAAAACTTAAACAAAATATTGTCATTTGGCTTTTTAAAGCCCGGCGACACTTATTCCCGTTTCACTCTTGTACAATTAAGCCTCTTGATAAGCCTGACCCTTTCCCTGATACGTGGAATTGAAAACCTTACAAATAATGATTACCTGACGGCATCAATATTCCTTTTTATTTTCATTGCATTTATTGCAAACATAATTATTCATTATAAATATCGTAATAAGATAGAGAATTATTTCCTGGTCGTAGTAAGCCTGGTAAGCATACTTATTTTTACGGAGCTGATCATAAACTTTGGCTTTTATTCCAACTATATCAGCATACTGGGATTGCTGCCGGTGTTCTTAATACACAGCCTGGGTTTAAGGAAGGGCAGTATTTTAAGTGCGGCCGGTTTCCTGGTTCTTGCAATCCTGCTTAATCCATACATATTCCTAATGCCTGACATGAGTGTGGATACTCCCTCCTTTTATGAACTGTTTATTATATTTCTTGCCGTTTATTTTTTCTATGCCGCAATTGAAATAAAGAAAGACCATATAGCCGAAATCCTTTTTAATGAAAAGATAAAGGCAGAAAACTCCCTGCAGTCTAAAAAAGAATTTACCTCAAGCTTATCACACAAGATCCGCACCCCGCTGAACGACCTTGTGGTATTGAATGCCCTACTGTCGGAGAAAGTGCTTAATACAGAACAAAAGAATATTGTTGAAACACTTACAGCATCCACCAATAACCTGGTAAATATTGTACAAACATTATCTGAGATATCCGATTCGGGTATAAGTTCACATAAACCTGAGAAAACAGTATTTAATCTCCGCAGCGCCATAAACAGCACAATTGAATTTTACAGTAATAAAAACATAAAAGGCCTGAGCCTTAGTTTAAATGACAAAGAGGTATGGAAAGACCTGGTAGTTGGGGATCCTGTTATCTTTAAGCAAATATTATTAACTATATATGAGATATTCATAAGGAGTAGAAAAAATGAAGAAGATATAAATATCGATCTGGAGATATCCTCACTGGAACTGGGAAATGGAAATTATAAATACTTCTTCAAGATCAGTGCCGGCCTGCTGATCTTTGACAAAAATGATAAGCTGCAAAAGCCTCTGGCCGGTGACAATAATATCTTTAATGCAAAAACACTGGATGAAGAATTGCATTATATAAGTCTCTCCCAGAGCAAACAACTGGTAGAATCAATTGGAGGAGAACTGAAAGCCGATATGAATAAATCCTCAACATGGTTTATTTTTTCAATCCCCCTGCAGTTGGCTGAAAGCGATCATTATCCTCACAAAATATTCCGGGAACCGGCAGAGGACGAGCTGAAAAACGACAAGAAACCTGAAGAATCAAGTCTGCTTCTGGTTGAAGACAATGAACTGAACCAGAAAATCCTATGCCTGGGCCTTAAGGATTACTTTAAAAATATTGATATAGCAGGAAACGGAAAGGAAGCTCTTGATAAATTTGGGAATTCAAAGTATGACATTATACTTATGGACATACAGATGGAGGTAATGGATGGCTTATCGGCCACAATAAAGATCAGGGAGATAGAGAAAAGCAGTAATACCCATGTTCCCATAATAGCAGTTACTGCCAATGCGCTGATAGGTGACAAGGAGAAATGTATCTCTGCAGGAATGGATGACTACATTAGTAAGCCATTTAAGATAGAGGATCTTATGGTAAAGATCAAAAAACTACTATAAGTTTCTAAGTTTTGAGTTTTTTAAGCAAGGCTAAAGGCTGAAAACCAATTACCTGTATATCATCTATCTGTGATATACCCCCCATCCAGGATACAAGTGTTTCATCAAGCAGTCTTAGCTGCTCATCCATTGGCTTTTTATGTATGGTAAGCAAAAGATGCTTAAATCTCCTGTACATGAACTTCTTCCCCTTGGGGCCCCCAAACTGATCGGGATAACCATCTGAGAAAAGATATATCCTGTCATTCTCCTCAAGCTTGAAAAAGTGGTTCCTGAAGTTTGTATCGGGACCACTTTCCCTGGTCCCTACTGTCAGCCTGTCTCCTTTTATTTCAGTAAGCCGGTCATCCCTTATCAGGTACATGGTATTGAATCCTCCGGAAAACTCAGCCTCCCTTTTGTTTTTGTCAATCATTACCAGCCCGATATCAATTCCGTCTTTCAGCAAAGGGTCCTGAACATTACGACTGAATGTTGACTCAATACCATTACTTATTATCTCAAGTATCTCTGATGGATGTTCTTTTGCTTTCTCCTGTATAACCCTGGCAAGCAGCTCAAAACCTATCATAGACATAAGTGCTCCCGGGACTCCATGTCCGGTACAATCTGCCGATACAACGAATATTTTATCATATGCTTCCGATATCCAGTAAAAATCACCGCTAACAATATCTTTGGGCCTGAAAAGCACAAATGATTCAGGTAATAAAGTCTTGAAATACCTGTTTTCCGGTAAAAGGGACTCCTGTATCTTCTGAGCATACCTGATGCTGTCAGTAATATTCCTGTTCTTGATCGCCAGCTCCTCTCTCTGCTCAGCCACCTCAATTGACTTCTGTTCCTTTTCCCTCAACATCTGGTTGGCCAGGATAAGACTTTTTGTCCTGTAATGAATAAAAAAGACCAGGCCGCCAAAGAAGAACAGTAAGTAAAAAAATAGTGCTATGTTACTGTTCCACAAAGGGAGAACAACTCTTAACTGCTGATGGATGTGTTCGGGACGGCTATCTCCTGACCGGGCTATCTCCCTGAGTCTGAATACATAATCCCCCTTTCGTATATTTGAATAAATGACATTTCCACTCTCCAGGGTCCATGTCCATTCTTTATCAACCCCCTCAAGCATATATTCATATACCTTTACCTGCTCTGTTGGCGGCAATACATACTCAAAAGATATCAGGTTTGTTTTTGCAGTCTTTATATACTCAGTCTCATTTGATACCACTCTCGTTTCCATACCGTCGGAGGTAAGGAAACTTATCGTCTGTAATCTTGCAGTCTCTCCGGAATAACAGGATCCCGGAAAAACAAAGCTTAAGGAAAAGCCCAGGACACACAGCCTGAATAATTTTAAAATATCATTCTTCAACTTCAGCCCCTCCCTTTCTAAGATATTTTTTATACTCAAGTGAAGGTGAAGCTATAAGCTCACCCAATCCTAAAGCAGACCACTTAGCATCAACAGTCCTGATAGTACTATCATCCGAAACAATAATATTCGGCCAGTCACGGGTATGCTCCCCGAGCCCCGGAAACTTGGTGCTAGCATCAATAAACAGCATAGAACGGCTCTTTTTAAGTATCCGGCAGTCTCTCTGCGGATCAATATTATTTGTGCTGAGCCATGTAATAACAGAAATATCATCAATATCCAGCCTGTCATCAACAAATAGCAATACAGCCGGTCCCCCGGCATCTGTTTTATCAAGCAAGCTGTAAGCAATTTCCCACAGCTCCTCTGAACTACATTTTTTTATAGCCACTACCTGAACGGAAATACCCGTTTTAAGAAGGCTGACTCCCGTAGCTGAGATAAGAGGAATCTCACCTGCATTTATCTTTAGCGGAAGAATCTTAGCGCTTTGTATGTCTGCTCTCTTGTCTGCTTGCCCTGCTACACCGGTAATTAGTTCCTCTTCCAGCTTAGCTGTGGCATCTATTCCCATCTTACCACCAAAGCCCATAACAACAGAGGCATGATCAAGAACATCCAGCGGACCCCTGTCGAAGTAAACATCTGTGGCCGGATCAAAATTTGCGCTAATATGGACTGCCAGTGCATGGTAATCATGAATATCTACATCCCCGTCAACAACTATAAGCATTTTATTAAGCATCATCTGCCCGGCACCCCATAAGGCATTCATCACCTTTCTTGCCTGCCCGGGATAGTCTTTCCTGATTTTTACTATTGTAAGATTATGGGCAACTCCCTCGGGAGGGATCTCCATATCCAGTAATTCGGGTATTACCGACAGTTGCAGGGGTATAAGGAATATTCTCTCTGTGGCTTTTGCTATCCATACATCCTCCTGGGGAGGTATTCCTACAATTGTGGCAGGATATACAGCATCTTTTCTGTGGGTAATACATGTTACATGAAACCTGGGATACCAGTCGGCCAGTGAGTAAAAACCTGTATGATCTCCAAAGGGTCCTTCAAGGAAAAGCTCCTCCGAAGGATCTATATAACCCTCAATTATAATATCTGCATCGGCAGGGACTTCTATATCCTGGCTAAGACATTTTACCAGTTCAACCTTTTTCTTCCTGAGGAAACCCGCCAGCATATATTCATCCATATTATCAGGTAATGGTGCTGTGGCTGCATATGTAAACACAGGATCTCCACCCAGGGCAACAGCAACGGGCATTCTTATTCCTGCCTCCTTATATTCCCTGTAATGACGGGCCCCCACTTTATGCCTGTGCCAGTGCATCCCTGTCGTCTGCCTGTCAATGACCTGCATCCTGTACATACCAACATTCCTTATTCCCGTATGCAGGTCTTTAGTATGAACCATGGGAAAAGTAAAAAACCTGCCTGCATCTTTCGGCCAGCATTGTAAAACCGGTAATATGCCAAGATCGGGATCCTTATGAACCACCTCCTGACAACTCCCCTTAGCCCTGCTAAGGGATGGCATCCAGGAAGAAAAGCGGCCAAGCTTTGGCAAAATGGAAAGCTTCTGCCTCAAACCGGCAGCAGGAAAGGAAATATCTTTTAACAACTGCCTTATCTCTTCTCCCGGTTCATCAAGATCATTAAGGCCCAATGCCATATTCATCCTACGGTATGAACCCATGGAATTGATCAGTACCGGGAATTCAGTAGCTGTATTCTCAAAAAGCAGGGCTTTGCCTCCATTAGGTGCCTTAGAGATCCTGTCTGTTATCTCCGCAATCTCAAGTACAGGGTCAACAAAATCCTTAATAATAACAAGCTCGTCATTATCGCGCAATTTGTTTATATACTCCCTTAAACTCTTATATGCCATGCCTGAACACCTTTGTTATTGATACCCGAAGATACTCAATAAGTATAAATATTGAATAATATTTTTATTGCATTAAACTTATCAATGCATTAAGTCAGGCTATTGCCGAATATATATGCTTAAGTCAAGCTGCTCTGTTTTTAAAGAAGCTAAACAACAAAGCAATAAAAAAATGATCGGGAAAAAATAGAGGAAACAGGGAGTCCTGATAAAGTTCTGATAAAAAAAAAGGCTGCCGAAGCAGCCTCTTTTTTTTATCACTTAATTACTTGCCGGCAACAATATCCTCAAGCATTTCGGTAGTCAAAGACTTAGGCCTTTCAATGGGATAACCCAGTGCACGGTCCCAGATAATATTGGAAAGTACCCCAATAGCACGTCCTATAGAGAACAATACCGTGTAGTAGTCATATTCCTTAAGCCCATAGAACCACTGTATAACTCCCGACTGGGCATCAACATTTGGCCATGGGTTTTTAGCTTTACCCTGCTCTACAAGAATGTCAGGTACTACCTTATAAAGAACATCAACATACTTAAAGATAAGGTCGTCAGAAAGGTGTTTCAGACAGAATTCCCTCTGAGCGGTATAGCGGGGATCTGTCTTACGAAGTACTGCATGGCCGTAACCGGGTATTACCTGTCCTGAGTTCAGTGTATCCCATACAAATTTCTTCATTTCCTCTTCTGTAGGAATCTTTCCTCCCATCTGATCCATCACTCCCTGTATCCATCTCAGCACTTCCTGGTTAGCCAATCCGTGAAGAGGTCCTGCAAGACCGTTAACCATTGCAGAAGTAGCATAATAAGGATCGGAAAGAGCACTGGACACAAGATGTCCTGTGTGAGCACTTACGTTACCACTTTCATGATCGCTATGAAGGATAAAATAAAGACGTGACATATCATCATATGGCTTGTCTATACCCATCATATGTGCAAAATTAGCTCCCATATCCAGTGATGGATTCGAAGCAATTATATCATCATTCTTATACTTATGACGATAAATATAAGCTCCTATCTCAGGTAACCTGGCAAGAAGATTCATAGCATCCTCATATGTTGGCTCCCAGTAATCCATTTTACTCATTCCTGCATTATAAGCCTTTACAAATTCCGATTCCCTCTGCATTGCTACTATAGCAGCTGAGAGCATTACCATAGGATGTGTATCGCCGGGCATGGCATTGATTACATCGAATACATATTTGGGAACTTCTTTCCTGTCGTTGAATTCGCTGGCAATAGCATCAACATCGGCATCAGTTGGAAGATCTCCTGTAAGCAGCAGGTAAACAAAACCTTCAACCAATGGCACTTCTCCGCCGTCCTTAGGCTTGGGAAGCTTCTCAAGTACTTCAGGAATTGTAAATCCCCTGAACCTGATCCCTTCCAGAGGATCAAGATAAGAGATATCAGTGACAAGGCATTTAACGCCTCTCATGCCCCCAATTGCCTGAGCCATGGTAACCTCACCTATCTTTACATCGCCATACTCTTTAAGCAGTTTTACAGTACGAGGCCTCCATGCCTCAATCTTTTCTTTTAATTTACTTTTAAGGTCAGACATTTTAATAATGTTTTTAAATGTTAATAATGTTTTAAATGATTAGTAATATGATTATTACGTATTTTTATTGATATTTAATGTAATAAGCTATTAAAGTTACGGAAAAATGAATCATTTTCAGTAAGACATTCATGTGTTATACAGCAGTTTGAAAACGCAAAAAGGCTGCCCCGCAGAGGACAGCCTTTCTTAATTATTTAAATATAAAGAGGCTTATTCTTTTTTGTCTTCTTCCTTATCTTCTTTCTTGTCCTGGCTATTGTCAGGCGCTGCTTTTGGTGCTTCCTTAGCTTTTCCTTTCACTTCTGCTTCAGGCTCTTTATCCTTTGCTTCTGCCTTAACATCTTCCTTCTTTGTTTCTGCTTCCGGCTTAACATCTTCCTTCTTTGTTTCTGCTTCCGGCTCTTTTTCGGCCTCAGCCTTTTCTCCTGCGGGTTTTTCTTCCTTAACCACAGCCTCTTCTGCAGCCGGCTTCTCTTCTTTCACCTCATTAGCCGTTTCAGTTGTACTTACTGTTTCTTCAGCCTGAGCTGCAGCTTCCGGCGACTTCTTCTTGCCTCTTCTCCTCCTCGAAGACCTGGTCTTTGTTTCTTTTGCCTCAAGCAGATTCTCATTAAAGTCAACCAACTCAATAATACACATTTCGGCAGCATCCCCCAGACGATTACCTATCTTCAGTATCCTGGTATATCCACCCGGACGATCTGCAACTTTTGGAGATACTTCACGAAATAATTCCGATACCGCATATTTATCCTTCAGATAGCTGAATACCACCCTGCGGGAATGTGTAGAATCTTCTTTAGATTTAGTAATCAACGGTTCTACATATGTCCTGAGCGCCTTCGCTTTTGCCTCTGTAGTCTTTATCTTTTTATTCAGTATCAGGGATGATGCCATATTTGCAAGCATGGCTTTTCTGTGTGAACTTGTCCTCCCTAAATGATTAAATCCTTTTCTGTGTCGCATTGTTCTGTTTCTCTTTCCGGGGTTTCCGGGTTTACACTAATTTATTCTCTTTATTCTTTATCAAGTTTATATTTCACTATGTCCATCCCAAAGTTCAGACTCATATTAGTGAGCAGATCTTCAAGTTCAGTAAGTGATTTCTTACCAAAATTCCTGAATTTTAAAAGATCGTTCTTATTAAATTTTACCAGATCGCCCAGTGAATCAACTTCTGCAGCTTTCAGGCAGTTCAGTGCCCTTACTGAAAGATCGAGATCAACAAGCTTGGTCTTTAAGAGTTGTCGCATATGAAGTACTTCCTCATCAAACTCCTCATTTGAATACTTATCTACCGTATCAAGTGTTATCTTCTCATCTGAGAACAACATGAAATGATGAATAAGTATCTTGGCAGCTTCCTTTAAAGCCTCCTTAGGATGAATAGAACCATCCGTATCGATCTCAAATACCAGTTTTTCGTAGTCGGTCTTTTGTTCAACCCTGTAATTCTCAACTGAGAATTTAACATTCTTAATGGGTGTAAATATAGAATCTACAGCTATAGTTCCAAAAGGAGCATCTTCAACCTGGTTCTCTTCTGCAGGCACATAACCCCTCCCTTTGACAATGCTAAGCTCCAGTTGCAGCTTAACATCGGGCTCCATTCTGCATATTATATGTTCGGGATTAAGAACTTCAAAATTATTGAGAAACTTGTTCAACTCGCCAGCTTTGAATTCAGTCTGCCCGTTTAAGTTTACAATAATCTTTTCATTTTCAGCATCATCGGCAAGTTTCTTAAACCTGATCTGCTTAAGGTTAAGAACTATGTCTGTTACATTCTCTATTACTCCCTTAATTGAAGAAAACTCATGATCAACTCCCTCGAAGCGAGCCGAAGAAATCGCATAACCTTCAAGTGAGGATAAAAGAATTCTTCTGAGAGCATTTCCGATGGTAATACCATAACCCGGCTCAAGCGGCCTGAATTCGAACTTACCACTTATTTCATCGGAATTAACCATTATTACCTTATCGGGCTTCTGAAATGCTAGGATTGCCATAATAATATTTTATTTAGAATATAATTCAACTATAAGTTGCTCCTGAATATTTTCAGGAATCTCATCCCTCTCGGGTTGATTCAGGAATTTTCCTTCCAGTTTTTCTTCATCCCACTCGAGCCATGATGAACTTGTATGTCTGGAAGAAGCAAGCGATTCGGTAATAGCTTCCAGAGATTTTGATTTCTCTCTTACTCCCACAATATCACCCGACTTCAGACTGTAAGAAGGAATATTTACCACTTTGCCGTTTACTGTTATGTGACGGTGTGAAACAAGCTGCCTTGCGGCATCGCGTGTTGAACCCACCCCAAGCCTGTAAACAACATTGTCTAAACGGGATTCAAGTAACTGAAGCAGCACCTCCCCTGTAACGCCCTTACTCCCCGATGCTTTCTTAAATATATTAGAAAACTGCCTTTCAAGAATACCATAAGTATATTTAGCTTTTTGCTTCTCTTTCAACTGAACACCATATTCAGATTCTTTTCTTCTCCTTTTGTTATTTCCATGTTGTCCGGGGGGATAATTCTTCTTCTCAAACCCTTTGTCCGGACCGTAAATAGGATCGCCAAACTTTCTGGCAATTTTTGTTTTTGGACCTGTATATCTAGCCATATCTATTTAAATGATTTCTTTTTTCTACTTATGCACAAAATTATTAAACCCTTCTTCTTTTGGGAGGACGACAGCCATTATGTGGTAATGGTGTTACATCTGTTATTTCGGTAACTTCAATACCATTTGAATGTAAAGTCCTTATTGCAGACTCTCTGCCTGCACCGGGTCCTCTTACAAAAGCTTTTACTTTCCTCAGTCCAAGGTCATAAGCTACCTTTGCACAATCCTGAGCAGCCTGGGAGGCAGCATAAGGAGTATTTTTCTTAGAACCCCTGAATCCCATTTTACCTGATGAAGACCAGCTTATCACCTGTCCGGCATTATTGGTAAGTGAGATAATAATGTTATTAAAAGAAGCATGTATATGAGCCTGACCGATTGGTTCAACCTTCACTACCCTTTTCTTTGATCCTGTCTTCTTAGCCATTTTCTATCTTATTTATTTAGTTGCTTTTTTCTTATTAGCAACAGTTTTTTTCCTTCCCTTACGGGTTCTTGCATTATTCTTGGTACTCTGTCCCCTGGTTGGCATACCAATACGGTGACGGATACCCCTGTAAGAACCAATATCCATAAGCCTTTTAATGTTCATCTGAACCTCTGAGCGCAATTCACCCTCAAGCTTATATTGCTCACCCAGTATCTTACGAATACCTGCAATATCATTGTCTGTCCAATCCTTTACCTTGGTATCGGGATTTATCCCGGCCTCGGCAAGTATTTGTCCGGCAGCACTACTGCCAATACCATAAATATAGGTTAATCCTACTACTCCCCTTTTATTCTTTGGCAGGTCAACACCAACAATTCTAGCCATAAATCCAATTATTTAGTATTAAATACAATTATCAACCCTGACGTTGTTTAAACCTGGGGTTTTTCTTATTAATCACATATAAACGTCCTTTTCTTCTTACGATCTTACAATCTTCTGAACGTTTCTTTACAGAGGCTCTTACCTTCATGTCTCAAATATTATTTATATCTAAAAGTTATTCTCCCTTTGCTCAGGTCATAAGGCGACATTTCCACCTTTACCCTGTCTCCGGGAAGTATTTTTATATAATGCATTCTCATCTTACCTGATATATGGGCAGTTATTACATGACCGTTTTCAAGCTCCACCCTGAACATTGCGTTCGACAGTGCTTCAATTATCGTACCATCCTGCTGTATAGAAGGCTGTTTTGTCATTATTTAATCTATTTGTTCAAAATTTTATCAATATAATCAAATGTTGTCAAAACATCGGCCTTGTCCTTCCTGATAACAAGCGCAAACTCAAAATGCGCCGATGGTTTATTATCACGGGTTCTTATTGTCCATCCGTCATTCTCCTGTACAATCTCTTTAACCCCCATGTTAATCATTGGTTCAATGCAAATAACAAGATTGGCCGGAAGCTTAATACCTCTTCCCCTGCGTCCGTAATTAGGCACCTCCGGTGCTTCATGCAAATCAGAACCTAATCCATGCCCGACCATCTCCCGTACAACTGAAAAACCATGCTTCTCTGCATGCTCCTGAACTGCAAATCCAATATCCCCAAGCCTGTTACCACTAACTGCTGCATTAACTCCCTTCCACAATGACTCTCTTGTTACTCTCAGCAGGGTTCTGATTTCCTCATCAACTTCTCCCACCTCGAAAGTAAAAGCCGAGTCACCATAATAACCATCTTTTATTACTCCACAGTCAAGTGAGATAATATCTCCGTCTTTCAAGCTTATTGATGATGGTATCCCGTGAACCACCTGACCATTTATTGAAGTACACAATGTATTTGGAAAACCATGGTAACCTTTAAATCCGGGTATGGCTCCGTTATCACGGATAAACTCCTCGGCTCTCTTATCGAGCTCCAGAGTTGTAACACCCGGTTTAACCATAGCACCAACTTCTGCCAGTGTCCTGGAAACCAAAAGATTATTCTGCCTCAGCAATTCAATCTCTTCTTCAGTTTTTATTTTTAAATTCAAAGAACAAAATATTTTTACATTGCTGCCGCACCGGCTCTTCCCTTAATCCTGCCACTCTTCATAAGTCCGTCGTAATGGCGCATCAGCAAATGACTTTCAATCTGTTGTAATGTATCAAGTATAACCCCAACCATAATAAGCAGGCTTGTGCCTCCATAGAAACCTGCAAACTGACCCGAAATACCGATGTTAACAGCAAGGGTCGGCAGCGCAGCTACCATGGCAAGGAAAAATGAACCCGGAAGCGTTATCCTTGACATAACCATATCAAGAAATTCTGCTGTTTTCCTTCCCGGTTTAACTCCCGGAATAAACCCTCCGTTCTTTTTCAGATCCTCGGCCATCTGGTTTGGATTAATAGTAATTGCAGTATAGAAATAAGTAAATACTATTATTAATACAGACATAGTAATATTATACCAGAATCCGTACATATTCGAAAATGCCACCGCCAGTGTCGATGACTGATCGGAAGTATATCCTATAAGCATTATGGGTAACATCATTATTGCCTGGGCAAATATAATCGGCATTACACCTGCAGCATTTACCTTTAATGGTATATACTGGCGCACTCCTCCATATTGCTTATTACCAATAATACGTTTTGCGTATTGTACGGGCACCCTTCGCGTGCCCTGCACGAGAAGTATTGTTGCCAGTACAACAACAAAGAGAAATACTATTTCCGCAAGGAATGCCACAAGTCCTCCTGAACCATTCAGCCTGCTTCCGAATTCGGCAACTGTTGCAAATGGCAGCCTGGCAATAATACCTATCATAATAAGCAGGGAAATACCATTACCTATTCCTTTATCTGTAATCCTTTCTCCCATCCACATTACAAACATTGTACCTGTGGTTAGTATTATTATCGATGATATTGAAAAGAAAAGACCTTTCATCACAAAAGCTGTATCTGGCAGCTGGGCGTGCAGGTTAGCCAGGTAACTTGGTGCCTGCAGCAAGAGAATGGCAACTGTAAGGTAACGGGTTATCTGATTAATCTTCCTTCTTCCGCTTTCTCCCTCACGCTGCAATCTCTGAAAATAAGGAACTGCTATTCCAAGCAGCTGAACAACAATAGATGCCGAAATATACGGCATAATACCAAGTGCAAATATCGAGGCCGTTGAAAAAGCTCCTCCTGAGAACATATCAAGTAAATTCATTATTCCCGAAGATGTTTGAGCTTTTAACTGTCCCAGTTGTGAGGGATCTATCCCCGGGAGACTTATATATTTCCCCAGGCGATATATTAAAAGCATACCAAGGGTATAAAGGATCCTGCTTCTCAGGTCCTCAATCTTAAATATGTTCTTTATGGTATCTATCAGAGCTTTCACAGGTATCTATTTATTTATATTTTTTCCGCGGTTCCTTTTACAGCTTCAATTGCTTCCCTGGCAGTTTTTGAAAAAGCATGAGCTTTAACATCCAGTTTTGCCTTTAGCTTACCATTGCCAAGTATCTTTACAAGACTCTTTTTTGAAACAAGACCCGCCTTATTCAATACTTCAGGATTAATCTCAGTTATTCCTTGTTTTTCAGCAAGTTCCTGCAGGATTGATATATTCACTCCCTTGTATTCTTTCCTGTTAATATTCTTGAAGCCAAATTTAGGTACACGTCTTTGCAGGGGCATTTGTCCGCCCTCAAAACCAATTTTACGTGAATATCCGCTTCTGGACTTCTGTCCTTTATGCCCCCTTGTTGAAGTGCCACCTCTTCCGGAACCCTGGCCACGGGCAATTCTCTTTTCCTTATGTGTAGAACCTTTTGCAGGTTTAAGATTGCTTAAATCCATTTTATCTTCTTATTGATCTGTTATAATTCCTCTACCTTTACCAAATGTCTTACCTTGGTAACCATTCCAAGTATCTGTGGAGTAGCTTCTGTTTCCACGCTTCCGTTAATTTTCCTCAAACCCAGGGCATCCAGGGTTTTTTTCTGACGCTTGGGCCTTCCAATACGACTCTTTATCTGTGTAATTCTTATTTTAGCCATCTTTTAATAATCTAACCGTTAAAAACTTTATCAACCGAAACCTGGCGGGCAGCAGCTACCCCTCTTGCATCACGCAGTTCCAGTAAAGCTGCAAATGTGGCCTTTACAAGATTGTGAGGATTTGACGAGCCTTTTGACTTTGCAAGTACATTATTAATACCAACACTTTCCAGTACAGCCCTCATGGCTCCTCCTGCCTTAACACCTGTACCTTCCGAGGCAGGCTTAAGAAAGACCCTGGCTCCACCAAACTTAGCAGCCTGTTCGTGTGGGATGGTACCTTTATATACAGGAACCTTAATAAGGTTTTTCTTTGCATCCTCAATGCCTTTTGAAATAGCAGTTGTTACTTCTTTGGCTTTTCCAAGTCCGTGTCCAACAATCCCGTCTTCATTACCAACAACAACTATTGCTGAAAAACTGAATGTACGTCCGCCTTTTGTAACTTTTGTTACTCTTTGAATACTTACCAGCCTGTCTTTTAGTTCAAGGTCACTGGTTTTTACTTTTCTTATGCCTTCTGTCATAATAATTTAGAATTTTAAGCCACCTTCACGGGCAGCATCTGCTAACTCCTTAATCCTGCCATGGTACAAATAACCACCCCTGTCAAAAACCACTGAGCTAATGCCCAGCTTCTTTGTTTCTTCGGCAAGCAATTTACCAACCAGCTTAGATTGTTCAATTTTTGAAATATCTTTTTTCTCAGCTATATTTTTATTCAAAGAAGAAACTGTAACCAGGGTTTTTCCGGCAGCATCATCCACAAGCTGGGCATATATCTGCTTATTACTTCTGAAAACTGAGACTCTTGGGATCTCTGCAGTACCGGAAAGGTTTTTACGTATCCTTTTCCTAATCCTATCTCTTCTATTTGTTTTTGTCAAAGCCATGATCATTCACAATTAACTATTAAACACTTGCAGTTTTACCTGCTTTCCTGCGGATATGCTCACCCACATACTTAACACCTTTTCCCTTATATGGTTCAGGTTTCCTTAAAGCTCTTATTTTTGAAGCAATATGGCCAAGCAGCTGCTTATCAATACTGCTAAGGGTAATTATAGGATTAGATCTTTTCTGGGTTTCAGCTCTAAGCTTTATTTCAACCGGCAACTCTATCATGAAGTCGTGTGAATAACCAAGGCTTAGCTCAAGGATCTGTCCCTTTGCTTCAGCACGGTAACCAACACCTACAAGTTCCAGCTTAATCTCATATTCTTTTGAAACACCTGTTACCATATTATTGATAAGTGAACGGTACAAACCATGCATGGCTTTATGTTCTTTCTCATCAGATGGCCTTTCTATCTTCAGCTCATCAGCTTCCAGCTTAATTGTAAGCTCAGGACTGACCTGCTGCTCCAGCTCTCCTTTTGGTCCCTTTACCTTTACCAGGTTAGCATCAGAAACTTCTACGCTAACACCCTCAGGCAGTTCTATTGGTAAATTCCCTATTCGTGACATAAAAATATCCTCCTAATTAATATATGTAACACAATACCTCGCCACCCACATTCATACTCCTGGCTTCCTTGTCGGTAATAACTCCGCTGGAAGTGGAAAGAATAGCTATTCCCAGTCCGTTCAGTACCCTTGGAATTTCATCCACATCGGCATATTTCCTTAAACCCGGACGACTTGCCCTCTGCAAAGACTTAATTGCTGAAAGCTTGGTCTTGGGATGGTACTTAAGGGCAATCTTAATTGTCCCCTGTGGCCCATCGTCAATAAACTTATAATTTAATATATATCCTTTCTCATGAAGGATCTTGGTAATATCCTTCTTCAGGTTTGAAGCAGGTATCTCTACCACTTTATGACCTGCCTTAATGGCATTCCTTACTCTTGTAAGATAATCTGCTATGGTATCTGTCATTTTCTTCTTTTTTTTCTAATTTAATTAACTCCGTTGTGCCTGTAAGCGCGATTCACAGGTACAAAACGCCTACCAGCTCGCTTTTTTTATACCGGGTATCAAACCGGCTGAAGCCATTTCACGAAAAGTGATCCTGCTGATCCCAAACTGGCGCATATAGCCTTTAGGCCTGCCTGTTATCTTGCAACGATTATGCAAGCGAACCGGGCTCGAGTTCCTTGGGAGCCTGCTTAAACCAATATAATCACCGTCAGCTTTCAACTGAGCTCTTTTTGCAGCGTATTTCTCAACAAGTCTGGCACGCTTAACTTCACGAGCCTTTATTGATTCCTTAGCCATATTAATTACTTTTTGTGTTTTTAAACGGTATTCCGAATTCTTTCATTAATGCATAACCTTCTTCATCGGTAGCTGCCGATGTAACAAAAGTTATTTCAAGTCCCATTATCTTATTGATCTTATCAATATCAATTTCAGGGAAAATAATCTGTTCAGTTATTCCAAGAGTATAATTACCCCTTCCGTCGAGCTTATTGTTTACACCTTTGAAATCACGTATTCGTGGCAGAGAAACAACAATAAGCCTCTCCAGGAACTCATACATCTTATCCCTTCTAAGAGTAACTTTTACTCCAATAGGGGTTTTCTTTCTCAGCTTGAAGTTTGAAATATCCTTGGTCGAGTATCTTTCAACAGCTTTTTGACCGCTTATAGCCTCCATCTCTTTCAGGCCTATATCAATAAGCTTCTTATCTGCTGTTGCCTGGCCAATACCCTGGTTAATAACAATCTTCTTTAACCTGGGAACCTGCATTACTGAAGAATAGTTAAACTTCTCCTTTAAGGAAGAAATTATTTCTTCCTTGTATTTCTTTTTAAGGCTTGGTACGTATTCCATTACTTAATCTCCTCTCCTGATTTTTTTGCATACCTGACAAGCTTACCATTGTCGTCTGCTTTTCTTCCGATTCTTGTTGGCTCACCTGTTGAAGGATCAACCAGTAATAAATTTGACAAATGAACAGGAGCTTCTTTTTTGATAATTCCGCCCTGTGGGGTTTGTGCATTAGGTTTAGTATGCTTGGAAACCATATTCACTCCCTCGACGATTGCCCTGTTCTTTTTAATCAGCACTTCAAGTACACGTCCCTTCTGGCCTTTATATTCACCACTTATCACGTGTACCGTGTCACCTTTTTTTACATGTAATTTCTTCATCCTGCTCATTTCGAACAATATTTTCAATTAAAGCACCTCTGGTGCCAAAGAGATGATCTTCATATAACTTTCACGTAATTCCCTGGGTACAGGACCGAAAATACGGGTACCCCTGATCTCATTAGCTGTATTCAGTAAAACAACAGCATTATCATCAAAACGTATATATGAACCATCATTTCTTCTGATTTCCTTTTTGGTTCTAACCACAACTGCCTGGGTTACCATTCCTTTTTTTACTTCTCCGCCCGGCATTGCGCTTTTAACAGTAACAACTATCTTATCTCCGACAGATGCATATCTCTTTTTAGTACCGCCCAAAACCCTGATACAGAGAACTTCTTTGGCGCCGCTGTTATCGGCTACGGCTAATCTGCTTTCTTGTTGTATCATAATTACTTAGCTCTTTCAAGTATTTCAACTAATCTCCAGCTCTTTTGCTTACTTATAGGCCTGGTTTCCATAATTTTTACGGTATCTCCTAAATTGCAGGTATTCTCTTCATCGTGAGCAGTAAACTTAACGCTCTTGTTAACGAACTTGCCATAAATAGGGTGTTTTACTTTACGTTTCACCAATACTACTACTGACTTGTTCATTTTGTCACTTACCACAATGCCGATACGCTCTTTACGTAAATTCCTGTTTTCCATTGCTAGTTTTCCTTTTTCCCGGTTAATTGCCTGTTTCTTAATTCAGTTTGCATCTTTGCAATATTTCTTCTTATACCTCTTATTTTAAGCGGGTTATCCAGAGGAGATATAGCATGATTTAATTTTATCTTTGTAAGGAAATTCCTTTCGTTATCAATCCTTTCCTCCAGTTCCTTAAGCGTAAGCTCTTTTAATTCATTACTCTTCATAAAGCTCAAATTTCTTTAATTTTCTTCAACATAATCATGCCTTACTACAAACTTGGTAATAACAGGCAGTTTTTGTGATGCCAGGCGAAGAGCCTCTTTTGCTATCTTATAAGGTACTCCCTCAGCTTCAATGATTATTCTTCCCGGAGTAATAGGGGCAACAAATCCTTCGGGTGCTCCTTTACCTTTTCCCATTCTTACCTCAGCTGGCTTCTTTGTTATAGGCTTATCCGGGAAAATACGTATCCATATCTGTCCTTCCCTTTTCATATACCTCGTAACCGCCTGACGTGCAGCTTCAATTTGCCTTCCTGTGATCCAGGCCTGCTCCATCGATTTTATACCAAAGCTGCCAAACGCCAGTTGATTTCCCCTCTGGGCATTACCTTTCATCCTGCCTTTCTGGCGCCTCCTGTATTTAGTCTTTTTCGGTTGTAACATTTTTCTATGTTATTTATATATTTCCCCGCCCGTGGCGGTCATAAATCATTATCTGTTTCTACGGCCAAAACCTTTAGCCTTGGCTTGTTTTGCACCTATGTTAGGCGAAAGATCCCTTTTACCGTAAACTTCACCATTACATATCCATACCTTAATACCAATCAGGCCAACCTTTGTGAGGGCTTCTGCTTTGGCAAAATCAATATCTGCACGAAGTGTATGAAGTGGAATTCTTCCCTCTTTATACATTTCAGAACGTGCCATCTCCGCTCCACCAAGACGACCTGCAATAAGTACCTTAATCCCCTGGGCTCCCATTCTCATTGTAGAGGCTATGGTCATTTTTATTGCCCTTCTGTAAGATATCTTACCCTCTATCTGACGTGCAATATTATTTGCTACAATGGTTGCATCCAGCTCAGGTCTTCTTACTTCATAAATATTTATTTGTACTTCTTTCTTTGTAAGCTTCTTCAGTTCTTCCTTCAACTTATCCACTTCCTGTCCGCCTTTTCCAATAATTATCCCGGGTCTTGCAGTGTTAACAGTAACCGTTATAAGTTTCAGTGTCCTTTCAATAACTATCTTTGAAACACTGGCTTTTGCAAGTCTGGCATTCAGGTACTTCCTGATCTTTTCATCTTCAACCAGTTTATCGGCATAGTTTTTTCCGCCATACCAGTTTGAATCCCATCCCCTGATGATCCCTAAACGATTCGATATCGGATTTACTTTCTGTCCCATTTATTCTATTTTGTTATTGAAGATTCATCCTGTCCACCGGCAGGTATGGCTTCTGTTTTATTTATACTATCCAGCACAAGTGTAACATGATTAGATCTTTTTCTTATCCTGTGCGCCCTCCCCTGTGGTGCAGGACGCAGTCTTTTCAATGTTCTTCCCTGGTCAACAAAGACTTCCTTTACAAAGAGATTAGAATCCTCTATCCTTACTCCCTCATTTTTCTCCTGCCAGTTGGCAATAGCCGACAGAAGAAGCTTTTCAATCCTTCCCGAAGCTTCTTTTGTACTGTATTTCAATATATCAAGAGCCTTATTTACTTCCTGTCCGCGAATAATATCCACTACAAGTCTCATTTTTCGCGGTGAAGTAGGACAATCTTTAAGAACAGCATAATAGCGGCTCTTCTTTGCCTCCTTCATTTCATTTGCCCTATTTCGTTTTTTTGCACCCATATTCATTAAATTTTCAGCAAACTATCAAACTACCTGTCTCTTCCTCCATGACCCCTAAAGATACGTGTAGGAGCGAACTCACCTAATTTATGTCCAACCATATTCTCTGTAATATACACCGGTATAAACTTGTTACCGTTATGCACTGCTATTGTATGACCAACAAAATCTGGAGAGATCATTGACCTTCTCGACCAGGTTTTGATCACGCTTTTCTTGCCCGAATCATTCATCCCAAGAACTTTCTTCTCGAGTTTAAAATCTATAAAAGGACCTTTTTTAAGTGATCTGCTCATCTTGTCAAATAATTTTCAATATTTATTTCTTTCTTTTCTCAACAATATATTTATTGGAAGTTTTCTTCTTTGCACGGGTTTTAAAACCTTTGGCGGGTATTCCATTCCTCGATCTCGGATGACCTCCGGAAGCTCTTCCCTCACCACCACCCATCGGGTGATCAACAGGGTTCATTACAACACCCCTGACCCTTGGACGCCTTCCCTGCCATCTCGATCTCCCGGCCTTTCCTGAACGCTCCAGTCCGTGATCTGAATTAGAAGTACTTCCTATAGTTGCACGACATGTTACAAGAACCATCCTTGATTCACCTGAAGGCAATTTAAGTATGGCATATTTCTTTTCCCTGCTGGTAAGCTGGGCATATGAACCCGCACTGCGTGCCATGGCACCTCCTTTTCCGGGCTGCAACTCTATATTATGTACAATTGTTCCCAACGGAATATCTGACAGGTACAGGCTGTTTCCTATTTCAGGACTGACACCCTTACCTGAATTAATTGTCTGACCAACTTTTAATCCATTGGGAGCAATGATATATCTTTTTTCTCCATCCTCGTAAACAACCAGTGCAATTCTGGCCGTACGGTTTGGATCATACTCAATACTCTTAACCTTAGCAGGCATCCCTTCCTTATTTCTCTTAAAATCAATAACACGGTATCTCTTTTTGTGTCCGCCACCCATATACCTCATTGTCATCTTACCCTGCTTGTTCCTTCCTCCTGTCCTCTTAATCGGACGAAGCAAAGATTTCTCAGGAGTCGATTTTGTTATCTCTTCAAAAGTTCCTGCTACTTTTTGTCTCTGACCCGGAGTTACCGGTTTGAATTTTTTTACTGCCATGACTCAATTAAATATTGCTGTAGAAATCAATCGTATCTCCTTCGGCCAGGGTAATTATAGCTTTTTTATAAGCATTGGTCTTACCAAGCGATACTCCGCTCTTTGTCTGCCTCATCTTTCTTTTACCCCCATAACGCATAGTGTTAACTGATTCTACAGTCACATCATACATCTCCTCCACAGCTTTTTTTATCTGTATTTTATTGGCTGTTTTAGCCACTCTAAATCCATAACGGTTCAGGTCTTCTCCCTGAGCTGTCATTTTTTCTGTTACTATTGGCTTAAGCAAAATTTCCATGCTTCAATAATTTTCTTAGTTCCCTAAAACTTTGTTAATAACCTCGATTGAACTTTCTGAAAGCACAAGTGTCGAAGCATTCATAATATCATATGTACTTATATCTGAGGCTGTTATAACCTTAACCTTCTTTAAATTTCGGGAAGACAAATATATGTTTTTATTCGCTTCATTAAAAACAAAGAGTGACTTTTTATCATTAACTTTTAAATTGAGGCTAATCTTCTCAAAATCACTTGTTTTAGGAGCATTCAACTGAAAGTCTTCAAGAACAATAATGCTTTTATCAAGGGCTTTATATGTAAGAGCCGATTTCCTGGCAAGTTTTTTCAATTTCTTATTAAGCTTGTTGTTATAATCCCTGGGCCTTGGGCCGAATGTTCTTCCGCCACCTCTGAACAATGGATTTGAAATAGCACCTGCCCTTGCCGTACCTGTACCTTTTTGCTTCTTTATCTTCCGTGTACTGGCCACTACTTCGCCTCTTTCCTTTGCCTTGTGTGTACCCTGACGATTATTGGCCATATACTGTTTAACATCCAGGTAAATAGCATGATCATTTGGCTCTATACCAAAGACCTCCTTGTTCAGTTCGGCCTTTTTACCGGTGTCATTTCCCTCTATATTTAATACTGCTAACTTCATTACTTGGTAATTATTAAGTATGAACCATTAGGACCCGGAACTGATCCTTTAACTAATAATAAATTTTCCTCCGGAATAAGCTTTATAACACGAAGGCTGATAGCCATAACCTGCTTTCCTCCGGTGCGGCCAGCCATACGCATTCCTTTAAAAACCCTTGAAGGATATGATGAAGCACCCAGTGATCCCGGAGCCCTGAGCCGGTTATGCTGTCCATGTGTTGCATCACCTACACCATGGAAATTATAACGTTTTACAACTCCCTGGAATCCTTTCCCTTTGGATACCCCCCTTACATCAAGCCATGTATCATCATTAAACAGATCAACTGTTAATACATCCCCAAGCTTCACTGAATCACCAAAACCGGTAAATTCAGCCAGTTTTTTCCTTGGTGTAATACCGGCTTTTTTGAAATGACCCCCCATTGCTCTGGTAGTATGCTTTTCCTTTTTTTCCTCAAATCCCAGCTGAACAGCATCGTAGCCATCATGATCAACTGTCTTTATCTGGGTAACGGCACAAGGACCTGCTTCTATAACAGTACAGGGAATATTTTTCCCTTCTTCGTTATAAACGGAAGTCATCCCGACCTTTTTACCTATTAATCCTTGCATTTCTATATCTATTTCATCAATTAATAATATCTGTCTTTAATGGTCTGCTGTAACCCGCTATGAAAATTATTATCATTCTTATTTTAGTAAGTAATTAATACTAATAATCTTCATGCGCTTTTCTGTAATTATACTTTTATTTCCACTTCCACACCACTGGGCAGTTCCAGCTTCATCAAGGCATCAATGGTTTTTGGTGTGGAACTATATATGTCCAGCAATCTCTTGTATGATGCAACCATAAATTGTTCTCTTGCCTTCTTATTAACAAATGGTGAACGAAGCACAGTAAATATCCTTTTGTGTGTGGGTAGAGGTATAGGCCCGCTTACCACAGCACCGGTGGTTTTTACCGTTTTTACGATCTTCTCTGCAGATTTATCCACGAGATTATAATCGTATGATTTTAATTTAATTCTGATCTTCTGGCTCATTCTATTATATATTATAATAAACTTAAATCTTATTAAACTTCCACGCCTCCTTTTGCCTTCTCAACTATTCTCTTTGATATCTCTGAAGGCACTTCATCATATTCTAAAAACTCCATAGTTGAGGTTGCTCTTCCTGAAGTAAGTGTTCTTAAAACAGTAACATAACCAAACTTCTCTGCCAGAGGCACCTTGGCCTTAATAACACGGGCTCCCATTTTCGATTCCATCCCCTCAACCTGTCCACGACGCTTATTAAAGTCCGATATCACGTCACCCATATATTCTTCAGGTGTAACCACCTCCGCTGCCATAATTGGTTCAAGCAATACCGGCACTGCTTTTGGAGTTGCCGCCCTGAATGCTGACCTGGCAGCTAGTTCAAAGGAAAGAGCATCTGAGTCAACAGGATGATATGATCCGTCAAGCAGAACCACCTTAAGGTTGTCAACAGGATAGCCTGCAAGGGGACCATTGTTCATAGCCTGTGTGAAACCTTTTTCCACTGCAGGTATAAATTCCCTTGGAACATTCCCGCCTTTCACCTGGTCTATAAACTGCAGACCTGTAATACCATCATCGGCCGGTCCTATCTCAACAATTATATCAGCAAACTTACCCCTGCCACCTGTTTGTTTCTTAAACACCTCGCGATGCTTAATAGTACGGGTAATAGCTTCTTTATATGCAACCTGTGGCGTACCCTGGTTACATTCAACATTAAATTCTCTCTTTATCCTGTCAACAAGTATGTCAAGGTGAAGCTCTCCCATTCCATTGATTATTGTCTGACCGGAATTCTCATCTGTCTTAACCTGGAATGTAGGATCTTCCTCTGAAAGTTTTGAGAGGGCCAGCCCAAGCTTATCTATATCCTGTTGTGATTTTGGCTCAATAGCAATACCTATAACAGGATCGGGA
This sequence comes from Bacteroidales bacterium, assembly GCA_029932855.1. Lineage (GTDB taxonomy): Bacteria > Bacteroidota > Bacteroidia > Bacteroidales > VadinHA17 > JAYEGO01. The sequence continues at coordinate 52,740 of JAOZPG010000006.1, read as the reverse complement.
AATTCCATTGACTCGAGCGAGATAGGGTTCTTTGCATCACAAATGGTGTCCCCTGTTTTCAGCTCTTTTAATCCCACAGCTGCACATATATCTCCTGCTTCAATTCTTTCTTTGGGATTTTGCTTATTTGCATGCATCTGGTAGAGGCGGTTTATACGCCCTTTTTTACCAGTCCTTGCATTTAGTATAGAAGCCCCCGCTTCAAGTACACCTGAATAAACTCTTAAAAACACCAACCTTCCCACAAAAGGATCGGTAGCTATCTTAAATGCCAGTGCGGCAAGTGGTTCATTTGCATCCGGTTCCCTGCTGACAGGAGCATCACCATGCATAGGGTTCACTCCATTAACCTCTCCAACATCAAGCGGGCTCGGCAGGAAGGCAACAGTTGCATCAAGCAGCCTCTGTACACCTTTGTTTTTAAATGCAGACCCACACATTACAGGTACAATAGACATATCGAGGGTTGACTTACGTATAACCTCTATCATCTCTTCCGGAGTAATGGAATCGGGATCTTCAAAATACCGCTCCATCAATGAATCATCTGTCTCTGCAACAGCTTCAATAAGTTTCTCTCTCCACTCGGCAGCTTCAGCCTTAAGTTCTTCGGGTATCTCCACCATATCATAAACCGTTCCCATATTCTCATCCTCTCTCCAAACAACGGCCTGATTGTACATAAGGTCAATCACGCCCTTGAAATTTTCTTCTGAGCCAATGGGTATCTGAACAGGTATGGGATTGGCACCAAGCTTTTCCCTTATCTGTGAAACAACTGAAAAGAAATCAGCACCTGTCCTGTCCATCTTATTTATAAAGGCTATCCTGGGAACGCCATATTTATTAGCCTGCCTCCAAACAGTTTCAGACTGCGGCTCAACACCTCCGACAGCACAAAACAAGGCAACGGTTCCGTCAAGTACCCTGAGTGACCTTTCAACTTCAACAGTGAAGTCAACGTGACCCGGGGTATCTATAATATTTATTTTATAATCCTCATCATTGTATTTCCAGTAAGTAGTTGTTGCGGCCGAAGTAATTGTTATCCCTCTCTCCTGCTCCTGCACCATCCAGTCCATCTGGGCAGCACCATCATGAACCTCACCAATACGGTGAGTACGACCGGTATAATACAGTATCCTTTCGGTTACCGTTGTCTTACCGGCATCAATATGGGCCATGATCCCAATATTCCTGGTATATTTTAAGTTTCCGCTCATTTATTAAAACCTGAAATGTGCAAAAGCCTTATTAGCTTCTGCCATTCTGTGTGTCTCCTCCTTTTTCTTAAATGCACCACCTTCTTCTTTATAGGCAGCCATAATTTCTGCAGCAAGCTTTTCACTCATGCTTTTTCCGGCCCTTTTTCTTGAATAAAGAATCATGTTCTTCATACTTATAGAGACCTTCCTGTCCGGCCTTACTTCCATAGGAACCTGAAAAGTAGCTCCACCAACACGGCGGCTCTTTACTTCCACTGCAGGTGTAATATTCTCTAAAGCCTTTTTCCAAATCTCCAGGGCCGACTTATCTTCACTTTTCATTTTCTCTTCAACTATTTCCATAGCACCATAGAAAATTGTCAATGACTGACTTTTCTTCCCTCCCATCATAAGGTTGTTAACAAACCTTGTAACCAGTGTATCTTTATATTTCGGGTCAGGGAGCAGCCTCCTGATTTTGGGCGTAGTCTTTCTCATATCTTTAAATATTCTTGAATTTTATCAATATTATTTCTTAGGCTTTTTAGTACCATATTTCGACCTTCTCTGGGTTCTTCCGTCAACACCTTCAGTGTCGAGAGCACCCCTTATAAGATGGTACCTTACACCAGGCAAATCTTTAACCCTGCCACCACGAATCATCACTATTGAGTGTTCCTGCAAATTATGTCCCTCACCGGGGATATAAGCATTAACTTCTTTCCCGTTTGTAAGACGCACCCTTGCCACTTTTCTCATTGCCGAGTTAGGTTTTTTTGGTGTTGTTGTATAAACACGAACACAAACACCTCTTCTTTGCGGGCATGAATCAAGAGCCGGAGCCTTGCTTTTTTCTACAATTTTCTTGCGTCCTTTTCTTACTAACTGCTGTATTGTAGGCATATAGACAATATTTAATAATATAAAAATCCCAAATTGGGTTGCAAAGGTATTATTTTTTTTTAAAAATCTATACACCAACTATTAATTTTTTTCTGCAATATTGATAAGTAATTTATCCTATATATAATATGGTATAAATACTCTCTTTCATTATTAGCATTAACATGATATTCATCATTACAGGAAAGACGGCTGTATCAAAATCTATGCTATTCCCTGCTATTAAGTCAGGCCTTATAATCTTTCCCCGACAGGAAAGCTGATTTTCCCAACTTAGCATTTTCTTTTAGATATATTCAAAAAATTATTACTTTTGGGGCTCTTTCTAATAGCTTAGAATTTGTATAATTGTCTAATCACTATATCATAACCTAATGAAGACATACGAGACCGATCAGATAAGGAATATCGCCCTCCTGGGAAACTCAGGATCAGGAAAAACCACATTTGCCGAAAGCATGCTCCTGAATGGAGGCATTATTGACCGCAGAGGAACAGTGGATGCGAAAAATACAGCATCAGATTATCGCCAGATTGAACAGGAAAACGAAAACTCTCTTTATTCAACGGTCCTTTACACAGAATTTAAAGACCGGAAAATAAATATCCTTGACACACCTGGTCTTGATGATTTTGTTGGTGGTGTTATTTCTTCATTGCATATTGCTGATACAGGCATAATGATGCTTAGTGCAAATAACGGTGTTGAGGTTGGGACAGAAATACAATTCCGTCACTCTGAAGCAGCCGGAAATGCACTTATATTTGTAGTAAACGGTCTTGACACTGAAAAAGCCAATTTCGACAAGGCTATTGAAATGATGAGGGAAAGTTTCGGGAGCAATATAGTACTTGTTCAGTTCCCGGTAAATGAAGGTACCGGCTTTAACTCTGTGATTGACGTACTGACCATGAAGATGTATAAGTATGGAGCCGGCGGAGGCGCAGCTGAAATTCTTGATATCCCTGCCGATCTGAAAGACAAAGCCAATGAGCTTCATAATGAGCTTGTTGAAAAAGCTGCTGAAAACGATGACGGATTAATGGAACTTTTCTTTGAGAACGAGTCTCTCACAGAAGATGAGATGAGGAAAGGTATTAAGCTGGGACTTATTCAACGCGGAATATTCCCTGTGTTCTGTGCATCTGCCAAAAATGATATGGGTGTGGCAAGGATAATGGAATTTATAGTAAATGCCGCACCGGCACCAAATGATATGCCTGCTGCTGTAAACAGCAAAGAAGAAGAGATAAAATGTGATGCATCGGGACCGGCTTCCATATTTATGTTCAAGGCAGCACTTGAAGAACATATCGGTGAAGTAAATTATTTTAAAGTAATGTCGGGGAAAGTTTCAGAAGGAAATGATCTTATTAATACATCTACTTCAAATAAGGAAAGAATTACCCAGATATATGTTTCTGCCGGAAAGAAAAGAGAAAAAGTACCAACTATGATGGCCGGTGATATAGGAGCAGCAGTTAAACTGAAGAGTACAAAGACCAATCATACACTTAATGCAGCGGGACAGGATTGGTCATTCAGTGCTATCAGCTTCCCTGAACCCAAGTTCAGGACTGCCATTAAGCCCCTGAGCGAAGGTGAAGAGGAAAAACTTGGAGAAGCACTTACAAGAATGCATGAAGAAGATCCTACTATCATTATTGAATACTCAAAGGAATTAAAGCAAATTATTATACACGGACAGGGTGAATATCACCTGAATATTCTTAAATGGCATCTCGATAATGAGTATAAGGTAGAGACAGAGTTTCTTCCCCCCAGGATACCTTACCGTGAAACAATCACCAGGATAGCACAGGCAGATTACAGGCATAAGAAACAATCGGGTGGTGCCGGTCAGTTTGGAGAAGTACACCTTGTTATTGAACCTTATAAAGAAGATGCTCCAGATCCAACATCATATAAAGTAAACGGAAAAGAGCTGAAGATAAATGTAAGAAATAAAGATGTTCACGACCTGCCCTGGGGAGGCAAGCTGGTATTCTATAACTGTATTGTGGGTGGGTCTATTGATGCACGCTTCCTGCCTGCCATACTTAAAGGTATTATGGAAAAAATGGAGGAAGGCCCGCTTACAGGCTCATATGCAAGAGACATCAGGGTTTCTGTTTATGATGGTAAGATGCACCCTGTTGATTCAAACGAGATATCCTTTAAACTTGCCGGAAGAAATGCATTTAGTATGGCTTTTAAGGCTGCGGGACCAAAGATCATGGAACCTGTTTACGAGGTTGAGATACTTGTTCCTTCCGACAGGATGGGCGATGTTATGAGTGATCTGCAGGGCCGCCGCGGCATAGTACTGGGAATGAGTTCTGAGAAAGGATTTGAGAAAATCTCTGCCAAAGTACCCCTTGCTGAGATGAACAAGTATTCTACAGCACTTAGTTCACTTACCAACGGCCGCGCCATGTATAGCATGAGATTCTCTGAATATACACAGGTACCGGGTGACCTGCAGGAGGAACTGCTTAAAGCTTACGAAGCCGAACAGGAAGAAGAATAGTACTGATATATTCAAACATACTAAAAAGGCTGACCCGGAACAATGGTCGGCCTTTTTAGTTAGTATGTCGGCAAGCAAGAATTATCCGGGGCTGGTTCCCGGAATAATATCCGGCTTTTTCATTCAGAAGTTTTTATTTTAGCACCATACTGATAGATATTCCGCCGGTACTGCTTCTTACAATAATTGTTTTTAATCCTTCATCATTCTTAATGGCATCCAGGAAATCCTGCATATCCCTTCCGGCATTCAGTACATTATGGGCTGTGATAACCCCTCCCGGCTTCATCCTGAGCCTTACAAGTTTAAGGAAACGGAAATAATCGGCCTTCCAGGCATCAATAAATACAAAATCAAATTCCCCCTCTATCTCAGGGATCTCTTTAAAAGCATCACATATACGGGCATCAATCACTTTCTCAAGTCCTGCTTTTTTGAAATTTCGCTTTGCTTCCTCAGCACGCATTCTTTCTATCTCAAGAGTAATAAGCTCTCCACCTGTCTTCTTAAATGCAAGGCCCATCCATAATCCGGAATAACCGTTTGAGGTACCTATCTCAAGACCTCTTTTATAGCCATTCTCTACGATAAGGTCATACAGTACCCTCCCGTCGGCAGCAGTAATATTCATTCCTCCATAGACCCGGGGCAGGAACTGCAGCATTGGTAAGACTTCGATATCATATATCCCGGAATAAGGACTTTCGTCCTGCTGTGAGGCAGCAGGAAGACTCATTATCATTACTGTTAATATACCGGCTACTAAAGTTTTAACAAGTTTTGTCTTTTTCATATTTACCTTTTCTTACTAATTAATGATAAAACGCTTTCCATTACCAGATCTTCCACTTATAATTATAACATCTTCTATTTAATCTTCTACTTAAAATTATAACATCTTCCACATAATCTTCCACATAAAATTATAACTTTCCGCCCTGCTTTCAAATTAATACTAAAAAACAATACATGAATGCTGTAAATTTTGAAGTTAAGGTAAAATGCATACATCCTGAAAAAATTGAATCAATATTAATAAAACAGGATGCCTGGTTTAAAGGTGAAGACCACCAGATTGATACATATTTTAATTCAGGGGAAGGAAAGCTAAAGCTAAGAGAGGGGAAAATAGAAAATGCACTTATCCACTATGAGAGAAATGAAGTAAAAGGCCAAAAGAGGTCTGAGGTTACATTATTTAAAACCGGCGAAGATGTCAGGGAACTTAAAGAAATACTAAGCAAAAGCATAGGAATAAAAAATATCGTGGAAAAGACCAGGAAAATATTCTATATCGATAGTATTAAGTTTCATATAGATACTATAATAAATCTGGGTTCATTTGTTGAAATAGAAGTAATAGACAGTTCGGGAAAGGCAGACGAAGAAAAACTTAAAGCCCAGTGTGATCACTATATAAAAATGCTGGGCCTGGAAAATGCTGAATTTATAGATTCTTCATACAGCGATATGTCTGGCTCCTGATAATGAACCCTTGACTTCAGATATACCGGTAATGCCATTCCTACGGCATTATTTTTGTGCAGGTATTATTATCTTTTTTCTCTTATAAGATGCAGGCTGCCACGATATATCCTGGGTTTGTATTCAACATCATCCCAGCCGAGGGCTTCCACAATATAGTAGTATATACCGGGACTTGCCATTTGTTTGCCTGCAATTCTGCCATCCCAGCCTTCCCATTCTTTTATTTCCTTACTGTTCCCCTCGAATTCATATATTTTTCTTCCGTTACGCGACATTACCTTTACCCTCAAATACCTTAATGATTTTGCACTAACAACGAACATGTCGTTATAACCGTCTTCGTTGGGAGTAAAAACGTTCGGGATATCAAGTTTTGAGGGCTCTACTGTTATATACCTGTATGTAACACTGTCTGTACAATTCTTTTCGCTGGTAGCAAATAATGTAACCACATACTGCATGGGCACATAATAGTTATGCAATTCCGGACTTTCAAGAAAGGAAGATTTACCATCCCCAAAATCCCAGTTATAGCTGACTGCGTTTATTGATTTATTCAAAAAGCTCACTTCCAAAGGTGCTTCGCCCTCTGAGGGTTCAGGCTGAAAGTCTGCCTTTACATGAATTGTCTCGTAATCAAATGAGGCAATGTCGGTACATCCCATGCTATCACTAACTGTTAAAGAGAACCTTGTATCAACGACCGGGGGATTGAATACCTGTGGATTAAGATCAAGGGTGGGCTTGGGGATCTTGGTATCGGGATCAGCCACCTCCCATTTGAAAAGAATCCCGTTCTCAAGGCCAACAGCCGAATTATCTGCAGGGTCAAAGTAATTAAATGAAGCCTGGGCTGTTTTTCCAAGAAGCACCAGAAAGGGAGGGGCATCCGGAGAACACCTGTCCACCTGTAACTCACAGCTGACAAATGGAATATCGATAAATAACCATGCATAATACATTGTGTCAAGAGAAGCACCGTCGAATATCCTTAGCCTGTATCCTCCAGAACCAAGTCCTGTTAGCACGGAACTGTTTCCTGTTTCAGTGAAAAACGGAGGATTATAACTTCCGGCCTCATCATCGTAAGTACTCCACTCAAAATTCACCACGCCGTATCCGGCCGGCGGTGTACCTGTAAGACCGGCAGTTACAGGGTCGCCATTTGCAGTTGAACTGCACACGATAAATATCTTATCCTCACGCGGAAAACCACTGGGATATTCCGCAACCTTTACAAGATCGGCTCCGGGCGCAGATATTTGTCCCACTACCTGTTTGGGGCTAAAAAATAACGACCCCAACAATAAAACTATATAAAGATGTTTATTCATTTTAATTAAACCACAAACCTATATAATGTTAAGCAGCAACACAACAAACAGTATTTAAATACATCTTAAAAATAACAGTTTATGAGGGAAAACCGATATCGATTGTTTCAATATAACTGAAAATTGATTTTTTTATTTTGAAAGGCTTGTTAAAAACTTTATGTGAGATTATACTGATTAATTGATAGGCTTAAAAGAAACATGTACTAATTTTACCCGGAATCTATTATAATTATGAATTTAGACTACCTGAAAGAACTGAATGAGGCGCAACGAAAAGCGGTTCAGAACATCAGAGGACCTGCCCTGGTCATTGCAGGTGCCGGTTCAGGAAAAACAAGAGTATTAACATACAGGGTGACAGAACTTCTTAATAACAATGTTCCCGCCGGCACCATCCTTGCCCTTACCTTTACAAATAAAGCTGCCCGTGAGATGAAGGACAGGATAATAAAGATAGCCGGCTATGAGAGATCAAGGTATCTGTGGATGGGGACCTTCCATTCCATGTTCGCGAGGATACTCAGAATGGAAGCCGACAATCTGGGCTATCCCAAAGATTTTACAATCTACGACACACAGGATTCACGCAACCTTGTTAAAACAATTATCAGGGAACTTGATCTTGATGATAAAATATATAAAGTTGCAGAAGTATGGTCCAGGATATCAGCTGCAAAAAACAATCTCATAACGGCTGCCAGTTATGCATCAGACACAGACATAGCTGAACAGGATAAACGCCGCAGAAAAGAACGCATTAAAGATATCTTCAGGATATATCAAAAAAGATGCTTCAGGGCAGGTGCTATGGATTTCGATGACTTACTGCTCAATACAAATATCCTTTTTCGCGATTTTAATAATATACTGGAGAAATACCAGGAACAGTTTCAATACATACTTGTTGATGAGTATCAGGACACGAATTATGCCCAGTATCTTATAGTTAAAAGCCTTTCAAAAAAACATAAAAATATTTTCGTGGTGGGTGATGATGCCCAGAGTATATATTCATTCAGAGGAGCAAGGATAGAGAATATACTTAACTTTAAAAACGACTATCCTGAATATACTCTTTACAAACTTGAACAAAACTACAGGTCAACACGAAATATAGTTGCCGCTGCAAACAGTATTATTGCAAAAAATTCGGGACAGATACCAAAAAAAATATTCTCGGAAAAAGAAGAAGGGAACAAAATAAAAGTAGTAAGAGCGGCTACTGACGTTGAAGAAGGCTTCTTAACTGCAAATTCAATATTTGACACGGCACTCTCCGGGCAGCTTAAATACTCGGAGTTTGCAATTATGTACCGCACAAATGCCCAGTCGAGGATATTTGAAGAAGCCCTGAGAAAAAGGAATATTCCATACCGGGTTTACGGCAGCCTTTCATTCTACCAGAGGAAAGAAATAAAAGATGTACTTGCCTATTGCAGGTTCATTATCAATAACAAAGATGATGAGGCATTAAAAAGAATCATTAACTACCCTGCCAGAGGCATAGGTAAGACCAGTCTTCAAAGAATAGAAAAAGCTGCAAACTTCGGTGACATAAGCATGTGGAAGGTAATCCTGAAGGCTGAAGAATTTAATACGGGTCTTAACCGGGGAGCCCTGGGAAAACTAAGTAAGTTCAGGGAAATGATTGAAGACTTTGCAAAAGACCTTGAAGAAGCTGATGCATACGACCTGGCGTTCAGGATAGCCACAGAAACAGGAATATTAAAGGAGCTTCACAATTCCAACTCACCGGAAGAGATGAGCAAATATGATAATATCGTCGAGCTTCTTAACGGGATACAGGAATTTATTTCCGGACAGGAGGAAGAAACAGGATTTGTAGGCCTGGGTGAGTACCTGCAAAATGTGGCACTGCTGACTGATGCCGACACTAATAACAAGGATGACAAAAATAAGGTTTCGATTATGACAGTTCATTCGGCAAAGGGACTTGAATTTGGATATGTATATATTGCAGGCCTGGAAGAAGATCTCTTTCCATCGGCAATGTCATCGGCAGATATCAGGAAACTGGAAGAGGAAAGGCGTCTCTTTTATGTTGCCATCACCCGTGCTGAAAAACAGGCAACCATATCATATACTCAAACCCGCTTTAAATGGGGTGTAGTAAATTATTGCAAACCCAGCAGGTTTATAAATGAAATAGATGAGAACTACGTTGAAATGCCCCCCGAACCGGGAATAAACATTACTGACAATGAGACTACAAATAACAGGGGCTATCAATATTCAAACAGATGGCAGAGGAAGACTAGATCCATGTCTGACGCCGTGCAGGGTGAACATGCCCCGGAAACAGTGAAAATCAACCCGCCGGCAGGTAAAAAATGGAAAAGACCTGCTGAGCTAAGACAGTATGCTGAAGGAAATGACTTTAAAGCCGGTAATCCCGATGATATTACTGCTGGAATGCAGGTGGAACATATCAGGTTCGGAAAAGGTAAAGTTCTTAAAACAGAAGGAAGCGGAACAAACAGGAAAGCTACAGTGTTTTTTAGCGGTCACGGCCAGAAACAACTGCTTCTTAAGTTTGCAAAACTCAAACTGATTAACTGACATTTGCTTCAATCCAATTAAGCCCGGCAGTTGTTTTGAAGTAAAACATTATGTAGGTTTGCAACAAATACAATAATTACATGGAGTATAACTATAATACACAGAGGAAAAAACTCATCCTCCCCGAATATGGAAGGAATATTCAGAAGATGATAAATCATCTGCACGAGATAGAAGACAGTAAAGAAAGAAACTTTGCTGCAAAGACAATTATCTTAATCATGCAGAGTATGGCCCCATACGGGAAAGATCATGGGGAACAAAAAAGAAAGTTATGGGACCATATGGCACTTATTTCAGATTTTAAGCTTGATCTTGATACTCCCTTTGAACTCCCCGATAAAGAATCGCTCAAGGAAAAGCCTAAACCCATACCCTATAATTCAAACCACATAAAAATAAAACATTATGGCAGGGGTATTGAACTTCTTATAGACTATGCCATTACTCTGAAAGATGGTGAAGAAAAGGATTATCTGGTATTGCTTATTGCCAACCATATGAAAAGGTCATTCCTGAACTGGAACAAGAACGCTGTAAATGACGAAGTGATCTTTGCAGATCTCAAAAAACTGTCTGACGGCAAGCTGGCAGTAAAAGAAGGGATCAGCCTTACCGACTCACGCGACATGCTTTCAAAACCCAGGAAGAAAAGACCTCCAAGGAAAAAATAAAAATCCAGCCGGCAGATAAGTCCGCAACATTTTTTTTACTTAAACCAGGGCTTTTGTCAGAAAACCCTGCCATAATCTTATTTAAGCGGGCCTTATACCAGGCATTATTCATTGCTGTTATACAAATCTTTCCGGCTTGTATCTTCCCTGAAGCTTTGTTCTTCGTGTTCCCGGACTGATCTTTGTTCTTTGCATACATTCCCTGAAGCTTTGTCCTTCGTTTATGTATCGGTTTTTATATTTATGTCAAATTGTCTGTATTTTAATTTTGGCAGGTATTTTGAAAGCAATGCACATAAGTGAGTCCATTAGTTCCTGTAATGGATGAAATATTATTATATGGATTTGATTAATTAAAGATATGACTGAAAAAAATAACAAGGGAAAAGCTTCTGCTCAGAAAACTGTAAAAAAGAAAACTGGCAACAATAAAACAAAAAAAGCAGGCAGTAAGGGACCTGCCTCTAAAGCAGGAAAAGTCACGCCTGGAACCGTGAAAGAAAAGGAACAACAGGACTGGAAAGATAAGTATTTACGCTTGTCTGCCGAATTTGACAACTACCGTAAAAGAACACTCAAGGAAAAAGCAGATCTTACAAAGTTTGCAGGGGAAGAAATATTAAAGCATTTCCTTCCTGTGATAGATGATCTTGACCGTGCCAGGCAATCAATGGAATCAGCCAATGACCTGAACGCATTGAAGGAAGGACTCAATCTCATCTCTAACAAACTATCTGACTTCCTTGCAAAAGAAGGAGTTGAGGAGATAGACTGTTTCCATAAGGAATTTGAACCTGAAAATCATGAGGCTGTCACCAAGATCCCGGCACCAGAAAAAAAGCTGAAAGGAAAGATCATTGATGTTATTGAAAAAGGCTATAATCTCAAGGGGAAAATAATAAGGTATCCCAAAGTAGTGATAGGCGAATAAACTGAAAAAGCATTATGGCTAAAAGAGATTATTACGAAATTTTAGGGATATCAAAAAATGCTTCCCGGGACGAAATTAAGAAAGCCTACAGGAAGAAAGCAATTCAGTTTCACCCTGATAAGAATCCCAACGACAAGAATGCTGAACAAAAATTCAAAGAGGCTGCTGAAGCTTATGAAGTACTGAGCAACGATGAAAAGAAAGCCAGGTACGACAGGTTCGGACATGCCGGTATGGGTAATGCTGCCGGTGCCCAGGGATTTGGCGGGTTTACGGATATTGAAGATATATTTTCACAGTTTGGAGATATTTTTGGGGGACATTTTGGCGGATTTGGCGGATTCGGCAGTAGCGGAAGATCGCGACGCCGGGTGAACAAAGGAAGTAACCTGAGAATAAAAGTTAAACTAAACCTGTCGGAAATAGCTCATGGCGTTGAGAAAAAACTGAAGGTAACAAAATATATTGCCTGTGATTCATGCGGAGGTACAGGCGCAGAAGGATCTTCGGGATATTCAACCTGTAGTACATGTAATGGCAGCGGCCAGGTCACCCGCATATCAAACACCTTCCTGGGACAGATGCAAACTACAGCCAGCTGTCCTACCTGCGGGGGCGAGGGAAAAATAATTACCAGTAAGTGTACAAGCTGCCATGGAGAAGGAATAGTGAAAGGAAATGAGATAATTAAGATAAACATACCTGCAGGTGTAGCGGAAGGGATGCAGCTCAATGTAGCAGGCAAAGGAAATGCAGCCCGCCATGGTGGAGTTAACGGAGACCTGTTGGTAATCATCTACGAGGAAAAACATCCTGATCTGATAAGGGATGGGAACGACCTGATATATTCATTGTTCTTAAGCATTGCTGATGCTGCACTTGGCACACATGCCGAGATACCAACGGTTGACAAACCTGTAAAGATAAAGATAGAACCAGGAACTCAACCGGGCAAGATACTGAGGCTCAGAGGCAAAGGGCTACCGGATGTGAATGGATATGGCAAAGGAGACATACTGGTAAACATAAATGTATGGATACCGAAAAACCTTTCTAAAGAAGAAAAACGTATTCTGGAGAAATTAAACGAGTCTGACAGCTTTACACCAAATCCTTCAAGCCAGGACAAAAACTTCTTTGAAAGGATGAGGTCTCATTTTGAATAAAACAGAATAAGAGATCAGGTATTATCCCATACATTCAATACTTTGCCTGAGCAACTATCTTTTATTATTATTTCTTATGCCATTTTCCTATCTTTAAACCAAATAGATAGAAATTTACTTAAATGGCATTTTTTGAGGCACAAGAAATAGTAAAGGATTTTTCGGGCACCAGGGCACTCGACAAACTAAGTATGTCTGTCCCCAAAGGCAGCATATATGGTTTACTAGGACCAAACGGAGCGGGAAAAACAACCCTGATAAGAATAATTAACCAGATCACTGCTCCCGACAGCGGAGTGCTGAAATACAGGGGTAAAAACCTTAAACCGGAAGATATCTACAGTATAGGCTACCTGCCCGAAGAACGCGGACTGTACAAAAAGATGAAGGTCGGCGAACAGGCACTCTACCTTGCCCAGCTAAAAGGGCTGAAAAAGAAAGACGCCAGGGAAAGGCTTGTTAAATGGTTCAAAAAATTTGACATACTGCCCTGGTGGGATAAAAAAGTTGAGGAACTTTCAAAAGGGATGCAGCAAAAAATACAGTTTATCGTTACTGTTGTGCATGAACCTAAATTCCTGATCTTCGATGAGCCTTTCAGTGGCTTTGATCCTATTAATACAAGGTTACTGAAAGAAGAGATTCTAAAACTGCAAAAAAAAGGTGCTACAATTATCTTTTCCACTCACGACATGGGCTCGGTGGAAGAGCTCTGTGATCATATAAGCCTTATCAACAAATCCAGGACAATACTTGATGGTCCCGTAAATGAGATAAGGGATAAATATGACTCAAATACCTACGAGATAACATTCAAAGGTGAAGTAAACCTGCTTACGGCATCCCTGTCTCATCACTACAAGATAATTGAGAACCAGGCAATAAACGGCCACAGAAAGCTTAGCGTGGAACTGATGAAAAATACAGAAACCAATGATGTGCTGAAAGTATTGCTACAGGCAGGCAGTGTGGTCTCATTCAATAAGCTTATGCCCAGTATGAATGACATCTTTATTAAGGCAGTTGAGCAGGCTAATAGCAATAAACAAAAATAATTACCGGCTGATTATAAAAATTTAAACGAGTGAACAAAATATTTTTGGTAGTCAGGAGAGAATACCTGTCCAGGGTTAGAAAGAAGTCCTTTATAATTATGACCATACTGGCTCCTCTATTACTGGCAGGAATGGTACTTATCCCTACCTGGCTCATGACCAGGGATGACAGTCCCGAAAGGAAAATAGCCGTAGTAGGAGAAGGAGCAGGTCTGTTCTACAAAGACATAGCTTCCACAAAATCCATAAAATTCGATTATCTCCCGGAAACAAGTCCCGAAGAAATAAAAAAGACTTATGAAGAACTTGGTTATTACGGTTTCCTGGTAATATCGCCCAAGGTCGTATATATCCCAAATGCCATCCGCTTCTACTCCAGGAAACAACCCAACATGGAAATGCTCATGCATATTTCAAACGAGCTAAAGAATGAGATAGAGAAGAGAAAACTGGAGACATTCAATATTGAGAATATTGAGGAGATACTCAAAGAGGTTGAGTCGGATGTAAAAGTGCAGACCATTCTTATCAGCGATGAGGGAGAAGAGAAAAAGACCAGTACTGGTTTATCAATGGGTATTGCTTATGCATCGGGACTATTGATATATATGCTTACATTTATTTTTGGTGCCCAGGTAATGCGCGGAGTCATTGAGGAAAAAACAAGCAGAATAGTTGAAGTGCTGATATCATCTCTTAAGCCATTCCAGTTAATGATGGGTAAGATACTTGGCATTGCCCTGGTAGGGCTCACACAGTTTTTCCTGTGGATAGTTCTTACCCTGATAATCGTCACCATTGCTCAAAGTGTATTTCTTCCCGATATTTCACCCATGGCCGGTCAGCAGGCTGTTCAAAGTATTATGGCGGGGGAAAATGCACAAGCTGAATTAAACATTCAACAGGCAGCTACAGGAGCTGAACTAAATGAAGCCCAGGCTATATTCGAATCTTTAAAAGCTATTAACTGGCCTCTTATACTGGGTTCATTCATCATTTTTTTCCTTGGCGGCTACCTATTGTATTCGGCTCTCTTTGCAGCAGTTGGCTCGGCCGTTGACAATGAAACAGATACACAGCAGTTTATGATGCCTATTACTATCCCCCTCTTACTGGGACTTTTCATATCCATGTCTGCATTTCAGAATCCCGACAGTAATCTTGTCTTCTGGTTCTCGTTTATACCATTTACCTCACCAATGGTAATGATGGCCAGACTGCCCTTTGGCGTACCAGGCATAGAGCTGCTGATCTCAATGGCCATATTAATACTGAGCTTTCTGGCTACTACCTGGCTGGCAGCAAAAATATACAGGACGGGAATACTTATGTATGGCAAGAAAGTAAGCTACAGGGAGATTTTTAAATGGCTAAAGAATTAAAACGGATAAGAATGACAACGGGCATATAGCCTTAATAAAAGAATCATTCTTTTAATGATAAAGGATTATGGGGAAAATACTGGTGATTGATGATGAAAAGAGCATACGAAACTCTCTCAAAGATGTTCTTGAATACGAAAAATATGAGGTTGATCTCGCAGAAGATGGTATTTCAGGACTGGAAAAATTCAAAGAGAACAAATATAATATTGTACTATGTGATATTAAGATGCCAAGAATGGATGGCATGGAGGTACTTGAAAAGCTTATGAATGAACCTGGTGATTTTTCGGTAATAATGATATCGGGGCATGGAACAATTGATACTGCTGTTGAAGCGCTTAAAATTGGGGCTTTCGACTATATTGAAAAACCTCTCGACCTGAACCGCCTGCTGGTAACCATACGAAATGCCATGGATAAGACCAGCCTTATTAAAGAAACCCGTACCCTTAAGAGAAAGGTCAGCCGGGTTTATGAAATGGTAGGTGAATCAAAGCCCATACAAAAAGTGAAAGAAATGATAGAAAGGGTTGCACCTACCGAGGCAAGGGTATTGATAACAGGAAGCAATGGCACAGGCAAAGAGCTTGTGGCAAGGTGGCTTCATGAAAAGAGTTCAAGAGCAGATATGCCTTTTGTAGAAGTTAACTGCGCCGCCATTCCCTCCGAGCTGATAGAAAGTGAACTTTTTGGGCACGAGAAAGGATCATTTACCTCTGCCCATAAACAAAGGAAAGGGAAATTTGAGCAGGCTAACGGGGGCACATTGTTCCTGGATGAAATAGGTGACATGAGTCTTTCGGCACAGGCAAAGGTATTAAGGGCATTGCAGGAAAACAAAATAAACCGGGTTGGCAGCGACAAGGAGATAGAAGTAAATGTAAGGATTATTGCCGCCACAAATAAAAATATTAAAGAGGAAATAGGAAAAAAAGCCTTCCGGGAAGACCTCTACCACCGCATAAGCGTAATACTTATTAATGTACCAGGTCTTAATGAAAGGCTTGAAGATATTCCCCTGCTGGCAAACTATTTCAACGATCTTATTGCAAAGGATTACGGGGTTAAGAAAAAAGAAATTGAAAAGGGAGCAATCGCTGAGCTGAAGAAAATAAACTGGACAGGTAATATAAGAGAGTTCAGGAATGTTCTTGAAAGATTGTTTATCCTCTGTGATGAAAAGATAACAGCCAAAGATGTGCTTGCTTTTGCACAACCCATTTCAAAATAAGATAGCCTGTGCCTGATCTTATTCTCCCCTGAGAGCCTTTTCATAATCGGGAGGATCAAGCATTTTCTCCCAGTTCTCAGGCCAGTTTTTATTAAGAAAGCTGGCCCAGTAAACTTCTTTTGAGGTACTGTCCCAATGCAGTTGAGCAGTTCTGTACTGACTGATCTGAAAAATATTAAGGTATATGAAAAACAAGAGCAGCATAATACTGCTAAGCCTGATCCATCTCCTGTAATTAAATAATTTGTCTATCATAGCTGCCAGGGGAAGGCTTAAGAATGCATAACTTTCAATAAGTGCCCTGGCACCATATCCTCCCCCATACCACCAGCACCACCAGCTGAATACAATATAAATATTCAGCAGGCTAAAGATCAGTACCGGGAAAAACAATTCAGGGATCTTCTTCCTGAGATAGACAAAGCCTGCAATTGCAAGGCTCATAAGCGGTGTGTAAACCAGCCAGCCCTTACGGTATGAAAATAAACCTTCAATTATATGCGGATGAAGAAAATAAAATCTTTCCTCCCCGTAGGAATAATAAAACCAGCTTCCTGTACTATACTTCCAGAAAAATAACTGAAGGGAAAGTATAGATAAGCCTGCTGCCACTGTTAGCAATAGTTTCATCCTGCTTTTCCAGAGTAAGTTATAGCTTTTTTTAATATCCCGGCCCAGGCCAAAAAGCAGAAAGATAAACAGTACAATGATATTGCTTGGCCTTACCAAAACTATAAGTGCAGAAAATACTCCAAGTAAGACTGCATCTTTTAAACTGCTTTTCTTATAAAAGCTGATAGTATGAAAAAGAAAAGCCGTAAAAAGGAAAAAGCTGTAAACATGTGACATCCCCGGCTCGGCAGTGGAATAATAAAAAAGGTTGGTGGCAAGCACAAGAACCAGTATTGTTGCTGCAACAACCTCCTCCCTGAAATATAAGAGCAGTATCTTCCTTAAATAAAGCAAAGCGGCAAGCAGGTAAGCAATTGCTGCAAGCAATATGAAAAAATGATATGGAGAGCTATAGCCATTTTGTTCAAATCCGGATAAGCCTGCCACAATATGGGCCATAAAAAAAAATGGAAGATACATCAGGGCCATGCCCATGGATGTTTTAAGGGTCTTTTTCCCATTTGGAAGATGCTCCAGCCAGATGATGCCTTCAAAATCTTCGGGCAGGTCCTTAACAAACTCAAAGCTAAGGTCTTTATAGATAAAGGCTGCTGGCAGGTAGGCATAGTATGATACCACATCCCACTTAATGATATCCAGCGACTTGTATCTTTTTAATGAAATGCCGTTAGATAACAATACAAATGCCAGGATGTAAATAATTAAGCTGCCGGCTTTACCGGCTGATATGAAATTATTTTTCAGCTTTATCCTCATATTTATCTTTTAAGAGGGCAATTTCCTGGCTTAGTGATTTATTTTGTTTCTGCAGCTTAGACAGTACAACAGAAATATGCAGAAGGTAAATCAAAATTAGCAAGACGGCCGCAAAAAAGAAAAGATTAGGGGCCGAATATACTCCGAAAAAACTGCCCAAAACATCTATGCCATTACGCCATATTGAAAACAAAAGCATTAAGGCTGTTCCGCTTATCCAGATAATGGAATATTCTTCTCTGAGCTTTCCCCTGAGAATAAGCCTGACTACCAGGAACATCAAAACGAAACTGGTTATTATTGCAACAAGTTGAATACGGAATTCTGTAGATAATACTTCCATCTTTATTTAGATTTTAAGCTTATAAAGGTAAAAAACATTGCCAGACTCACTTTTAACATATAATAAACAGAGCCTGATGCAGAAATTGAAGAAACGCCTCCCTGTCTATCCCTCATCTTAACTTCCACCTCACTTACATTCAGACCTGAGAGGCTTAATATAATTATAGATTCAGGCTCGGGGTATTCATCAGAATACTCTTCTGCAAGTATTGAAAATGCCCTGGCGTTGAATATCCTGAAGCCTGAGGTTATGTCTTTTATTACAGTGCCTGACAAAAGCCTGAGCAAGAAGCTCAATAAGCTGATCCCTTTACGTCTCATCAGGGATGACTTGAATCCCCCGGGAGCAAGAAAGCGGGAACCTATTACCAGGTCAGACCCACTGTTTCTTATCCTGTTGTATAGCTTTGGTATTTCTGCCGGCGGATGCTGCCCATCCCCGTCAAGTTGTATTACATAATCAAAATCGTTTTCAAGGGCGTAAAGAAAACCTGCCTGCACAGCTCCGCCAATACCAATATTAACCGGCAGGTTTAATACCCTGCCCCCTGCATTCACGGCCTCCCTGGCCGTCTCATCATCAGAAGCATCATTCACAACCAGGCATGTATAATGAAATGGAAGTCCGGTGGACCGGATCTCTTTTAACAGATTCCCTATTGAAGCCTCCTCGTTATAGGCAGGAATAATTATCAGTACTTTGGTCATGGATTAAAAACAAGCAGTTGAGTTCATTCATAAAATCAGATAAAAGTACTAAAATCTGAACCTTTTATCTTATTAACCATTTGAACCCTGTTCTTCACTCCCAGTTTTTTATAAATATTATGGCTGTGATCTTTAACCGTTTGCAGGGAGATAAACAATGCATCAGCTATCTGTTTATTGGTTAATCCTGCACATATCTTATCGACGATCTCCTGTTCCCTCTTTGATATTCCATGCCTTTTAAACAGATCATTGATATCTGCCCGGGTCAAAGCATCCCCGTGAACAGTATCAATCTTTAACCTGCGACACAGATATAGCAGGGGCAGAATGCCCCCGCTAAAATACAGCAAGAGATAAGCTGCCGGGATAAACTTGCCCTTGTCTGTTAAATAAAAGAGAATTATTGTTGTTAGCTGGATAAGCAGGAAAATATGGGCAAAATTCAGGACCATCTTCCGGTGAACCATATCTTTTAACCTCCTGCCGTAAAAGTACAATAAGTAGAAGGAAATCATCAAAGTAATAAGATGCATGGCTATCATTACCTTCTTGATGAGCTCTGTAATACTTTCAAGGTCTTCATCCACTATATCTGTAAATTTTAAAATGGCAAAGCCATAAACTAAAAATAAAACAAACTGAATGGAAAAAAATAAAATAGTAAAACTTATTGACAGGCTCCTGTTCACAAGCTCTGCACTTATTCTTATAAACATATACCAGGCAGCCATCAGGAAAGGAAGACTCAGGAAAGGCAGCATCTGAACAATTGTTACCAAAAGCCTGGCTTCAATGCTGAAATCCATTAATATCCTCCTAATTAGCATTGTGCCTATAAGCCCGAAAACTCCAAATATTATGCTAAGTACCTGGTAATACTCATAGCTCCTCAGGTAATTGAAGCCATATGTTCTGTTAAGCTTATTAGCCAGCAACACAGAGGCAGTTCCCGCACCAAGTGATACAAGAACCAGTACAAGCATCAATATATCTTTTAAATATGCTGCTGTGAACATCCTGCTTAAGTATTGTTTACTTCATGCTGGCATAAAGATAATTGAAACGAAAGACATGAATGATAATACTAAAGTAGTGTTTTTTATAAATCCTACTTTGGTGAAAGGTTTATATAATTATACTGAGCTATGTTTGTTGTAGTAATCAGAAACCTTAAAAATAAATATTATGGAAAACCAAAACACACAGCTGGTGTATCCAAGTCCCGGATTTGGATCAGCCTATGGCAATGGCTGGAGAATGATGACGAAATACTTCCTGGAGCTATTGCTTATATCACTGGCCGTTATTGCCGCAACAATACCAATGGGACTTCTGCAGGCAGGTCACGGTATTGGTCTTGCACCTGCAATATTCTTATTTGAGATCTTTGGAATGGCATACGGATTGTTGATCATTGCTCCTCTCGACTATGCTTCACAATTTGTTTATTATAAGGCCATGAAGGATGAGAAATTTGAATTCAAAGAACTTCTTTCGGCCTTCAGTGATAAATACCTGAATGTAATACTTGCAAACCTGCTGACCGCTGCAATTGTTATTACCGGATTTATTTTGCTTATTGTCCCCGGAATAATATTTGCATGTAAGCTGGTATTTGTACCTTACCTGGTGATGGATAAAAACCTTGACCCTGTTGAAGCAGTAAAAAAGAGCTGGAGCATGACGAATGGTTATGGCTGGACTATCTTTGCCATGGGTTTTGTATCATTCTTTATCATTATTCTCGGGGTTTGTGCTCTGATAATCGGAGTAATACCGGCAACAATGTGGATAAGCAGTGCCTTTGCATCGCTATACCACCAGGTTGACCTTAAATTACAGGAAAATAACAAATAAGCTGTTTACGGGTCTGACTGTATTTATATTAACCGCCATGTACTATTTCAGTATCCGGCGGTTAATTTGTTGATCAGCCTTTTGGCTTTATCTTTATTGTCTGTCCGGGATGTATCATATCCCCACCGGATAAATTATTCAGCCTCAGTATATCACTGTCAGAAACTCCCGGAAACTTCCTGGCTATTTCCCATACAGAGTCCCCGTTCTTTACCCTGTAGTAAACATAGTTCCCATTGTCCCGGCTCTTTGCTGAAGATGATTTAACTTCAGTCCCTGAAACAGCAGCCGGTTTACCTATGCTTCTTTGTTTCTCGCTGAAACTCATCGAATTAATCTTTCTGTACTGCCCGGCTTTTGAGGGACTGACATAAACTGCCAGTTTTTGTCCTGTCCTTATCCTGCTTCCTCTTATCCCGTTCCAGTATCTAAGACTTGATAAACCAACATTATACCATTCGGCAATAAAACCCAGATTATCCCCCGACTTAACAGTATATATAAGTTTGGTCTTACCACTGGGAGCCTGTGGTACATATCTCGATCGCGTAGGACTGACCACCATTTTTGAAGGATCAAGATATATCGAATCTTTATAAGCAAAGATGGAATCCTGGAGATCGATAAAGCCTGTGGAGAAATATAAAGGAAGCCTGAGGGCATAAGCCTTGCTTTTCCCGGGAATAATGTCCCTTCTGTACTGAGGGTTCAGATCCCTGAGTTCACTGAGGGGTATCTGCAGTACTTCCGACACTTGCTTAAGGTGCAGATCGTTGTGTACAATGATTGTATCGGTAGCCAGTGGAATATCAATAGCCCTGGGATTAAGATGGTAAAGCTGGTAATAATTCATTGCATATGCAGCTGCAATAAATGCAGGAACGTATCCCCTGGTTTCCCTGGGCAGATAATAGTATATCTCCCAGTAATCGGTTTTTCCTCCTGTCCTTCTTATTGCCTTATTAACATTTCCGGGACCACAATTATATGCTGCAATAACCAGTATCCAGTCGTTATACATACTATAAAGGTCCTCGAGATAATGAATAGCCGCCCTGGTTGAGGCAAGAGGGTCTCTTCTTTCATCTACAAGGCTGTTTATTGTAAGGCCATAAGCCCTGCCTGTACCATACATAAACTGCCACATTCCGGTTGCACCCACCCTGGAAACAGCCCTGGGATTCAATGCAGACTCAATAACTGCCATATATTTCAATTCAAAAGGCAAATCGTGCCTGTCAAGTTCACCTTCTATCATTGGGAAATAATAATCTGCCAGTCCCAGCATTACCTCAAGCAGATCTTTTTTCTTGTTTGTATATACGGAAATATAGTTTCTTACATACCTGTTGTAGGAAAGGGGAATTATTGCCGGTATCCTGCTAAGGCGGTCTATATATACAGAATCGGGTTCTCTCAGCGGAAGGGTGTCGAGATCGTAATTCTCAAGACTACGCAATGTATCCCTGCTGAGTGAGTTCTGCACATACCATAGATTCATCAGGCTGTCGAGATTATCTGAAAAATTAGTGAAGCTCATTACTTCAGCAAGATTTATCGAATCCGTATCACTAACAATTTTGTCCTTTGATATCTTGTTCCCTACTACTTTGTCCTCCGGGATATTTTCCCCACTGGCTTTATTCCCCGGGGCTTTTTCCTCTCCGGCTCTGTCCCCCGGGATTTCCATCTTCCCCGGCTGATTCCCGGTTGTTCTATGCCCGGAAGCTTTAAGGCTTACAGCCATCGCTCCTGAACAGAGTAAAACAAGTATTATTTTATTTATGATTTTCATAAGAGAATATTCAAAAATTTAAAAACTCAAACCCAGCTTCAATCCCAGGCCCTTAACTCCATCCTGCATTGTGAAAAGCTGATGGTCCACGTAAAGGCTAAGATCCTCATTCATGTCATAACTATACAGGTAACCGTCCACTGTTGCATCTATGATATTAAGTGCATACCATGCAAAAGTAAGTATAACCGATAAATCACGGTATCTTTTATAATATTTCATACCATTCTCCAGCTGATCTTCAAACCATTTCTGGTCGGAAGGATTAAAATCAGGTGACCCAAGGCTGGGATCAAACCTCCCCGGATCAACACCGGGACCAATAAGATCGAGGTATGAGTCTGATCCCGGATCGGTATCAATAAAATCAATAAGGGCCTGCTTGTACTCGAAAAAATGACTGCTATTGAAATATATAAAATAACCCATTACCCCAAATCCGGCATATACAACAGGTATCTTCCAGTATTTTTTATTATATGCCTGTCCCAGGCCAGGAACTACTGCTGAATACAGGGCCGCCTTTCTTGCAGAATGCAAAACAACAACAGACTCCCTGCTCTTATCGTTGCGAGCCTCATCCTGTGCACTAATACGCTGAGGGTATATCAGTGCAATAAGAAATATTATTAATAGCTCTTTTCTCATTAACAGGACCAGGATGTTAACATACTGCAAATATACACCAAACGCAGAAAAGAGCAGCTTTCTTATGTGGAGATGTTATTTAATCCCTGAATTTATCCAGGACGCTCATTATTCTTTCCAGCTCATCACCCGATTCAAAAGGGATTACTATCTTTCCTTTCCCTTGCTTATTCATCCTGAACTGAACATTCGAAGCAAAGAATGCCGACAACTTCTCCTCCAGTTCCTTAAACTCTTCAAGCAATTTTTCTTTTTCTTCTTTCTTCGAACTACCTGCCGGCAGTATCTTGTTGATCTTTCTTACTATCTCCTCAACTTTTCTTACCGACAGGTCTTCATCCTGTATCCTGTAATAAGCCTCTATTTGTACTCTGGGATCCTCAATATTTACAAGAGTCCTGGCATGGCCCATTGATATTTTTCTTTCCCTGATACCAATCTGTATCTCAGCAGGTAGCTTCAACAATCTGAGGTAGTTTGAAATTGTAGAACGCTTCTTTCCAACCCTGTCGCTCATAGCTTCCTGTGTGAGCTTACATTCTTCAATAAGTCGCTGATAGGAAATAGCAACTTCAATAGCATCCAGGTCTTCCCTCTGTATATTCTCAACCAGTGCAAGTTCCAGCATGGCCTGGTCATCAGCAGTTCTTATATAAGCAGGTACTTTCTTCAGGCCGGCAGCCAGGGATGCCCTGAGCCTCCTTTCACCTGTAATTAACTGGTATGTATCATGAGTGACCTGCCTTACAGTAATTGGCTGTATGATACCTAATTCCTTTATAGAGGAAGCCAGTTCATTAAGGCCTTCCTCATCAAAGTTAGATCTTGGCTGAAATGGATTGGTTTCTATCTTATCAATATCTATTTCATTAACCGCATCGATCTGCTCAAATTTCTCCCTGTCGGCATCATCTATCAATGCACCCAGACCTCTTCCCAAAGCATTTTTCTGAACCATATGGCTATTAAGTTTTTAGTCTAATATCTTCTCTGAATCGGGGATCTTCGTTTTATCGTTTTTCTGCAATATCTCCCTGCCCAGGTTAAGGTAATTTACCGATCCTCTTGAATTCACATCATACAATAAAGCAGGCTTCCCAAAACTCGGGGCTTCACTGAGCTTAATATTACGCTGAATTATAGTATCAAAAACCATCTCCTGGAAATGCTTCCTTACTTCTTCAACCACCTGGTTTGAAAGTCTCAGCCTTGAATCATACATGGTAAGTAAGAAACCTTCAATTTCCAGATCAGGGTTTAACCTGTTCTGTATAATTTTAACAGTATTCAGAAGCTTGCCCAATCCCTCCAAAGCAAAATATTCACACTGTACCGGAATGATAACCGAATCGGCAGCAGACAGGGCATTTACCGTTAACAAACCCAATGAGGGAGAACAGTCTATCAATACAAAGTCGTAATTATCCTTTACGGAATCAATTACCTGCTTAAGCTTCTTCTCCCTTCCGGGCAGGTTAAGCATTTCTATTTCTGCACCTACCAGGTCTATATTTGCAGGCAGAATATCAAGACCTTCTATTTCAGTATTTAATATAATATCCGATGCCAGCTGGTCATCAATCAGGCATTCATATACACTTGTTTTAATGTTTCTTACATCAAAACCAAACCCGGATGTTGCATTGGCCTGGGGATCGGCATCAACTATCAAGACCTTGAATTCAAGAACTGCAAGACTTGCTGCCAGATTAATAGCAGTTGTAGTTTTACCTACTCCTCCCTTTTGGTTAGATATGGTAATTATTTTACCCATATTGAAAAATGAATTATATTAAGTGTCCTTATTCTTTATCAAAGCCTCAAATTTAGCACAATATGACTAGTATAAAATTATTGTGAAAGTCTAATTACAAACAAAAAAATCGCTTTTATAAACAGATTATTAACATCAGGGTCTTATACAATTAGGGATTAAGACTTTAATGGCATGCAGGAACCGGCAACTATTTAAAAGGTGGAACAATTCTCACTTCAAACAGTTTGGGCCAGTTTTTTCCGGTTAAAAAAAGCCTCTGCCCTTCAGTATCCCATGCAATTCCATTAAGCACGTCCAGCCCGGGGTGTTTATCTTTCTCATCCAGCAAAGCTTTAAGATCGATATATGCCATTAGCTTACCATTTGCCGGATCAATTACTGCTATCCTGTCGGTAGTATAAATATTGGCATATATAAGACCATTTATATATTCAAGCTCATTTAGATTAAATACAGCTTTCTTATTGTCATAAACTTCTATCCTCGATTTCTCGGTATATGAGCCGGGATCGAGAAATAACAACTTATTACTGCCATCACTCATAATAAGACTTTCCCCGTCACTTGTAATGCCCCATCCCTGTGTAGAGTAATTTATCTTGTTTAGAAACTTAAAAGACTCTTTATCATATACAAAGCCAATTCCCGAGGTCCATGTTAGCTGAATAATCTTATTGTTTACAATACATATACCCTCGCCAAACAGATCGGGCGGCAGGTTAAGACTGGCCATCAACTCTCCTGTCTCGGGCACTATCTTCCGTAAAGAAGACATGCCTTTCAGTCCTGTACCTTCATATATAAAACCCTTATCATAAACCAGTCCCTGGGTATAAGCTTTCTTATCATGAGGATAGACATTTATCACCTCATATGATTTTATTTCCGGTACTATATCGGAAACTATTACTATATCGACAGAAGACTTAGCAGGCTTCTTAGTCCCCGAATAGACCTGCAGTATCAGCTTTTTCTTACCCATAAGCAATCCGGCTGTAGTCATACTGAATTCCTTAAGAAAAGAACCCCTAAGGGTATATGATTCTGATCCTAAACTGATTTTAACAGAATCAACAACAGGTGACTGCGTTCCCGGTGTAAGCTGAATCAATATATCCTCACCTGAAACGATCTCCTGGTCCGGAAGTGGTGAAAGGAATTTTAAAAGGTCCTTACTGACTGCAGGCGGCTTAGCTACGGCAAGCTGATTATTAGCCAGGGATGATTCCTTATTATTTACCGACTTATTGTTACAGGCCGGTATAACTGCCCAGATTATTATCAGAAAAAATAAGTTAATAAAGACTGCCTTCATTTATTCTTGCTTCTAAAACTGTTTAATAATCTTTGCAAAACCGAACCTCCTGTATAATATTTATCAGCATTTTCCTGCATATGCAAAGGACTGTCAGGATCTATCATATGCCATATAGCTCCCCAGTCCGGCAATCCACCCAGGTTCCTGTCATCAATAAAAATATCAGCATTTATTTTCCTGCTGATACTTTCATCGTATTTCTCTTCAGGGTAGCTTTTATTAACTGCATAAAACTCCAGGCCCTTCCTACTGCAATAATCAACTGCCTCCTGGAGCTCCCTGCCCGCCCTGAATGTCCATAATATCAGCTGACAACCTCTTTCCTGCATCTTTTTCAGGCTATCAAACGCAAAGGCTATCTCGGCACCTATCTCAGGATATTTATGTTCCACAATAGTCCCGTCAAAATCTACCGCAATCTTAATATTTAAGAATCCTTCTTCCATTTTTCTTATTAAATCAGCCTATTATGTCTTATTAATTCTTACTGCTTTGTTCTTATTAAATCAGCCTGTCCTGCTTAATTAATTCTTACTGTTTTATACTTATTAACTCTCCCCCGGTTAAACTCTCAAACTTTCAGACCCTGATTCAGGAATGCAAAAATAACTAACTAATAGCAGTAATAAAACTTTTTAGGCTGATATGAGAGCTTCCTTATCATACGCACAGTCAAAGCATAAAAAAGAAATACTAAAAAGCTGTAAAGCAGTTTTTGAATAAATATACTAAATCCTATCTTTATAAGATGAAAAAATATATCCCCAATAGCATAACTTCCTTAAATCTTATATGCGGACTTTTATCAATATTCTTCACCGCCAGCGGAGAAATAATGTTAGCCTCCTATATGGTCTTCATTGCTGCAGTGATGGATTTCTTAGATGGATTTTCTGCCAGGCTGCTGAATGCTTATTCCGAAATAGGCAAACAGATGGATTCACTGGCCGACCTGGTTAGCTTTGGGATTGCACCTGCTTTTATTGCCTCGTATGAAATATTTTATTCAATGGGCATAAGCTTTCAGTCCCCTGTACCGGAACCGGGTATATATAATTATATCTTAGTCCTTATGCCTTTATTACTGGTTGTTGCATCTGCATTCCGTCTGGCAAAATTCAATATTGATCCCTCCCAGACTGAAAGTTTCTCCGGGCTCCCCTCTCCTGCCTCAGGTTTATTTTTTGCTTCATTGCCATTGCTGGGCAAGGATTTTTTTAGCAATCCTGCTATAATTGCCGCCCTGCTGCTTATATTTTCATATCTCCTGGTATCCGGCATTCCTATGTTTTCATTAAAAATCAGAAACATCCGCGACAGGAAACATATCCCTGCTTATATACTTGCAGTTATCTCCCTGATATTACTAATAGTGTTTTCACTGAAAGCGGTGTTTCTTATTGTAATTTTATATATTTTTATATCCTTAATCATATTATTATTGCCAAATAAGAGCAACTAAAAATGAAATTTATTGCCGAAATAAATGTAATGCCATTAAAAGCATTGCTCGACCCACAGGGAAAAGCTGTTTCAAACAGTATGAAGAATATTGGTTTCCAGGAAATCGAGAATGTTAGAATTGGTAAACATATCACCCTGGAGATAGAATGTATGTCGAAAGAAACTGCTATGGAGAAGATTAATGAAGCTTGTAATAAAATACTTGCCAACCCTATAATGGAAGGCTACGAATACACTATTAAGGAAGCTTAATATTTAAAATCCGGACTATGTTTTCCTATAATCATGTCCGAAAACCCAGGATTGCCTGACTAAAAGGGCCGGTTGAAAAACCGGCCCTTGTTTTATTAAAGTTTTATTGTTTCAATTAGTGTTCCTGCTTTTTGCGATTTATATAAGATTTCAAGCTCCCCTTTACCCGTTATAAGAAACTGGTACTCCACTTTCCCAAATCCGGGCACCTGGCAATATTGCACTTCAGGCTTATATTTCTTATAATTCACCTTGTCATTATAAACATCTGTAAGTTTACCGCCCGAAACCACTTTAATGCCTTTTCCGGACAGTTCGATAATATCCATGGGAAACACCTTATCCTTAACAGAATGATATGTAATGGAAGGCATAGCTTTGCTATTTGAAAGCCTGAGCCTCACCCTGTAAAGGTTTTTAGCTATTTCCTTCGTTTCAAAAACCTCCATTTTCACATCGGGTGTTTGTTCTGCTGCAAAGATCACAGCTGCTGCATTCCTGTGAACCAGGTCCTGAAGCATAAATGGATGCGGCAGCCTTGAACTCATCTTTACCCATCCGCCGATCTCAATATCCCCATATACAGGATGCTTATATGCTTTCCATGGAGTATAAAGCTCACCCATAGCTACATGATCATTAAACTTAAGCTTTTCCCTGGCTCTTTCAGTACCTCCACTACTAAAAAAGCTTTCCCCTTCGTTTTTCTTCTCTTTGCCGGGTTCCGCATATGATTCACTGGCCGACACAAAGAGCTCACCCACAAAGGTATAGGCACCTACAACATTGTCCATAAAGTCGCCAAAGTCACCATATGTTGAATAAAGATCTTTCCAGCTTACCAGATACCTGTAGCCGGGAACTATCTTCTCTGCATTCTTCCCCAGGTAATCATATACATTAATATCTCCACTGGAAAATTCCCCCTGGGCCTTTGTGCTTGGTCCTCTTAAAAACATGCCTCCATTATTATGGAAAGCAAATACCATAATAATATTGGGCCTTTCCATGATATAGTTCTTTACTGCACTTAATCCCACTCCTGAGAAAGGATAAAAGCCTGCACCCTGCTGTACATATGGTGGCGCCCAGTTATAACCCCAGTTACGGTTTGGATCAACATATCCCTCCGAGTCTTCATTTATCCTGCCATCACCATCATTGTCAATCCCTTCATATCCAAGTACGGTCCACTCACCCTTTTCCCCGGGTTTTACACGTATCATCAGGCGCGAATCTTCCGGATCGGTTTTATAGCTCCCAAAGGGATCCTTTATCCTCATCCGCGTTATGCTGCCGTCACCGTCCAGATCATCCGGAAAGTCTTCATCAAATAAACCATCCCTGTCATCATCCTTGGGCCTTCTCAGTCCCCTGTTTGTGCTGGGTGTATTTGCATCTGTAAAGAAATGGTATCTGCCATCCACATTAACAACCGGTATAAGATAAAAAGCATTGTTATCAACAAGCCTGCTTATCTTCTTATTCTTACCGTATTTAGTCAGTAACTCATTGGCCAGGTAAAGTCCGACTTCCCCAGCCTGTATTTCGTTTCCATGTATATTTCCATCCACATATACACCAGGCTTATCAAGTTCTTTACCTGTCTTTGGATTATTTATGGTAAGTGCATATATCTCCCTGTTCTCCTCACTTTTACCTACTACATCCAGTTTTGTCAGATCAGGGTAAGCCTTATGCAATACTTTTAAGGCCTCAACCACCTGCTCATAACTATAATAATGATCAAATCTTAAGGGAACTGCAATTTTGGGAGTTTGTGCATTAAGTGTAACTACGGTTAGCACTGCCGGTAACAGCAGGCTTAATATATTTTTTATCTTCTTCATTTTGCACCTCCTATCTTTATTTGTTCCTGGTCGCCCCAGGCAAACACAGAACTTAGCTTAAGTGTTAAGTCCGTTGCTTTCTCAGATTCAATAAGCCAGCTAATTTCTTTTATTTTATGAGCTCCCAGACTATTTACCGGGGTTCTGCTTTTACCCGACAATAAACTGATCTGGCTGCCTTCAATTTCAACAATGGCAGGCGCAGGTTGCTCATTCCTTTCACCCATAGCTGTTGGAAAAGGAAGATCGGAAATATTCTCTATCCAGAGTGTCAGCTCATAAACACCTCCCCCTTTATATTCAAGCTTATGATCAAGGATTTTAAGTCTTGCCAGTTTCTTACTGAGTTCCACAGTCCATGGCACCTGCAAAGCAAACAGGGAATCCATCAAGCTGGCAGGGGGGGTATTATCAACATAAGGTACAACCCCGCCTATCTCTACATCTCCAAGCACAGGATGTTTATATGCAGTCCAGTCCACAAATCCCTTTCCCTGCATATGTTCGTCACTGTATGCAATCAGTGCCTTTGTTTTTGAATCACCACCTTTATCATCTTCCTTCTTCGGCATATCCTTCATCATCTCTGCCATTTTCGCGGGAGTCATTTTCCCTCCTTCAACCATCTTTATCACAACATCAGCTGTGAACTGTTCGGGAGCACCGGATTCTTTGAGAAAGACTGCTATCTTCTCTTTACCCAGTGCAACAAACTCTTCAGACGACATTTCCTTCAGCTTGTCAACTGTAATTTCACTTTTTTCTTTACTTTCTTCCTTCAGCTTGGGCAAGGTCCAGAAATCCATAGCAAAACTGGGTATTCCCAGCTGATAGTACGACCATAACTCAAAGGAAGCATCCTTGGCTTTTTCAGGGGCAAGCCGTTCGGCCTTAAGTCCCTTGTCCTTAAGATACTCTTTATACTTTTCCGAAAGATCTTTATAAAACTTAAGGTCTTTATCAAGGGGATTGACAACTGCTCCAAGACCCAGGAAGCTGGCAACCATGCTTTCAGTAACTGTCATTCCCTGCGGAACAAGAGGCTGTACCAGCTCAATTATTTCTTTCATGCTGTAAGTTTTATTGGGATCAGCTCCAAAGTCCTCCGCCATGCCTTTAGGAATCTTAATCTTGTCCATATCGACACTTCCTTTTCTCCCTCCTTTTGGCGGCTGAATACAGAAATTCACGGCACCATAATCCATGGTCATAGCAATCTCAGGATGCTCAAATACAAACTTCATAAGCTGAAAAGACTCATCTGTACAACCCGGCCACAGACCACTGGTTTTCTGGAAGGGCTTGAACAGATGGGGGAAATTAATACCAACATTCACACCTCCTTTGCCGTCTTCATTATACTTGCCGTCACCATCATTATCCAGGCCTTCGCTATAAAGCTTGTAAATTCCCTTTTCTCCTTTAGATGCATCTGCCTTCCTTAATAACCGGGGCTCTCCTTTTACAGGTACCCATGTACCCATAGGATCTTTAACCCTCATCTGGGTAATAAAGCCATCCTTGTTAAGATCTTCAAAGCCGTCTTCATCTGTAAGATTATCCATATCATCATTATGTGCCTTACTGTTCCGGGGATCCATCTTTAGCGGAAATTCAAAATAATGTGAATATGCATCAGGATTACCACAGGGCAATATATACCAGCTAAGGTTATCATATGCGCTGCTGTTCTCAAGCAAATAATCGGCAAGGTAAATTGCCGCCATGCTGGAAACAGGAACAATGCCTTCCATGTTTGCAACCACCAGCACCGCCGGTTTTGATTTTTTTACAGTTCCTGTTTCATGTCCTATTTCAATCATTTGCAGATCTTGTCCACCAGCACTCCTGGCAAGACTGATCAGTTTTGTGTTCTTCGGGTATTTTTTGTTCAGGCTGCTCAGGGCTTTATTCAATCCGGCAGGATCCAGGTATTCATCATATGCCTGGGACTGCGCCAGTGCAGGTATAGTTACAAAAAGAAACAGAAGAAATTTTAAAAAGTAGTTCCTCATAGATTTTGATATTAATTAATAAATAAAAATATTCAATTTATTGTTTTCCTTCGATTTCCCGGACTGATACTGATTTACCATGAATAACTATAAGACATCATCTGATCAGATGAAAAAAGCCTGACTTGACAAATTTTCCATCAGTACTCAAAACATAATAATAAACCCCGGAGTGAACATCCGCACCGGAAGGAGTTTTTCCATCCCATGCAAATGAATAGGAATCTTTTTTATAAACCAGGACTCCCGACCTGTTAAAAATAACCAGGGAATATAATGTACTGCCATTTGTTTTAAGTACCAAAAAATCATTAATGTCATCACCATTGGGAGTAAATACATTTGGCACTTCCACCAGGTTTGCAATAGCTACAGGCATAGAAGTGGAAACAGAGTTTATTCCGTCGGAAACCCTGAATGTTACCAGATAGCTGCCGGGACTGGAATAAGTATGTGAAACAAAGGGAAGCTCAGAACTGTCATTATCTCCAAAATCCCATAAAAAGTCATAAGAAGCAGTATCAGATAACTGATAAATACTGCTAAAATGAATAGTAAATGATTGCAGGTCGTTTGTATCAGCCCGGAATGAAGCATCTAACTGGGCAGAAGCTAAAAAACTTCCGGAAATCAAAGATAGAGATATCAATAATCTAAGGCCGGTCATAAATATTAATTAATTTTTTCTGTCAACTTCTTTACGAGCTTAAAACTACTTAAAAATTCCCTTGCAAAAACCCTTATTACGGTATAACCTGGAATTGCCAGTATCATTCCGGGAATTCCGGCAAGGCTACCTGCAATAATTATCACCAGGAATATCTCGAGAGGATGTGCTTTTACAGATCTCCCATATATAAGAGGCTGATGCAAAACATTATCAATTACCTGGACAATAATGAACACTATTGACATATAGCCGAGTAAAGGTAATAATTCAGAATAAAATTCTAAACCCAGATTATTCGCAATGCCAAGAACTATACCAATTGTTGCACCTATCAATGGCCCCAGGTAAGGGATTACATTAAAAATACCCGCTATGAACCCTATTACTACAGCCAGCTGAAATTTAATTCCTACTATCAGCATCCCCAATGTTACGAGTACTGTTATAGATGACACCTGCAATAATATCCCTATGAAATATCTTGTTAATAATTTTTTTGCTGAATCGAAAAAATTCCTGAATCTCTCCTCGTATTCCGTAGGAACAAACAATAAGATCCCCTGTCCGAAAAGATCCTTATCCTTTAAGAAGAAAAAAGTTATAAAACTGACTGCAAAAAAAGTAAATAAAGTCTGACCAAGTATCCCTACCGTACCACCAATGGCAGATGAGATTGAGGAAAAATTAAGAAAGGAAACAAGCCTTTCCTCCAGTATCTGTTCAAAAGAAACATTTCCTTCACCGTAAAGCTGATACCTGTTTATAAAAGCCTCAATCTTCCCTAAGGGCTCTGACAGGCTGCTCTGTATTGCATTCAGGTCTATCTTCGAAAGTTCCTGTATCTGATTTACCAGCAGGGGAATAAAAAACAGCAAAAAGCCTGCAATAATTGCCCATAATACTAAAAGGGTAATAAGGGCACTCAAAGCCCTCGGCATATGAAAGCTCTTATATTGCATCTTATTCAGGAGTGTAACCAGTGGCCTTCCTATAAAAGAGAAAACAACTGCCAAAAGGATAAAAACTACAATATTCTTAAAATACCATAGTGCCAGTATGCTAAGAATTATTGAAATTCCCAGGATAATATATTTCAGGTATCCCTTCATATTCTTATTATCTCTTAGTTTAATATACTAAAATAACATTTTATTTCTAAACCAGAGCCCGGCCTGGCAGTCCTGACCGGCTACAATATGAATTTATTTTTTACTATTGTCGATTACAAACTCCGCGAAAGATTTTCCGAAAAGCTTTAGCTTCTCAGACTTTTCGCCATGTGGATAAAACTTATGAAGAGCATAGGACTCAAAGATATTAAATTTAAGGGCCTTTAAATTGGCCTCTATGATACCCACTGCCTCTCCGCTCCAGCCATATGAACCGAAAGCCGCTGCCGGCTTGCCCTTATCCCTTATGGGATTTACTACTGCCAGCAATTTATAAACAGGTAAAACTGTGTTCTGATTAATTGTAGGAGAACCAATTAATACAGCCGAACACTTTATAAGCTCTGCTTCTATGTCACCGAGCTCTGCAGTTTCAAGGTCTATAAAACCGGTCTTGATATTTCCTGTGGATTTTAATCCCTTTTCCAGTTCCAGAGCCATTTCGTATGTATATCCATAAGCTGAAACATAGGCTATCAGCACCAGAGGTTCATCCACATCTGTTTCATTAAGATAGTCTCTGGATTTCTTTTCTGAAAGATCAACATATTTTTTCCAGTCAGACCTTAATATGGGACCATGTCCCGGGCATATAACATTTATTTCAAGAGGCCTTATTTTCTCAATGGCCTTCAGCATAAACTTGCTGAAAGGTTTAAGAATAACGTCAAAATAATAATCAAAAGCCTCATCGAATGATTCCACCAGGTCATCAAACATTTTTTCATCACAGTAATGACTCCCAAAGGAATCACATGTAAAAAGTATCTTTTCCTCTTCAAGATATGTGTATATGCTGTCGGGCCAGTGCAGATTGGGAGCAGCAATGAACTTAAGCGTTTTATCTCCCAGGTCGAGAGTATCACCATTCTTAACCTGCAGTGACTTAAAGCTTACTCCCAGCATATCCTGAAGATACCTTATTGCCGATCCACTACCTACAACAACAGCATTGGGCGCCAGCTTCAGGAGCTGACCCAGATTGCCTGAATGATCGGGCTCAGTATGGTTCAGGATAATATACTCAATCTCTGAAGGATCGGTAAGTGATCTTATCTTCTCCAAATAATCATCCTTAAATTTCTCTTTGACCGTATCAATTATTGTTTTCTTTTGTGCATCGATAAAATAGGAATTATAGGTGGTACCATGATCGGTAGTCATCACTATATCGAAACTAACTATATCATAATCAAGGGCTCCAATCCACTTAACACTTTTCGAAATTTCCAGGATATTATTTTGTGACTTCATATATAAACAAATCTAAAAGGTTTTCTTGCAGACAGTAAGGACTCTGTTTGATAATAATAGATAAAAGTAAAAAAAAGGAACTAAAATCTAGCTCCTTGTTAAAACAATCTTAAATAAGTAATTAGTTCTTTTTCCGGTTTCCGAGCTTAGATTAGCCTTGCCAGTTGTGTTATATTAGCTTTTACTTTCTGATGAAGATCTACCAGTAAGCTGGTATCCACAGGAAGGAAAATATCTACTCTTGAACCAAACTTTATAAATCCAAAATTATCTCCCTGCCTGCATCTGTCATTAATATTGGGGTATGTTACTATTCTCCTTGCCACGGCTCCTGCTATTTGTCTTGTCATTATCTCAATCCCATCTGCAGTTCTTATTACTATTGAGGTCCTTTCATTTTCAACTGATGATTTAGGATTATAGGCAACCCAGTATTTCCCCGGTTCATGTTTTTTATATACCAGTTCTCCGGAAACAGGGCAATGATTAGCATGAATATCCAGGGGAGACATAAAAATAGAGAGTTGCAGCATTTTCTTATTGAAATACGAAGTCTCATCAACTTCTTCAATTGCTACAATAGTTCCTTCTGCAGGTGAAATAATAATATTGTTATCCTCTTCAACTTTCCTTTCCGGAAACCTGAAGAAAAATACCACAAGTGCTAAAAAAACCAGGCTAAAGCTTAAGAATATAATAAAAACATAGCTGAGAGAAATAAACCACAGTGCCAGGTTTGCAAGTAACAGCATAAAAAAGAGATTCCTTATTATTTCATATCCTTCCCGGTGAATGGTCATTGCTATATATAAATATTCAAAATTAGAAAAATTTAAGAAAGCATACTTAAATAAGCAAATACTATTGGCGTGGAGAATATCACACCGTCGAAACGATCCAGCATCCCCCCGTGTCCGGGTAATATCTTCCCTGAGTCCTTTATGCCAAGGTATCGTTTAAGCATAGACTCTACCAGATCACCCATGGTTGAAAAAACAACAACTATCAGTGCAATTACAATCCAGTCCTGAAGCTGTAAAACCGTAAAAAACCTTGACAGGAGGATTGCTGTAATTATACTGAAAAATACGCCCCCTATAAATCCTTCCCATGATTTTTTGGGGGATATTCTTTTAAACAGTTTGTGTTTACCGAAAGGAACTCCAACAATATAAGCACCCGTATCATTTAGCCAGTTGAGGAAGAAAAAACCAAGCAGAACCTGAAAATGATACTCAACCGTAAATCCTGGCTGAAACACAAAATTAACTATATCCATGTCTGCCTCGGAAGAAGCTGTAATTCCTTCGCTTGAGTGAAATACCATATAATGAAACAATGAAAAGGGAAGAGCTACATAAAGGAATCCAAGCAGGGTAAAAGCAATATTATGAAATGGCCTGTTTTCACGAAGAAACAATTCTGCCATAAATATCACGCTGATCAACGGGAAAAAAAGCAGGATAAACCTGAGGGAAACAAATCCCACTGCATTAAGAAAGCTAAAAATATATAACATTGCTGCCAGAATCATGCCGTATATTTTCTGTGGGTGTATCTTGGCCCTGATAAGCATAGAGTAAAACTCATAAAGGCTTGCAAGCATAATGATAAGGAACAGTACTGCAAAAGCAAGGCTGCTCAAGGCAGTAGCACCGACTATAATTGTAACAATAAATATGCCGGTTGCAGATCTTTTAATCAGTGTACTCAATTTTCTATCGTTTCAATTATAGATTTAGCTTTTATTAGCTTATCACGGTCAACATAGACTTCTATATCACCAATGGTATTATATATAGAATCTCTTTTATTTATTATGACAGAGATAATATTATTTTGCTGTAAAACCTGTTTTACAATCTCTGCCATGTAAGCTTGCCTGGTTGAAAAAACAGAAACCCAGTTTTCTTCCATCTCTTATTTATAAAATATCTCAGGCTATCTCCTGATCATTTTTATTTTTACTGCTAACAGCCGGCTTTTTTGCTGCTGATTTCTTCACTGTTGACTTTGCAACAGCTTTACCTCCCGGCTTTTTTGCTGCTGATTTCTTCACTGTTGACTTCACAACAGCTTTACCTGCTTCATCTCTATCTTTTTCTTCATTGTCTTTCTTACGTTTACCAAATATCCTTTCCAGGTCATCACTAAAGATTACTTCTTTCTCAAGAAGCAGGTTTGCCAGCTCACTCAATCCCTTCCTGTTTTCAATAAGTATTCTTTTCGCCCTTTCATAAGAAATCTCAACAAGCTTCTTCACTTCCTCATCTATCATCTCAGCTGTCCTGTCACTGTAAGGTTTTTGAAAGCTATATTCATTTTGTCCTGTGGAATCATAGAAACTCAGATTCCCCATCTTTTTGCTCATGCCAAAATAGCTAACCATGGCATAAGCCTGTTTGGTTATTTTCTCAAGGTCATTTAAGGCTCCTGTAGATATCTTTCCAAAGGTTATCTCTTCCGATGCTCTCCCCCCCAGTGTAGCACACATCTCATCATTAAGCTGCTCCGTAGTGGTTATCTGTCTTTCCTCCGGCAGATACCAGGCAGCACCCAGGGCTTTACCCCTAGGAACTATGGTTACTTTTACCAGTGGATTGGCATGTTCAAGCAGCCAGCTAACTGTTGCATGACCCGACTCATGAAAAGCAATGGTCTTTTTCTCTCCCGGAGTAATAATCTTATTCTTTCTTTCCATTCCTCCTATGATTCGGTCAACAGCATCCAGAAAGTCTTGTCTGGTTACCTTTTTCTTATTTTTCCTGGCTGCAACAAGCGCGGCCTCATTACAAACATTTGCTATATCCGCTCCTGAAAAGCCCGGAGTTTGTTTTGAAAGAAATTCCGTATCAAAGCCCTTTTCCACCTTAATTGGCTTAAGATGAACCTTAAATATATCCCTCCTCTCATTCAGATCAGGCAGTTCAACATGTATCTGCCTGTCGAAACGGCCGGCCCTCATAAGGGCCTTGTCGAGAACATCAGCCCTGTTGGTTGCAGCAAGAATTATAACTCCGACATTACTCCCAAAACCATCCATTTCGGTAAGCAGCTGATTCAGGGTATTTTCCCTCTCATCATTGGCTCCCATATTGGGATTCCTTCCCCTGGCTCTTCCAACAGCATCTATCTCATCAATAAATACTATGCATGGAGCTTTCTCTTTTGCCTGCTTAAACAGGTCCCTCACCCTTGAGGCTCCCACACCTACAAACATCTCAACAAAGTCGGAACCCGATATGCTGAAGAAAGGTACATCCGCCTCACCGGCAACCGCCTTGGCCAGCAATGTCTTACCTGTCCCCGGGGGACCTATCAGTAAAGCCCCCTTCGGAATCTTCCCTCCCAGATTGGTATACTTATCGGGATTTTTAAGAAAATCTACTATCTCCCTGACTTCCATCTTTGCCTCTTCAAGTCCCGCCACAGATTTAAAATCGACCTTAACCTTAGTGGAATCTTTATCAAATATCCTTGCCTTAGACTTGCCGACACTGAATATATTCCCGGCTCCGCCGCCACCACCACCACTCATCCTCCTGAACACAAAAAGCCATATTGCCACAAGTATTACCAGAGGCAACAACCAGTTCAGTGCTTCTCCAAGATGATCCTTCCTGGTTTCATAAGAAATATTTATCCCATCGTCCTCATTGTAATTATACTTCTGCTCTATCTTTTCAATCTTCTTTTCAAAAGTTTCAAGCGGACCGATATTGAAAACACACTGAGGACTGCTTTCTGTCCATGAGCCT
This sequence comes from Bacteroidales bacterium, assembly GCA_029932855.1. Lineage (GTDB taxonomy): Bacteria > Bacteroidota > Bacteroidia > Bacteroidales > VadinHA17 > JAYEGO01. Next base: position 13,982 of record JAOZPG010000006.1, on the reverse strand, counting down.
AATCCCTTAGGACGAATATCATCATATTTCTCAAGGCTCCACCTGTCTTTTTTCAGGAAAACTTGTGCTATTTCCTTGTTTACGACTACTATCTTCTCAACATCCCCGTCCTTCATCATCTCCCTCTCAAATCTCTGCCAGTCAACTTTTGCCGTTCCTGATCCGGAGTAAATAATATTTATTACTATAAATACCACGGCGAGAATAGCATAAATCCAGTATATACTAAATTTAGGCCCACCACCATCCTTCCCGGTTTTCCTGCCGAAAAGGGAATTCAAATTTTGTTTGTTTTTATCTTCCATAAGTCCCTACATCAAATCTTTGTTTTCTTCTTCAATCCTTTCAAGTTTCGCATCAGCCCAAAGCTCCTCCAAATTATATAACCTCCTTACAGATTCCTGGAATATATGCACCAGCACATCGCTGTAATCCAGTAATATCCAGTTTGCAAGACCGGCCCCGTCGGTATTAAGCGGCTTCTCAGCATTTCCTTCCCTAACCGTTTCTTTTACAGAATCTGCAATAGCAGATACCTGTGTATTTGAATCACCATGTGCAATAATAAACCTCTTGCAAATCGAATTTTCAATGCTTTCAAGATTAAGTACTACTACTTCTTTCCCCTTTTTCTTAAAAATACCTTCTACTATTAACTTAGTAAGTTTTTCTGTTGAAGTTTCCTTTTTCCCTGCCATTCAATTAATTTGCACAAACCTACATAAATTATGTAAACTATATATAGGCTGTATTAAAAACATTAGGAAACTTGTCTGCTCCTGTTTTACAACTAAGACAGACATATTTCCAGAATAAAAGTTAAATTTTCATATCTTTTACAAAAATAAGATTTTAAAGAGGAAAAACAGTGTTTTAAAATTGAAAACTATGGAAAAAGAAGCTATTATCTTAAAACTTGAAAAGACTGACTCAACAAACAGCTATGCAAGAGAACTTATTAAAGACAAGAATGTTGATGACGGCACAATTATCTGGGCACTGGAACAGACTAAAGGGAAAGGCATGGGGACTAATAAATGGGAAAGTGAAGCAGGAAAAAACCTTACTATATCAATTATCTTCAGACCTTACTTCCTGGCACCCGAAAAGCAGTTTTCATTACTCCAGGCAGTTGCCCTGGGCGTTTATGATTTCCTCGGACTTTACCTTGATGAGACTTCCATAAAATGGCCAAATGATATTTATACCGGGAATGAGAAAATTGCAGGAATACTGATTGAAAACTCACTTACAGGCAATAAACTTGATAGTTCCATAGCAGGTATAGGAATTAATATAAACCAGATTGAGTTCCCTGCAGGATTGCCAAACCCCAGCTCACTAAAAATTAAAACAGGAATGGATCTCCGGCTTGAAGAAAGTCTTGATCTGGTAATTCAGTTTATAAATAAATATTATAATGAGTTAAAGAAAGGTAAAACAGCTGAAATAGAAAAAAAATATCATTCATCTCTTTACAAGCTGGGTGAAAAGATAAAATTCAGAACAGCCGGTGAAGAATTTTACGGTGCAATAAAAGCCGTAAAAGAAAGTGGTGAGCTGCTTATTGAGACCGGAGCAGGGAAACTGAGATCGTTTGGTTTTAAAGAAGTGGAATACTAAGCTGCTACTACCGGAAAAAACATCAAGAAATATATCCCGGATGGGTGACTTTATTCCTGATCGAAAGAATGAGCTTCCATTTGCGAAACCAGTATTTCCAAAAAATTTTTCAGTGGATTTGATGCCAGCATCTTTAGCATGGGATTCAGATCGGCCTTCAGTGTAAGCTTAACCCTTGTATCTTTCTCATCAAGCTCTTTTAACTGTATCCATAAATAAAACTCCACACTTGCCATTCCGCTCCCGCTTATCTTTATCAGTTTATCCTGTTCCCTTTCAATTATCTTAAGACCTACCTCCCCCATCCCGGTAACCTTAAAGGAACAGGTATCCATATCCGACTTCCAGTCCTTTGCCTTATCCCCGGGAATAAATTGTTCAAAGTTATTAAAGTCGGAAAGCAAAGTATATACCGATCTGCCGGAATAATTAATCTTTCCTGTTCTGCTTTCGAAACTAGTCATGACTATTTAAGCCCCCAATTCCCCGGATCTTTTCTCCAGTCTTTAAGAGTGCTAATTTCATCAGCCGAGATATAACCGATCCTGGCTGCATGCTCTGTAAGGGCAGTATAATTCCCCAGGCATCTAAGTTCCACACCGGCATCACTGAAATTGTTTTCAGCCACAGCAAACTCGTAAGTGAATATTGCCAGCATTCCCAAAACATCCGCTTCAGCCTCCCTGAGAGCTTTTACAGCATTCAGACTGCTCTTGCCTGTTGAAATAAGATCTTCAATAACAACTACCTTCTTAGCTTTATCAAGGAATCCTTCTACCTGATTTCCCATTCCATGCTCCTTGGCTTTTGGTCTTACATAAACAAATGGCAATCCCAGCTCATCTGCTACCAGTGCGCCAATGGCAATTGCTCCTGTTGCCACCCCTGCAATAATCTCAACAGAGGGATATTGCTCCTGTACAGCCAGAGAAAATTCATTTTTTAGATAATCTCTTACCTCAGGATAAGAAAGAGTTTTCCTGTTATCACAATATATTGGAGATTTCCAGCCCGATGCCCATGTAAAAGGGTTTGCAGGAGATAATTTTATTGCCTTAATTTGCAGTAGTAATTCGGCAATTTTTTGTTCTGTATTTTTCATATCACAAATGTATAAAGTTTTTTATCAAGACAGAGTAATTTATCTCACTGAAGACTTTTCTTCAAGCTTCGCCAATAATTATGGATTGTTCTATAAATTCTATGATACTACCGAGATGAAAGAGCTATTATTGCTTTTCTCTTATATTACCAGCATTAAGAAACTTTACATTTTCCATAATAAACTTGAACAGCTACACAGACAGTTCAGAAGTTGTTTTACAAACATCACAGCTGCCGGGGGGCTGGTAAGGAATACTGAAGGCAATATCTTGTTTATTAAGCGAAAAGGCAAATGGGACCTGCCTAAAGGGAAAGCCGAAAAAAATGAGTCCCCTGAAGAAACCGCCCTCAGGGAAATAACTGAAGAAACAGGGATCAGTAAGCTGAAAATAACGGGACCCCTTATGACAAGCTATCATATTTATCAACAGGGAACTGAGCTGGTATTGAAGAAAAACCTGTGGTTTGATGTTGAAACAAGTTTCATCGGTGAGCCGGTACCTGAAACCAAGGAAGAAATTACCGAGGCTATCTGGTTCGAGCCCGAAGATGTCCCAATGATTCTTGGCAATACCTACCTGTCAATAATAGATATTCTTAAAGAAAGAAAACTCTTGCCTTATTAAGATACAAGATGAATCTCAGTCAGAAAATGTAGCCCTCTGTCTCCAGGCTGCATTATTTATTACTTCACTCTCCTGAACTGCAGATCCTGGAAATCGTAACTAAAATCAATGTCAGGTGATACTCCCTTCATAGTGATTCCCTGTGCCATTCCATCTTCGTCAAGACAAAATATAGCAAAAGCATCGGCGTCGAGATCTCGTTGCATCCACTTGATTACATAGGCATTGGCCTTGTAATAATACATGGGACCGTTAAGTTTAGGAGAGCGGAAAGACCTGAACCATAAACTTCCGTCATTAAGGAAAACCTCTACTTTTCCGAACCAGTTATCTTCGTATATACCAATATAGTTTTTCGTGTTCAGCTGACTGTCATCAGCCGTTTTAACTGTTTCCCATACCCTCTCTACCTCAGATGAAGCATCCCCCGAACGCTTAAGGTAGCTATCCAGGTATTTGTCTGTCCAGCCATTATCATCCAGTCCCAGGTAAGAATCTACAATAGTCTGACTAACAGCCCTGAAAACACCGGCACCACCATAGTATGAGTTGGTAAGTACCACCACCCCCAGATCAAGGCCTGGAAGCATAATGACTTTTGAGAGCATACCTGAGAAATCGCCTGTATGTGACACTACCATTTCACCACACATATCGCTAAGCCTCCAGCCAAGTCCATAGCCCGAAAACTTAGGATCATACCTGTCATTTGGCCTTAGATCAATGCTGTTATGTATCTTCCACATCTCGCGCTGGCTTGCCCTGGTAAAAAGTTGATGTTCAAGACCGCGGCCGTACCTTCCTCCGTTAAGTTGCAGATTCATCCACAGGCACATATCCTCGGCATTGGAAAGAATAGCACCCAGGGCCCCGTTAATATTATCTGAATTATGTTCAAACCATGGAATTGTTTTCAGCTTGCCATTGGTAGCCAGATGAGGACTGGCCAGGTTTTTCAGTCCGCACCTGCTGACAGGCATTGTTGAAGAATTCTTCATATCTATCTTATCGAGTATCTTTTCCTGCACAAACTGTTCCCAGCTTTGCCCACTCACCCTTTTGATAACCTCCCCTGCTACTATATAAAGAATATTATCGTAGTCATACCTGGTTCTGAAAGCGGATTTCGGTTCAAAGTACTGAAAATTGGTAAGCAGGTCATGCATGGTAAAATCAGATCCCTCAGGCCAAAACTGCAGATCACCGGCACCAAGTCCCAGGCCACTGCGATGGGTAAGAAGATCCTGGATATTAAAGTTCTGAGTAACATAATCGTTATACATCTTAAACTCAGGAATATGATCAATCACGCGGTCATTCCAACCCAGCTTACCTTCTTCCACCAGTATTGCCAGTGCAGCAGATGTAAAGGCCTTCGTATTTGAAGCAATTGCAAAGGAAGTCTGACCGTCAACTTTCTCACCGGTCTCCACAGACTTCACCCCATATCCTTTTGCATGAATTATCCTGCCATCTTTAACAACTCCAACGGCAACGCCTGCAACTGAAAATTTCTCCATGGCATCCTCCACCAGGGAATCTATTTCATCAGATCTAAGCTGTCCGCTTAGCGGTAATGTATAAAATGTAAGAAACAGGAAAGCCCCTAATAACAGGTATCTTCTTTTATTCATGATTGTCAGTGTATATTTCCCAGGCCAGGAATCATAATAATACTAAACCGGGATCAGGAATGAGTATAGTTAATAATCTTATCTTTAAGAGCCTCACTGCCCGGGAGAAAAGGGCGGGCATTACCTCCCTGCCTTAATATGTCCCTGACAATTGAAGAGTTGATATGGGTATATTCGGGAGTGGTGAGCAGAAAGACAGACTCTATATTATGCTCCAGTTCTTTATTTACCTGTGCAATAGCTCTCTCATACTCAAAGTCCATAGCAGTTCTGAGTCCGCGTAGCAAAAAACCAGCATTTATCGAATTGCAATAGTCCACTGTCATCCCCTCATAACCGGCCACGCATATCTTATCTACATCGGCAAAGACCTCGGCTATCCACTCTTCGCGTTTTTCAACAGGATAAAAGTCTTTCTTATTGGTATTCTTTCCAATAGCGATGATTATCTCATCAAACAGGCTTAAAGCCCTTCTTACAATTGATTCATGACCTATTGTAAAAGGATCAAATGAACCGGGAAATACAGCTTTCCTGAGCATATTACTAATTTTTCAAGGCAAGTTACATCAGACCGGTCAAAAATAAAACAAATAAGTAATGAATTTCTCTATTCCTTGTCTGAAGACTTCTCTTTCAGAACCGCCAGTATATCTTTTGGCTTATCTACCTTCTGCTTTAAAAGTACCAGGTCAAGTACCTGGCCAATATTCTCTACAAAATGAAACTCAAGTCCTTTCAGATAATCGGCCTTTACTTCCTCAATATCCTTCCTGTTCTCTGCCGATAATATTATCTCCCTGATGTTAGCCCTTTTTGCCGCAAGTATTTTTTCCTTGATCCCTCCAACAGGCAATACTTTGCCTCTCAGGGTTATTTCTCCCGTCATTGCGAGCTGTTTCTTTACTTTCCTTTGTGTAAAAGCTGAAGCCACAGATGTTATCATGGCTATACCAGCCGAGGGACCATCCTTTGGTATTGCACCCTCCGGAACATGAATATGGTAATTCCAGTTATCAAAAACCTCTGCGGGTAAATCGAGAAGATGTGAATGTGATTTAAGATATTCAATAGCTATCACTGCAGATTCTTTCATTACATCCCCAAGATTACCTGTCAGCGTAAGCTTTCCCTTGCCTGAGCTAAGGCTTGTTTCAATGAATAATATCTGCCCCCCTACAGGAGTCCATGCCAGTCCTGTTGATACACCTGCAAATTCATTGCCTGAATAAACATCTTTCAGATATTTAGGCGGCCCCATTATCTTTACAATATCTTCCTTTGTTAGTTTCCTGTTTATTTCCCTGCCATAAGCCACATCTTTGGCAACAGACCTTATGACCTTTGCTATCTGCTTATCAAGTTCCCTGACTCCCGACTCCCTGGTATAATCTTCTATCACCTGTTCAATTACTTTCTTAGAGAATAGCAACATTCCCTTCTTTAGCCCGTGTAATTCCAGCTGCTTGGGTATTAAGTGCCTTTTAGCTATCTCAATCTTTTCCTCAACAAGATATCCACTAATTTCAATCATCTCCATCCTGTCTCTAAGAGCAGGATTTATACTGCCTATGGTATTTGCCGTAGAAATAAATAACACTTTGGATAAGTCGTATTCAATCTCCAGGAAATTATCATGAAAAGCATTGTTCTGCTCAGGATCCAATACTTCAAGTAAGGCAGAGGAAGGATCTCCCCTGAAATCATTCCCCAGCTTATCTATCTCATCAAGTATAAATACAGGATTTGAGTATTTCGCTTTCTTGATATTCTGTATTATCCTGCCCGGCATAGCACCTATATAAGTTTTCCTGTGCCCCCTTATCTCCGCCTCATCATGCATACCACCCAGGGATATCCTTACGTAAGATCTTCCCAGTGCTTTTGCAACAGACTTACCCAGTGAGGTCTTACCCACACCGGGGGGACCATAGAGGCATAATAAGGGCGATTTCATATCTCCTTTAAGTTTAAGCACTGCCAGGTGTTCAAGTATTCTCTCTTTTACCTTTTCAAGTCCGTAATGATCTTTATCAAGTATCTTTTCAGCCCTTGCCAGATCGAAATTATCTTCAGAATATTCATCCCATGGAAGATCAAGCAAGACCTGCAGGTAATTCATCTGAACAGAATATTCAGCAACAGCAGGATTCATTCTCTGAAGCTTCTCTATCTCCTTATCAAAGACCTCTTCAACCTTCTTCGTCCACTTCTTCTCCCTGGCCTTTCCCTTAAGTTCTCCCAGTTCCTGATCTCCGGGACTCCCGCCAAGCTCATCCTGTATGGTTTTCATCTGCTGGTGAAGCATATACTCGCGTTGCTGCTTATCAAGCTCCTGTTTTACTTTCGACTGTATGTCATTTTTCAATTCAAGCATTTGTACTTCCTTGGTAAGTTGCTCGAGAAGCTTTGTGCTTCTGGACTTTAAGTTGGAAATCTCCAACAAAGCCTGCTTTTCTTTGACCTCAACATTTGAGTTAGCACAAATAAAATTTATAAGGAACTCCGAACTTTCAATATTCCGGACAGCAAAAGAAGCTTCCTGAGGTATATTTGAAGACAGCTTGATTATCTTAAGTGACATATCTTTCAATGACTGCACGAGGGCTATGAATTCCTTGTCTCCTTTCTTGGGTTTCTGGTCATCCAGAAGTTTTACCCTGGCCCTGAAGAAAGGATCACTACTAATAATTTTATCAAGTCTAAACCTTCTTTTACCCTGGATAATTACAGATGTACTCCCATCCGGCATTTCCAGTATCTTCAATATCTGTGCAACCGTTCCTATTCTTGTAAGATCATTTTTCCCCGGATCAGATATTTCAGGATCTTTTTGCGAGACAGCTCCTATCAGCCTGTCACCGGCATAGCTTTCCTTTACAAGCTTAAGTGATTTATCCCTTCCGACAGAAATCGGGATAACAACCCCCGGGAAAAGAACAGTGTTTTTTAATGGTAATATTGGCAGTTCATCAGGGATCTCAACATTCTTCACATCATCCTCATCTTCATCGGAAATAAGTGGAATAAATTCTCCATCCTCATCAAGTGACTGAGCCATCAGCAATTCCCCAAAGTTTCTTTTATTCTTAATATCCATATATAGTTTTAAAATATAATCAAAAATATCATAACCACAGGCCAAATTGTCATAAAAAAGGACCTTTTGTTTCAGCAATAGTATTAAGCAATGAATATGCCAAACCCGCCAGGCAGATAAAAAAAAAGCCCCTTAATGATAAGGAGCTCCGTCTTGTAAGCCTTAATGCTATTTGTTTTTCTTCTCCATGTGTGATTTATACCTGCTCATAAACTTATCTACCCTACCGGCAGTATCAACAAGCTTCATCTTACCTGTATAAAAAGGATGAGAAGCACTTGATATTTCAAGTTTTATAAGTGGATATTCTTTTCCGTCATCCATTTTAATGCTGTCCTTTGTATTAACAGTGGAACGGGTTATGACGGTATGTCCGTTTGACATATCTTTAAAAACCACAAGTCTGTAATTGTCAGGATGAATTGCGTCTTTCATATTATAAATCTTAAATACTTTTTAACTTTAGGGCTGCAAAGATAATTATTGTTGACTAAAACACAAAACAAAATAAATAATTAATCTTCAGTAGTTTCTGCTTCTTCATCCTTATAACGAACAAATGGGGCTTCCCTGTCGAACAGATACCTGTATGTTATATGTGTCTTTGCCTTTTCAGCACCCAGTGCTTTATATATTGATTCCATCTTAGGATTATAATCCCCCACCCAGGATAGTTCCAGTTCCTTATAAAAAGTTTTTCTTCTGAACACTTCAAACAATTTTTTGAAGTATACCGTTTCCACCCCGATATTACGAAATTGAGGATGAATACCTGCTGCCAGCGCCCTTACTCTTGTTATGGTATTAGTTTTATGATAAAATGCTATCCTCAGTTTGTTCCATGCAGTCAGCTTCCCCCTGAAATGTCTGAATATCTGGTTAAAATCAGGAAAGATCATAAAAAAAGCAATCGGTTTCCCTTCGAAATAAACAAACCATAAGAGGTCTTCATCAAGCAGGAATTTTGCTTCCATGAATGACTCTTTAATAATCTCAGGGTCCAAAGGGACAAAATCTATTTTTAAAGAAGTCCATGCTGAATTATATACCTCAACCAGATCATTAACATACTTATCGACTTTAATAAAATCGGCATGTTCATATACATATCCCGGCCTTGCCTCTACCCTGTCGGCTATTCTTGCAAAACGCTCAGGAAATATATGAACTGCTCCTACATCTTTATGGTAACTGTACTGCTCGTAATAATTCCTGAAACCATAATCTTCAAAAAACTTCCTGTAATAAGGTTTATGGTATGGCATGCCATAGCCCTGGTGAGTAAAACCCTCCACCAGTAAGCCCCAGTGATTTTCATTCTCACCAAAGTTTACAGGTGCATCAACTGCCAGCATATCTTTAGATCGCAACCACTCAATAGCTGTGTCAAACATAAGAAATGCTGCATCCCTGTTATCAATAACTTCAAAAAACCCAATCCCCCCGGTAAGCTGTTTGGCTGCCCTGGCTTTTACCATATCATAAAAGGCTGCAATCCTTCCAATGGTTTTGCCTTCTGAGGACTTTAATATCCACCTTATTGCTTCTCCATTAACAAAGGACTTGTTCTTTTCGGGACTAAATATGCTTTCTATCTCCTTATCCAGGGGACAAACCCATGCTTCTTTCCTGGAGTACAGCCTCTTTGGGAAATCAAGAAATTCCTTTACCCCTTTACTGTCACTTACCTCAACTATTTGCATTCTATTAATATTAATTATTAAGTAATTCCCTGAGATCCTTCAGATGCAGCTTTAAATACTGAACCACTGTTCAGTCTCCTTAAGCTTATCTACATTATCATTCTTATGATAATATTCATTCGATCCTTTATCATAAGTATAATCTTTCCCCCATTCTTTGGCATGCTCCACAATTTGTCTTAATGAATCTATAAAGTAGCTTATCTCTGAATCTCTGGTAACCGGGTGCAGGCTCCATCTTACCCAGCCAGGTTTTCCTGAAAGATCTCCTTCTTCAATCTTCTCAGCAATTGCCTGCGACTGTTCTTTTGTAACACCAAGGAGAAAATGACCATAGGTGCCTGCACAAACACAGCCTCCCCTGACCTGTATTCCAAACCTGTCACTCAGAAGCTTAACAATAAGGTTAAAATGTATATCCTTATGATAAAAAGATATCATTCCTATACGAGGCAGCTTATTATCAGCAAGGATATTAATACCCTCTATGCCATGAAGTCCGCTAAATGCCTTTTCCAGTATTTCTTCTTCCCTTTCAAACATCCTGGCAGGATTCATTTTCTCCTTAAGCCTGATTGCCAGTGCCCCTCTGATGGCCTGTAAAAACCCGGGCGTGCCACCGTCCTCCCTGAGTTCTATATCATCAATATATTTATACTGCCCCCACCTGTTAGTCCAGTCAACAGTTCCTCCTCCCGGATTATCAGGAGACACATTTTTGTAAAGCCCTGAATCAAATACCACTACTCCCGACGATCCGGGTCCACCAAGAAATTTATGAGGAGAGAAATATATTGCATCAAGTTTCTTTAGCGGATCTGCCGGGTGCATATCAATTTCCACATAGGGTGCAGAACCGGCAAAATCGATAAAACATAAACCCTTATTTTCATGCATGATCTTTGCAATGTCATTGTAAGGAGTAATTATGCCCGTAACATTTGATGCTGCAGTTATAGCAGCTATCTTCATTTTCCTGTCTTTATATTTTGAGACCTGCATCCTGAACTCATCGAGGTCAATCTGCATGTCTTTGCCCGGCCGGACGATCACCACATCTGCTATGGTTTCATACCATGAAGTATGGTTGGAATGATGCTCCATATGTGAAACGAACACAACAGGCCTGTCTTCCTTCTTCAGGCAGCTCTCATCAAAAAGCCGGATATTCACCTTTAATCCCAAAATACGCTGCAGCTTGCTTATCACGCTTGTCATTCCAAAACCCCCAAATATCAACACATCATCAGGACCTGCATTTACATGCTTTTTAATTATATCTCTTGCTTTGTGATAAGCGAAGGTCATGCGAGTGCCGGTTTCGCTGGTTTCGGTATGTGTATTGGCAATAAAAGGGCCAAAATCATCAGTCATTTTGCTTTCGATAGGAGCATACAGCCTTCCACTTGCTACCCAATCGTTATAAATAATTTTCTTTGTCCCATATACGCTTTCATATTCAGAATCAATTCCAATGATATTGCATCTGAACTTATCAAAATATTTCTCAAGTAATCCCATTTGTGTTTAAATTAATTGCGACTGGCAAGCTTTGCTAATAAACGTAAAATTTCAAGATAAAGCCAAATCAATGTCAGCATTAAGCCAAAGGCACCATACCATTCCATATAAGCAGGAGCATTCGCCCGGGAAGCCTTATCAATGAAATCGAAATCCAGCACCAGGTTCAGGGCTGCAATTCCAACAACAAAAAGGCTGATAGCTATAGACATCAGGCTGTTTCCGTATAATAGTCCCATACCCATGCCAAACATACTCATTATCCAGCTTATTAGATAAACAAGGGCTATCCCGCCTGTTGCGGCAACAATGCCCAGCCTGAATTTATTTGTTACTTTTATAATACCCGACCTGTAAAGAAACAGCATGGCAAAGAAAGTCCCGAATGTAAGGCTCACCGCCCTGAAAACTATTCCCTGTCCAGAGAACTGCATCTCCATAGCGGCTGATATCCCTCCAATAAAGAGTCCTTCGAGGACAGCATAAACAGGAACCGTATATGGGGACCATGATTTCTTAAAAATGGTGAGAAGTGCAAGTATAAGACCCCCAATCGCACCTCCTGCTATATAAGGCATAAGCAGTGAAAAAGCCTCGGAAGTATCAGCTGCTCCGAACATTTTAGACCATGAATAAACTGCTCCTGCCAATAAAAGCAGAAAGCTTAAGATACTTTTGTTAATGGTAGCGGAAAGAGTCATGCTTTTCTCTCCGCTTACTGAAATTGTTTTGTTAAAAATGCCTTGAGACAAGACAGGATTTGAAGATTTTTGTATAAACATATTAAGTCGTTTGAAATTGTTGCAAAGATAATCCCTTTTTAAGATTTTTCCCCTTTTAATACAACTGTTCCGGGTTTACCCTTGTTCCTTTTCGTTACCAGAAGTATCCTTTTATTTAAACCATTCAATAAGATCATAAATATCGATTATCCTGCGGTCAATTAATACAAACTCAAGCATTAGCAAAACAGCATAAAAAGAAAATGTTTTTATGGGAATATATAGCCTGGGCCTGAGTTTTAATTTAACATAATTATATATTACAAGTCCTGAAGTTGACAATATGTATACTATAGCAGTTGCCAGTGCAACACCAACAGTTCCATAATGCAGTACAAGGAAAATACTCAGGCCTATATTTATTGCCAGTTCTATTACTGAAGCCACCATAATAACCCGGGTCTTCTTCAGGCCTATAATTATAGTATGAGGAAATATCAATCTGGGGATAATGATCAAGAGATACATCATAAAGACGTCTGCACTTCTTATAAATTCTTTATTAAACACTACCGGGTACAACCACCGGGCTATAAACATTAAAAGCATGGTAGAAGGATACAAAATATGCATAAGCCTTCGTGAATGATGTCGTATCTTATTCAGTGAAAGCTTCATATTTCCCGGCCTCCCAACCTCAGAGATCATGGCATTTGATAATCCGACAGCAAGTATCAGAACCAGCGGAAATTCTTTGGCTCCATATCTGAATATTGCAAAATGCTCAACATCCATGGCTCTTGTCACTACCATGCCGTCTATATACTGGGCAGAGCCGGCCAGCAAAGAACTGATTATCAAGGGAACTCCAATATTAAGATGTTCCTTGATAAACTCCCATGATAATTTAAATTCGGCATATTTATACAATACTGCAAGCAGCCATATAAACCTGAGCAATGAAATAGCAACAAGTCCGTAAAGAGCCCAAATAATGTCATAATCCATGATTATCGGATAAACAACTATTGCCAGCTGAATAGTATAAGATATAAGTCCGTATAATAGTATAGAAGAAGAACGGTTCTTAATAAGATAAGTGTACTCTATCAGGACCGATGGATTACTGAGCAGTACATAAAAGAACAGCAAATTAAGATATGGCTCATTCCCCTTAACATTATAAATGGAAATAATCTGTCTGAAGCTGATTCCAAGAATAAATACGAGAAAGCTGAATGCAAACAGAACGACAAAAGCATTGAATATCTCGGGTGACTTTGTCTTAAAGGGACGATTAATATTATTAAATGACCTGTTGTTGTTGGCAAGAGTCAGAAAAGACTGAATTATACCGGTTACCCAGAAAAAACTTAAAAGGCTGGCTATAAACATAAAAGCCTCAAACATCCCGATATCATGACGGGAGACATGACTCTTGGTAAGGGCTATACTAATAATAAGAAAGGTCGCAAACCTGATCAGCTGATAGATCTGCAAGCTGCCAACATTGCTAAAGACTTTTTTGAAATTCAAATAATCAGATTTTTTGAGTACCCGGCCCCAACTCAGATTTATAATATTAACGAATAAAGATATATATTCTTATTCCGTAGTAAAAATAAAACTGTAACATTAAACAGGTAAATACCGGCCGGGTAATACAAGCAAGATTCTCACCAACAAGAAGAAATAGAAAATATTCAGAAATTTGGTATTAATTATTTTCTTCAGGGCACAAAAGTAAACCGGGAATAAGCAAAAATCATTGATACAGGCTATTGCCAGAAAACAAAATATAACTAAATTTGCAGTCCTGATTAATGATCCATATATCATGGATGTAACTCAGTTGCTTAGCTGCCAGCAGGCAAAGAGCGCTGAATATGGTGGATGTAGCTCAGTTGGTTAGAGCGCTGGATTGTGGTTCCAGAGGTCGCCGGTTCGAC
>JAOZPG010000018.1 GCA_029932855.1 Bacteroidales bacterium | reverse complement strand
AATGCGGGCGAAAGTGATAAAATTGAAAATAATGAGTAAAAATAAACGACATAGCGATTTGGAAATGAAGTGCAACAAAACCCGCACTGCTCATAGCCAAGACCGTTAGGCAAAATTAGAAATAATGAACTTGTAAATTAATTTATTATATAACAATTAAATAAAGGAGAAATATTATGTTTGACAAAGAAGCAACAAAAAAAATTTTAGAGGGTATCGTATGGTTGAATAATCAAATGGGAATTTGGGCATTTATTATTCCCGTGGTATTTGCAATAATCGTATTATATCAGTTATATCGCAGTTATAAAAAGCCATCTGAAAAAAACAGCAGAATTCTAATGGGTATTTATGCTGTTATTTACATTTTTTCAGGTTATTCGATTTATATCGGGAAAGATTTTATGGGAAGTGATGCATTAATCGGAGGTATTGCTCTTTGGATAGTGTCATTATTTTTAATTTTAGACGTAATTTTTAAATGGACACATATCAAACTGTCAGAGAATAAAACATTTAGGTATATATCGTGGTTTTTTATTTTTGGAGGAATTTTCCTTTATCCTTTGGTTGAAATAGCAACAGGATTTACATTCCCTCGTATGGTGTTTTTTGGAGCAGAATGTCCTACTACCATTAGTTTAATAGGTATATTTATAGGAAGTATTCCAAAAGTTAATAAACCATTATTTATTCTTGTTAGTTTAAATGCAATTTTTACAGGATTTTCAGTTGCAATTAGTGGTGCTACATTCGATTATTTTTATGCTACTGCAGGTGTTTTCGGAACATTATTTATACTTATTTATTTCAAGCAAATATTTTTATCTAAAAATAATAGATAATGAAAACTTACAGCACATTAAGTCAGGATAAAATAAATAAAAAAATCAAGAAATTTGATAAGACATACAAAAATTATCATAAGAAAATGATAATATATTATGACAAAGATTTTGCCGAGCAGATAAAACAGGATACCTTGAAATTCTATAAAGAGATTTTACCAATAACCCCAATTTTTGACGGAAAAACAAATATTGGAAACACTATTGGTATTGCTTTTTACAAAGCGATGAAACAAGCAGGAAAAACGCTTGACGATGCTGTGTTAATTTCGTATGAAATTGCTGATGAGGCTCATAATTCAATCCCTAAAATAATGGTATGGATAATACGGAGTTTTATTTTTAGCAGAATGTTTTTAAAGCGAATGAACAAATTTTTTACAAAGATGAAAGATAATCCTGCCGGCTGGAAGATTGAATATAAAAAAGCAGACAATAAAATCAACGATTTTTATTTTCATTGCACAGAATGTGGTGTAATTAAATATTTTAATGGTTGTGGTGTTCCCGAGCTTTCAAGATATTGCAATTTTATTGATTATATTCAAGGAAAAGCCTTTGGCTTAGGAGTGCAAAACCCACATAATATTGGTCAAGGCGATGCTGTTTGTGAAGAGTTTATGAAACGAGGCAGGAAAACCGAAGTCCCTGAAAATTTAGTCGGATTAATAAATAAATACGAAACCTTGAAAAATAAATATCCGATATTGATTAATAACTTTGCCTAACAAATGCTATACGTAATTTGGGTAATGTGTTAATATGGAGGTTTATAGTGCTAAATAAAATTAGTGGTAAATTGAAAATTAATCGTTTCAAAATCCCAAACTACGCATAGCCAAACCGTTATAGAATACAGGAAAACCATATGAATTTAGGCTATAATGAATCTGTACAAAATTTGGATTGTTATTTATTGGTCAGAGTAAGAAGTATAGTAGCTATATGATTTTTATACCTTTACTTTCTGAGTTAAGGTAATGATAATAATTAGCTATTAATTTAATCGATTATCTAAAAATTACATCTTATGATTATTGTTGGTGCTAAAGGTTTAGCAAAGGAAATATTGGAGATTATTTATTCTGAATTAAATTACCCGGAAGAGGAATTATTATTCTTCGACAATATCAGTACAGATTTACCAAAGAAATTATTTGGGAAGTTTGGAGTTATTAGAAGCTTTGATGCTGTTAAAGATGTTTTTAATAACTCTAATAATAAGGATTTCGTACTTGGTTTAGGGAATCCGGTATTAAGGAAAAATTTTTTCGATAAATTTATGGCTCTTGGGGGGGATCCACAGACCTTAATATCAAAATATGCAAGAATAGGCTCTTTTTCTAATTTTATAGGGAGAGGTTCAGTTATTATGCAAGGATCGGTACTGACCAATAATATAAAAATTGGGGAAGGCTGCTTAATAAATCCTAATTGCACTGTTAGCCATGATTCGTCATTAGGTGATTTTGTAGAACTTTCTCCAAATGTTAGTGTTACCGGTCATTGTACTATTGGAGATTTTACAACTATTGGTGCTGGAGCCGTAATAATACCAAAAATAAGAATCGGACATAATGTAGTAATTGGTGCAGGAACTGTTGTTATAAGAGATATCCCGAATTATTCTGTAGTTGTAGGTGTACCGGGCAGAATTATTAAGACTAATTCCTAAATTGATTGATGAAAATCCACATTTTTACCCGGGAATCTGATTATAGCTTCATTTTTCTGAAATTTATTAACAGAAATCTGGATATATCTGATAACCTGTTTGTATTCAGGAATAAATCAGGGAAGTATCAGTATTCCGAAGATGTTACAGGCAAACTTAGATATTACGATTCGCCTGCAAAGATGTTATATTATTTATTGCCTGAGATTATAAAGGCAGATGAGATATTCTTTCATTATTTCCCGGTGGGACCATCTTTGTATTTTTGGTTTTTAAGTCTTCCAATATTAAAGCGTAAAAAAGTAAATTGGAAATTGTGGGGAGGAGATCTTTATTTCTATCGGGATGAAAACAAATCTTTGAAAAATCGGATTTTTGAAAAATTAAGGCGTAAGATAATCTATAATGTTGATAGAATCATTTGTCCTGTTAGAGGAGACTACGACTTGGCTTGTAAAATATACAATACTAAAGCTAAATATTATTATGCCATTTATCCGATTTGGATTGATTTTAAACAAATAGAAGAAGTTTCAAATATTCAAATAAAGACCTCAAAAGAAAAGATTATTTTATTAGGGAATTCAGCTAGTTCAACAAATAATCATTTGGAAGTTTTAAACTGGTTAAGTCTATTAAAAACCGAGAATATCAGGATCATTTGTCCTTTATCCTATGGATCTGAGGAATATGCTAAGCAGGTAATAATCAGGGGTAAAGAAATTTTTCATGATAAATTCGTTCCAGTAATGAATTTTATGTCTCAGTATGAGTATGCAAAATTGCTTTTGGGAGTTGATATTGCCATAATGAATCATAGAAGACAGCAGGGCTTAGGGAATTTGTTCACTTTGCTATTCTTAAAGAAAAAAGTATACATTCGTTCAGATATAAGTTCATTTAGATATTTTCAGGAACTTGGAATTACTGTTTATGATACCCTTAGTATTTCCAAGCTTACATTTCAGGAATTGTTTGATCTTAATCAAGTAGAAGGTCTTGAAAATGCCAGGAGTATAAGGAATGAAATTTCGAATGAGAATCTTGTAGATTTATGGAGTGGTCTTATATAGTTTGAAAACTAAACAATGAATTATCAGAGAATTAATGTTACCAGTACGTATCTTCCCGGAATGGATAGATATCAATCTTATCTAAATAAGATATGGAAGTCCGGATGGTTAACAAATAACGGAGAACTTGTTCAGGAGTTAGAATTAAAACTAAGAAATTATTTAGGGGTTAAAAACTTAATCTTGGTTACTAATGGGACTCTGGCATTACAGTTAGCTTACAGATTGCTTAAATTATCAGGAGATGTGATTACTACACCATTTTCATTTGTCGCTACAACAAGCAGCCTTGTCTGGGAAAGATTAAACCCGGTATTTTCGGATATTAATATTAATACTCTAAATATAGACCCCGGGCTTATTGAAGAGCGTATAAAT
Organism: Bacteroidales bacterium; assembly: GCA_029932855.1. Classification (GTDB taxonomy): domain Bacteria; phylum Bacteroidota; class Bacteroidia; order Bacteroidales; family VadinHA17; genus JAYEGO01. The sequence goes on along the minus strand of JAOZPG010000018.1, from coordinate 50,346 downwards.
TCAAAAACATCAGCGATAGTACCAGTCCATGTTTATGGAAATCCTTCTGATATATCAAGCTTATCAAGTATAGCAAAAAGGAATAATTTAAAAATTATTTATGATGCATCCCATGCTTTTGGTGTAAAGTATAATAATATTGGTATAGGTAATTTTGGGGATATTTCAACCTTTAGTTTTCACAGTACAAAGTTGTTTCATACTATTGAAGGAGGTGCTTTGGTTATTAATGATGATGAGCTTGTTGAAAAAGCCAGGTTAATGATAAATTTTGGTATTCCAGGTCCCGATAGTATTTCTGAATTGGGAATAAACTGTAAAATGAATGAGTTTCAGGCAGCTATGGGCCTTTGTGTTCTAGAAGATATTGATGAGATAATAAATAAACGGGAGAAAGTATATCAGAGATACTTTAATAAATTACAAACAAATTCAGGATTTACATATCCGGATTTTAATAGTTCCGGAACCAGGAATTATTCCTACTTTCCAATTATTTTTAGAACGAAAAAACAACTTTTGACAGTTATGGAAGAACTTCAAAAAGTTAATATCCATGCCCGTAGGTATTTCTATCCTTCTCTTGAAACACTTGACTATGTCATGCCGGGACAGTCAGTCCCTGTTTCATCAAGCATTGCAGGAAAAGTTTTATGTTTACCAATATATAGTGAATTGGGTGAAAGAGATATTGATAGGATTGCCAACATAGTAAACTAAGAAATAATGCCTGGTATTACTGGCCTGATCTCAAGTAAGCAAGGAGAGGATGTCTTCAATGCTATGATTAAATCGCTTAATCATAACAACTATAAAGTTGATAAATGGTCAAAGAATAATATTAATCTTGCCAGGATACATTTAGGATATGTAAATAAATCTGTCCAGCCGGTATTTTCTAAAGACAAGCGTTACGGACTTATATTGACTGGAGAGGTTTTTAGCTATGGGGATATTGAGAATGAGAGCAATGATGATTCCGGGTTCTTATTAAACATATTTCTCAAGGATGGAGAACAAGCTTTTCAGGAAATCGACGGACAATATGCTGCCTGTATTTATGATTTTGTTGAGGATAAATTATTTTTAATATCTGACAGGTTTGGGACGAGACCATTATACTATTATTATGAAGAAAATAATTTCCTGTTTGCACCGGAAGTAAAAGCTATTCTCAAAACAAAGCTCAATACAAGGATTGATTATTCATCAATATCAGATTTGTTTCATTTTGGCCATCTTTTTGGGAATAAGACACTGTTTAATAACATTAAACAATTGCCTCCTGCTTCTTATCTGATATACCGGATGGGAAAAATTGAAATTAAAAACTACTGGGATTTTCCTGAATACGCTGAAGCCTATGAAAAAATAAAGTTTTCACGAAATGAGATTAATAATTATATAGAGGAAATGCAGGAAATATATGCCAAAGCAATGAAAAGGCAAATATTTCGAAACAGTAGCAAACTATTAATCCCTTTAAGTGGCGGATTAGATTCCAGGTACGTCATTGCTTATGCTTCTGCACTTAAAACCAATCCTCTTGTTACATTTACTTTTGGTCCCGAAAATAATGAGGATCAAGTATATGCTAAAATGGTTGCAAGGGAAGTAGATGCACAGCATAAAAGTTTTATTGTACAACCTGGGAATATCTGGGAAGATGCTAAATATTTTTCCTTTGTTTCTGATGGTATGTCAATGATTAACGGGCCGATTCAAATTTTGCCTTCACTCAGGGACTTTTCAGTCAGAAAAGAAATATTGATAGCAGCCCAAATGTGTGATGTGCTTTTTGGGAGTACTCTTGAGAGGCGAAGGATAAAATATTTAATTGGCAGAGATCATTTTGATGGGAAGTCAAAAGGCATAATTACAAATATTTTTAACTTATTTCAACCAGATATATTGCAATCAATTTTTGATAAGTCTTTTCTTGAGAAGATTGACAAACAATATAAAGAGATTCCTTTAAGTTATATAGAAAAGTATAAAAGGCCATTACACAGTTATTTTAACCTTATAATGAATGAGCATGGCAGGAGAGGAACTCTGGGAGGGAATTTACTAATAAACACCTTATACGAGACCAGGATGCCCAGTTATGATAATGAATTGGTTGAGTTTGCCTATAAGCTGCCTGTCGAACTAAAAAAGAAACAGTTCTTATATCGCAAAGCCTTTATAAATAAATTTCCCGATTTGGCTGCAATCAAAAGAGAGGGCGTAAACTTGCCAATATCTGCATCCAATATAAGGCTAGAGTTGAAATCATATGAAAATAAGCTTATTCCATATTTGAAATCAACTTCTGCAAGCAAAGTTATTTCAAAATTTAGTAGGTGGAACAAACCATCATATGTAAGTTATAATGAATGGTTTAAAAATGACTTAAAGCAGGAAATGGAAGCTATAATCCTGGATAAAAAGACCTTGTCAAGAGGGCTTTATAATGAGAATGGACTTAAGGGAATGCTTCGTCAACATAGCCTGCCAGGTGTTGATCATTCACGCTTGATCTGGCAGATAATAAATCTGGAGTATTTCTTCAGGAATTTCATTGACTGATGTTAAATATAATTAAATCTTCTATTAAGAATTCCCTGATTTACGGATTGGGAAATATTGCAATTAAGTTAGTTGGCCTTGTTCTTATTCCCATATATACCGATCCAAAGTATTTAAGTACTTCTGACTACGGTGTCCTGGGTATTCTTGAGGTAAGTTCCCAGTTTTTTGTTGCTTTATTCGGATTAGCCCTAGTGCAGGCATTGACCCGATGGTATTGGGATAAGAAATATGTTAATAGTCAAAAGTCTATTTTCTTTACAATTTCTACTTTTACGATTTCTTTTTCAGTATTAGCCAGCCTTAGCCTTGTCTTTTTTTCAGGGAGACTGTCGGTGCTTCTTTTTGATAAGCCGGATTTTTCTGAAATAATTATATTAATGTTGTTTGCCACTGTCTTTCAGGTGAACTCTGTGGTGCCTTTAACTTTAATGAAATTACAAAGCAAGGCTGGTTTGTATTCAAAATCCAATATTATCAAGCTGGTTATTACTCTCTTCCTCACGATCTACCTGGTAGTATTTCAGGAAAGAGGCTTAAATGGAATTTTTGAGGCTCAGATTGCCGGAAGTATTTTCTTTTTCATTATGCTTAGCGGCTTTCTAAGAAAGAATATATTTCCCCGGTTTGAATTAAAGATATTAAGGGAAATGCTGGTATTTTCAGCTCCCCTGGTATTTGCATCTATTTCAGGGATTTTACTGTCAACATTCGATAGATATACCTTAAACTATATGGGCAGCCTGAAGGATGTTGGTGTATATACGCTGGGCTTTAAGATTGCAAATACTATTAAGATACTTGTTGTTACATCAATTCAGTTGACTCTGTCTCCTCTAATCTTCAAGATGATGGATAAAGAAGGCAACAAGAGATTTTATTCAAAAATAATGACCTATTCAGGTTTTATTGTAATGATTGTTGTCCTTGCACTTTCCCTGTTTTCCACAGAAATAGTTAAAGTTTTTACCTCAAGCCCGGAATACTGGCGATCAACATCAATAATATCAATTATTTCTTTATCAGTCTTTTTCGGTTTTCTAAAAGACACATCACTTATTGGCTTGCAGATTAAGAAAAGAACAAAGATTATAGGAATAGTAATAATGGCTATTGCACTTCTAAATCTTGGGTTAAATATTGTATTTATACCCAGGTTTAATATTGTAGGTGCAGCCATAGCCACTTTATTATCCCAGGTGATTTTTTTCCTGGCCGTACTATTTTTTGCACAAAAGGTATATTATATCCCTTTTGAGTTATTGAAAATTTTCAAGATGCTAGTATTAGCCTTAATACTTTTCGGCCTTGGAGCTTTATGTAGTGACATGAGTCTTTTGCCAAGATTAATTATAAAATCAGTAATCTTAATTTCATTTCCGTTATTGTTGTATTTCATTGGTTTTTATGAGCAAGTTGAAATACTGTCTTTAAAAGAGATATGGAATAAATGGAGTAAGCCTGGCGACTGGAACAAGAATATTAATAATTTTTTGAAAAAAGATCATTAATATCTCTGGTTGAAAGAAAAATAAAATACTTTCTGAGATTATTTTATTATTTCTTTAAGCGTGTTTGTAAGGTTTTTTCTGGAATATTTTTTACTGTATTCCATTTTCAAACCTGTATCCATGGGATTTTTGGCCCATAATTTATATTGAGATTGTAGATGTATTTCTATAGTATCTGTTTGATTGTAGTCAAACATTTCCCCCGCATTACATTCTTTGAGGATATCTGCGGCATCTCCGCCCGGAGGGCCTATGCCTATCACTGGCCTGAGGGCTGCAAGGTATTCAAATAATTTACCACTTAATATAGATTCATTTCCTCTTGCTTTGGGTATTGCAAGCAGTAGAAGTGAAGAAGTCATCATATGTTTAATAGCATTAGAATGATTAACATGATCAAGGTATTCAGTGATCTCATCAAGCCCCATTTCTTTGATCTTGTTTTTGTAGACAGGAGTAATACTACCAACAAATCGTAATAAAATTGTAGTATTACTGAGTTCATCCCTTATTTTTTTTAAAGCTTTCAGGAATGAATTAATATCTTGTGTTTTTGATAGGCTCCCAATATGGGTAATAATGAATCTGTCAGAAGAAGGAGGGTATTCTGTTTTGAAGTCATCATTATCATAACCATTGGGCAGGACATGAATCTTTGAACTATCAATTTCCTGGTAATTTTTTGAAAAAGAGGCTTTCATGCTATTACTTACCACTATCATATTGTCGCTTTTTTCAACAACACTCTTCTCAAACTTCTTATCCAGTTTTTTTGCCAATGCAGTATGGTACATTTGCTTATAGTAAAAAATGTCAGTCCAGGGATCACGCAGGTCGGCTATCCATCTGATCCCGGTTTTCTTTTTTAATTTAAGTCCGATCAACTGGCTTGAATGGGGAGGACTGCTGGTGATAACAGTATCGATATTATACTGCTTTATTATTTCCAGGGCTTTCCGGTATGCAAATTTATTCCATCCTTTTCTGGGATCTGGAATAAAAAGATTTCCCCTGATAGCACGACTGAGTTTTTCCAGGGGACCTGGATCTGTTTCATTGACAAAACCCCCGTAAGGGATACTGGCCTTGCGGGAAATCTTTTTATATAAATTATATGGTTCGCGGGAACGAGTCCTATATATCCTGATTCCTTCAGGAATATCATCTTCAAGACTTTGATCAAGAACAGGATATGAGGCGTATTCAGGATCTACACTAAGTACAATTGGTTCAATACCAAATTCCGGCAGGTATTTTACAAATTTTAACCAGCGCTGAACACCGGCACCCCCACTTGGAGGCCAGTAATAAGTTATTATTAGGACTTTTTTCATCAAAGATGTGTTGTTAAGCCTGGCTGGTAATGCTTCAGAGCTTTTCAAACAATTTGCGCATGCTGAGTTTTTCTGAAACAAAACCAGGCAACTCAGGTATTAAAACTCGGTCTTGCTTCATGCTATCCCTGTCTCTGACCGTTACTGTGTTATCTGTCATTGTCTGATGATCAAGTGTTATGCAATAAGGTGTACCGATTGCATCCTGTCTTCTATATCTTCTGCCTATTGAGTCTTTTTCGTCATACTGGCAATTATGGTCATACTGAAGGGTTTTTATTAATTCCCTGGCCTTCTCAGGCAAACCGTCTTTCTTTACAAGTGGTAATACAGCAATCTTTACCGGTGCCAGGGCAGGAGGTATTTTCATAATCAGCCTGTCTTCCAGTTTTCCGTCTGCATTAGGTGCTTTCTCTTCGGAATAAGCATTAGAGATCACAGCAAGGAACATCCTGTCGAGACCAATAGATGTTTCAATTACATATGGCACATAACTTTTATTTGCTTCTGTGTCAAAATACTGAAGTTTCTTTCCTGAAAATTTCTGGTGCTGTGAAAGGTCGAAATCAGTACGTGAGTGTATTCCTTCAACTTCCTTAAATCCTATTGGGTAGTTAAACTCAATATCTGTTGCCGCGTTTGCATAATGTGCCAGTTTATCATGGTCGTGATATCTAAGCTTGCTATGATCAACAAGCAGGCTTTGATGCCACTTCATGCGTTTTTCTTTCCATGATTTAAACCATTTTAATTCTTCTCCGGGTTTAACAAAGAATTGCATCTCCATTTGCTCAAATTCTCTCATCCTGAATATGAATTGCCTGGCTACAATCTCATTTCTAAAAGCCTTACCTGTCTGGGCAATTCCAAAAGGCAACTTCATCCTGCTGCTCTTTTGCACATTCAGGAAATTTACAAAAATGCCCTGTGCGGTTTCGGGACGCAAATAAATGGAATTAGCATCTTCACTGAGTGATCCGAGCTTGGTCTCAAACATTAGGTTAAACTGTCTTACGTCTGTCCATTCCCGAGATCCTGATACAGGGTCAGCTATTTCACAATCCAGTATTATCTGCTTCAGATCTTTAAGGTCGTTATTCTCAAGTGCAGTTACAAATCTTTTATGTATCTCATCCTTTTTCTGCTGGTTTGCCAATACCCTGGGGTTGGTTTCCCGGAACTGTTTTTCATCAAATTCATCTCCGAATCTTTTTGCAGCTTTGCTAAGCTCTTTTTCTATTTTTTGGTTGATTTTTTCAAGATATTCTTCAACCAGTACATCGGCCCGGTATCTTTTCTGTGAGGTTTTATTATCAATAAGGGGATCATTAAATGCTCCAACATGACCTGATGCTTTCCATATTTCAGGATGCATGAAAATTGCCGAATCAACTCCTACTATATTTTCATGTAGGAGAACCATTGAATCCCACCAGTACTTCCTAATGTTATTTTTCAGTTCAACCCCATTGGGACCGTAATCGTAAACAGCACTAAGTCCGTCATAAATTTCGCTAGAAGGGAAAATAAAGCCGTATTCCTTGGCGTGAGAAATCAGTTTCTTAAATAAATCGTTCATGAAGGATTATTAAATAATTAAAAGCTCAATAATTTCTTTTACAGAGCCATGACTCAGGCCACAAAAGTAAGAAATAAATACATCTATTTCAGATGGTTTGTTTCATGATTTATTAATTTTGTAAAAGAGTCTGCTTGTCGGAATGGCTATATTTATACTCAAACTAACCGAACTTTGTGAGAGCTCAGCGGCTCAGTTTGTACTCAAACTAACCGAACTTTGTGAGAGCGCAGCGGCTCAGTTTGTACTCAAACTAAACATTATGTACGTTTGTGTTAAATCGTATGGTTTCAAATAAAAAAAGATAATCAGATGAAAAGAAATATTAACTTTTCATATCATAAATTTATTACCAGATTATTTGATTAGAGTACGAGTTTAACAATAGAGAATCAGGGCAAAAGCCGGGTTCACAGGCAGAGTGGGTAAGTTTGGCGACAAGCTCATAAATATAAAGTCGGGAATAACTACTTACACGATTTTGTGGTTTTTAATTAATGATTAGGCAATTGTAAAATTATTATTGAGTGGATTATAACATAAAAATATTAAATAAGGAAGAATATGTTATATGGGATGAATTAGTAGATAAATCGGGCTTTGGAACGGTCTTTAATAAATCTTCATGGACAGGGGCCATACAGAAATCGACCAAAGGTATTTACAATGAAATAGTTGGCTTGTTTGATAAGGAAAATAATCTGGAGGGGGGGATCAATCTGTGTTATGTGAAAGTATTAAAAAATCTGTCATTTCTTATAATTCCTCCCTATACCCCATATAATGGTTTTGTAATAAACGAAAGGGAAACAAAATCTTCCTCCAAAATGACTCATAAAGTACATGAGATTAGCCTGGAGCTTATAAAGTACCTGGAAAAAAGATTTCATTCTATTTCAATATCATTTAATCCTTATTTCACTGATATTCGTTCCTTTACCTGGAGGAAGTACAGAAGCGAGGTGCGATATACCTACAGGACTGATATTGCAGAGCTGGATAATAGTTTTAAGCATATTGATTATTCAATTAGAAAACAGATAAATAAAGCCAAAAAACAGGATTTCAAAATTATAGATGGCAGTTCAAATTCAGATATTGAAGAATTGCTAAGACTGGAGGAGATGTCATTTAACAGGCAGGGTTTTACATCTCCCTTTCATAAGACTGATTCAGGTTTGTTAATTCAATCAATTGTTAATGATCTGGATGTTTCAATTTATACCATGCTGCTTGATGAATTACCTGTTGCATCACGGATGGAGATTATTGATAATGAAACAATATATGACTGGCGGGCAGGCGCGGATCCTGAATACTTTAATACAGGTGGGAATCAACTGCTTCTTTGGAGGGTTATGGAGGAAATGAATAAAAAGGGATTGAAGCAATTCGATTTTGGTGGAGCCAATATAAAAACGATTGCTAATTATAAAGCTGCTTATAATTTCAGTTTAGTTCCCTATTATAACATTTCAAAAATCACTTCAAAGCCAGTAGGTTTACTTATCAACTTTTATAATTTCATTAAAAAGGTTTAAACTTAAAGGCTCAAAACTAAGGCATTATGAATGTTTATGACAGGGCATTAATTTTTAAATATGGTTATTAAAACAGATTTCCTGGTTATTGGATCAGGTATAGCCGGATTGAGTTATGCATTAGAAGTGGCTGAGAAGGGCAAAGTCTTGTTGATATCAAAAACCAGGCTTGAAGAGAATAATTCAAGATATGCACAGGGTGGTATTGCAGCTGTTACCGCTGCACCAGATAATTTTGAAAAACATATAGAAGATACTCTGATCTGTGGTGATGGTTTGTGCAAGCGCAATGTTGTTGAGATGGTGGTGAAAGAAGCTCCGGCCAGAATAAAGAAATTAATTGATTTTGGTGTTGAATTTGACAGGAAGGAAAATGGACAATATGACCTTGCAAGGGAAGGAGGGCATACAGAGCATCGTATTTTGCATAAAAAGGATACAACAGGACTCAGTATTCAGAAAACCTTACTTGAAAAGGTGAAAAAACATAAAAATATAGAAACCAGGGAAGGTTGGTTTGCTATTGATCTTATAACACAACACCACCAGGGGAAGCTTGTAAAACGTTCTCATGCCGATACACAGTGTTATGGGGCCTATATTTTTGACCTTGGGAAGAAACGGGTTAATACTATATTATCAAAAATTACAGTTGTCGCAACAGGAGGACTGGGAAGTATTTACGAAACAACAACTAATCCTACAGTATCTACCGGAGATGGAGTTGCCCTGGTATATAGGGCAAAAGGGTATATTGAAAATATGGAGTTTATTCAGTTTCATCCTACTTCACTATATAATCCTGGCGAACAACCCTCTTTTCTAATTACTGAAGCATTAAGAGGATTTGGCGGAGTGCTTAAAAACTCTAAGTATGAGGTTTTTATGGAAAAGTATGATGAAAGGGGAAGCCTCTCACCACGAGATATTGTGGCCAGGGCAATTGATAATGAATTGAAAATTCATGGTGATGATCATGTCTGGCTTGATTGTACACATCTTAACCCTGAAGAACTGGTTTATCATTTTCCCAATATCACAAAAAAATGTCTTAGCCTGGGAATAGATATTCGTAAAGACATGATACCTGTTGTTCCGGCTGCTCATTACCAGTGTGGCGGAATACAGGTAGATGAAAATGGATTAAGCACAATATCCAATCTCTATGCTATAGGGGAAGTGGCATCAACTGGCCTGCATGGTGCCAACAGGCTTGCTTCAAATTCATTGATGGAAGCAGTTGTATATTCACACAGGGCTGCAGTAGATTCTGTTGCCAGGATTGATGAGATATCTATAAACACCGATATTCCTGAATGGGATTATAGTGGAACAAAGCATCCGGAGGAAATGGTCTTAATTACACAGAACTATAAGGAGATGCAACAGATAATGAGCAATTATGTTGGTATTTTCCGCTCAAATTTAAGATTGGAAAGGGCTCTAAGAAGACTGGAGATCATACACCAGGAGACAGAGGGTTTATATAAGAAATCAACCCTTTCACAGAAATTATGTGAGCTGCGTAATATGATCAATGTTGGTTACCTGGTAATAAAAATGGCTCAAAATCTGCATGAAAGCCGGGGACTGCATTATACTATAAGTTATCCAAATAAAAAGAGAAGTTCGGAGTTTTAATAATGCATAATCAGCAGCCTGAAGAAATTTCCGGAACGGATAAAATATTTATCCAGGTCTGATTAAAGCTAAAATGATTTTAAAGCCCTTCTTAGTGTACCCTGTTGCGTTATTTTAAGTTCTCCTCGAAAAGTTTGAAAATACGCTTATACTCATCAGTCCAGCTACTGGCTTCTTTAAAGCCATGTCTTTCAACAGGATAAACAGCCAGCTCCCAGTTTTCTTTTCCAAGTTCGATAAGTCTTTGAACAAGTCTTACAACATCCTGGAAATGCACATTATCGTCAATCATTCCATGACAGATAAGCAGAGGCTTGTTTAATCCTTCTGCAAAGTAAATCGGAGAACTTCTTACATATGCAATACTATCACTTAAAGGTGTATTAAGAATGCTGGCAGTATATCCATGATTATAATGAGCCCAGTCTGTTACAGAACGAAGTGCAGCACCTGCTCCAAAAATATCTGGTTCCGTAAATAATGCCATTAGTGTAATAAATCCTCCATAAGAGCCTCCATATATTCCTATGTTTTCAGCAGATATTCCATATTCTTTAACAAGATATGCTGCTCCGTCTACCTGGTCTGAGAGGTCTTTACCTCCCATATGCCTGTAAATTGCAGTACGCCAGTCGCGGCCATAACCGGCCGATCCGCGGTAATCAATATCCAGTACAGTATATCCATTATCAGTGAGAAAATTATGAAACATGTATTCTCTGAAATAGCTACTCCACCATTTATGGGCATTTTGTAAATATCCGGCTCCATGTACAAAAATTACAGCAGGCTTGCTTTTAGCCTGATGATCAGGAAGATATAAGCGTGCCGGAATCATTGTCCCATCAGATGCTTTAAATTTAATGTAAGAAGGTATTCGCCATTTATAAGATTTAAACTCTGAGGTTTGAGAATTGGTAACTCTTTCAGCAACTGCATCAGCCTGGTTTCTTTTCAGGTATAAATCCCATGGTTTGTTAGCTGAAGAAAAACGTATTGCAATCCATTTCTCATCGGGTGAGAGAAAACATGTATTATTCCCTTCATCAGTGGTAAGCCGTATAGCCCTGCCTCCTTTAATGGGCATCTTATAAAAATGTCTTTCTCCCGTATTTACTTCATTCGAACTAAAATACCAGTACTTCTTGTCTTTAGATATAAAAGGTGCATAAATTTCATAATTGCCTTTAGTAAGGGCTTTCTTCTTACCATTTTCAGTATTTAATGTATATAGATGTGAGTATCCGGTTTCTTCCGACTGAAAGTATATACTTTTATTATCAGGCATCCAGCCCAGAGTAGCCCCCCACCTTCCTGTCCCGGGACCTCCAATCCATGCCTCATCATGCTGATGCTCAAGTAGGCTTAAGTCTCCGTTTTCCGGATTTAATTTCATTATCCAACGATCTTTGTTATCTATGGAACTAATTTCTAAAATTGCCTTCCTGCCGTCTTCTGACCATATAGGAGAACCGACTGAAACAGCTCTTTCTTTATCTGCAAGCATCTTGTCTGATGGATATTCTGAGAGGTATTCGGCTTGCTTATCTATATCAGGAATATTATTTGTTTTAACCTGATATACTGTATCCTTCTCATAACTGTATATAAACAAATCAACTCTTTCAAAGTAAGGAGTACCCACCTTTGTTCTTGCCTCAGTACTTGATGTATATCCTGTTTTATTAACATATTCTGGTATAAGTGTTTTTTTTGAGTCATGAGCTCTTTCATAAACAAGGTAACTAATAAACTTTTCATCCGGGCTTATCTGAACATCGGCAGGATGTTTTTTGCCGATATAGATGTTTACCGGTTTATTGTTTACTGAAACATCTTCATCCTGGGTATCTTTGGTTTTCTCATCTTTTTCTCTTAATACCTGAAAAAGATATAGCTGTTGTTCATATAACCATTTTTCCATATCATTGCTGTAAGTTGTCTTTTTATTGTTTGCTTGAGATGAAGAAAAATTTGTCAGCTGTCTGGTCTGGCCTGAATTAATGTCCCAGGAAAAAAGATTTGTGTTTTTATTGAAATATATTTTCTTCTGGTCAAAGCTAAAATATGGTGAACTTTCATAATCTGTTGTACTCGTAACCTGAAAGATCTTCCTGCTGTGAAGATCATAAATATAGATATTGCCTTTGTTTGAAAAGGTTTTTTTAGATTTGTCTTTATTATATTTTCCATACCTGGCGAGCATATCCGGATTATTTTCCGATTCGATTTCTATAGCTCCGGGATTTTCCGGATCTATAGAAAATAATCCCTTTTTACCAGTATTGCTTGTGTCCCAGTTGAAATAAAACTTATTTCCATCCTCTGCCCAGAAAATATCATCGGGAGATGTTCCAACGAATTTAGCTCCTTGCATAATTTTTTCAATGCTTAGTTCCGATTCGGGATTTTGGCTAAGAGCAGGATATGTTAAGAGCAGGAGTGCAGTGAGGATAAGTGTTTTAGAAGTCATAAGGCTTAGTTTTTTGTAAGGAGATGTCTGATTACAATTATTGATCAGAATACCATGGCGTATTATTATCAGGCAACTCAAGGTTTTTATAGCTGTCTGCTATTGAGTCAAGAATTTCATATATTTCATCAGTATTAATACTGGTCACCAGTTTTATCCGCGTTTCTTTAAAGTTAGGCAATCCTTTGAAATAATTTGAGAAATGCCTTCTCATTTCAAATATTCCTCTTGGTTCATTTTTCCATTCAAGTGATTTTGAGAAATGTAATTTGGCAAGTTCTACTTTTTCGCGGATGCTTAAAGGAGCCATCTTTTCTCCTGTTTCAAGGAAATATTTTATTTCCTTAAATATCCAGGGGCGGCCCATACTGGCACGGCCTATCATTATTCCGTCCACATTACAGCTTTCAAACCTTTCTTTGGCAATTTCAGGTCCTGTAATATCGCCATTCCCAATAATCGGAATATTGATATCCGGATGATTCTTAAGTGCCCTGATAAGGGTCCAGTCTGCTTTACCCTTGTACATCTGGTTTCTTGTTCTTCCGTGAACAGTCAAAGCCCTGATCCCAACATCCTGAAGCTGTAGGGCAACATCTATGATATTCTTTGAATCCTCATCCCACCCCAGCCTTGTTTTTACGGTTACCGGAAGTTTTACGGCATCCACAATGGCTTTGGTCATTTTTACCATAAGGGGTACATTCCTTAACATCCCTGCTCCGGCGCCCCTGTTGGCAATTTTTCGCACAGGACATCCAAAATTTAAATCTATAAATTCTGGTGATGAGGCTTCTGCAATTTTTGCTGCCTCAACCATAGGCTCAATTAAATGTCCGTATAACTGTATACCAATAGGCCTTTCGTAATCTGAAATTTCAAGTTTCTTAATACTTTTTGCGCCATCCCTTATTAGTCCGTCGGAAGATATAAACTCGGTATAGACAACATCTGCACCGAACAGTTTACAGATATAGCGGAAGGAAGGATCGCTTACATCCTCCATGGGTGCAAGAAAGAGGGGTTTCTCTCCCAATTCACTATCTCCAATCTTAAACACTTCTTTAAATAATAATTAACTTCGCCGGATAAAAATAGGAAAAAGCTATGAGAACAGGATATATGGAAGCTATTCATCCTTTTATGAAGATATTGCTTACAATGATAAGTGCTGTTGCCAGTCTTCTTATTGTTAGCTTTCTTGGTATAATCCTGGCGGTACTGTTATCAGATATGCAGATGGAACAGCTTTTTAATTCAATGTCAGATCCTGCCGACCTGTCAAACATTGCTTTTCTTAAGTATTTGCAGATTCTTCAGGGAATAAGCCTGTTTATTCTGCCTGTAATAATTATGTCTCTGGTTTTTTTCAGGGATGGATTTAATCAATTTGGGTTTAACAGGATCCCTTCTGTAATATCTTTTTTATGGATTGCTGTGATAATTATTTTTGGATTGCCAGTCATAAACCAGCTGTCAGCCTGGAATATGAGTCTGACTTTACCTGAATGGCTATCAGCAGTTGAAGAAAAGATGAAGCTAATGGAAGAAAATGCAGCCCTGCTAACAGATGCTTTTCTTTCAACCAGGACTTATGCGGGATTGGCAGTAAATCTTTTTATGATTGCTATAATTCCTGCATTGGGTGAAGAATTATTTTTCAGGGGACTTATTCAAAAGTTTTTGATTGACTGGACAAAAAAACCATTGACAGGGATTTTATTGACGGCATTTTTCTTTAGTTTTCTGCATCTTCAGTTTTATGGATTTTTGCCAAGATTTTACCTGGGAGTATTATTCGGACTTATGTATTACTGGTCGGGAACATTGTGGCTTCCGGTAATTGCTCATTTTATTAATAACGGGATGGCTGTACTTCTTTATTTTTTTATGGGGAAAGATGCTGTTGAGCAAAACTTCGATAGTTTAGGAACTATTGAAAGCAACTGGATATATTTTATTTTATCAGTATTGCTGGTTGTATTTTCTCTGATGCAAATCAATAAACATAAAATGATGGGAAAGCTTAATACATAGCTCACAGGCATTTCATAAATCAACCTATATCTTTATGCTTGGTGGTCATATATCGTAATTTCTCATTCTCACTTTTTCTGAAGATATAGACCAGTCCGTATTCACTTGCTTTTTCTCGTTTCATGTCTTCCGGAAGATCTTTATAATGTTCTTCAACTTCATTCCAAACCATTAGAATGAGATTGTTTGCTTCAGACCTTAATTGTACAAGTTTTTCCAGCCGCAGCTTATTATTATTTTGTAAGGTCTTTTGATAATTATAAGCATCTGTAAATTGCTCATACCAGACTTTTACAACAGCAATAGTAGGATTTGTAATACTCGTCAGGCCTTTGCTTATTCTTTCCGTTTCACCTTTAATTAATAGTTTACCAATTTCAATAACTTCTTTTTCAGTTTTTAGCGAGGGAACAGTTGAGAAATCTGCCGGAAGGCTATAATATTTTCTTGTAGAAGGAGGAAGCTCCCCTCTGGTGATGGCTAGGTTTACTACCTGGATGAAATGTGAAATATATAAACGTGCTTTTTGTAATGCTTCTTTATAATGATTACTTTTTTTTACCTGTTGCTCAAAACTTTGCTTTTGTATTCTTAAAGCCTGTTTATAAGAAGGGACGAAAGTTTGTAGTTTGTAAAGACATTGTTGGCTGTAAGAAAGTTTAAACGGAGGCAGGCTTTCTCCTTTTTCAAGGGCCGTATTTAAAGCCTTAATCCTTGAGGCATCGGTGTTGGGAAGTCTCCGGTAGGGCATCTGCGGGTTGTTAATTAAATGTTTATAAGATTGATACAACATGCGAATATAGTATATATTTTTTTAAATACAAGTCCCTTCGCATAGAAATATTCTCAACTTTGAAATGAGTATAAATCGTATTACTTTTATATTACATTTCAAAACTGATACTTAAAAATTTATTTAACATGTTTCATAAGAATACTTATATAACAAGGAGAAATGAATTAAAGGGAAAAATGTCTTCAGGACTAATACTTTTCCAGGGGAATTCAGAAGCTAGTTTTAATTATCCGGACAATACATATCATTTCAGGCAGGATAGTAATTTCCTTTATTTTTTCGGCCTTGATCATCCGGACATGACAGCAGTTATTGATATTGATTCCGGGGAGGAAATATTATTTGGTGATGATGTGGATATGGATGATATTATCTGGATGGGGCCTCAGCCATTAATGAAAGACAAAGCCGGGGAAGTAGGAGTTTCAAAGAGTATGCCTATATCAAAACTTAAAGAGCTGATTTCAGAAGCAATCAGTAAGGGAAGAAAAATACATTTTCTTCCTCCGTACAGGGGGGATAATGTGCTTCTGCTGACTCAGTTATTAGATAAAACAGCTGATGCTGTAAAGCAGGGCGCCTCTCAGGAATTAATTAGGGCCGTAGTAAGCCTGAGGATACATAAAGATGAAGAAGAGGTAAAGGAAATTGAATATGCAATGGATATAGCATACGAGATGCATACCACTGCAATGAAGATGGCTATGCCCGGGGTTGTGGAAAGAGAGATAGCAGGTAAAATAGAAGGGATAGCTCATTCAATGGGGAATGGGGTTTCATTTCCTATAATTTTAAGTATAAACGGACAAACATTGCATAATCATTACCATGGGAATGTTCTCAGGAAAGGAAGGATGATGGTAACTGATGCAGGAGCCGAATCACTTCTTCACTATGCAAGCGATATTACCCGCACAGTACCTGTCGGGGGAAAGTTTGATAATAGACAGAAACAAATTTATGAGATAGTTTTAAAGGCAAATACTGAAGCCATAAAAGCTGTCAAGCCTGGTAAAACGAACCGGGATAGTCATCTGTATGCAGCAGAAATAATTGCTTCTGGATTAAAAGACCTGGGTATTATGAAGGGGAGTATTACTGATGCAGTACAGGAGGGAGCACATGCACTTTTCTTTCCGCATGGACTTGGACATCATATGGGACTGGATGTCCATGATATGGAAGGATTGGGAGAAAACTTTATCGGTTATGATGAGAATATAACAAGGAGTAATCAATTTGGTCTTGCATTTTTGAGGTTTGGTAAAGAGTATGAACCGGGTCATGTATTTACCGTGGAACCCGGATTATATTTTATTCCTGCACTTATAGATCTTTGGAAAAGTGAAAATAAGCTGTCGGAATTTATTAATTACGATGCTGTTGAGAAGTATAAAGATTTTGGGGGAATACGTATTGAGGATGATGTGTTGGTGACAAAAGACGGATACAGGGTCTTGGGCAAACCAATACCAAAAACAATTACTGAGATTGAAGAAACAATGAATGCCTGAGCAGATCAGTTAATTTTGAGCAGATCAGTTAATCTTGGCTGAAAAATATTCCCTGTTCAAACGTGCGATATTAATTATAGATATGTTTTTAGGACATTGTGCTTCACAGGCACCTGTATTTGTACAGTTACCAAATCCCAGTTCGTCCATTGTCTGAATCATCGCTTTAACTCTTTCTTTAGCTTCAATCTTACCTTGAGGGAAAAGAGCATACTGTGATACTTTAGCTGAAACAAAAAGCATGGCAGAAGCATTTTTACAGGCAGCCACACAGGTTCCGCAACCAATACATATTGATGAATCAAAAGCATCGTCTGCCTTACTTTTGTTTACAGGTATTGCATGCGCATCAGGGGCTGAACCGACATTCGTGGATATAAAACCTCCTGCTGTTTGTATTTTATCGAAGGCCATACGATCAACGATCAGGTCTTTAACAACCGGAAAAGCTTTGGCACGCCATGGTTCTACAACAATCGTTTGTCCATCTTTAAAATATCTCATACTCAGGTGGCAGGTGGTAATTCCTTTAACCGGACCATTTGGGTAGCCGTTAATATACATACCACAGGCACCGCATATTCCTTCACGGCAATCGCTGTCAAAAGCCACAGGGTTGTCACCTTTCTGAATAAGGGTGGTGTTTAAAGCATCAAGCATTTCAAGGAATGACATTTCTGGTGAGGCACCATCAAAGTCATAAGTCACAAATTTTCCTTTTGAAACAGCATTCTTTTGCCGCCATATTTTAAGTTTAACCTTCATCTGATATATTGTTTATTATTTATAGCTTCTTACTTTAACCTCGATATTTTCATAAATAAGGGCTTCCTTATGAAGTTTATATTCTTTATTTTCTCCGGTATATTCCCAGGCAGCAACGTACATGAAATTAGCATCATCTCTTTTGGCTTCCCCATCTTCAGTTTGACTTTCTTCTCTGAAATGGGCACCGCATGATTCTGTACGGTTGAGGGCATCAGTGATCATAAGCCGGGCTACATCAAAATAATCGGCTACCCTGCCTGCTTTTTCAAGTTCCTGGTTCAGTTCTTCAAGTTCTCCGGGGATCATCACATCATTCCAAAACTCTTCTTTTAGTTCTTTAACCATTTGTAATGCTTCTTTCAGCCCTTGTTCATTACGTGACATACCGGCATGATTCCACATTATTTTGCCAAGTCTTCTGTGGAAGGAAGTAACAGTTTGTTTGCCTTTTATTGAGATGAGTTTTTCAAGCCTGTCTTTTACTTCTTTTTCTGCATCATCAAATTCTTTGGTATCTGTTGGTATTATGGGTGTTCTTATATCATCGGCAAGGTAATTACCGATGGTATAGGGAAGTATGAAATATCCATCACCCGATGTCTGCATCAGGGAACTTGCTCCCAGTCTGTTTGCACCATGATCGGAAAAGTTAGATTCACCTATAGCATATAGACCAGGTATTGTGGTCATCAGTTCATAATCAACCCACAGGCCTCCCATGGTATAATGTCCGGCAGGATATATGCGCATAGGTTCTTCATATGGACTGGTTCCGGTTATTGTTTCATACATTTCAAACAAGTTGCCGTATTTGTTTTCTATGGCTTTCTTCCCCTGTTTATTTATAGCATCTCTGAAATCCAGGTTTACTGCCAGTCCGGTTTCACTAACACCATAACCGGCATCACACCTTTCCTTGGCTGCCCGTGAGGCTACATCCCTGGGGACAAGATTACCAAATGCAGGATACCTTCTTTCAAGGTAATAATCCCTATCCTCTTCAGGTATTTCGTTGGGATGCCTTTTATCACCTTTTGTTTTAGGAACCCATATCCTGCCATCATTTCTTAGCGATTCAGACATAAGGGTAAGTTTTGCCTGGTAATCATTCAGCTGAGGTATGCTGGTTGGATGTATCTGCACAAAGCTTGGATTGGCAAATAAAGCTCCTTTCTTATGAGCCTTCCATGCTGCAGAGGGGTTTGAATTAACTGCCAGGGTTGACAGATAGTAGATTGTTCCATATCCACCTGTAGCAAGTACTACAGCATGGGCAGAATGCCTTTCAATTTCACCACTAACCAGGTTTCGGGTAATTATTCCCCTTGCTTTTCCATCAATGATTACCAGTTCCAGCATTTCACGGCGTGAATACATAGTAACCTTTCCTTTGCTTATTTGCCTGTTCAGGGAAGAGTATGCTCCCAGAAGACATTGCTGACCTGTTTGTCCCTTTGCATAAAAGGTACGTGACACCTGTACGCCTCCAAAGGATCGATTATCCAGGTTCCCACCGTAATCACGGGCAAAGGGAACACCGAGAGCTGTATAATGATCTATGACATCATTACTTACTTCTGCTGTCCTGTAAACATTGGCTTCACGGGAGCGGTAATCACCGCCTTTAACCATATCATAAAACAGCCTGTATACGCTGTCACCATCATTTTTGTAATTTTTTGCAGCGTTTATTCCTCCTTGGGCTGCAACAGAGTGAGCTCTTCTGGGAGTGTCCTGATAGCAAAAGTTTTTTACATTGTATCCTAATTCTCCTAATGCTGATGCTGCACTTGCACCTGCAAGTCCTGTGCCTACAACTATAATTTCAAGTTTTTTCTTGTTTGCCGGATTTACAAGTCTTGTTGTAGCCTTGAATTTTGTCCATTTTTCAGCCAGAGGTCCATCAGGAATTTTGGAATTTAATTTTGTCATGGTATATGGAGATTACTTATTCTTGATTTTAGTTGGAGAAATATAATAATATCGCGATAATGGCAAATCCTGCAGGAACAAGGATTGAATAAAGCAGACCGATGAATTTAATGGTCGGTGTATAGCTGTTATGATTCAGTCCAAGTGTTTGGAATGCCGATTGAAATGCATGATTCAGGTGGAAAGACAGGATAAGAAAAGAAAAGAGATAGAAGATAAGATAGGCTGGGATTGTAAATAATTCATGAGCCATGCCATAGAAGTTTTCATGGTCACCTTCAACCAGTCCCAGTTTCACAAAATAAAAGTTTGTAAAATGAATTAGCAGGAAAATAATAATAATGCCTCCTGTATAGATCATGTATTTTGAGAAGAATGAAATTTGTGTCTGAGCCATTTGCTTGTATTGTACGGGCCTGGCTATCCAGTTTTGTATCTGAAGAATTATTCCCCAAAGCATATGTATAAGAAAGCCGCCCATCAGAACAATCTCAAAGACTTTAACAATTGGATTAGAGGCCATAAAATGTGCTGCCTTATTAAAGGGTTCAGGATTGTCGGATAAGAGGAATAAGTTTAACCCGAGATGAACCAGGAGAAAGACAATTAAAAAAAGACCAAATATGGCCATCACAAACTTTTTTGATACTGAGCTACCTAAAAAACTACTCATGGATTTATTATTAATAAACAATCATAATTAACTTGCCATTAAAATAACACGGCTATTTAAAGAGTTCCAAAAATATTTGATTAATAAAGTATATACAATGTTTCTCAACATAATATTTTAATTTAAAATTAGTCTAAAAAGCAAATGAAGAATTTTGAAAAACACAGGGAGAAGCACATTTTGTCTGGTAACAAGAGATTGGTTTATATGGATGAGGGCAAAGGATCTGTTATCTTTCTTCTTCATGGATACCTTGAATCACTTAGCATATGGGATGATTTTGTACAAGGTCTAACCGGTGAGTACAGGATAATAAGACCCGACCTGCCGGGGCATGGTAGTTCGGAATTGTCAGGAGAGATACAAACTATGGAAGATTCAGTAACTGCTATTAAGTCTCTGGCTGATAAGTTAAAGCTGGAAAAGTTTTTTCTTGCCGGTCATTCCCTCGGAGGTTATGTAGCATTATCATTTCTTGAATCATATCCGCAATACCTGGAAGGATTCTGTTTGTTTCATTCTCATCCCCTGCCAGATTCTGAGGAAGTAAAAAAGAAAAGGCAAAAAGAGATAAAATTGGTGCAGGCCGGTAAAAAGGAACTTATATATAATGTAAATATTCCAAATGCTTTTGCCAGTGATAATCTTAAAAAGTTTAAAAATGAAATTGAATTTGCGAAATTAATTGCAAGAGATACCCCTGATGAAGGTATTGTATCTACACTTAAAGGGATGATGCTACGGAAGGATATGGTGAATATGCTTGCAGCAACTGACATTCCTTTTCTGTGGATACTTGGAAGAAAAGATAATTACATTCCATATAATGAGATCAGGACGAAAATAAAAATGCCTGTGAAAGGGAGCCTGGTAACATTAATGAATAGCGGTCACCAGGGTTTTATAGAAGAGAAAGAACTTTCCCTGCAATTATTTAAAGACTGGATGAAGAATACATGAAAATATGGCTACGAGCGGATTGCTATGATAGTTGTTTAACTGCCTGCCTGAATGTATTGTCGATCTTAGTCCAGATAGGATAAAAACCCTTGTTGTCTATCATATTCCTTGCAATATAAGCTTTTATCTGGGTATGAATGATAAAGCCTGATTCCTTAAGTGCAGCGGAATCTTTTATTACGCCGTTCTGACTTGCAAATTTCACGAATTCAGTCAGCAGGTCTTGTGAGTTGAGGTAGTCCTCAATTTGTTTTGCGTCGGTATATTTGACCAATTCATTTCTGTTCCTGTCGGAATACTCAAATGCAAACCTGTAAATAAGGCCTTTATTCCTAAGCATAAGGAAATATGTGCTGAGACCTGTGGTATCAACAGGAACAAATATGTCAGGCATTATCCCTCCTCCTCCGTAAACCACTTTCCCTCCAGGGGTTGTATATTTAAGGGAATCGGCAAATTGAATACTGTCAGCTTCCATAAATTCTCCATTCAGGTACCTTATTTCCAGGTCGTGAAAATAATCAGCATTACCATTACTGTAAGATTTTTGTATACACCTCCCGGTAGGTGTGTAATAACGTGCAATGGTAAGCCTGATCATAGATCCGTCACTCAGGATCAAAGGCTCCTGTACCAGTCCTTTTCCAAACGATCTTCTTCCCATAATGCTCCCCCTGTCATTATCCTGTATGGCACCGGCAATTATCTCGCTTGCCGAGGCCGACCACTCATCTATTAGAATAATTAGTTCACCATCCTGAAATTGTCCTTTCCCATTTGCAATGGTATTTTCCCTGCCATGCGATCTGCCTTCCGTATAAACTATAAGGGCTTTTTCAGCCAGGAACTGGTTGGCAATATTTGTGGCAGCATCCATATAGCCACCACTGTTCCCTCTTAAGTCAAATATCATTTTTGTCATACCTTCCTTCCTGAGGCTGGTAAGAGCTTCCATAAATTCATTGTAGGTAGTTCTGGCAAATTTACTGATCTTGATAAAACCTATGGAATCATTAACCATAAAGGAGGCATCAAGGCTGTATAGGGGTATCTTGTCCCTGGTTATTGTGAAGTCCAGGATCTCTTCAACATATTTCCTTTTTATACCCACTTTCACCCTGGTTCCCCGGGGACCTTTTAGTTGCTTTACAATATCATTGGAATTGATGCCTAAACCGGCTACATTTTTGTTTTCAATCTCAATTATCCTGTCTCCTGCAAGTATTCCTGCTTTTTCAGAGGGGCCACCCTTGATAACAGAAATGATCACTATCGTATCATCAGGCATATTAAATGAAACGCCTATACCTTCGAAATTACCTTCCAGTGGTTCATTTACTGTTAATACATCATTGGCCGGAATATAAATGGAATGTGGGTCAAGTTGTTCCAGTATTGGAGGAATAGCTGCTTCTTCAAGTTCAGACAGATTAACAGAATCAACATATTTAGCTTCTACGAAATTTAATATGCTGTTCAGCTTTGAGATATAAAAATGCTGAGAAGCCAGTTCGTTTGATCTTATTCTTTCCAGGGAGATGCCGAGGTAAATACCTGCAATAAGTAATAGTGAAAATATCAGGGGTA
Organism: Bacteroidales bacterium; assembly: GCA_029932855.1. Taxonomy (GTDB): domain Bacteria; phylum Bacteroidota; class Bacteroidia; order Bacteroidales; family VadinHA17; genus JAYEGO01. The sequence continues at coordinate 27,429 of JAOZPG010000018.1, read as the reverse complement.
AATAAATATTTCTTTTACTGTTCTTATAATTCATGCTCCTTGTTTCTTAACTCCAGGTGAACAATTTCGATCCCTGCCTTTTTTAGCAACTCAATCCCGTCTTCTATCCTGTATTTTTCAGAAAAAACCACTCTTAATATTCCCGACTGTATTATAAGCTTTGCACATTCCATGCAGGGAGAGGATGTTACATAGAGGGTGGATCCCTCACTGCTGTTGTTTGACTTTGCAACCTTGGTGATTGCATTGGCCTCGGCATGGAGTACATAATTTTTTGTATTTCCGGCTTCATCCTCGCAAACATTTTCAAAGCCTTGCGGGGTGCCATTGTAACCATCAGAGATTATCATCCGGTCTTTTACTATCAATGCACCAACTTTCCTGCGTTTACAGTAGGAGTTTTTTGCCCAGGTACTTGCCATTTCAAGATACCTCTTGTCAAATTGTAACTGTCTTTTGCCGTAAGGCTGAGTAATGTGTGTTTTCATTTTTTATTGTACCCAGAGCCGGGGTCGAACCGGCACGGTATTGCTACCACTGGTGTTTGAGACCAGCGCGTCTACCAATTCCGCCACCTGGGCATGGTTTTTAACGAAACAGAGGGCAAAAATACAATTTTTACTTTAAATATTGACTTTTGTTATCTTTTGCTTTCACAGATCTTTTTACTTTTGCAGAATCATTATCATAAATTAATTATTAAGAACATGGAAGCTGTAAATATTAGATTCAAGGAAGTTTTAAAAAACCTGGGCATAAGTGATGTGAACCCGGGAGTTACAACCGGAACGGAATGGTTCGATACAGAAGGGGCAATATCCGCATCAGAATCCCCGGTTGATGGTAGTGTTTTAGGAAAAGTAAAAACAGCTACTGTTGATGATTACGAGATGGTAATGGATAAGGCCTCGGAGGCTTTTAAGGTCTGGAGATTAATGCCGGCACCACATAGGGGAGAAATAGTCAGGCAGATAGGCTTAGCTTTGCGTGAGGCAAAAGAAGACCTGAGTATGCTGGTGAGTATGGAGATGGGGAAGATATTTCAGGAAGGTAAGGGAGAGGTACAGGAAATGATTGATATTTGTGATTTTGCCGTAGGGCAGGCACGCCTTCTTAATGGTTATACTATGCAATCTGAAAGACCCGGTCACCGTCTTTACGACCAATATCATCCTGTAGGGATTGTTGGGCTTATTACTTCTTTTAATTTTCCGGTTGCTGTATGGGCATGGAACTCAATGATAGCTGCTATTGCAGGCGATGTTGTTGTGTGGAAGCCAAGTTCAAAAACTCCGCTCACGGCTATTGCAACAATGAGGGTCATTCAAAAAGTGCTAAAAGATAATAATGTGCCGGAGGGTGTGTTTAACCTGGTGGTTGCCAAATCATCTGTGCTTGGTGACAACTTTGCCGGGGACAGGAGGATACCTTTATTTTCAGTCACAGGATCAACAAGAGTGGGACAGAGAGTCGGAGGTATTGTTGGTAAGAGGCTGGGTAGGGCAATACTGGAGCTTGGAGGTAATAATGCTATTATCCTTGCTGAAAGTGCTGATCTTGATATGGCTATACCTGCAATTGTGTTTGGCGCAGTTGGTACCGCAGGACAACGCTGTACCTCAACAAGGAGGCTTATAATTCATGAAAGTATTTATGAGGATGTTAAGGAAAGGCTGGTTAATGCTTACAAACAGGTAAGCAGTAAAATAGGAGATCCCACAGACGAAGCCACACTTGTTGGTCCGGTTATTGACGGCTCTGCTGTTGAATTATTTAGCCATGCCGTTAAGAAAGTTCAGGAAGAAGGGGGAAATATTGTATATGGTGGCAAGCTATTTAATAATGGAGAGTATGGCTCGGATTATTATGTTGAACCTGCAATTGCTGAGGCAGAAAATCATTATAAGATCGTTCAGGAAGAAACTTTTGCCCCTATACTGTATCTGCTAAAATTTAAGACCATAGATGAGGCGATTAATATTCATAATGATGTGCCGCAGGGACTTTCATCATCAATATTTACTCTTAATGTCAGGGAAGCTGAGAAATTTCTTTCTGTAGCCGGTTCGGATTGTGGTATTGCCAATGTAAATATTGGCACTTCAGGAGCCGAGATAGGTGGTGCTTTTGGTGGCGAAAAAGACACAGGTGGGGGGAGAGAATCAGGGTCTGATGCATGGAAAGCCTATATGAGAAGGCAGACCAATACCATTAATTATGGAACAGAATTACCTTTGGCGCAGGGAATAAAATTTGATATTTAAAAATCTTAATTGAAATTCCCCTGATCAGGGAAATATAGATATTGATAAAGCCGGGGTTTCCCCGGCTTTATTATTATTATCCTGCATGTGACAGCCGTTTGGATCTAAGTAGCTTAAGAGTTAGATTATAAATGCTTTCAGGATCGAAGCCACATTCTTTATAAAGTTCAGCCTGTGTCCCGTGGTCGATAAACTTATCCGGAATGCCAAGTCTTATAACAGGCATTGAATAGCCCTTATCGGAGAAGAATTCAAGAACGGCACTACCAAGTCCGCCGGTAACAGTTCCATCTTCAACAGTAATAAGCTGTTTAAATTTCCCGGCTACCTTATGCAGTATTGTTTCGTCGATAGGTTTAAGAAATCTCATGTCGTAATGGGTGACACGGATATTTTGTTTTTTTAATTTATCAACAGCTTCCTTTACCAGATTTCCGGCATGGCCTATTGATAAAATAGCTATATCATCACCCTTGCTTATTAACCTTCCCTTGCCAACAGGGAGTTCCTTAAAAGGTTTTTTCCAGTCAACCATCACACCGCGTCCCCTGGGATATCTTATTGAAAAGGGTCCCTTAGCTCCAAGTTGGGCAGTATACATAAGGTTTCGCATTTCTTCTTCATCCATAGGAGCGCTGATCGTAATATTTGGTATTACCCTGAGATATGCCAGGTCAAAAGCTCCATGATGTGTGGCTCCGTCATCCCCGACAAGCCCTCCCCTGTCGAGACAAAAAACAACATCCAGGTTTTGAAGGGCTACATCATGTATTACCATATCATAAGCCCTTTGCATAAATGTGGAATAGATATTACAGAATGGTTGCATACCCTGTGTTGCAAGTCCCGCCGAAAAAGTTACAGCATGTTGTTCTGCAATCCCAACATCAAATGCCCTGTCAGGCATTTTTTCCATCATTATATTCAAAGACGATCCGGTAGGCATTGCAGGTGTAATACCGATTATCTTATCATTTTTTTCTGCAAGCTCAAGAATAGTTTTTCCAAATACCTCCTGGTACAGCGGAGGCTGGGCTTTATCGTATTTTACCTTCAGGATCTCACCCGTTTGTTTGTTAAATTTTCCCGGTGCATGAAAAATAGTCTGGTTCAGTTCAGCTTGCTTAAATCCTTTACCCTTGGTGGTAAGGCAGTGCAAGAGCTTAGGCCCGGAAATATTTTTAAGATCATTAAGTACCTGTGTCAGGTGGTTAATATCATGACCGTCAACAGGACCAAAATACCTGAAGTTAAGAGCTTCAAACATATTACTCTGCTTGAGGATAGTTGACTTAAGTCCGCTTTCAAGTTGCTGAACCAGTGAACGGGTCCTGGGCCCGAGCTTGCTTAACTTTCCAAGGAGATTCCAGACATCATCCTTTAGTTTGTTGTATGCCGGGGATGTTGTTATATCAAGCAGGTATTCTTTAAGTGCACCAACATTTGGATCAATGGCCATTTTGTTGTCATTCAGAATAACAAGAAGATTGGTGTTCTCAATACCTGCATTATTTAGTCCCTCAAAGGCAAGACCGGCTGTAAGGGCTCCATCACCAATAATAGCTATAACCTGCCTGTCTTCATTTTTCTTTGCTGCAGCAACGGCCATACCAAGTGCTGCAGATATGGATGTAGATGAATGCCCGACTCCAAAAGCATCGTATTCGCTTTCAGATCTTTTGGGAAAGCCGCTTATTCCTTTGTATTTCCTGTTTGTATGAAACACATCTCTTCTCCCGGTAAGAATCTTATGACCATAGGCCTGGTGACCCACATCCCACACTATCTGATCGTAAGGGGTATTAAAAACATAATGCAAAGCAACAGTTAACTCTATAACCCCAAGACTGGCACCAAAATGGCCACTATTATTACTTAAGATATCAATAATGAATTCACGCAGTTCATTACTTAGCTGCTGGAGATCTTCTTTTTTGAGCTTCCGCAGGTCAGCCGGTTCCGATATCTGATTTAATAAGGATATGTTGCTGGTCTCAGACATTTCTCTGTCAAATACTTACTGGTTTTATAACCTGTAAAGATACAAATAAAAATTATCCCTTAAGGGAGTATAATAAGAGTAATTAGAAAGGTGATATTTAATTTTTATTGCTGATAATTATATTATACAAAATAATGAAATACTATCTGTTCATGGGATTTCAAAAATAGAATTATATTTATTTCAATAAAACTAAGGTCAAAAAATTGGAACAATTATACAAAACGTATTATGTGAAGTGTCCATGATAATATTTTTATTATTATTACAAGAGAAAAAGAACCGGATTTGCGAACTTGGCGAAGCTAATTAAATAACTAAAATATATTCTAGTGAAAAGAATAAGTATTACAGGAGTTATCGTTATTACAGGACTACTTTTTTCCTGTGTTTCTTCAAGACAGTTTAATGATGTTCAGGAGCAAAATCAAAAGCTTGAAGATGAAAGAGATATGCTTAAGGCAGAGAATCAGAAGCTTACAGTAAGCAATACTGAATATGAATCGCAGTTAAAATCGATTGAAGAGGAGTTGAAAGACCTGATATCAAATAAGGAGGTCAAGGAAAAGGAATTCAAGAAACTTGAGAATGAATATCAGCTATTAAAGAGAGATTATAACGATCTGCAGGTGGCCCAGGAAGAACTGGCAAGGGGGAGTAATCGTGAAACAAGGAGATTGCTGACACAATTACAGGCAACACAGGAAGATTTGCAAATCAGAGAAGATGAGTTAAGGATACTTGAAAGGTCGGTTAATGAAAAGAAAAGAAATCTTGAAGAGATGCAATATGAAGTTGAAAAGCGAAATGAAAGACTCAGGGAGCTTGAGACGGCCCTAAAGCAAAAAGAAATAATGATGACAGAGCTTAAAGAAAGAGTGTCGGATGCTTTACTGGGATTTGAAAATAACGGACTTACCATCAGCCAGAGACATGGTAAGGTTTATGTCTCAATGGATGAGAAATTATTATTCCAGACAGGCAGCTACTCTGTTGATCCCAGGGGTGTTCAAGCTATAAAAAATCTTAGCAGGGTATTGGGGAAGAATAAAGATATTCATGTAGTTGTTGAAGGACATACGGATAATGTTCCTTTCAGGAGTAATGGAGGGCAGATTAAGGATAACTGGGATCTGAGCGTTAAAAGAGCTACTTCAATTGTGAGAATATTACTTAAGGATCCCGATATTGATCCAAAAAGAGTTACTGCAGCAGGAAGAGGAGAATTCTATCCAGTAGATACCGCAAATACTGCACAGGCAAGACAGAAAAACAGAAGAACAGAGATAATACTTACACCCGATCTTGATGAATTATATAATATAATAAAGAACTATTAAAAACATGAACAGATCTAAACGCTTTTTTAAACTTTTTTTTGTAATTGTTTTAGTGATACTGACCGGGGCTTACTTCCTGGTAAGAAATATTGCAACATCAGGCCTTCCTGATTATAATTCTGAAATAATCATTGATGGTTTGAAGGATGAAGTAATAGTATATCGTGACTCATTTGCAATACCTCATATTTATGCAAAAAATGAGCTGGATATGTATATGGCTACAGGCTATGTAATGGCCCAGGACAGAATGTGGCAGATGGACCTGATACGCAGAGCCACACAAGGGAGACTGTCGGAAATATTTGGTGAGGATTTTGTAAAGACTGATCAATTGTTGCGTAGCCTGCGGATAGGAGAAAAGTCAAAAAGGATGCTTAATGAATGTACGGAGGAAAAATGCAGGATGGTTGAAGCATTTACACGTGGGGTGAACATGTACCTGGAACAAAATAACCACAAGCTGCCCCCTGAGTTTGCAATACTTAATTATGAACCCGATAAATGGGAGGCAGAGCATACCCTTAATGCTGTTGGGTATATGGCCTGGGATCTTGCAGGAGGAAATTATTCAATTGAGACATTGCTTTATAAAATTATTCAAGAGCTGGGACAGGAAAAAGCCAGCTTGCTTATTCCTGAGTACTCAAGTAAAAAAGCAGTTGTCTATCCCGGTTTCGATCTGAAGGAAAGTCTCTTAAATGATGAAACTTCCCTTCTGGAAGCGGATAAGAGATTAGATGATCTGGGACTTAAAGTGTTCCTGGGAAGCAACAACTGGGCTGTTTCAGGTGCTAAGTCAGAGACAGGAATGCCACTTATGGCTAATGATATGCATTTAGGACTAAGTGCTCCGGGTATATGGTATCAGATACACCAGGTGGTTGAAGGGAAATTAAATGTTACCGGACTTGTTGTTCCGGGTGCACCATTTATTGTTGCAGGCCATAATGAAAATATTGCCTGGGGCATGACCAACATAAGTGTTGATGATATAGACCTATATCTTGAAAAGATAAATCCTGAGAATCCAAATGAGTATTTCTTTATGGGAAAGTGGACCGGCATGAAAGTCAGGGAGGAAGTAATTCATATTAAGGGAGGGGATTCAGTGGTGGTTACAAACAGGTTTACCCACAGGGGACCTATAGTTTCAGGATTTAAGGATATTGAACAATCGATATCCATGAGGTGGATGGGCTATGAATATGGTAATGCCTGTCTTACAATATGTGAATTAAACAGAGCCAAAAACTGGAATGAGTTCAAGGAGGCTTTAAAATCATTTACAGACCTGGGTCAGAATATTGTTTATGCAGATATTGAAGGTAATATTGGAATGTATGCAGCAGGTGGTTTGCCAATAAGGGAAGGTGAAGCATATCTTGTAAAGCCGGGGCAAACAGATAAATACGACTGGAAAGGAATAGTCCCTTTTGAAGAGATGCCGCATGAATATAATCCCGAAAGGGCTTATGTTGCATCTGCTAATAATAAATCGGTTGATGAGAACTATCCTTATTATATAGGTTCCCGTTTTGCTCAGGGATACAGATATAGAAGGATAGTGCAGATGCTTGAAGAAAAAGAAAAATTATCGATAGATGATTTTAAGAAAATGCAGGCAGATCAGAATTCATTAATGCCTGCAAGTTTTCTGCCGGATATACTTGATGTTTTAAATATATCGGAGCTAAATTCTGTTGAGGAGCAAGGATTACAGCTTTTAAATGAATGGGATGCAAATTATGGTTCAGGCAGTGCTGCTGCGCTGATATTTGAATCTCTTTATCATAAACTGCTTGTAAATATAATTAGTGATGATCTTAGTGATGATCTTTTCGAGGAATATAGGGCTAACAAAACATTTGTAAGAGGCTTTATGGAGAACTTCTGGGATAAGAAGGATCCCTTGTGGTGTGATGATGTAAGTACTGAAAATATTAAAGAGGATTTCGCAGATATTGTACTTAAAAGTTATAAGCAGGTGATAAATGATCTTGCTGAACAAAACGGAGATGAAGTTGCTAGCTGGCAGTGGGGAAATATTCACCAGTTTACCATGGCTCATCCACTGGGAAAAGTAAAATTACTTGATCGTGTGTTCAGTCTTAACAGGGGGCCATATCCGGTTGGAGGCAGTTTTCATACGGTTAGTCCTTATTCATATTCGTTTGCAGATCCTTATAGTGCAAATCATGGTGCATCTCACAGGCATATTTTTGATCTTGCTGACTGGGACAGATCACAGACAATCATTCCCACAGGAGAGTCGGGTATTCCTGCAAGTAAGCATTATCTCGATCAGCTTGATATGTATCTGAATTATGAATATCATGCAGATCCGTTTAGTAAGGATGAGCTAATGAAAAGAGTAAGATATACTGGGAAATTCTTACCTCAGGCTAAATAAGACTAGTTCTGGAAGTAGGATTGTTTGACTATTGTATTAAAACAGTGTAGCTAACTGTTTAAATAGTAAGTATATCTTTTTCTTTTGCTAAGATCAGCTCGTCGACTTTTTTTGAGTAGTTATCAGTAAATGTCTGCACTTCTTCTTCAGCTCTTTTTTGGCGATCTTCTGAAAGGCCTTCTTCTTTGAGCTTTTTGAATTCGTCATTAGCCCATTTCCTGGTATTTCTTATACTTACTTTTGTGTCCTCTCCTTCAGATTTGGCTTGCTTAACCAGCTGTAAGCGGCGTTCTTCTGTAAGTGGAGGAACGCTTATATGTATAACTTCACCGTTATTCATGGGGTTTAAGCCAATGTTGGCAGCAAGAATAGCTTTTTCTATAGTTCCCAGGAGATTTTTTTCCCATGCTTGTACCTGAATTGTTTTTGGATCAGGAGTATTAATATTAGCAAGTTGGTTAAGGGGAGTATCAGTACCATAATAATCTATCGTGATACCATCCAGCATTCCGGGACTGGCTTTTCCGGCCCTGATCTTTGCAAGTTGGCCTTCAAGATGTAAAATTGAATTCTTCATCCTGTCTTCAGTTTCCTCCATATACATTTGAACTTCTTCTTCCATGATTCAGAGTTTTGGATAAATAGCAGTTTTAAACAAAAGTATGAATTTAGGCAAAATTATCAAATCCGCAGGACAGGACATTAATAATGAACATAGGTCCCGGGATTATTTCCACTGACTATTTTTGTAAGATTGCCCGGAGTATTCATATTGAAAACTATAAGGGGGAGTTTATTCTCCCGGCATAATGTAAATGCAGTAAGGTCCATAATTTTCAAATCATTCCGGTAGGCTTCATCAAAGCTTATTACATCGTATTTAGTTGCTTCGGGATTAGTCTCAGGATCCATATTATAAACACCATCAACACGTGTTCCTTTTAATAAAACATCGGCTTTTATTTCAAGGGCCCTTAATGCAGCAGCACTATCGGTAGTAAAATAAGGATTTCCTGTGCCTGCGGTTAAAATTACTATTTCTTCTGCTTCAAGAGCATTCCTGGCTTTAAGCGGGGAATAGCCCTCACCCACTGGTGTCATTTTTATTGCAGTAAGCAGTCTTGATCTTATTCCCAATGATTCAAAACCCGATTGTAATGCAAGTCCGTTTATTACGGTTGCCAGCATACCCATCTGATCACCGGGAACCCTGTCGAGCCCATCTTTTTCTCCCTGTATTCCCCTGAATATATTCCCGCCACCAATTACTATCCCTGTTTCAATACCATGTTTATGTATATCTCTAATTTCTTTACAGTATGAGCTGAGAATATGAGGATCAATGCCATGTGATTTTTCTCCCATAAGAGCTTCACCACTTAGTTTTAAAAGGATACGTTTAATTTCTTTCATTCCGGATATAATTTTAATCTGCCAAACAGAGCTTTTGCTTAGTAGCAGGAACAATAATTTTCATACTAAAATACATGTAAAAAAGAGATATTGAAGTAACAAACATAAAAAAAGCGCCAGGTGTATTTACACAAAGCGCTTTTTGAAGTTATATAGAGTATTCCTTAGGAATCAAGTCCGTATCTTGTAAATTCAGTAACAGTAAGTTCTTTATCCTGTTCTTGCAGGTATTGCTTGATAGTCTTCTTATTATCTTTAACAAAAGCCTGATTCAGAAGGGTATTTTCTTTAAAATACTTATTCAGTTTTCCTTCAGCGATTTTTTCAATAATATTTTCAGGTTTACCCTGTTGTCTTGCCTGGTCTCTTCCAATTTCCATTTCTTTCTCAATAATCTCGGCTGACACATTTTCTTTATCCACTGCAACCGGGTTCATGGCAGCGACTTGCATTGCAATATCTTTTGCAACCTGTATTTCTACACCTGGCTTGTTGAAGCCAACAGCTGAAGCCAGTTTATTCCCAGGATGGATATATGAAATAACTGATGGTGCAGAGATACTTGAATAATAGCTTAAATCAAGTTTCTCGCCAATTATACCAACCTGTTCAGTAATTTTCTCCTCTACGCTTACATTGTCAAGTTTAAGAGCTTTAAGTTCAGTAAGATTTGCAGGTGTTTTTGCAAGGGCAAGCTGAAGAATAGAGTCGGCAAATGCAATGAAGTTATCATTTTTTGCAACAAAATCTGTTTCGCAATTCAGTACTATGGTTGCAGCTTTATTACCATCCTTATTGATCTTTGCCAGAACAACCCCTTCAGTAGCCTCCCTGTCAGCACGTTTGTTTGCTACAGCCTGGCCTTTTTTTCTTATTATCTCAATGGCTTTGTCAAAATCGCCATTACTTTCCTGCAGAGCTTTTTTACAGTCCATCATTCCGGCACCTGTCATTTTTCTTAGCTTGCTTACTTCAGAAGCAGTTATATTGCTCATTATAATAATATTTTATGTTATGTTATTCAGTCTTTTTTAGCTGGCTTTTCTGCCTGCTTTTCTTCCTTTTTCTGACTACCTGCAGATACGGCTTCATCCTTTCCTTTTTCTTTACTGGTATCTGTTTTGGCAGTTTCGGCTTTCTCAGCAGTCTTTTTAGAGGCCTGGGCTTTAGCTTTAGATGAAGTTTCTTTATCTTTTTCCATTTTTCTCTCACTGAGGCCTTCCTGTATTGCTTCAGAAACATAGTCAACAATAAGAGCTATTGATTTTGAAGCATCATCATTAGCAGGGATTGGGAAATCTATATCCGAAGGATCGGAGTTAGTATCAATCATTGCAAAAACAGGTATATTAAGTCTTTTTGCCTCCCTTACGGCAATGTATTCTTTCATTACATCCACAACAAAAAGTGCTGCCGGCAATCTAACCAGATCGGCAATACTACCCAGGTTTTTTTCCAGTTTTGCCCTTTGCCTTGTAATTTGAAGCTTTTCTCTTTTCGACATGTTATCGAAAGTTCCGTCTGTAGCCATCTTATCAATAGCAGCCATTTTCTTAACAGCTTTCCTTATAGTTGGGAAGTTGGTAAGCATTCCGCCCGGCCAACGTTCTGTAACATAAGGCATGTTTATTTTTTTAACCTTATCAGCAACCAGGTCTTTGGCCTGTTTCTTTGTTGCAACAAAAAGAATCTTTCTTCCTGACTTAGCCATTTGCTTAAGAGCATTGGCAGCTTCATCCAGTTTTACAATTGTTTTTTCAAGATCGATAATATGTATCCCGTTCTTCTCCATGAAGATATAAGGAGCCATATTAGGATTCCATTTACGTTTAAGGTGACCGAAATGCACACCGGCATCCAGTAATTCATTAAAACTTGTCTTTGGCATAATAATTATTTTATGTTTACATTCTGATTATCAATTTTCAGGTAGCCCGTAAATTTTTTTCGAGGTCCTGACAATTTAGATTCTAAACATCCTTCAGATTGCAGCTTAACGCTTGCTGAACTGGAAGCGTTTCCTGGCCTTTGGCTGGCCTGGCTTCTTACGTTCAACAACCCTTGGATCCCTGGTCAGGAAGCCATTAGCCCTTAAGGATCCTTTGTCGTCAGGATTAAGCTTAACAAGAGCTCTTGCAATTGCAAGCCTTAAAGCTTCTGCCTGACCTTTATAGCCGCCTCCATCAAGATTTACCTTGATATCAAACTTGCCATTTACTTCAAGAAGGTTTAAAGGTTGTTCAACAATATATTGAAGTTGTTCGGTTGGAAAATATTCTTTATAGTCTTTATGATTGACAGTAATAGTCCCCTTACCATCGTTCAGATAAATTCTGGCAACTGCTGCTTTTCTCCTGCCAATCGTGTTGATTACTTCCATGCCTTTTATTTAATAGAATTTAAATCGATTTCTTTTGCCTGTTGAGCTTCATGTGTATGTTCATTTCCGGCATATACATGAAGATTTCTGAAAAGATCCCTGCCAAGCCTGCTTTTTGGAAGCATGCCCTTTACAGCTTTTTCTACAATAGCTATAGGATTTTTTTTCATTAATTCTTCAGGAGTAATGGTTTTTTGTCCCCCCGGATAACCTGAATGACTTACATATACTTTTTCAGTCCACTTATTTCCTGTAAGCTTAATTTTCTCAGCATTGATAATTATTACATTATCACCACAATCTACATGAGGAGTAAAATCCGGTTTATGCTTTCCTCTTAATACTATGGCTACTTTTGATGCTAATCGTCCCAGAATCTGATCTTTTGCATCAACCAGCACCCACTCTTTCTTAACAGTAGCCTTGTTTGCTGATATTGTTTTATAACTGGTAGTTTCCACCTTATACCTGTGTTTTTATTTAATGTATCTTTTACTCTTTCCCTTATCACCCGGAAATTCCGGACTGCAAAAATACAATATTTTTTTAAATTCAAGCATTTTATCAATAAAGATTTCTTTAATTTAAACTAAAGGCAGTAAGATTGTTAGTTGTTGTTATGCTTTACTGCAGAGAATTTAATTTTGCTTAATTTCGTCTTCGTTTAAAAACACGTTTACAATTATTTCACAAACATGGGTTTTCGGGTTGGTAAAATAAACTAATTGCTTAATTATATTTATGTTCGTTTTATTAAGCGAAAATGGGATTTTCTTATGTTAAAAAGGCTATCAACAGATCATAAAATAGTAAGCTTGTGGATACTGTCCTTTTTGGCTGCCTGCCTTCCTTTTTCAGAGTTCGGAATTTCTGTATCGCTTTTTCTGCTTTCAATAAACTGGTTGCTTGAAGGTGATTTCAGGGCTAAGTTTAAGCGGATTAAGCACAACAAGGCATTACTCGTATTTTTAGCATTTATTCCGGTTCATCTCATATGGTTATTGAATTCTTCAAATCTGGACTATGGCATACACGACCTGAAGATCAAGTTGCCTTTCCTGGTTCTTCCCCTGATAATTGGTTCCTCTGTACCTCTGATAAAAAAGGAGATTAATATTATTCTTTATGTATTTATTAGTTCAGTATTTGTTGCCTCACTTATTTCTTTCGGAGCCTTCCTGGGATTTAATGATTTCAACTATCTGGACATAAGAGAAATATCTCTGTTTATTTCACATATCAGGTTTAGCCTGATGATAGTGCTTTCGATCTTTGCACTCGGATATTTATTTTATTATTCAACTTCTCATATAAAACCCTGGATAAAAATATTGGAGCTGTTCGTTATTATCTGGCTGCTTGTTTTTCTGTTTATTTTGAAATCAATTACAGGGATAATGGTTTTTCTGTTTACAGCTATGTTGCTTTCAGTGACATTAACATGGAAAATACATAATTCCAGGTTGAGATATTCCATTATTGCCCTTATTTCTCTGGGCATTCTTTATTCGGTTTATTATGTATCGGAAAGTATTTCCAGATTCAATTATATAAAGCCTGTGAATATTGAACAGCTGGATGAGTTCACTTTAAATGCTAATCCATATGTGCACTTTACATCTAACGGGGAATTGGAAAACGGAAACAGGGTTTGGTTATATTATTGTGAGAAGGAAATAAGTAAAGAGTGGAACAAAAGGAGTAGTATTGACTTTTCAGGAAAAGACAGGAAAGGACAGGATCTGAAGATTACCCTTGTAAGGTATCTTACATCAAAAGGATTAAAAAAAGATTCTATTGGGATAGATTGTCTTCTTGAAGAAGATATTATCAATATTGAAAATGGGATGGCTAATTATATTTATTCAGGGAAGTTTGCTTTTTATCCTGTTATTTATGAGATCTTGTGGCAGATCAGGGATTACAGGAATGGAACAAATCCTTCGGGTCATTCAATTACACAGCGTCTGGAATATCTAAAGACCGGCATTGAAATAGTCCGGGATAATTTTTGGTTTGGAGTTGGAACCGGAGATGTTCCTGATGCATTTGCAGAGCAATATATAAATGATGTTTCATCGCTGGATAAAGAATGGAGGTTAAGAACGCATAATCAATATCTCACTTTTTTCATAAGTTTTGGTTTAACAGGTTTCGTTCTGATAATTTTTATATTATTATATCCTGCATTCAGACTTGGGGTATGGAGATTTTATTATCAGGCTGTGTTTTTATGCATAATGCTTCTGTCAATGATTAATGAAGATACGTTTGAAACATCATCGGGGGCAGTCTTTATTGCATTTTTCTATTCTTTATTCTTTTTCTCAAAACCTGAACTTCAAAAAAAGAACAATGGAAAATAAGAACAAATTTATCCGGGAAGCAGTTAATGAATCACTAAAAAGTGTAGAATCAGGCGGAGGCCCTTTTGGGGCTGTAATCGTAAAGGATAATAAAATAATAGCAAAAGCAGGTAATAGTGTGACCGGCGATATTGATCCTACTGCACATGCAGAGATAAATGCTATCAGGGCTGCGGCAAAAAAATTAAAAACTTTTGAGTTATCAGGTTGCAGCATTTATTGTTCCTGTGAGCCATGTCCCATGTGTCTGGGTGCAATATACTGGGCAAGGATAGAAAAGGTTTTTTTTGCCAGCAAAACAGAAACTGCACAGGAGCATGGCTTTGATGATTCCTTTATATATAAAGAGTGTGAGAAACCTTCACACCTGAGATCAGTCCCTATGCTTGAGTTGAAGGTGAAGAATTCCGATGCTGCTTTTCTGGAGTGGGACAGCAAGAATGATAAAACCAGTTATTAGACCAGCTAATAAAATGAGCTATTAATATGGCAAAGAAGTTAGATCCCTCGTTCTTTTTAAGAGATGTGCTGGATGTTGCCCCGGAGCTTTTGGGCTGTTATATTATTAGGGTTTTCCCGGGGAATATACAAAAGAGGTACAGAATTAAGGAGGTTGAAGCTTACCGTGGGGAAGAAGACCTTGCCTGTCATGCAAGCAAAGGAAGGACAAAAAGGACTGAAGTAATGTATGGTCGTGGAGGCCTTGTCTATGTGTATTTAATATATGGTATGTACTGGATGTTAAATATTGTTTGTTCTGTTGAGGGTGAGCCACAGGCAGTATTAATAAGAGCTGTAGAAAAATTTGATGGCCCCGGTAAGCTTAGCAGGGAAATGGAGATAGATGGTAGTTACAATAACGAAGATATTACAAGATCAGACAGGATATGGATAGAAGAGGCTTCAGACACGGGTATCAGGTACTCAACCGCTCCCCGTATTAATGTTGACTATGCCGGCGAGGTCTGGAGCAAAAAGAAGTGGAGATATATATTGAAGAAATAAGCAAAGCATGGTGAAAAAAGAATCATAAATTGGCATCATGCCTTACAGAGTTTAAATATGTTTCAGATACCCCAAATAGCACATTCGATATTTCCTTCCCTGGTCTGGAATATTCCAAATGAGGATAATAAGATCTTTCTTACATTTGATGATGGTCCCGATCCTGAAGCAACACCATGGGTGCTGGATATACTGGCAGAAAACAATGCAAAAGCAACTTTCTTTTGCCTGGGCAGGCAGGTGGAAAAACATCCTGCACTTTTCGAAAGGATAAAAAATGAGGGACATGCTGTTGGGAACCATTCATACAGCCATCTTAGTGGCTGGACAACAATTAATAAAAAATATTTTGAAGACATAGCCCGTGCAGACGAAATCATTGGCAGCAAGCTTTTCCGGCCTCCTTACGGCCGCATCAGGCCGTCACAGCTAAAGTTTCTTAAGGAGCAGTATAAAATTGTGATGTGGGATATATTGAGCGGGGATTTTATTGAAGATTATAAACCAGAAATAATTATTAATATGCTTTATAAATTAATGCGTTCTGGTTCAGTTATAGTGTTTCATGATAATGCTAAAGTCGGGAAAAAGGATATAGCTGTTCTCAGGGAAGTATTAAAAAACAGGAAACCAGGTTGTGGATTAGCCGAAGTATTATTGAGTTGAGTTATTAGCACTAAAGAAGGGAATTATTAATGAAACAAGTACTAAAGATATTGTATTGGTATTTACCTTATTGTCTTAGGCGCTTATTGTTTCGAATCAGGAAGCCAGAAAAATATAGGTTTTTTACAAAACTGAGAACTGAGATTCCAGAAATATCAAACGCCAGTACTTATCAACCATTTATAAAGAATCGGTGCATATTTGTTCAGATACCAAAAGTAGCAGGTGTGTCAATTAGTAAGAGCCTTTTTGGTCGTCATACTGGAAATCATGCCACTGTTGCAGATTATCAGATAGTTTTTAATAAAAAGGAATTTTACAGCTTTTTTAAGTTTGCTTTTGTTAGAAATCCATGGGATCGACTAGTTTCTGCATATATTTATTTAAAAGGAGGTGGTATGAATCTTAGGGATTTAAAATGGGCCGAAGAGTATTTATCTTCTTTTGAGGATTTTAATGATTTTGTTTTGAATTGGCTTAATAGAAATAATATATACAAAGGGATACATTTTTTGCCACAATACAAATTTATTACTTGTTCAAACAGGCTTAAACCTGATGTTGATTTTGTAGGATTATTCGAGAATATAAATGACGATTATAGTTATATTCGTAACTTATTACAGCTTGGGGATGAGAAACTGGCGTTTGAAAATATAACACCAGTGAAAATGCAAGATTATCGATCATATTATAATAATAAAACAATTCAGATAGTATCTGAAGTATACAAAGAAGATATTGAATTGCTGGGATATGATTTTGAAAACTCAGCCATTGCTAAGCAAATATCAAAGCGTAAATTGATTTCTAATATTCAGACCAGTTTTCCAGATAACATAGTCTATTCATAAATTGGGAGCAACTTCTAACAAAAAAAGGATACTATTTGTTTCCTCTTTTACTCCACCGCTTAATGCCGGGGGTTCAAAGAATGCATTTAGTTTTGCTTCATTTATTGCAGGGAAAGATTATCCTGTTACGCTTCTTTCACTGAATCGTAAGGGGAAACTTAAGAGAAGGGAAAGGGCAGGTAAACTAAAAATTGCCCGGTTACTTTACTTTAACGATAACTTCTTAACTAAGCTTTTTTCACTTCTTATCATATTGCCCGGCTATTTTTATTATGTACTGATCAATGATATTATATTCCTATATGGGGGTAATATAATTGCTTTTGAGTTCGTGATTATTATTGGAAGAGTTTTAGGGAAGAAAGTGGTCTTCAGGTCGCTGATGTATGGTGAAGATGACCCGGAATCGCTTGTAAACAGGTATCGTTTGAGGCATTTCTACAGGCGTTTACTTGAGAAAATGTCTTTATACTTTTCAATTAATCCTGCATTTTCTGCTTCATACAAAAGAGTAGTTGGAAACAATACAAAGTTATTTGAATCTGTGCATGGTGTGAATACAGACAGGTTTTTTCCGGTATTAATAAAAGAAAAGCAAAACTTACGTAAGAAACTGGGAATAGATGAGAATTTGACAGTAATCATAAGTGTAGGGTTTTTACTAAAGCGAAAAGGTTATAATAATATTTTCGAGGCTCTGTCATTGATTGATATTCCTTTTGTCTATTATATTGTTGGAGATCATAAAATATCCGATGAACATTTCCTGAGGCCTCATAAAAAGGAAATGGCAGAATTGTTTGAAAATGCTTGTACAATATTGGGTGACAGGGTTGTTTTTACAGGAAGAATGGAAAATGTAAATGAATATTTACAAGCATCTGATATTTTTATTCTTAATTCTTTTAGGGAGGGGTTCCCCCCAAATTCAATTATGGAAGCAATGGCATGTGGATTGCCAACAATAGTAAAGGATATTGAAGGAGTTAATGGTTATTTTACAGTCAGGAACAAAAACCTGCTGGTGAGTACCGGGCAAGTATCTGACATACGCAGATTAATAACTGAAGTGATCAAAAACCCGGCTGTGGGAAAAGAAATTGGCAATAGTGCCGCAGATGATATTAGGCAATATGCTTCCTTTGAAGTTATCTGGGAGAAGCTGAAAGCAAGATTGGGAATAATAAATGATTAATAAAAAGAAAAAAATACTGTATCTCATTCAACTACCTCCTCCGGTGCATGGTGTGAGTATTACCAATAAGATTGTATATAACAGCCAGGTGATAAATGATGGTTTTGATAATAGAATAATTAGGATACAGTTTTCAGAGGAGGTCTCAGAGTTAAGACAGTTTTCGATCAAAAAGCTTTTCAGATTATTTCAGATCAGTGTCAGGCTTAAGTGGGAACTCTTCATGTTCAGGCCTGATATGGTTTATTTCTCTCTTATCCCGGTAGGGAATGGATTTCTGCGGGATTCAATATTTGCTCTAATAATTAAACTCTTCAGAAGGAAAGTAGTATATCATCTCAACAACAGGGGTATTGCTGAATTTAACAAAAAGGTTTTTTTTAGAAGTTTATACAAATTTGTATTTAATAACTCCGTTATTATTCATGTTTCGGAAGGACTGCTTAAGCAGGAAATAGAAACTCTTGCTCTAAGAAATACAAAGCTATTTTCTCTGGGAAATACAATTGAGCAATTTACAGTTAACAGGAAAACAGGGAAGGGAACTGTGAGGCTATTATTCCTGTCAAATTATTTTCCCCAGAAAGGATTAATGGTTTTACTTGAAGCAGTGAAATCGTTGAAGGACAGAGGGATCGGGTTTATATTGAACGCTTATGGTTCAAGTTATAATGAGAATGTGGATCTCAGGTGCAGAAAATATATTGATGAGAATGAATTAAACAAGCATGTGTTTGTTCATGGGCCTGTATATGGGAATGAGAAACATAAAGTATTTGAGGAAACTGACATATATGTTTTTCCAAGCTATTTTTCTGAGGAATGTTTTCCCTTGTCAATTCTTGAAGCGATGAATGCACGCTTGCCTGTAATAGCTTCCGCAATTGGGGCAATTCCAGAGATTATAGATGATGAAAAAAACGGCTATCTGGTTGAGCCAGGGGAGCCTTTCCTGTTATCAAAAAAAATTGAGATGCTGGTCAGGGAACCTGAGATTGGACTTATTGTGGGAAATAATGCTTATGAGAAATTTAATATGCTGTATTCCTTACCTGTTTTTGAAAATAAAATGAGATCTATCTTTAATTTTGTGATAAACCAGGAATAGTAATATTACATATATCATAAATTTACAAACCTTTTTTGATCCTGGTAATACATGGATTTTTAAATATGCCAAAAGAAATGATTCATATTGCAACAATACACTGGCAAACTGATAAATGGATTAATATTCAATTAAATTACTTAAAGAAATATATTAAAGAGGATTTTAGAGTTTATGCTTTTCTAAATGATATTGACAAGAAATACAATAAGCTTTTTTTCTATTCTAATAATGAGAAGATCACGGAGCATTATATAAAGCTTAATTTATTGGGTGATATTATTAGTAACTTTTCAGGGAACAAAGATAATGATTTGTTGATCTTCCTGGATGGAGACGCCTTTCCCATCGGAGATATTATTCCTTTTATCAAAGAAAAAATCAAAGAACATAAATTGCTGGCTATTCAAAGATTAGAGAACGGAGGTGACATACAACCACATCCTTCATTTTGTGCCACGACCATTGGTTTTTGGAAGGAAATTGATGGCAGCTGGGCAAGAGGCTTTAAATGGACCAATAACAGGGGACACAAATTGTCTGATGTTGGAGGAAATCTGCTTAAAAATCTTGATGATAGAAGTATCAATTGGTATAAAATGCTAAGGTCGGGACAATTGACTGATCATGAATTGTGGTATGGTATATATGATAAACATATTTATCATCATGGTGCCGGTTTTAGGATTCCTGCTTCAAGGTTTGATAAACATGAAAAAAGTTTCTTCCTGGATGTTTATTTTAACATAGTAAATAAACTTCCATTCAGAATTCAACGACGGCTGCAATTTAAAAGGGCCTTTTTTAAGAAAAATATTAAGATGAGTGAAAATATTTATGAAATGATATGTTCTGAGAATTTTAATTTTGAAAATATTTTTTAAATAATTTAAGTGAAATATTTTAGATCTAATGCAATCTAGAAGAGTAAAAACTTTATAGATGAAGCATAAATGTATTGTTGTATTGGGCATGCATCGCAGTGGGACAAGCTGCCTGGCTGGCAATTTGCAGCAAGCCGGGCTCAGGCTGGGGAGAGTATCATTGAGTAATAAGTTTAACTTAAGGGGGAATAGAGAGAATAAAGAAATAGTTCAATTACACAATAGTATTCTTAAGCATAATGGTGGAAAGTGGGATGATCCTCCGGCAGACATTTCCTGGGATAGGAATCATAAACAAATACGTAATAGGATAATTATTAGGCATAGCCTCGGATATTACAAATACTGGGGGTTTAAAGATTCAAGAGCTTTATTACTTTTAGAATTTTGGAAAGAAAAGATAAATGATATTCAACCTGTTGGAACATTCAGACATCCTTTGAGTGTTGCTTTGTCATTAAATGTCAGGAATAATATTCCAATGGAAAAGGGATTTTATTTGTGGGCCTATTATAATCGAATCTTACTGGACCGGTTAAAGCAATCTGAATTTCCTCTTATCTCATTTGACCTGGTTTATGAAGAATATCTTTTATCGCTTAACAGGATAATTAGAGAAACCGGACTTAATTTAAACAAGTTCAATAAAACAATCCCTTTTTATGATTCTGCATTGGTACATCATATGAATAGGCTGGAAGAGAAAGCAGAAGTTCCCCGGCAGGTAATGAAAATATATAAGGATTTAGATCTGATTTTTAAGAACCAGTTGAGGAAGAAATATTGAAGTCTGATAAATCAAAGCCCATTTTTTCAACTTCTTTAATTTGTTTGTTTGTAAATATTGACAAATCTTTTTCCTTGGCCCTGTTTATTGATTCGGGCTGCCTGATTAACTTAGCGAGTTTTTCCAACTGAAGCTTATCTATATTAATATTAAGGAAGCTCAACAGTTTAGATAATTCAGTGGGTTTATTCATGCATAGCTTATCAAAGTTCAATATGTAGAGTTGGGGTCCAAATGAATATTTTGCAGAACTAATTGCACTTAGGTTCGATCTTATCCAGTAGTCCAGCTGAAAAGAATGGATAGGCTTATTGCCTGCAGAAATATCAATATCATATAAAAATCCCCAGCTCCACAGTTGTTTCCTGTTATTTGAAAAAGCCATATCCAGGCCATTTCTTACAACATGTATATATTTAAGATCTTTATAATAGTGTGCCAGGTGTTTAATATATAAATGAGTATTAGGCTCTTTCCATCCCCAGCGATTGAAAGAACTTCTTTCTTTCAGGTGATTTATCAGGAATTTTAAATAATACATTTTTTGAGTGGGATAATTCCGGTTCTTCCTGAAAGAAGAAAAGGATTTTTTAAGATCATAAAAGTCAAATGACTGGCCTGTCATATGTTTATTGAATAACTCAAGTCGCTTATATATATCTTCCTTATCTGCATTTCTGAACCAAACAGGATCTTTGAATAATCTGGTAAAAACTAAATTGTCCAGAGCCTCATTCAAATCACTTCCCATATAGATACCACACTCAACAAGAATCCTGGCAATAAGCCGGGTGCCACTGCCCCCCATGCCTCCGATAGCAACCAATGGCCTATTTGGGTTTCTCCTCTCAGTCATTAATAGATTCCTTTTTGTGTAATGGTAAAATCCTTATTTAGTTCATAGTCCTCATTTATACCCCAGTTATCATCATTCTTTAGATCAATAAAATGAAAGCCCAGATATGATTCACCGGTTTTCCGGTCTTGCAATATCCCTTTGATCCATTCTAATTGCCAGTGCTTCTGGAATCTGCTAAAAGCTCTGTCTGACATCATTAAATCATTAAAATAAGCTTTAATACCAGTTTTTGTGACATTATTCAAAACTACTTCTGTCATATCTGCAAGATTTTCTATATTAATTGTGTGCTTTTTATAGTGCCATTGAAACTGATATTTTAAATTTTCCCATGTTAGCTTATTCGCCTTTGTAGAAATACAAAATCCGGGAATGAATCCGATAAGACTTATTAGCTTATTTACACTAAAGCCTCTAATTTCTTTTCGTTGAATATTCTCGTCAAAGCCGTAGTGCTTAGATGATTCAAAAACGAAAGGGTAATTGACAGATTGCCGGGGCAATTCATTAATGCGATTATTATTTCTGAACAGGCACAATGGCCCTGAAAGGAATCCCTGGTAAGTGCTTATAATATCGTAGTTTTCGGTGATTTCATAATTGATAAAGTCGCTTATCTGGCCATAAATAATATCTATATCACTATATCCCCAAAAATCAAAGCCTCTAAGCTGATCCTCAAATATTTTTCCAAATAAAGGTCTTATGTCACAAAGCTTATAAGCTTTTTCAATTCGTATTTTAATATTGGTTTTGTCAGACGCAAGCCTGTTAAATTCATTTATGTCGATTTTATTGTAACTTATATTGTCATATTTTGGGAAATTGTAATTATTGTCAGAGAACAATAACCAATGAAAAATCTTATTATGAGCTATGGAGCTCAGGAAATACGGGAAGTAACTTGGCCATTTCCCAAAATAGCATATAATTATACCGATCTTCATTAATAATAAAGTTAATTATTTAATAATATTAACAGTATGAATTATTTTTGTAAATTTGATTTTATACAAGTAAACTATTCTTGTTGCTGGTTTTAAATATAAATACAACTCAAATTTAACTAAAATTGGGTTTCCAATTCAAAATTCCAATCTTATGAGAACCCTGATATTATCTTTCGTTTTATTATTCATACTTATTCCAGTAAAGAATTTTGGTCAGGAATGGGAATGGGGAAAATCTATTTCCAGTGATGGTAATGTTGTAACAGTTGACATAGAAACAGATGCCTCACACAATGTATATATTGTTGGGATAGTCAAAGATGCCACAAGTTTTACAATTGGTACGGATACATATACTGTTAAGGGATTGTGGGATGCTTTTATATGCAGTTATACTGCTGATGGGATATATCGTTGGTCAAAACAGATTGCCGGTTTGGGATCAGATATGATAAATGGTATAGAAATAGACCAATATGATTCGATCTATATTGCAGGTAGTTATAAGAATAGCGCTTTATACTTTACTTCTTCAGACTCATTGGAAAATAGTTCAAAGTTCGATGCATTTATTGCCAAGTATTCAACAGATGGGAGTTTAGCTTATGCAAAAAGGGCTTTCAAGGGTGATAAGGATCAACGGATTTTAAATATTAAGGTTAATGAAGCAGCTGAAGAAATTGCTGTGATAGGTAATTTTAAAACTGAACTTACTTATCTTGAGGGAGGCAGTGAAACTACAATAACACCTGTAGTCGCTGGTAATACAGGCCTTTTTGTTGCGACTTTTTCATACGATAGTATATTTAAAGATATAGCTACATATGATGTAACTGATTCATACTCCAACCTAAAAAGTATTGCGGTATGTAAGGCTGGAGGTTATTTTATTACCGGAGACCTTAGGGGAAGAATAAATTTTACGGGAACTGAATTTATTGAGGGTGAGGGAATAAATTCTGAAGCTATGGTTTTCAGGGTTGATGATAATCTGGATTATTTATGGGCAAGGTTAGGTCGGGGGACTGGTTATGATCATGTTAATTGGGCTGTATCAGATATATACAGTAATATTTATATAACCGGAAAAACAGAATCCTCTCCCACAACATTTGATAGTACAGATGTATTGGCAGGGGCTCCCCTGGCGGCTTATGGCGGTTCTGACATGTATATAGCAAAATATAACAGGAGCGGTGTATTGCAGTGGGCACGCAGAAACGGTGATGCAGGGAATGATAATACCTATGGTGCGGATGTAACAGATGAGTTTTTTTATTTTATAGGAAACTTTGCCGGTGAAGTTAAATTTGGGCAGGATACTGTAAATACAGGGTCGATAGATAATATAGATGTTGGGTTGGGGGTTATGGATCTTGACGGTAATGCAATTAGTGTTGCAATTACATCAGGAGATACTTCTGATTTTGGGACCGGACTTATTGCAAGCGAATTTGGGAGTGTTAGTTTAACCGGGGTTTTTGGCTCATCGGTTCTAACTGCCGGGAGTATTGAACTGAATAATCCATCAGCCAGGGATCATACTGATGGATTTGTTCTAAATTATTTATTTCCTTATTCTGCCGTTTTTACTGAAATCAAAAATATTACATGTAACGGGGATTCGGATGGTGAGTTGATAGTAACGCCACATTTTGGGCTACCACCTTATAGCTATGCCTGGGATCATGATGGGACACTTGAGGATTCAATTGCCACAGCTCTGTCAGCTGGAGATTACAGGGTTATTATAACTGATGATTTGGGAAGGACTGCTGAAGCTTCAGTAACATTAATCCAGCCGGATCCAATTGATTTAACAGAGACTGTTACAGATATTGTTTGTTATGGTCATAATACCGGAGAAATCGCTGTTGATATTTCAGGAGGGACAGAACCATATACTATCGAATGGACTGGTCCATCTTTTTCATCGAATCTGGAAGACATTACTAATCTATATGGAGGAAGCTACACCATTGATGTTTCAGATGCTTTGGGATGCGAAACACAGGGGGTGTATGCTGTGAATCAGAATGACAGGATCATTTTTAATGGTACGGATACTACAACAATTGTAGCAGGTAATGACGGAGCAATTGACTTGGTTGTGTCAGGAGGGACAGGGGTGATTTCAACATTTGTTTGGACAGGACCAACAGGATTTCCGGGCAGTTCCTCTAAGGACCTTTCTGCACTTGATATAGGAGGACTGTATTCAGTTACTGTTACAGACCAGCTTGGTTGTACAGGAGATACAAGCATGATGGTTTCAGATTCAAGAGTTTTGTTTGCTTATGTTGATACGGTTAAAAATATTTCATGCCTCGGGGGTAATGATGGCTTCATAAGAGTTTCTGCAATAAATGGTACCAGACCATATAGCTGGAGTTGGGATCATAATGCAGGATTAACTGATTCTGTTGCCTCAGGTTTGTCGGCAGGGAATTACAGGGCCGTTGTTACAGATATTAACAGCAATACATCTGAAGTTAATATTACTATTACTACGCCGGCAACTGGTGTAAATGTGGTTCTTAACCAGGTGAATGACATTACCTGTTTTGGTGCCGATGACGGGTCAATAACGGTAAATCCCAGTGGGGGAACAATGCCTTACAAATATTCCTGGACTGGTACAGGAGATTATACTTCAGATAGTAAGGACATTTTCAATCTCGGACATGGATTTTATAGTCTTACAGTTACAGATATTAATGGCTGTTTTGCAGTGATTCCCGGTGGGAATAGTGTTGAGATTAAAGAACCCGAGGTTTTAGGCGTTTCTGTTGAGGTTCTGGCCGAACCATTATGTCATGGTGTACAGGCAGGAGAGCTTAAGGCCAATGTTACCGGGGGGACAGGAACTTCTGTATACTTGTGGGATGACCAGGGTCATCAAACTACACAAGTGGCAGACTTCCTGGAGGCCAGAACATATAATGTTAAGGTTACAGACATTCATAACTGTACGGCACAGGCAAACGGGACTATTACCTCTCCTTCCGAAATAGTTATTAGCGGGCAGATAAACAATATTTCATGTGGAGCTACAACAGGTGATATAATTACAACTGTTAGCGGTGGTACTCCTCCCTATTCATATGTCTGGTATGATGAAATGGATGCTATAGTTGTGGCTACCAAAGATCTTTTAGGACAGTCTGCCGGCACTTACAGGCTTCTGGTAACAGATGCTAATAACTGTACACAGGGATATGGAGGAACGATACAGCAGTTAACAGATTTTGTGATCGATGAAATAATTAATTCCGATTGCTCAATAAAAATTACTGTTTTAGGTGGGCAGCCACCATACCAGTATTCAATAGATGGAGGAATAAACTACCAGGCAGATAGTCTTTTTGGGCCGTCGTTGGAGGATGGCAGTTATTCGGTTTTCGTTAAGGATGTTACTGACTGTGAGGTAAATGGTGGTTTGGTGGTAATTACTGGTTGCAGTTTGACGATCGTAAGTATTGATACTACGAATTGTTCAATTCTAATAGGCGCATCAGGAGGTATATGGCCCTATGAGTTTTCTATTGATGCCGGATTAAATTACCAGCCAGACAGTTTATTTGAATCTTTAGAGAGCGGTAGTTATACAGTGTATGTAAGAGATCAGAATGGTTATGTGGCGGATAGCATAGTCCAGGCTGGCTGCTTCCTACCACTTACTATTTTCAATGCTTTTTCTCCTGGTGATGATGATGATTATAACCGGTTATGGAATATCCCTGGTATTGAGGGATATCCTGATTGTATTATTAAAGTGTACAATGCCTGGGGGACGGTTGTGTTTAATTCTCCTGTTGGATATCCTGATCCATGGGATGGGAAATTATCAAATGGGAAAATAGTCCCTGCAGGAACATATTATTATGTCATTGATCTGGGTGATGGAAGCAGGATTCGAAAGGGAACATTGAGTGTTGTTAAGTAGTAGTGAGTATTAAAAACAGAAATATATAAGCTATATATAATGAAAAGAGTTTTAGCCTTTTTAGCAGTTATACTGATCTCAGTCAGTCTGCTTGCACAGCAGTTGGATATCAGTAGTTTGTATAACCTAAACACTTATGAAATAAACCCGGCTGTTGCCGGAAGCCTTGATGGATTGCCTCTGGCTTTTTCTGTCCGCAAAGCATGGGCCGGTTTTGAAGGATCACCAACAAACCAGTTGCTTTCGGGACATATGATGGTAGTTGATCGTATGGGTGTTGGAGCTCGAATATTCAACAATACACAGGGGCCACTGAGAAAAACCGGAATGGAGGCAACTTATGCCTACCATCTTCCAGTAGATGACGGGAATTCCATTGTGTCTTTCGGATTGTCGGGAATGTTTTATCAATATTACCTTGATAAGATGAGTTTAATGTATCAGGATATCGATGACCCCAAGCTTATGGGGAATGAAAAGAAAATCGTTCCCGATGCAGCATTTGGTATATATTATTATTCAGGCAATTACTTTGCCGGTTTGTCGGTTTATCAGTTATTCCAGGGGCGGGTGAGCCTGGATGCCAATGATATTGATGAAAACCGGAATATCAGGCATTATTTCATGAATATGGGCTACAGTTTTGATATCAGTGAGGATTTTAAACTTGAGCCTTCAGCTCTTGTGAAGATACTTGAAACGGGTGTGTTCCAAGCCGATATCAATGCTTATGCCACCTACAATGATATGGTTTCTCTGGGTCTTTCCTACAGGTCGGGAAGTGCCATGGTTGTACAACTGGGCTTTAAAAATGAAAATATTATGGCCGGTTATGCCTATGATATAACTTTATCAGATATTAAAACGGTAAGCAGTGGATCACATGAGATAATGTTTATTTATAAATTTGCTAATTTCCTTAGTAAATAAGCCACATAGATAATGAACGTTTTAATTCTTGGATCTGGTGGCAGGGAGCATGCATTAAGCTGGAAGA
>JAOZPG010000017.1 GCA_029932855.1 Bacteroidales bacterium | reverse complement strand
TCCAGACCAATATTTAACTATTCTTATTTACTCCATAAACATGGTTTTAAGAATGATTAATCATTCATTAGTTAAGTTATAGTACTTCATCCACCACATTCAAATAGGTTATGAAATCTGCAATTACAGTATTTATATTAAACCGAAAACATGAAGTCCAAGAATGTCCAGAAGAAATATGATAAGCAATTATTTGCCATATCAAGTTATTTTAAAGAATTAAGATATGCAGAAAATCTTACACAAGCAGAAGTTGGTATTGAAGCTGGTTTGAATCGTAACACAATTTTAAATATTGAAAATATTAAAAATTTTAAGATACTAACTCTTTTCCAGCTCTGTGAGTTTTATCGGGTAAGTGCTTCTGAGTTACTATCCATCATAGATGAGTTATAATAACATTTAGTCTTCTGGTATTGCATCAAAATTTATTGATGAGAGGATGGTAATCATTGTTTTCAATATACTATTCGTAGTTTCCTGAAAAAACGAATATCCTTCCCGCATATTCCACACTTCATCTGCAAGAAATCTTGATTCCTTAGAAGAGTCTTCTAAGAAAGGTAATTCAGTAATGTTTTCCATCATACCCAAATCAATTAATCCATAATAATCATCATGTATTCCGATTTCAACTAATTGTTTCATCAGTTCAATATCATCTTCGTAATACTCACTAAATGGGTGTTCTTCAAGATGTGGATAGTGTGTATATAAATCCAATTCATCAACACAAAATTCTTCTTCAGGAATATAATAGCCATACTTCTTAATTACCGTTTCATTAAATATCTCGTAATTGAAACTGCCAATGAACTGGAATTTTTCTTGCGTTTCTGCAATAATGGTTTCTACTTCACTTCTTTTTGAAATTGCAAACACTAAGGAGTCATGTCGTGTAAAACTTGTGATGTGGTTGGTCTTTGCTGATTTCCAGATATTGTCAATAAACAGTTCCGCTTCCAAAACCTGAAGACCGATTGAAAACTGGTTAGATTTATACGTTCTTTTAAAATCATCAATAATATTAACAATTGTTGGGTAAAGTTCCATCATTTGTTTCTTGATGATATTGTTGGTGGTCTCCTTTCCAAACAAAATTGTGAATGCCCAAAGTTTTGCATGTTGTCTGGAAGAAAGGTTCAGTGTTGATTTCAGTATATTATAAAAATCATGAAAGAAGACATCCTGCAAAAACTGAAACACATCATTCCCCTCATCATAATATATATCCTCAACAGGATTTTTATAATCCACACTGTTGCTTGATAGATTCTCTTTGTGTTTTTTGAATGTCTTTATCAGTTTTGTAATGAAATCCCTGCTTTTAGTGTTTCTAAATTTCTCAAGCAATGCCTCTCCCTCGGAATCACCACTTATAATGTAATGGTTTAAGATATTGGCGAAGATTGTGAATTGACTGGATTTTAAATCAACCTGCATTATAAACTGGTTGTGGATGCGGACAAATGGTAATAATGTGGATGGTAGCGAAACAGTTTGACCATATACCCTTCTGGTTTTTTGATGTCTGGACAAATTAAATTTCACGCTACTAAAAGAAGATACTCGCCACAAATAGTGCTTTGTGAATTCAGGAATGACCTGCTTCAAAAAATAATCTTTTGTGGAAATTACATTTTTGTTTCTGTAATAAAACAATGATAGGTCTTCTACTTTTGCAATCTCCTTTGCCTTCTTAACAGAATAATAGCGGGTCTGATGTGTCCCATCCTCTTTTAGCTTTGTGAAGGCAAGAGAAAGTTTATCGGGTAGTAAATCGTAATAATTATCGGTAATAGCATCTTTCACCAATCGTTCAGCATTTTCCCTTACCCACTTTTTTGCATACGATTTATTTCCAATGTTAATTTTATCCAAATTGAATGGCTCAGGCTTAAATGGTTTATGTCCGTCATATTCACTAATAGCTACCTCTGATGGTTTGTCTTTTCGGTCTTTGTATTCAACAATAACATATTCCCCATTATTCAACTCAGGATTTATCCTGTAACCATATTCATCAACAAACCCATCATCAAAATAAAACCTACCCCATTTACGCTGCAAAACCTGCTGGTCAAGAAGAAAGTTTATGTATCGTGAATAATGATTCCCGATTATACGTTTATCCTTCCAAAACCCTGCTGATAACCCACAATAAAATAAAGATGAATCTCCAATAGAACCTAATTCAAATTGTTTAAACAATACAACACTACAAATTTTAACACAATTATTCCATGAACGGAAATCACGACCAAATGATTCATACCCTTCAGGAAGATTATTAAATAAAACAATTAACCTTTTCTTTAAAAGAAGAGGCAAATATTCAAAATAATTATCATAATATCTATTCATAATCAAAAAGCATGTTAGTGACAACTCTTAATAAAACCATGCACAACTCACGTTTTTACGAATTAATTGTCAGTGTATTACAGGGTTGTCGATTTTTTTTGTTAAATATACTAATTTTAAGAGTTGTGCATAGCTTTTTCATAGAATTGTTCCTGCTTACTATAAATATAGTATCTCATAAAACAAGAGTATGAATAATAAAATAACACCAGAACAGGAAAAGATTACCGATACACTTAATAATCTTATATGGTATTAATTTACAAAAGTTTTGCTTCTTAAAACTACCAAAAGCAAATATTGCTACCTGCCTTTAATATATTCATCAATAATTATGGAAGATGTCGTTTTATTGTCACTATTTGCATGTAATATGCTCGTAGTTAACTGATTATACGGATTTAAGACGGAAATGTTACAAAATATACAGGATATTTCAAGACCCACTAATTCCGTTAATAAATGTATCAACGAAACCAACTATCTTTTTCAGTATCCTGTCACCAATTGATTTGCGCTGAAGCAATGTTGGTTTGTCGCCCTGAAGCAATTCAAGTATATCATCACGCATGGGTTCTTTTTCGGAGTACAAGTAATTTTCAATAAGTGCCTGTGTCCGCTCCTTGCTGAGGTTTTCTGTCTTAACGAGTTCATGAAACGCTTTTTCCTGTTCAGCACTCCAGTATTTTTCAAACTCATCGGGAATATCTTCTGTGGACTTGATGATTGGAAGATTCTCACGGATGAACCGTTCAATAAGTTCTTTCTTACTCCGTAATTGTGTTTCGGTGTTCAGCAAATTCTGGATTTCTTTTTCAACCTGTTCAGCTTCTTTCTTCTGGTTGGCTTTGAGTTTAACCAGTAACTGGATTATATATGCAACGTTTATTTCATCCCTGTGAATAAGTTCCAGTTCAAAGTCCACGTCATCCAATATGCTAACCTTTTCTTTCGCATGGTCACTCCTGACCTTATCGTGCAAATCAAGATATTTACTCTTATAGTCCTCAAAGGTTTGCTCAGTCATTTCCAAATCATCCCAGTGAAAATCGGAAAACGAGGTCAGGATGTTCTTCACTCGCATTAAATCACGGAATGCCTTAATAAATGTCAGTTCGTCTTCTTCGGTTTCAAGTTCATTTACACTATCGATACTGGGGACGATTTCCAGAAGTCGTTTATAGGCTGCATTGAATGCCTTAACGTAATCCTCAATAGGTTTCATAATGATTACATCAATGGCATCCTTGTTGCTAAACAGCGTGATGGCTTCATCGGTGGCATCCTTGAGATTTCGGAAGGTCACGATGTTGCCCTGTGATTTTAATTCGTTTATTATTCTGTTTGTTCGGGAAAATGCTTGAATCAGTCCGTGATATTTAAGGTTCTTATCTACATACAGGGTATTTAGTGTTGGACTATCAAATCCCGTCAGGAACATGTTTACAACCAGCAAGATGTCTATTTTACGTTCCTTGACCTTCTTGCTGATATCATTATAATAATTGTAAAAACTTTGGTAGTCTTTGGTATTAAATGCTGAACCAAACATCTGGTTATAATCACCGATAAATCCATCAAGTTTTTCACGAGTATGGGAATTACGGTATTGAAATTCTGGTTCGGCTGCTAATGGCAGTTCTTCAGGAATAAACCCTGAAGCATCGGCATCATCTTCATTGCTGATGTAGCTGAATATAGTAGCAATTCTCAGGTCGTGTTTACCCTCGTTTTTCTTACGTTGGAAGGTCTCGTAATATTTAATCAGGGTTGCTACACTACCAACAGCAAACATGCCTGTAAATTGCTTCCTATGGGTCTTCTTATCGTGATAGGCAATGATGTAGTCACTGATTTTATCCAGACGTTCAGGACTTTCCAATAATTCCTGAACATCGATATCCTCAACCTGTATATCAATTTCAGTAGAACTGTTTTTGTTTTTGTATTTACCCACATATTCCACACTGAACTTCAGGACATTCTCATCCCTTATGGCATCGGTAATAACATATTTGTGTAGGCACTCACCAAATAATTCCTTGGTGGTTCTTTTACCCAGAGCATTTTTAACGGCATTATCAGCAAAGATTGGAGTGCCAGTGAAACCAAACATTTGGATGTTCTTGAAAAAACTGGTGATGCGCTGGTGAGTTTCACCGAACTGGCTGCGGTGGCACTCATCAAAAATAAAAACTATACGTTCATTCTCCACCTTTGCCATTCTTTCCAGAAAATGTTTCTTGCTAATGGCAGTATTAAGTTTCTGAATGGTGGTTACGATGAGTTTGGTGTCATCACGGAACTGCTTAACCAGTTGTCGGGTGTTATCAGTTCCATCAACACTACCCTTGCTGAAACTGTTAAATTCTTTGTTGGTTTGATAATCCAAGTCTTTGCGGTCAACCACAAAGACCACCTTTTTTATCTTGGGAAGACCTGTTAATATCTGACTTGCTTTAAAACTGGTCAGCGTCTTTCCGCTTCCAGTAGTATGCCAGATATATCCATTCTTTCTACTATTTTCAACCCTGTCCACAAGTGCTTCAACAGCATAATATTGATAGGGTCTTAACACCATTAATATTTTATAGGTCTCATTTAGCACCACATACTTGCTAATCATCTTGCTGATGTGGCATGGCTCGAGGAAGTCCGTTGTGAAACCGTTAAGAATATTAGTAAGACGCTTATTTTCAATATCTGTCCAGTAAAACGTTTGTTTAAAAGACTGGAAGCGATTATTTGCGTAATACTTGGTGTTTACACCATTGCTAATAACGAATACCTGAACATACTGAAAAAGTGCTGAACTCGCTCCGAAAGAATGTCGTTGGTATCGGTTAATCTGGTTAAAGGCTTCCTTAAGTTCAAGTCCTCTGCGTTTTAATTCAATCTGTACCAGTGGCAATCCGTTAATGAGTAAGGTAACGTCATAACGGTTTTTATACTTACCCTCTATGCTTACCTGATGTGTTACCTGATACTGGTTCTGACACCAGTTCTCTGTATCTATGAATTCAAAATATAGGTTGTCACCATTATCCTTGATGATATGTTGTTTTACCCTCAGCGTTTTGGCTTTTTCAAATACTGAACCCTTGCTCAGGATGTTCAGTACCTTCTCAAATTCCTTATCGCTGAACCTAATGCCATTGTGTTTCTCAAGTTGGGTCTTGAGGTTGATGATTAAATCAGCTTCATTACTTATATGCACGAGACCATAACCCAATTCAGTTAATTGCTGAACCAGTTTTTCTTCTAGTATGAGTTCGGGTTGGCGTGACATTATTTTTTAAAATATTGTTTAAACTCATTTTGATAGTAGGATGCCTTTTTCTCATCTCCTGAAAGCATGTCCTTAAAAAGCCTATAAAATATCTGAGTTGAAGTCGTTATCCCTTCTTCATTTATGTCTTCTTCGGAGTCAAAATCTGGATTAGCTGGGATTTCAATATTTAAAATCCACCATTCCTCAATTTTGATACGAAGGTCTATGAGTTTAACAAACATGTTTGGAAGTTTCTCTGGAAGTCCCTCGAATAACAAATCCATCAATTCGTGCGACAGTTTATTTCGAAATTGTCTAAAATTATCATACTCACCAATATCCTGCGAACTTATTGCACCCATTTCTTCAAGCCAGAGAAGACTTGCTTTTATTGGGCTTCTATCCTTCGCAATAATCTTAGTATTATAAGTGGGGTCAAACGTATATTCTCCATTTTCAAATCCAGTATTGAAGAAGAACCTGACTTCTTCGACCACGTAATCTTTAAATGATTCAAACGATGCTATAAACAGAGATGAAATCATTAGATTTCCTTTGAAATTTTCAGGGTCAAGGAAGTCCAACCATTTATCAATGTTATCATTTGCGTTCATATTTTAAACGAATATTTTTTGAAGAAGTCCTTTCTTCCACAGTTCGGCTTTTTCTATTTTGGTTTGAGTGTGGTTGATTTTAGTATCGATGGCGGATAGGAAATTGGCTATTTTGGTTTGTTCAAAAACTGTTGGAATTTCGAGTTTTAATAATGATAGTTGACTCGAATATAAATGTACTACGGAAATACCTTGTGCTAATTTTGCAATCTCTCTTTTCATTTTACTGTTTAAAAGATAGGAAAGAAAAACGCCATTAAAGTTGCTTCTAATTATATTCAGGTCTCCCCCAAGGGCAATGCCTGATTTTAATACACAAGATGCAGTGGCAATATCAATCTGTGTCTCTCCTGAGGCAGGAATAATAACATCATCGGCTTCACTTAAAACCAAATCTTTAGGGTTAACACTTGTTCTTGACTTCACAACATCAATTGTTTCTTGGTATACCGTATATAACTCACCATATCTGATGCATTCAATATTTCCATTATCTGCGATATCATTTTTTGAAATTCCTTTACCCTTATAAAACACAGCAATTTCCCCCAACCTCTTCTTCTCCCATTCTGGAAACTCCTGCCCATTATCATCCTTAAACCTGATTTGCTGAGAGAAGATTTTTTGCATCACCCCTTTTTTGTATTGTTCCAGCAGGGTCTTCTTTTGTTTTAGTTGGGAAATCTTCTGGTCAATGGCGGTGAAAAAGGATGCGATTTTCTTTTGTTCGGGAAAAGAAGGATAAATCACACTTATTTTTGATAACCTTCCATTTGATATACTTAATACTTTAGTCCCTTGTGATTCTTTCTGTATTTGAGTCCGTATAAAATTTGAGGTCATTAAGAAGCCCAAGAATCCGACAGAAAATAAATCCTTATTAGGTCTTGAATGTATTGTGTGTAATCCTGCTAACACTCTTTGTTTATCAAGATTTACTACTTCAATGCTTTTCCCGACATCATTTAAGTCTTCTGAAGCATCAGCAAAAATCACATCACCTTCTTTACAATAATTCTCATCCTTAGTTTTATTGAGTGAGATATTGCTATTGATGTATGGAACTAATTCTTTCCCAATATCAAAAAGCGTAGCAAATTTTGTATGAATATCTCCATAATGGATATTCTTTGCATTCCCAAATTCGTAATTTAATTGGTCTCTTGAAAAAGAATTTGTGGTAATAAACGAAAATAATTCATGAAATTTATTCTTATTCCATACATCACCAAAAGATGGAAACCGCAATTCAGGTATATTATTTTGCTTTTCCATAAACTAAAAAGGTGTTGGGATATTTAATTCCTTACAAAAACCAGCAATAGCTTCATCAGTCTTTTTCATATTGGCTTCCAATGCTACCAGTTCACCTGCCACCTCAACAATATCAACTGGCTCTTCCTCTTCAAAGGTATCCACATAACGAGGGATGTTCAGGTTATAATCGTTCTCCCTTACCTCTTCAAGACCCGCCACATAACTGTACTTATCAATACTGACCCGCTTGCTGTAAGTATCAACAATACGGTCAACATCCTCATCTCTTAGATGATTCTGGGTTTTCACCTTTTCAAAATGTTGACTGGCATCAATGAACAGGATATCATCGGGTTGTTCACGACACTTTTTAAACACCAGTATGCATGTTGGTATGCTTGTTCCAAAGAAAATGTTTGCAGGAAGTCCTATAACGGCATCCAGATAGTTTTTTTCTTCAATCAGGTACTTTCTGATATGTCCCTCGGCAGCACCCCTGAAAAGCACTCCATGGGGCATAATTACAGCCATAACACCATTTTCTGCCAGATGGTATATCATATGCTGGATAAAGGCATAATCGGCTTTAGAACTGGGTGCAAGTTTCCCGTATTCACTGAAACGGTCATCGGTCATAAACAACTGATTGGCACTCCATTTTGCACTGAATGGTGGATTGGCAACCACAGCTTCTGCTTCCAGCTTGTTGTGTTGCGGGTATTCAAGCGTATCTTCCAGTTTGATGTCAAAACGGGAATAATGCACGTCATGCAGAATCATATTCATCCTGCATAAGTTATAGGTAGTACGGTTAAGTTCCTGTCCGTAAAAGTTCAGTACCTCGCATTCTTTCCCGATTCTAAGAATTAATGACCCAGACCCTGCCGTGGGGTCGTAAGCAGATTTTATTCTGGTTTTACCCAGTGTTACCAGTCGTGCAAGGATTTTACTTGCTTGCTGTGGTGTATAAAATTCTCCTGCTTTTTTCCCCGCACCACTTGCAAATTGACCGATGAGATATTCGTAGGCATCGCCCAACACATCTAATTCCTGATGTTCCAGTTGGAAATCAATTTTATTGAGATGCGAAAGTACTTTTGCAATAACTTCATTTCTCTGGTCAACAGTCTTTCCTAATTTAGTACTGTTTAAATCCAAATCCTCAAACAGGTGGTCAAAATCTTCCTCGCTTTCTGTCCCCATCGTACTGAGTTGGATATTGTTCAGGATAACATCAAGGTCTTCAATAATAAAATTGCTTTCAGACTTACCATTACCATTCCCACGTTTTGCAATTTGACCAAACAATTCCGATGGTTTGAGAAAATAACCTAGTTTTTCCAGTGATTCTTCCCTAATGGCTTCCAGATATTCTCTGCCTTTATCTGTGTCTTCCTTGATGTCCATATATA
Organism: Bacteroidales bacterium; assembly: GCA_029932855.1. Lineage (GTDB taxonomy): Bacteria > Bacteroidota > Bacteroidia > Bacteroidales > VadinHA17 > JAYEGO01. The sequence goes on along the minus strand of JAOZPG010000017.1, from coordinate 46,051 downwards.
CCATTTTGTCTTCCTTCAGGATTTCATTGGCATATATTTTCATTTTTTCAGACAGGTACTTATAGAAAATAAATCCTAAGATGTAATCACGGAATTCATCGGCATCCATTTTACCCCGAAGGGTGTTGGCTATATTCCAGAGTTGCTGGTTGAGTTGGCGTTTGTGGTCTTCTGACATGTTTGGTTCTTGAATGTTTAATGCATATTAACTTCTCGCTTCCCGCAGGAATTACCTCATTCTTAACACATCATCAAGGAAATCTCGTCAGGGAAAATCAATCATCTAAGGTATTCATAAAGTTTTAGGATTACAACGGACACTTTTTTATCTTTTTATGTCTGGTACAATCACAAAACTTCTTTTTATTAATCAGCATATTTCATTCAATTCTGACAAATCTCCAGTCTCAATTCTCCTAATAAAATCATGACCTCAACCAAAACTTCTGAACTTATTTTTTCTTCATTAAATATATGCCAGTGACCAGTATTGATTACCATATGCATCATATCATCAGGAAGGTCATGGCGATATGCTAATAGGGTTTGGTTACTATCAACAATGATTTCCAGATTTAAATCAATTACTACCACTGTTGATAATCGGAGTTTGCACTGATATACTTGTTGCCAGTATATTTTATAGGCTTCCATATCCTGTAAGGACTGTAATTTTGATTCTGTTTTCATAAGTAGAAGGTTTTGGTTCTACTTATTAATGTCAGGAAGCCAAAATATAGCCTGCTGTTTTATATGCTTTTTAGCATCGAACCCTTAACTCTCTATGGATTAATTGTATGCAAAGCTCCCACATATGACTTCCAAATGAAACAAGTCCTTTATACTTAGGTCGAATTTCTGACCCAGTTCGGTCTTTTCTTTGATATCCATCTTTCCCATTAATCTATCTTTATGATAGATAATAAACACTTATTCGGTTTTGAAAGGCATATTTGGCTTAATATTTTGGCTTAATATTTGGCTTACTAAGCAAATAACCCCTGTAACTCATTGAATTACAGGGGTTATATTTTCATATTGTCGGGGTGGCAGGATTCGAACCTGCGACCCCCTGCTCCCAAAGCAGGTGCGCTAACCGGACTGCGCTACACCCCGAAAATCATTTTTTCGGAGTGCAAATGTAATTAATTAATTCGATTGGGCAAAAGTTTTATTATAGCTGGTGGCTGATTCTATAAGCCTAGTTTTTGCAGTCTTTCATCAAGCATGCTTTTATACGAATCTTTTAGTTTTGCCGATAAGAAGGATTTGTTGATCAGATCTGTCCAGTATCCTGCTGATGAGCTTATGCCTTTCAGGATATTCGATACTGTCTTTTCATTGAGTTTCATTCTTTCGTATGCCAGATAATCGACCAGAACTGAGTGTGTAAGATTTTTTTTCTTTCCTCTTATTGTTAATGCTGTTTCTTCAATATCGCCTGATAAAACAATTGAACTGTTGAGCAGATCATATGCCGGTGATAACTCTACTTTCCCATTTCGGCTAATAAGTGAGTAGTTCTTCAGGTGCATATCTTCATTCCCACTTAAATAGTTGAAAATGGTCCTTCGGTAAAGTTTTGCTTTTTCAACAACCGGGAAAGTGCAGTAGGTCTCGACCAGGCTGATTAATTTTTCAAATGAATAGCCGTATTTTGTATCCCTCGTCATCCCGGCAAGCTGGGCAAAATCTTCAAGTGGAAGTTTTTTGGTTTTACTATACCTGTCAAAGCGTTTTATGAAATATGTCAGACTGCCATCTTTCGACCACAGCATCCCTGAAACAGGAATATCAATATTTATAACTCCGGCCATTTTCATTGTCAGGCTCTCATTCTCCGGTAACTGAGGATAATGCTGATGTTGTGGTTTTAAAATGTAGCGGCCTTTTATATCTACAATCATAAAGGAAGAGGCAGATGGACTTAATACAGCACTTAATTTCGGCTGCATTCCCTGGATCGACATTTTATATGACCTGAGGAAGGCCTGCTCCCTCTGTTCAGCTGCTGAATATTCCAGGTCGTTTAATGATTTCAAAGAAGGAGATAATAAGCTTAATCCTTTTTCGGAATACTTTGCTTCACATTCCTCATATGTGATTGGGCACTTATTCATTTATAGCCTCCACAGTTACTGCTCCCACCAGGTCTGATCCGGTAGCTATCAGTTGTTTGAAATAATCGTCCCTGTCAATCTTCCTGTTTCGGAGCAAGCCGTCAAGCTGTACTCCCTCAGGAAGTAAACCATCGAAAAATGAAGGGAAATTGTTGAAACGAAACTCCCTTTTCTCCACAGGCATTGTTAATGAAATTGGCTCACCGGAATAATCTGAATTATATCTGAACAAATAATCCCGGTTCTTTTTCTCTTCTATCAATACCCCCGCTTCTATTCCGTATAGCAGTATTTTGGCCTGACGCATTTTATTTAATATTTATTGTTTCAATGGTGTTATTATCTCAATGGATATGTTTAACACATCCAGCACCTTTTCAAGTGTATTGAACCTTACGGTTTCTTTTCCTTTTTCGATATCATAAACAACTGTTTTCCCAACACCAGCAAGATCTGCCAGGGCTTTCTGACTTAATCCAGCTTTTTTCCTGTGAGCTAGCACCTGTTTAGAGATTTCATTAAATATGTTCATGATTATACTGTTATGGCAGTAAAAATATGATTTTATATAATTAAATCCAAGTAAATTGGTTGAAAAGTGAAGTATATTACTGATATAGCGGTAAGATAGATCGTTTTTATATGTTTTTGCATATAAAATGCCGAAAATTTAACGATATTACTGTTATGGCGGTAAAAATTGGGGATTATTCGGAACGGAGTTCCTCATGATCCCTGTTTGGGGAAGCCTGCAACAAAGCAAAAAACCAATAGGCTTCGCTGAATATACTTCACTATAACATTTTATGGTATCAGGGATTATTCGCTTCGCTCATGATCCCTGGAGGGATACCCAGCAACAACAAAATCAAGATTTAGCTGTGACAGATATTTTATAATAAATTCTTCTGTAAGTATCAGGGATTATTCGCTTCGCTCATGATCCCTGGAGGGAGGCCCAGCAACAACAAAAACAATAGGCTTCGCTGAATATACTTCACTATAACATTTTATGGTATCAGGGATTATTCGCTTCGCTCATGATCCCTGGAGGGATACCCAGCAACAACAAAAACCAAGACCTGCGGTCTCAATTTTTTAATCAGCAAATTTCTTACAGAAGCAAGCTTCTGACGAAATTTACTAATTAAAAAAACCAAACAGCTTGCGCTGATTGGTTTTTGTTGTTGCGGAGAGGGGGGGATTCGAACCCCCGGTACCCTAATCGAGTACGCCAGTTTAGCAAACTGGTGGATTAAGCCACTCTCCCACCTCTCCGGGATAAGCTTAAAAGCCCGGCAAAAATAGTCAAATTGAATGCAATCTCAAAAAAAAGGAAAATAAATGTTTAAGTTGTGCGATCAGGATTATTTATTGTAGTACGCTGCAACTATTAAAAATGCCTGCTGTTCATTACAGCAGGCATTTATCTAATAGGCATTTTCAGCTCTCTTTATTTCTTATTTCCTTCAGGACCGGACTTAGATATTGAGTCTCTCATGGAAGTGTCGGCATCAATATTCTTCATCCTGTAGTAATCCATAATACCCAGGTTACCGGCCTTAAAAGCATCTGCCATAGCAAGTGGCACCTGTACCTCGGCCTCAATAACCTTGGCCCTGGCTTCCTGTGCCTTTGCTTTCATCTCCTGTTCAAGGGCAACGGCCATGGCTCTCCTTTCCTCAGCCTTTGCCTGGGCAATATTCTTGTCGGCATTGGCCTGATCCATCTGCAATACGGCGCCAATGTTCTTTCCAATATCAATATCTGCTATATCAATTGAAAGTATCTCAAATGCAGTCCCCGAATCAAGTCCTTTTTCCAGTACCACCTTGGAGATTGAGTCGGGATTCTCCAATACAGCCTTATGAGAGGACGAGGAACCTATGGAAGATACAATCCCTTCACCAACCCTGGCAAGTACAGTCTCTTCCCCTGCACCACCAACAAGCTGCTTTATGTTAGCCCTTACCGTAACTCTCGCTTTTGATATTAACTGTATCCCGTCTTTGGCTACAGCTGTTACGCTGGGTGTATCGATCACCTTTGGTACAACAGACATCTGCACGGCTTCCAGCACATCCCTTCCTGCCAGGTCGATAGCTGTTGCCATTTTGAACGGAAGTTCAATATTTGCTTTCTCGGCAGAGACCAGTGCATGTACTACCTGGGTTATATGTCCCCCGGCAAGATAGTGAGCTTCAAGATCATTTCTTTGCAATCTTACTCCTGCCTTGGTGCCCTCAATAAGTGCGCTTACAATAATTGACGGCGGCACCTTACGCCAACGCATAAAAATAAGTTGCAAAAGAGAAATTCTTACTCCCGAGACCAGTGCCCTGAACCATAATCCTACAGGTATGAAGTAAAACATGATCCACAGGAATAACAGAATAACAATTATAATAACGACGTACAAACCCATTCCTTCCATTTTTTTATTCTTTTATTGGTTCAACAATTATTTGATTGCCGGATATTTTCCTTACAATAAGCGGCGTATTTTCATCTACAAAACGGTTCAGGCTCTTGGCCTCATAATACTCTCCGTTCACTTCTATTCTTCCCATCGGATTCAGGCGGGTAACGGAAACGCCCTTGTCTCCTGTCTTTATAAGGCCTTTATCTCTTTCAAGCTTATTTACTTTTCCCTCTATCCTGGAGTCCAGCATAATGTTTTTCCAGGTCCTTGATTTTAGAACAAAATACAAAATAATGATGGAAAAGACTACGGTTCCCAGTAAAATAAGATTACCCACCTGTGTCCCGTGGTGATGATATCCCAGTATTATTCCACCTATCATTAGTACGGCCCCGCTTATTCCTGCAACGGTTATTCCCGGAACTAAGAGGAACTCTATAAGGAACAATATTATGCCAAGCAGTATGAGTATTATTATAAGTCCGACAGACATTAGCAGTATTATTTATTAATCAATTGTGGCATTGAGCTCCATCCTGATAAGTTTATCTTTAATGGGCTTTAACAGATTGAAATTTCCTTCTTTCACGGTACATTTGCCTTTAAAATGAACAATCATGGTACATTGCTCAGCCTGGACCATGTCGTGTTTACATGTTTTTACCAGGGCATCGATCACATAATCGAAAGAATGCACATCATCATTATGAAGAACAAGAAAACGTTCCTGCATTTCTCCTGTGGAACCGTCATCCTGTAAATGATATTTCTCCTGCTCGCTCATTTAATTATTATTAAGCAATATACGGGCTTCTCTTACTGTTATTTTATCATTCCCGTCATAAGCAATAACAAAAGAATCACTCAGTCCTTTGTCTTTTAAATCCTTATTAAAGCTGCTCGCACTATCAAAGGTAAGGAATTTTCCTATTGTGTAAACTACCAATCCTTTATTATTGACAAAATGTTCCAGCTTTTTATCCCCGGCATGATTTTTAAAGGTTTTATTCATTTCAGGGCTTACTTCCTTACTGTAAACACCGATCTGAATAAGGTAGTAAACATTATGAGTTTCAGTTTCATCGTTTGCACTGGCATTTATTATTCCTTTTTCAAGCTGCCTGGCCTGGCCTGTTGAAATCTTTTCGCCATTATAGTAAGCCACAATAAAAGCATCCCCAAATTCATTCTTCCTTACTTTCTTTAATGCGTTTTTGGCACTTTCATGATCCGGGAATATACCTGCGAAATACCTTATAAGATCTTTACCCTCAACTGTCTCTGCAGAAATAGGTTGTAGGCCCATGAAGAATGATTGGGGCCTCAGGTTCCTGTAAACGCCCAGTTGTATTTTATAAGATACTCCTTCCGGCATATCCTCATCAACAGGAATGGGCTTCATCTTATTATAATCGGGAGTGGGAAGTATTGAGAAATCATATACTTTTTCTTCTTTGAGCTCTATCTTAACATCTTTGTCTGCCTTTTTTTCTGACAGCTTAGCTATATTGCTTTCCTCAACAATAAGTGTTTCATGTTTTTCGGGAATTGTGAGCATTACAATTCTTGGTTCCTCCTTCTTTATTATTTCACCTTTATCTGCAATAGCTTTTTCTGTCTTTCCGTCAGGCTTCTTTGTGTGAGCCTTTTTTGGTATTTCAACCGCTTTCCCGGGATCCATTATCCCAGACCTGTTATTATTCTGTATCCCGGCATAGAGTGCGAGTGCTTTTTTCTGATTCTCAAGAGCAAGCAGCTCGTATGCATTAGCTTCACTAAGCAGGTCATACTTATCGTCAAGAGCAGTAACCATTTCAGCTTCAGCCTGTAGTTTCATGGCATCCCTGGAATTATCCCTGCTGTTTAATGAAAGCCTTTCAATTTCCTTGTAATGCTCATTAGACCTGTCTGCCAGTAAGCGGTCAATGTTTTTGCTGTAAACATTGTATTTAACGCTGTTTACTACCTTATAACCTTCAAAAGCATCAAGCTTTTTATTACGCGATTCCTGTTTCAGGCTTCGTATCTTCCTTTCTGCCAGCTTGCTTTCCTGCTTGCTGGCAGCTGCATTGGCTACCGTTTTTTGCTTTTCAATATCTTTATCAATGCTCCATGACTCTTGCATGGTTTTATTATATTTTTTATTCAGATCATCTATTTCTACCAGGGTGGGAATATCATTGGGATTAATGATCTTCTTTATTGCCGGTTGCTTGTAGAAAGCATCTGATTCCTGTTCAAGAAAGGGGCTGCCGGTACGGCCGGGAACATAAACTTTTTTTGCAGAAGAGCGATTATATTTCAACATCAGCTTATTGCTTCCGTATTTTCCGCTCTCCAGTACACCGGTCTCTTCAACTTGTTTAGCTTTTTCTGAATACTCATTTGCTGAAAGTTGTAAGGCAGTTGCCTCTGCCTGCAGTTCCGATATTTGTATGGCAATTTTTTCTTTTTCTGTGCCTTCCAGCGACGATATTTTTTTATTCAGGCTATTAATCTTCCGGAAGAGTGAATCTGATTTATGCTGGTCTGATCTTGCCCTGCCCATATACAAATTGTGGTCTGAAACGGGGGTACGGCCCCGGTCTGCTTTTAATGCTTTTTTCCCCGAGGATTGATATTCAAGCTTGCTTTCAGACCATGCTATCCATTGGCCGGACTTAAACTTTTTTTCATCTTCACGTGATGCGTAGTCGCTGAACCTGTTAAAATAATTCAGGGCCTCATCGTAATGATCCAGCTGGTAATTAGCTTTCCCCAAATAATAATATACATCAGGAGCCACTGTTCCCAGTGAGGCGAGTTTTAAGCGATATATAGCTGTGTTCAGGTTATGATTAAGCTCCGTAAGGCAGATGCCCGAATAGTAGTTCAGTTCGGGATCTTTAGGATACATATCCAGGACTATATTGAAATTATCAAGAGCTTCCCGGTATTCCTTATTATTGAATTGCTCCAATGCCTGCTGCAGGACATCGGTACTTGTTTGTGATCTGACTGATACGCCCATGCTTAAACCAAGAAGCAGTACAAGGAGAAATGTGGGTAATATCCGGGGCTTGAGATAAAAGTTCATAGGATTGATTACAATGTTTATAAACTTAGTAAAAGTATTGGATAAAATGGCAGAATATTTTTGTACATTCAAGACAAAAATAAAAGTTTTATAGAGGAAACTTTGTAATTTTACCTAAATTTTCACAGGAAACTTAGGGAAGATATAAGGAATAGTTATATGACTCACATAAAGGAAGGAGACAGGGCTCCTGCATTTCAGGGAAATGATCAAAATGGTGCTGCTGTAAGCCTGTCTGATTTTAGCGGTAAGAAGCTGGTTCTGTTTTTTTATCCCAAGGACATGACCCCCGGCTGTACTGCTGAGGCATGTAACCTCAGGGATAATTTCAATAAGCTTAAAAGTGCGGGTTATGCAGTACTGGGCGTTAGTCCCGATTCGGCTGACAGGCACAGGAAGTTTATTGATAAGAATTCCCTGCCCTTTCCCTTAATAGCCGATGAGGAGAAAAGAATAATGCAGGATTATGGAGTGTGGGGAGAAAAGAAAATGTATGGGCGTACATTCATGGGTGTATTACGTACAAGCTTCCTGATAGATGAGGAAGGTATTGTTATTAAGATAATTGATAAGGTTAAAACCAAAGACCACAGCTCACAGATCCTCGGATAAGAATATCAGATTTAATAATCATTCAATAATACAATAAAATGGACCAGGAAAAGAAAGACATTAACAAGGAAAAGATGAAGGCTCTTCAGCTTACCATGGATAAAATAGAAAAAGGTTTCGGAAAAGGAACAATAATGAAGATGGGTGATCAGCCCATGGCGGATGTTGCAAGTGTCTCTTCAGGTTCGCTTGCTCTCGATATTGCACTTGGTATAGGTGGATATCCACGCGGAAGGGTGGTTGAGGTTTTTGGTCCTGAATCTTCGGGAAAGACAACTCTTGCCATTCATGCCATTGCCGAGGCTCAGAAAGCAGGTGGGATAGCTGCATTTATTGATGCAGAGCATGCTTTCGACAGGTTTTATGCTGAAAACCTGGGGGTTGATATAGAAAACCTGCTTATTTCTCAGCCCGATAACGGGGAGCAGGCTCTTGAAATAACAGACCATCTTATACGCTCCGGTGCCATTGATATTATTGTTATTGACTCTGTGGCAGCTCTTACTCCCAGGGCGGAGATAGAGGGAGAGATGGGAGATTCGAGCATGGGCTTACAGGCAAGGCTCATGTCGCAGGCTCTTAGAAAGCTTACGGCCAGTATCAGCAAGACCAATACAACATGCGTATTCATTAACCAGTTGAGGGAGAAGATAGGGATTGTATTTGGTAATCCGGAAACAACTACCGGGGGTAATGCCCTTAAATTTTATTCTTCGGTAAGGGTTGATATAAGGAGGATAGGACAGATTAAAGAGGGTGAAGATATTAAAGGTAACCGTACAAGGGTGAAGATAGTTAAGAATAAAATGGCTCCTCCATTCAGGAAAGCTGAATTTGATATAATGTATGGAAAGGGAATATCCCTGACAGGAGAGGTTATCGATATGGGTGTTGATCTTGACATAATCAAGAAAAGCGGATCGTGGTTCAGTTATGGTGATACAAAGCTCGGACAGGGCAGGGAAGGAGTGAAGCATCTGCTTGAAGATAATCCTGAACTGCTTGAGGAACTGAAGGGAAAGATATTAGAAGCTTCATAAAATACAATTAATGCCGGGTGAATAAAAACACCCGGTTTTTTTATAAAATCCTGAAAGATGAAAAATTTATTATTAGCATTAAGCCTGGTATGGTTGTTGGCCTCCTGCAACAATGAAAAAGCAACTAAATCCGGACCGGCTTCGGATTTTCCGGGTAAATTAACTGAGCAGGAAATAGCCGGCGGCAGGCTGACACCTGAGATACTATGGAAATTCGGCCGCATAGGAGATATACAGGTATCACCCGATGCATCAACAATTGTGTACAGTTTAACCAGGTATAATGCAGCTACCAACGAGAGCTGTACAAGGCTGTATTTAATGCCTGTTGAAGGAGGTGAGCCAGAACTGCTTACCAGCATGAAGGCTTTTCATCCCAGGTGGACCCCCGACGGATCAAAGATCGGATTCCTTTCTGCAGAGTCGGGAGATGTGCAGATTTGGGAAGTTGAACAGGGAGCTGGCGATCCGGTTAAGATATCAGATATTGAAGAAGGGATCAATGATTTTGAGTATTCACCGGCAGGAGCTAAGCTGTACTATATTAAGGATGTTAAAATGAGGGAAACGCCACAGGAGCGATATCCCGACCTGCCACTGGCAAATGTGCGAATAATTGATGAGCTGATGTACAGGCACTGGAACCACTGGGAGGATTATTCCTATTCACATATTTTTGTGGCTGGTATTGAAGGTGGCATGCTGGGTGAAGCCAAAGATATACTTGAGGGGGAAGCATATGATACTCCTTTATCACCCTATTTCGATGGGGCGGAGATAAACTGGAGCAATGATGGGAGATATATTGCTTATAGCTGTAAGAAAATGAATCCTACGGAATATGCTACGAGCACCAACTCTGATATTTATCTGTATAATGTGGAGGATGGGGCAACAAAGAATATTACAGAAGGGATGATGGGATATGATAAGTATCCCGTATTCTCGCCCGGTAATGATCTTATTGCTTTTCAGAGCATGGAAACACCGGGATATGAGTCAGATAAGGACCGCCTGTTTATTTATAATATTGAGACAGGTGAGAAACAATACCTTAGCGACGGCTTTGATCAGAATGTATCATCTCTGAGCTGGAAGGAAGACGGGAAGGGGCTTTATTTTATAAGCGGGGTGCAGGCTACTTTCCAGTTTTATGAGATTGATATTGCCACCAGGGAGATCAGGCAGATCACTAAAGGTGATCATAATTATACTTCTCTTGCCCAGGCCGGAGACTATATTGTTGGTGGGAAGATGACCATGGCCATGGCAACGGAAATATTTAAGGTTGACAAGAAAAGCGGAGAGGAGACTCAACTTAGCTTTGTAAACAAGAATATTTACGATAATATTGAGATGGGGAGCATAGAAAAGCGCTGGGTAAAGACCACCGACAACAAGGATATGCTTGTATGGGTAATATATCCACCCGGCTTTGATAAGACCAGGGAGTACCCTGCACTCTTGTATTGCCAGGGAGGGCCTCAGAGTGCGGTAAGCCAGTTTTTCAGCTACAGGTGGAACTTTCAGATGATGGCTGCCAATGATTATATTATTGTGGCTCCCAACCGTCGCGGACTTCCTACATTCGGGCAGGAATGGAATGCGCAGATTTCAGGCGATTACGGGGGACAGAATATGAAGGATTACCTGAGCGCAATAGATGAGCTTAAGAAGGAGCCATTTATTGATGAACAGCGCCTTGGAGCGGTGGGTGCCAGTTATGGTGGATTTTCAGTCTTCTGGCTGGCTGGCAATCATGATAAAAGGTTTAAGGCTTTTATCTCGCATTGCGGGATATTTAACTTCGAGAGTATGTATACTGCAACCGATGAGATCTTTTTTGTAAATCATGATTATGGAGGAGCTTACTGGGATAAGGAAAATGAGATTGCCCGTAAGTCTTATGCCACTTCGCCACATAAGTTTGTTAAGAACTGGGACACACCCATACTGATAATTACGGGGGAGAATGATTTAAGGATACCCTATAGCCAGAGTATGGAGGCCTTTAATGCAGCCAAATTACTGGGAGTTCCGGCCAAACTGCTTTATTTTCCCGATGAGACCCATTTTGTGCAGAAGCCACAAAACAGTATACTGTGGCAGAGGGAGTTTTTTGCCTGGCTTGATACTTATCTGAAGTAGTAAGGCCTTAATAGGATACAGTATTCCCTAAATATGAATTTACATTGGCAAGAGGGATATTTGCTTCAAACTGATCGTTAATAATTTCAATTAACTGATTAGCAATAAAAGCATTTCCCCTCTGGTTGAAGTGTAGCCCGTCAAGTGAGAATATGCTGTTCAGTCCCAGGCTGCCTTCTAAAGGAACACCCTCAAAATATTTAATGTCATAACTATTAGGACGGCCCCATGCATTACATTTTGCTGTTTCAGCAATATCATGAATTACATTTTCCAAAGGTACAAGGCTAAGCCGTCCGGGGTATTGATTTACCTTGTTCAGTATAGCTTCATTGTATGCATTTATCCTTTGTTTAATGATCTCTACCTGATCCAGCGATAGATAATACTCTTCTGCAGCAGGAACAAAGGTCCCGTAAGAATCATTTATATCTTCAGCAGATATGGACAGTAAAACCATTTCCCCCTCAACAAGCTGTCTTAATTTTGGTAAAGGTGATCCGTCGGGATACTGTGCATCGGGTAATGAAGAATCTATTACAACCACCTCCTGGGGTGATAGTGTTGAGAAGTTATCATTATATGCTATCATCGGGCGTTTTGCTTCAGGGTGTGCAATATTGTGGCTTCCCACGGCTTCATTAAAACTATTATAGTGACTGTTAAATTGAACTGTGTTTTTTATCCTGGCAAAATTATATTGATAAGTGTAAGCAAAGGGCATATCTTCAAACTGGGGCAGTTGAACAATTAATCCTTTTGCCTGGTTGCCGGCAAACAGTCTTGTGATTATTGTATCAAGGGCTGCTTCAAAAATATTTTCAGGACTCAGATCATTTGTGGAGATCATGGCCGGATCTTCAGCAGGATCAGGATTGCCTGTTCCCCCATATGCAGCATAATTAATAAAATCACTCATCCCTATCCATAAAACAATAAAGCCGGTGTTCTGGTCAGCAACATCTCCCAGAAGGCTTGAGTTTCCAGGATCACTGGCAAACCTGTTATAGTATATATTATTTGAAAGGGAGCTGTTAATGATCTCAAAACTTTTTGCAAAGGGTACGGAATAATTAGCCGTGGCCTGTAAATTGCCCGTAAACTGTCCGGGCAATTCTCCCCCGGTAAGTATCCTGTCAGGATCAGCCTGTTCCGGGGTGCTATATTGCGATATCCATTTTCCTTTTGTATCCTGGGGCTCAGATGCCCATAAATTATAACCGTTCTCAGAGTTTATGTCGGGCTGTATAAAATCTATGGAATAGGCGTATGCAAACTGCCTGGCTATTATTGCAGGAAAGGAATTATTTTGTCCGTCGGTGAACAATGCTCCGTCCATATAGCCTGATGTAAATCCGTCACCCAGGCTTATAAAGCCCGACAGGTCAAGCGTGCCTGTTGAATAATCCTCATTGACCTCCGGGAACTCATAAGTACAGGAAGAAGCAATGAGGGTGAAGATAATAAATAAATATTTTCCGTATAGTTTCATTTTAAGTTACTTAGATCTGTTAAACAGGTTTTCAACCAGATATGATACATAGAAGAAAGATCCTATCTGGGGGCCTCCAAAATAAGTTGTGTTGGGCTCATCATTAAACAGGTTAGAGATACCAAATTTCAATATGGACTCAGGCTGATGGAACCGGTATGATACCTGCACGTCCCATGATCCCAAAGGGTCCATCCATCCGTTTCCAAAGGGGCTTTCCCAGTAAAAGCCACTTTGCCACCTCCAGATAAGATTATATCCTATGTTCTCAAATCCCGGGTTATTATCCATTTTATCTAAACGACGATTGGCAATTGAAGCGTTAAACTTATACTCAGGAGTATTGAACCCGGGTATCAGCGGATCATTAATCTCTTTGGATATATCAGACCATGTCATGTTTCCTGAAAAGATTATACCTACCGGGGCAATATATTTTAAACCTGCTGCTACGCCCTGAATGCTTATATTTTTTTTAGAATTCGTATATATCAGATAACTCTCCGACTGTGAGGACGTATTTATTTGCTTTGATGCCGAGTAAAGGTCAGTTGTAGGTGAAGTTCTCGGCTTAACAATATCAACCATTCCTATAAAGTTTTCATAATTACTGTGATAATATACCAGGTCGATAAATATCTTGTCGAGGAATTTTGTTTTATACCCGAACTCAAAAGACAGGACCTGTTCAGGCAATAAGGGGCTAAGATCGTTTTTATCAAGGGTATTATCTTCCAGTATATACAGGCTGGCAAGGACTGCCTGCTCCGGGGCCATGGGATTACTTAAGCTTTCCGACTTTTCCGCTACCATCTGGTTGAATTCCAATATTCCCTTACCATATATGCTGTTGTCAGGAAGTTCAAGAGGAGATAGATTGTTTTGCAAACCTCCTATCAGCCATGACTGGCCCAGGTCTTTCTTTATAAATTGCTCCTTGGCACTTGGATTCCTGTAACCTGTTAATAAAGAAGCTCTGAAATGATGGGCTTTATTATATGAATATAGTGCAGATATCCGGGGAGTTATATGCCCTTCAAAGTTTTCGCTCTTATCATATCGTGCAGACAGGGAAATCTTCAGGGCATCACCCAGCAGGCTTTTTTTGAGCTGAATATAAGAGCCATACTCAAAAAATGTTATGTCATTTGAACCACTGTCAGGGAATATTGTTCCAAATGATTCAAGGTCGAAAAATCTGTAATTGGCACCTATTTCAATGTCAATAATTTCCTCAAGCTCAATCAGCCGGTAGCTTCCTTCAACGTGACTTAAGTAAGAATTATTTATTGTTTGAGCACCTATATTAAAGTCACTCTCATTTATTATCCTGTTCTTTTCCTTTTCAAATTCCTTTGTGCCCGGATTTAGCCTGTCATAATCGGCATAATCCCTTGCTACCCTGTGGTCTCCGGGGTAAACCCCATACTTGGCCAATCTTCCTGTATAGGCATTTTCATAATCCCTGAACCATTCTTCATTACTCTTCCAGGCATTGTTGAGATGCACTGCCAGGTAGTTGGCATCATAGGTTTTTCCTGTTTGCTGCTTGGTTGAATAGGCCCTCAATGAGATCCTTTTACTGTTAAGTTCCACTTTGCCCTGGTATATTTTGAAATCTGAGAGAGATGTCCTGTTTTCTTCAGTAAAGACTGTTGTGGCATTTCCATAATTACCCTGAATTATCATTGTAGTCCTGTCATTCAACCTGTAATGTAATGATCCTCCCAGCTTAAGACTGAATACACCATTATCAACAAGGTTTTTATCCCTGTAGCCTGTCCGTGAAACAATAATATTCTCCCTGTTTTCTCCAACAGGAAGAAGGGCTGTGACCTCATCACCGTATTTATTTATTGCATCATGACCGGGATCATATTCATAATGAATGCTTCCCGGCCTGATATTGCTGGTATCATCTGCAAACCAATCCTTGCCTTTCATGTAGGAAGCATTTATCTTGAAAGCAAATTTATCATTAAGGGATTTTGCAAATCTTACTCCAACATCTGTCATCCATTTTCCATGAAACTGGAAAGGGGCATCATTCCCCGGGATTATATCACTTACTCCTGGTTTGATATACATGCTTAATCCCTGGAACTGGAATGGGTCTTTGGTGTTGATTTGCAAAAGCCCGTTAAGCACATTTCCTCCGTATCTTACTGAAGAAGGGCCGGGAAGAAACTCTATTGACTCAACATCCAGCTCATTTGTTCCAATAATATTCCCTATTGAGAAATTCATCCCCGGGGCCTGGTTGTCCATACCGTCAACAAGCTGAACGAACCTGGTATTTACCGTGGAATTGAATCCTCTTGCATTTACCGTGATGAATTGCATGCTTTGCTGAACAACATCCACTCCTTTCAGGTTTCCCAGAGCGTTGAAAAAATCGGGAGCAGGGGTTTCTTTTATGCTTAAGGCATCAAGCATCTCAACAGATACTATTTTTGTCATGGTTTTTTGTTCCACCTCGGTCGGAGGTGCTGAAATAACTATCTCTTCGCCCTTGTAACTCATAGACTTTAACTTTATTTTCAGTCCCGATGTAAGCCTGTTCTTTATCACTACCTCCTCGGGTAAATAACCTATCATAGTAAACCTGAGAGTGAATGGCAGTTCATGCTTTACTGAAATAAAGAAATATCCCCTGTCGTCAGAGCCTGTTCCTATATGTTCACCCTTAATAACAACATTTACTCCTGTCATTGAGCGCTTAAATTCTGCATCGAATATCTGGCCGGAGACATCAACTCTTGGTTGAGCAAATAAAGTGAATGAAGTGAGAGCAAATAATAGTGTGAATAGAGTTCTGTACATTGTTATTGATATTGGGGAGGACAAATTTAGTTTTATTCATTAGATTGATTGTTATGATTCCAACTGTTTTTAAGCATAAACAGCTTGTTTCTGAATAATCATGCATTAATTTTGATGATAATAGTTTGCAAAAGGTACTTAGCTTATATTTATGCCAATGAGTTTATCAGTAATAACTACTAAAGACGGGTCTCATACGCTTTATAACGAGACCATAGGGGAGCATTATCATTCCGTTAACGGTGCTATAACTGAGTCGGAGCATATTTTTATCAGGGCGGGACTAAGTATTATGAAGAAAAAGGAAATTTCAATTCTTGAGATAGGATATGGTACCGGCCTGAACTTATTGCTTACGGTCTTGTATGCAGAGAAAAAGATGATGAGTATTCATTATACAGCAATTGAAAAATATCCCATAGAAAAAGAACTGTGGTTATCTTTAAATTATGCTTCACTGCTTGGTGAGCATGCAGCAGCATACCATGAAAAAATTAATGCTTCTGACTGGGGTAAAACAGTTAAGCTTTTTCCTTTTTTATCGTTGACAAAGATAGAATCTGATATTTCTGTGTTAAACTATGCAGATAAATTCGATCTTATATATTTCGATGCATTCTCTCCGGCAGTACAGCCGGAAATGTGGACTATTGAAATTTTCAGTAAGATATTTGCAAGTATGAACCCGGGAGGCTTTTTGCTTACCTATAGCGCCAGTGGGAAGGTAAAAAGGAATTTAAGGACAGCCGGCTTTATTGTTGAGATACTTAAAGGTCCCCCGGGAAAAAGAGAAATGACCAGGGCAGGTGTTCCTGTTTAAGATATTCTTATGTATTTTATGAGAATTATTTTAATTTCGCATTCATAATCCGAAAAGCATTTAAAAATGAAACAATCTCTATTTTCCGGCCTGTTTATTATAGCATTACTCTTAGCTGCCTGCAATAACTCAAATTATAATGTTAAGCATGAGCTAGTCTCTGAGCTTGATTCAGTAAGCTATGCTATTGGTATTGAATTTGCAAAAAACCTTCCAAGGGATGGTTTTGATACTGTTAAGCCATGGATTGTTGCCCGGGGACTTGAGGATTATTTTAAGAAGAATGAATACTTAATTCCGGATGAAGAGATAATAGATTTCCTGAAGACATATGTTTATAAGCTTAAGTCTGAGAAATATCTTGCAAAGTATGGAGACATTAAGCTTGAGGGAGAAAAGTTCCTGGAGGAAAATAAGAAGAAAGAGGGAATTACATGTTTAGCCGGCGGGTTGCAGTACGAGGTACTAAAAGAAGGAAGCGGGCCAAAGCCGGGAGCTAAAAGCCTGGTTAAGCTACACTATAAGGGCTGGCTTCTTTCGGGTGAAGTGCTTGAGGATCACATGGATGGAGATCCTGTACCATTTATGGTTGACAGGGTGATTCCCGGCTGGGCTGAAGCATTGCAAGAGATGAATGAAGGATCGAGATGGAAATTGTTTATTCCTTATGATCTGGGTTATGGTACTGAAATAAGGCCAAACAGCAAGATTGTTCCTTATTCAACCCTTATTTTTGAGATTGAGCTTGTTGAGGTTGGTGAGGAGTAATAAAGAGCCTTGCAGGATCATGTAAGTAGTGGATAGATTTTATGTAGGTTTAATATTTTACAAATATGGCTTTTGAATTAAGTGGAAAATTAGTTGAGAAATTTGAAATAATACAGCATAGTGATAAATTCAGGAAACGTGAGTTCGTGATTGAAATAGTTGAAACGGCAGGCAGTTCTGAGTTTACGAATCATGTAAAATTCCAGCTTACCCAGGATAGGTGCGACCTGATAGATAGCTATACAACAGGGGAGATGATAAAAGTATCATTTAACATCAGGGGTAATAGGTGGGAGAGGGATGGCAAGGTAAATTATTTTACCAATCTTGATGCCTGGCGCATAGAGAAGGTACATGGTGAAGATAATGGTATTGCCGATGATACTCCATTCCCGGGTGAGACAGATATGCCCGAGACAGATGTTGAAGGTGCCGATGACCTGCCTTTTTAAATCAGTCCGGAGTCTATCATTCTGACAATATTTTCGATATAGCGGTCTTCCCCTTTTGGATCGAATTCTGCTTTCAGGTTATTGCCAAATATCCTGGCCACGGTCTGCCAGAAACCTGCGAAAAGCTCGCCCCTCATTTCTTTTAGCCATTCGTAGGATGTGTCTCCTGTTTCCCTGTCAATAAGTTTAACAAGTATTTTTCCCTGGCTGTATGTCATGTGTCTCACATCATCTTCAAACTCATCCATCATATCCTTCTGAACTTTTTTAATGTATTTTTTCTGTTCTTTTTCATCATCCAGGTAAACCAGCTTGTTATTTATTTCGTCTATCTTAACATGTATGAATTTTGCATAGGGGTAAACCTTTTTAACATTCCTTACCAGGCGGTTGTACCTGCGGACGTATTTTTTTCTTGTAAAAGAAGGACGGGAATACACTGCCACTTCCCTGATGCTTAACTGGGGTATAGATTCCCCGTCAATAGTAGTAACAGGTACTAAGGTCAGACTATCCGGCTTTTGCTGAGCATCTGAAGTGTATGCCAGTAAAAAAGAAAACAATATGAAAGTGTATAATTTCATTATTAATACCAGATATATATCATGTCAAGAAACATGCCATATAAAACAAAATTACAAGGAATACTTCCATATACAAAACCTTTTAGGATTGGAAGTCTATTCATCTGCAAAAGCTGTGGCCATGCCAATAACAGGATGCCTGTCAATGGTACAGACCAGTCGAAAGCATGAACTTTTGGCTGATGGCATAATAGTTTATTATGAAAGAGCTTAATATTAAGTTTTTGAATTTATTAATTTGAGATCTTTGCTAAAAAGGAAATGTTGAACAGTTATTTAATTCGACTTACCGGGAAGCTGCAGACTGATCGTCGTTCCTTTACCGGGAGTGCTCTCGATGTTTATCTTACTTTGGTTTATCTTAATCAGTTCGATGCAGAGTCTGAGGCCCAGTCCAGTCCCCCGTTCATTCGCTGTACCTGATGTGCTAATGATATCCTTATTATCAAAAATATTTTTTATTGTTTCCCGGCTCATTCCCAATCCGTTATCTTCAATAGAAATGATTGTTGCAGATGTATTCTCTTTATCCGGACCACCTTTGATACTGACCGTTCCGTGCGGATTGGTAAACTTAATGGCATTGGATATAAGATTGCGTAATACTATCTGAAAAAGTTCCCTGTCAATATAAGCTGAACAATTCTTTTCGCATAATATCTTCAGCTTGATTGATTTTTGATGTGCACTTTTGCTAAACAGGCTGACTGATCCATCAATTATTTCCCTGAGCATTATATTTTCAGGATTATAATGTATCTGATCTCCCTGGCTGAGACCCCAGTACAGAAGGTTGTCGATCAGGTCGGCAGCCGATTTTACAAGTCCTTTGGTGGAAGTCATTAGTTCCTCTTTTTCTTTTTCCGGGAGATCTTCATCCATAAGCTCCCATGCCTGTACAAGGCTGGAAATGGGACTTTTAAGGTCATGAGCAATTATTGAGAAGAACTTGTTCTTAAAATCCAGCGATTCCTGGAGCTTTTTATTCTGGTTTTCAATTTTTTCTTTTTGCTTATTTATTTCAAGATTTTGTGATTCAAGCTGTGATGTTCTTTTTCTTACTATTGTTTCAAGATTCTTGTTCAGGTGAGTGATTTCAGTATGCAGTTTTTCCTTTTCATAATATGCAACAATCCACTTTTTAATAAGTAGAACCGCCTGGATGAATACAAATACCTGAATTGCAAAGTGAATAATATAATCATGGGAAAGGGCAGTTTTGGAATTAGCAAGCATAATATCATTTACCAGGGCCAGTATGAAAACCACGGATCCTGCAAAATATGCCCACTTCCCGGGGAAGGGTTTGAAAAGCTTAATGAAACCGGCAATTACAAACCAGAGTATAAAGATCAGTACTGCAGGTTGGAAGTAAAGCATTGTGTGTGAGAAAACGAACACACTGAAGAAGGTCACAAGAATAACTGCAACTGAAGAAAGGGCAGTATTCACTATGGCAAAATATTTAAATGCCTTTGAGGGATAGATGGAATGGAAATACCACATGCCAAAAATAAAGGCAATAAAAGTACCCAGGTATTCCAGTCTGATCATCCACATCCATGAGATATTGGTAAATATTAATATAGGGTAGAGGTCGGTTGTTACAAAACGTAAAAATATTCCTGAAAGGGTAATTGCAAAAAACAGTAATACTTTATCTTCTTTAAATAAAAGGAAAAACAGGAAAAAGAAAACAGCAAAAGCAAAGAGTACTCCCAGTGAGAGGTAGCTGACAAAGGCATATTCGTCGGCCAGTTTATTGATCTTTCTTGGGTCTCCGATCTTAATTGATTTCCAGAACCCTCCCCTGCGATGCTGGTAGTTGGAAACCTGTATCAGGATGTTAATGGAATCTGTTACAGGCTTGTAGCCGGTAACCAAAGGTTTATATCCCCCTTTACTGTTGTATTTTGATGTACCTGTTTCTCCTGCACTTACTGCAAGCTTATTATCGATGTACATTGTGCAGGAAACATCAAAACCGGGAATGTCAAAAGCAAGGATATTTCTGTATCCTTCAGGTAAGAGAATTAATAGCCTGTATGTGCCATGACCAAACCCGGTCAGGTTTTTTCCATCAATCTGGTAGTTTCCCCAGTATGAAGGAACCTCAGTTAAGCAATCGGCTTGCGGATGCTTTCCTGCCTGAAAGTCATCCGGGTATAAATAATTATCCCAGTAGAACTCCCATTCGCCGTCAAGCTTTATAGAGAAGTCTTTATTTATTGAGTATCCCCTCAGGTCAAGTACTCCCCCTTGAATTAGCGGGTCGTCCTGCGATACGGCTGGTAAGACAAGTCCTGTTTGCAGGACGAGTATGAGAATCAGGGTTAAACTCTTCATGCAGATCTACTATATTATTTCTGATAATATCCTTGTAAATCTACAAAAACCATTAGAATTTTATATCCTATCTGATTATAAATGGCACCAGTATTGCAATAATGCCTGTTAAAACAACCACTGTGATAAACAGGTTATACCTTATGTTATAGTTCTCCAGGAGGCTGTTGTCATAATACTTGTCCACATCCTGGTCCTTATACATTTTAATAAGGCCGTTAATAAGCATTGATCTTGTTTGTTGACCTTTACGTAATCCGAAGATCACAACAATATTTACTATTACAATCAGTACTACGAAAAGAAACATTGCTACCAGGAAAGAGTTTTCAGTACGTGATTTTTCAGTAAATCCTGAATTTACAGCCAGTCCGATCAGGTTAAGAATAATAGCAGCCAGAATAAAAATTATGTCAGTTTTTGTATTCTGCTGAAGTTCTGTGGTGATGTGCTTGTGTACATGTTCAATCATAATTTGTTTACTCCTTTATTTTAATGAATAGATAATCTCATGTATTTTTCACTATACTAATTCCCTGAGAATTGATTAATCAAAATATTTTAATTGTCCGCCAGGGTACAATTGAAGTGCTGTGCTTCCCATAAAAAGTAATCTTTTATAATTAGTTCCCTTACAATGATAATCCTGAATAACCGGATCATATAAGCAATACATTTTGAACCCTGCATCATTTTTCTGAATAAAAACTTTCGTATCTTTTTTAAATACATTTCCTGCTATTGTGTCATCGTCGCTTAGTATAAAACTTGTTAAATCCCATTCTTTTGAAAACATAACATCCTTATAGCATGGATAGCCATCGATTATTGTCTTTTCTGCCAGAATACCTACAGAATAAGTTGTATCCGCTTTTTCAACTCTGAAGCGTATTTTCTTAAATTCGATGCCCTGGTAACTAACATCCTTTTGCCATTTAGTATATTGTCCGTATGACTTATGTGAAAGAAAAAATGTAACTACGGGAATAAAACAGAGAAAGAGAATTAGTTTTTTCATTAAAAAGAGTTTTGTTATGCTTAATTTTTGATTTTATTTTTCTAGAACTTATATCCTATACTAATTGATGGATAAATTTATTAAAAGCAAAAACCTAAACTCGCTCCAATTGGAAGATACAGGATTTCAGGAATCGTAAATAGAACGAGATAATTAATTGGAAAATTCACATATATTCTAAAATTAACTCTGTTAAACTTTAATGACTGTAGTCTGTATCCCAGAATCGGACCGAACAAATAATGTTGGTCCAGGTCGCCGGTAACTATCAACCCACTTAATCCGAATTCAAAAAAATTCCTTCCTTTTCCTAAATTCCCGGTAATATGATGAGGTATTGTTGTATATTTTATTGGAGCTGAAAGATCTGTTTCATCCTGCCATTCTTCATTGTTCCCAATGCCTGCCTGGGCTGCCAGGAAATATCTCCGGTTGATAAAAAACAGTCTTTCATAATTTAAAGAATTGAGCGACCCCTCACCCATATTATAATTAATATTATTCAATGGTCTTATTTCTGTCTCACCTTTTTCCCATATTGTGAATTGTCCATATGCTGCATATGAAAAGAAGATTATGGTCTGGATCATTAAACAAAGAGAAATAAATATTTTTTTCATTATTTTATTTACTAGTTCTAAAATTTATATCCTATGCTAATTGAAGGATGAAAAATTATCACCATAAATGATTGCCATGAAGCAGATTATATTTTTCATATTATTTCAATGAATACTTCTGCATTTTCTTTTTTTGGTTTTTGTAAGATTGAACATTGCCGTTTATTGTAAATTTAATTCTAATAGTGCCAATTGCTCCTCCGGTAATAGCTCCACATCCACCAAGCAAGGTGCCATAAATAGTTGCTTTTTCTCCTGCTGTCCAAGCAAACCAGCCAGGAGGGTCATCACCCTCCATAAAACCAATAATTCCTCCTATGGCAAAACCTGATACAGCACCTATTAAGATCCCCCTGCCTGTGTTTTTTTCCCTGCGTGTTTTAATTTTAGCTATTTCCTGAATATATATCCTGGTTAATTCATAATCTCCATCAGGGTAATTTTTAACTACCAGAGAGTTTGAGATTACAATTGATGAATCTTGTAATTCATAGAGTATGCCTTTTAATTTTAATGAGTCATTTGTAAAACGGATCCATGTATTATAAAATTTTTGTCTTTCGCTGTTTTCCTGTGAATAGCTATGATTGATGAAACAGGAAATAACAATTATCGCCAGAACATAATTTATCAGTGATTTATCTTTTTTCATATTATTGGGTTTAAAAAGAGGTCAAAAACAAAAACTTGCATAAAGGCATTCTGATATTGCAAATCCCCGACAGTGCAATTAATCCTTAATACACCTGATACTGCAACCAGCACATTTATTCATATTGCCCCAACCTGACAGCCCGGAATTGTAATGATCGATCAAGCTTACCCAGGCATTTTCAGCATTATCCTCGTCTGCGGTCCACAAATAACCAGTTTCAGTAAGCGCATTGAAATTCCCGTCAAATCCACAATTGCCCCCGGGGAGTGCTTCAAATCCGGATGAATTAGGCCTACATTCATTTGGGCTCTTCCAATGTTCAGTTCCTGTTTCTTTTAATTCCAAGCCTGTGGCAGCAAGAGTTTCCCACTCGTCCATTGTTGGTATATGCCATCCCTCAGGACAGATATTCCTGTTGTCGTTTGCCGCATACCAGTTATATAAAAGACCATATGTTGAACGATTATCTTCCTTATTGTCATAACTACAATAAGCCCCGGTAACAAGATCATCCCATTGTTCACCGCTTACATTGGGTATAGGATCGCCATTGCGATATCTTGTTACTTTCAGATTTTCGGCCATCCATACCTGGGTGCCAATGTTAATCGTATTATATACATTGCCATCAATATCTGTTACAGTTGCACTTGTAGTAAATGAAAGTGTATTTCCAAAGCCTGTTCCGGAACTATTGATGGCATAGGCTCTGGCATAATAATTTGTATTTGGTTGCAGCCCTGTCAACAGACTTGTGAAACTGCCTGTTCCGGTCCCGTCGCTTGTTTTATTATCACCTTCAGTTGGAGTTTGCGCTATACTCCAACATACACCTCTTTCCATTATGGTTGCGCCACCATCATCTGATATATTGCCTCCACAAGTGGCAGAGACTGCTGTTATAGTACTAACAACATCTGTAGTTAAGACAGGAATAGTGGCGACATCTTTTTTCTCACAACTAAACAGTGCAAAAAGAATCAATCCTGCATTAGCTAAAAAATATAGATGATTTGTTGTTTTCATAAGAGAATAGATCTTTGGCATAAGTCTTTTAAAGTTTATTTTTCTTCATATTATGGCTCACAATAAACAGAAACCCTGCCAGGACAAATGGGAAAGTAATTGCCAGGATACAGATAACCCGCGGGAGCCAATGAAAAATTCGGATAGATATTATCATGATTTATTTCAATTTTACTTGATGGAACTACTATTATTAAAAAGGTCTGAAATAAGAACTGAAATATAATTCTACATGACCGGGTGATGAGTAAAGACCTTGTGAAGGAATACCAAAGGCATTTGAGAAATACGGATCAAGTTCCTTTGCTTTGGCAACAAGTTCTTTTGCCTTTTCTGAATTCCCTGAAAAATTTTCAAGTTTCGCCATCCAACCAATACAATATGCCTTATATGGATTTATTTCATTTTGATTATTATCAAGGAATTTCTGAAAAGACTTTTTGGCGAGGGCCATATTTTCATTTTTGTCTCCTTTTTGCTGCATCAGCATCATAATATATGCTCGTCCAATATCCAGTTGAAGCAGATTTTTGGCCGGATCGAGCCTCATTGCCTCTTCAAGGTATTTTGCGCCATTTGCAATATCTTCCGAATAGAAATATGCTTTTCCCAGTTTCTCTGCAGCGAAGGCTGTTGGGTGTGAATTGTATATTTCACTCCAATATTGAACTTTGTCAGAACTGTCAGGCATCAATAGGGCCATGGCTTCTGCACCACTTGCCTTATCCAGTTCATTGAGTTTTTGTGCATAAAAATCGGCTTTTTCTTTGTTGCCTCCCATATTCTCAGGAAGTGAAGCATAAGTATCAACCAGGTAAAGAAGAGCTTCTTTATTGTCAGGAAATAAGCTAAATACATCCTTAAAGCACTTACATGCTTTTTCAATATATTGTTTGGCATCTTTTTCCGAACCATCTGAAACATAGGCATTCAGGTAGTAATTGTTAGCCTGTAGAAATAAATAGCCTGCATTTTCCGGGTCGTACTTTACAGCCTTGTTGCTAAGGTGTAATATTTCGTTAACAGAACTTTTTCCACCTCCCAAAAGCATATGATGTTGTGTTCGGGCAAGTTCAAACCAGGCAAGGGCACAGGTGGAATCATTCAGGAGAACCTGGTCAAGAATGCTTTTTCCCTCATCGGTTTTTCCATTCATTCTCAATTGATATGCCTTCATAACCAGTTTTTTAGAGCTTTGCCCCTGGATAACATAAGGGACAAAAAGCATGCATAGACCAAAAAATAGTAATACCTTCAGGAAATATGTTCCCTTGTATTTATTAATTTCTGTTTTGAGAGAAGCAGGTTTTTTCATAATTTTCTTTTTTAAAGGATTTCAAGGAATCTAATTTTAGATTAAACATAGTTTTGATATTCCATTTTTTTTTGAAAAACAGCTGTAACTGAATTGTAAATTACTTTACAATTATTTTTCAAGCGTTCGGGCAAACAAGAACCTATATTTGTGAGAGAAAGGGAGAGTCAATATCTGGGTAAATTAAAGGAAGAGATTGTTGCAAAGATGAAACAATCCTATCCCGGTATTGATTCCGATATATCTGAATGGAAGGGTCAGGATATTGTTAATTTCCAGGAAGATCTTCTGGAAAAGGTCAGCGAGCATATTAGTGAGAAATGGTTCTATACCCATATGAAATCCGGGAATAGTTCGCTTCCCAGGGTGGATGTTCTGAATTTTTTGAGCAGGTATGCCGGGTATATAGACTGGAATGATTTTAAGTTCAGGAACAAAGATCATTTTCCCGGCCTTGATGAGGAAGTAAAATCAAAAGGATTAAAGCAATGGCATAAAATTTCCGGACTGTTACTCTTGCTTATTCTGGCAATAGTTCTGGTTAAAACCCTGGGAAATAAATCATATAATTTTTCATTTGCTGATGCTTACACCAAAAGAAGGATAAGAGATACATTAACAGAGATTATAATTTTAAATGAAAATGAGTCTCCCCTTTATATGAACATTGAACCCTATGGGGATTTTCAATTGAAGACAAAAATGAAGACTGTGAAATTTATTGTGAAGGCTCCATATTATAAGCCTGATACAATAATACGGATACTGGATAAAATTGATGTTTCTGAAAAAATTTATCTCTATCCTAATGATTTTGCTTTGATGATAAGTTATTTTTCTTCTACAAATGTTAAAGACTGGAAGAGAAGAAGGTCTAATTTGGACAGGATGATATCAGATAGTGCATATATATACCAGATATTTGATAAAGGACAGGCAGGCATGGAGCTTTATAATAAGGATGAATTTATTGACAAGCTTACAATGCCGGTAAATAGTTTAAAGGATATCGAAATAGTTGAAACTGTTTATTCAGGGAATAAAATATCTGTATTAAGATTCAGACAGAAAAGTGAGGAGTAAATGAGAATAAAACCTGAACATATATTATTCTTAATGCTTGGGCTCCTGATCCTGGGATCTCCAAACTGCAGTGAGCCTGATCCATGGGAAAACGCTTGTATTCAGGATGATGAGCAGCTAATAGCTGATTACAATGAAGTGGACAGGATTAGATCGGAAATGGTTCAGTCTTTTGAAAAAGAGTTTGAGATTGAAAAACTGGATGAAATTAAACTGAATGCCTTTGAAGAGCGTGCAATAGAAAAGATACGGGACTTTGGAGAATATGTAATGATCTACTCAAGGCAGGATTATGATTCTGCCTTCAGGAGCCAGGCAGGAGAAATGATCTTTGATCTGTTTATTGATAATAATGCAGGAATCAATATCGATTTAACTAATGGAAAGTCGGAGGAATTAACATTATATGGATTTATGGAGCAGCTTGATAGCTGTAAATATGACGAATTGATTGTTTCAAGCCAGGATTTTGTCCTTGAAACTCCATTGCATTTTTCAAGGGATAGTCTTTATAAGGGAGAGGTGACTTACTACGATAAAATAATTGGAATTAATTCCGGAGATTCACTATTGATCCATTCTGCCACAAACAGGGTTGAAATAATTGCTAAAAAAGTGAATAAAAATTTTGGTGATCGTTCAAACTTAATATGGAAAGTTTTCCTTGGCAATATTAATTAAGGCTAAGGCAAGAAAGCCTCTCAGGGTCAGATCATTAGAAGGTTCTGATAGTTTTGTGTTATGTGGATAAGCTTTGTTTGACCAGGCATCAGGACAATGAATTCAACCTTTAACTTTGCCCTTTATCTAATATCCTTTTCATTGCATAACCGGTAAGAAAACTAAACAGTACTCCCCCCAGTATTATCATTCCAAAGAAAATCAAAGCCCCTCCCTCCTGATCATTAAGAGAGATCAGTGTTAGCAAAAAAGCCACACTCCAGGCTGCAGGATTTGCATAAAGCCAGGTTTTGGCATTCAGATTGTTCTTTCCCAGGATCCCGGCCTGCATAATTCCTGTAATAGCCCCTCCAATTGCATAAATCATTGAGCTAATAAACAAAAACTGGAAACTTGAACTCATCTCCCTTTCAGAACCCAGGATCCAAAGTAAAAAGCCTGCAACAAATTCGCTAATAAACAAGCCGGTTGCCCCGGCTAAAATCCAGGAAGAAGGTAATCTTATTTCTTTTTTCAGGATATTCCTTTGAATGAAAGCCATGGATGCTCCTATTCCTGCTCCCATAAGGCTATAGGTCATGGCTTCCTCCAGTGGCTCTTCGAGTAGCTTACTAAAAAAGCTACTTATGATAAAAGCAAATATTCCTGCAAGCAGAAACCCGAAAACAAATGTAAGTGTGGATTGTATCATCCACTTTTTCCAGAACTGTTTATCACTTATATTTCTCATGCACTGCAATTAAGCATACTTTATTGTATCGTGTCACTTTCCGCTATGTTCTTCTTTGTGCTAAATATCTTTCGTATGCGATCCCTGATCCTTTCTTTTTCCAGTTCCCGGTATTCTTTATCCTTTCTGAGTCTCCTTTCTTCCTTTCTTTTAATTCTAAGGGAATCTCTTTGTCTGTTTTTTAAAAATATTCTTTCAATAAAGTTATACTCAGGATTTTTCAATGAGAAGTTCATACAGTCAAGTTCTTTTTCAAGTTGGATAGGCAGGATCGGAAACGAACCTGAGCTGTAGTGCCTGTAATCAGGGCTGTGTTCAATTTTTTGAATAAAGCGGGCAAAAATTGGCAGTGCAGTATGTGCTCCCTGTCCCAGGCTTGTTGTACGGAAATGTACTGCAGGGTTCTCAGCCCCCACCCAGCAGCCGGCAAGAATATTCGGGGTGAATCCTATAAACCAGCCGTCGGCATTATTCTGGCTTGTGCCTGTCTTGCCTCCTGTCTCGGATTTTAGTTTGTAGATGCTATGCAACGAACGTGCGGTTCCGGAGTCTGCCACCTCTTTTAACATATACAACATTATTTTTGCTGTTTCGGTTGTCATGGCAGCTTCTTTCCCTGCTTTGTCTTTATGGGAATAGAGAACATTTCCTTTATTATCCTCAATCCTTAGTATCCCCACCGGTTCAAGTGGTACTCCTTCGTTAAGGAAGGCAGTATATGCAAATAGCATCTCTTTAAGTGAGATATCGGCAGTACCCAGCGCAATAGAAGGAACCTTCGGGATATCACTGCTTATCCCCAGCTTTTTAGCCAGGCTTATTACCCTGTTTATTCCTGTTTCAAGGATGATGTCGGCACTGACAGTATTGACAGAGTGAACCAGGGCTCCTTTCATGGAATAATAGCCTTCATAGTTGTTATGAGAATTTGAAGGAGACCAGTTGTCATATTCTTCATATATCTTTTTCTCATTTGGGTAGAAGTCGCAGGCTTTTAATCCCTTCTCGAGTGCGGCAGCATAAACAATTGGTTTAAAAGTAGATCCTACCTGTCGTTTTGAACTGACATGATCATATTTGTAGCGCTTATGATCTATTCCGCCAACCCAGGCAAGTATTTTGCCTGAATATGGATCAATTGCCAGGAACCCGCTATGCAATGTAAGCAGTTCCCGGCGTAAAGAATCATCCGGCTCTTTATCTTTCCATAGTGGATGGCCTTCCCAGTGTTTAAAGAATTCTTTTTGGAGTATTTGCATCCTGCTTTTTACAGCTTCTTCAGCAAAAGTCTGCAATCCCGATTCAATACTTGTATAGATTTTTAGTCCGTCGGTATATAAAGATATACTGTCCTTATATTCATCCTTAAGAAATTGCTCCAGCTCTTTCTGAATAATATCCCTGAAATAAGGGGCAATACCCGTATTATGATCAATACGCCTGTAGTTCAGTTCAATAGCCTGCCTGCTCCATTTATTATATTCTTCATTGCTGATCCAGCCCTGTTCCATCATTCTTTTCATTACAATGTTGCGGCGTTTCATCGATCTTTCGGGATGAAGCCTGGGATTATATGCTGTATTTGCAGCCAGCATTCCTATCAGTGTCGCTGCTTCAGGGGGATTAAGCTTTTCGGCAGATTTACTGAAAAATCTTTGTGAAGCAGTTTCTATGCCATAGATATCTTCGCCAAAAGGAACCGTATTAAGGTATAAGTTCAATACCTGCTCTTTTGTATAGGCTTTTTCCAGCCTGCCGGCAGTAATGGACTCTTTAGCCTTACTTATCATAAGATCGAACATGGAAGTCCCACTCCGAGGGTAAAGGTTACGTGCCAGCTGCTGACTTATGGTGCTTCCGCCTCCCTGCGACCTGTTCCCACCAATAAGAGTTTTCAGTAAAACCCTTCCCAGGCTTATGTAGTCAATGCCCTTATGTTCAAAAAAGCGCGAATCTTCAGTAGCAACAAGTGCATTTAATACATGAGGTGATATTTTCTTATTTCCTATAGTCAGCCTGTTTTCAATGAAATACCTGCCCATAAGTTCACCGTCTGACGAAAAAACTTCTGAAGCAGTGTTGTTTTGGATCTTAGCCAGGCTTTCTTTAGATGGCAGGGGTCCGAAAAGACCTAGCCAGACCAGTAAGAAAAAAAAGAAAAAAATAAAGAATCCGAGTAGCAGCAGGTGAATGCCTGCCTTTATAAGAAAAGACCAGGAAAATCCGGAGTTCTTTTTCCGGGAAGAAACGGAGCGCTTATTTTTATTGTTGTTCACTGATCTTTAATCTGTTTTGGAAATATAAGGCATAAAATGTAAAATTATGAGTTCAAGGATGTTTTATTTTACACTGTTTTACAATTAATTGGTACAGAATGTTTCATCTTGAAAATATTAGCTTACTTTTGAGGCGATTTATGAATTTATGAATTAATAAACTATTATTCTTATTAGTTCGTAGTAAAATTACAAAAGATAAAAAGTGATAATTATGGAAAAAGGGAAAGTAAAATGGTATAACGATGTTAAAGGCTTCGGTTTTATTGTAAAGGAAAATGGAGAAGATATATTTGTCCATAGAAGCGGTTTGCAGGATGCTTATGCCGGACTTGAGGAAAACCAGGAAGTAGAATTTGAAACCAAAGAAGGAGATAAGGGGCAGTTTGCCGTTAATGTAAGGAAGATCGGTTAGGTCATTTTTATGAAATCATTTAGTATAGGAGGCCTGAAGATACCTGTTCCCATCATACAGGGTGGGATGGGTATCGGTATATCTCTTTCAGGTCTTGCTTCAGCAGTGGCAAATATGGGTGGGGTTGGTGTAATATCATCCGTTGGCATTGGATTTATTGATAAGAAGAAGGGTCTTAGCATGAGGAATAGCCATATAGAGGCTATGCGTGAAGAAATTCAGAAAGCAAGAGAGATGACTAAAGGAGTACTTGGGGTGAACATAATGACAGTTCTTACTAATTTCTCTGACATGGTAAAGGTCTCAATAGCGGAAGGTATTGATGTTATCTTTTCGGGTGCAGGATTACCCCTGGATCTGCCGAAATATCTTTCTCCCAGATCAAGAACCAAGCTTGTACCAATAGTATCATCTGCCCGTGCCGCTTCAATCATTTCTACTAAATGGAAGCAAAATTATGATTACCTGCCTGATGCATTTGTGGTTGAGGGGCCCAGAGCAGGCGGACATCTGGGCTTTAAACCGGATGCCCTGGATGATATAAATAACAGCCTGGAGAACCTTGTTTCGCAGGTGATGAAAGTGGTGGATGATATAAAGGAGAAATACAAAAAGATTATCCCTGTCATAGCTGCCGGAGGTATTTATTCCGGTAAAGATATGTTCAGGATAATGAAAAAAGGAGCATCAGCAGTTCAGCTGGGAACACGTTTTGTCACTACAAAAGAATGTGATGCAGCTCCTGAATTCAAAGAAGCTTTTATCAATGCAAAAGATGAGGATGTTAAGATAATTAAGAGTCCGGTGGGACTGCCCGGTAGAATTATTAACAATGATTTTATGGATGAAGCCAATGCCGGCAACAGACGCCCTTCAGCATGCAGGTTCCATTGTATAAAGACCTGTGATCCTAAAACAACAACATATTGTATAGCCGACGCACTGATTGAAGCTTACAGGGGGAACATGACAGAGGGTTTTGCCTTTACAGGTTCGAATGCAGGAATGGCAAATAAGATATCAAGCGTAAAAAGTGTTTTTAATGAACTGGTCAGTGGTTTTAAAAGCGCGAAAAAAGAGGGCTAATTACGAACCGGGAAGAGTAAAACTTGCCGGTTAACAATTCAAAATGCTGGTAATAGTTTCTGATTTGTCTTTTCTCCCTCCATATTTGCTTCTGTAGAGATTTTAGTTATGTTCCATAAATTATACTTAGACTTAAGGTTCAGGAAAATAATTATGAATATTAAACTATTAATAAGTATATACATCTTATTACTTATCCCTGTCAATTCTTTTTCGCAAAATTATCCCGATCAACAGATCATAATAAAAGGAAGTTCTGATTTAACTGCCAATATACAGGAGAGTGAGAATATTGTTGAGAACGGTAATTCACTTGAACTGGCAGAAGGAGCACTTGAAGGATATTTCCTTTTGAACCCTCAAAGTGCAAACGATTTCTTTAACAGGGGCCTTCCTTCATGGAACGGTCATGCACCTGAAGATACGGCTTCATCGTTTAAAGTGTTGATGCGTTTTAATGTTAATGATCATTGGCAAAGATGGATCACAGTAGGATACTGGGATAAGGAGATATGGCCTGATTATGGTTATACAACTTTTGGAGGGGGAAAGGTTTCTATAGACTATGTTAAGCTTGATTATTATATAAAAGAGTTCCAGTTCAAGATTTTGTTTAAACGGACTAATAAGGACTTTGCTCCTCCCTCTGTTACACAATTAAGTTTCTTTGTCAGTGATTCGCGAACTACTGATGACATATCTGTTGTTAGCATTGTGAATGATAACCCGGAGGCAATTTATATACCCACCGAATTCATTTATCAAATGGGAGTAGATGATGAGATCGGGGGGTCTATTTGTTCTCCAACATCCACTGCTATGGTATTGAGGAGTTATGATATTGAGGTTGATCCTTATGAGTTTGCATTAAGAACAAAAGACCAATACTGGGGAATATTTGGGGTTTGGCCAAGAGCAGTACAGCATGCCCATGAATATGGACTTCAAGGCAGTGTAACACGCTACAGGACCTGGAGCGAGACTTATGATATCCTGAAAGCCGGTGGACGTATTGTAATTTCAGTCGGACAGCCATTATCTAGTGCTGGTCATTTGATTATGCTTGCCGGTTTCGACAATAATGGGAATCCCATTGTTCATAATTCAGCTTATTCGAACGGTGAAGGCTATATTCATAATAAATATGATATAAGTAAGGCCTGGTTTGAAAAAGGAGGGATATCATATACATTTTATGATAGTACATTTGTTATGTCGGTAAATGATATAGATCCTTTTATGGGCAGGATGATAAAAATATTTCCCAATCCTGTTGAAGAGGCTTTTACCCTGAATATAAATAGTAATAATCCGCAAGAGGAGCTACATATCACAATTACGGATACTACAGGCCAGGAGTTAGATAGAAGATCCGAAATATTATCAAAAGGAGAAAACCAGCTAACAATAAATATCTCTTTATCTCCCGGCATATATTTCCTTAAATTGAGAATAAGGAATAATACTGTCGTGAAGAAGATAATTAAAGTTTAAGTAAGTCCTGGCGCTGAGACTGGCTTTGCCCTTGCTGGTAATATATTCAGATTATGTTCTTAAAAAGAAAATTCATGAAAGCACCATCCTGCAATACAATGCTTATCAGAATTATAGTAATACTCATTGCTGTAAATTCCTTTAATTCTGCAGCCTCAACGGGTAAATCACAAGCTTGTTCTTCGGATTCCTATCCGACTGTAAAAGTTGGGGCTGACAGGCTTTTTTCTGAATTTGCTTACCTGATAGAGGGCAGGAAGCTGGCACTGGTTACTAATCACACAGGCCGCCTGGCTGACGGGACACATCTGGCCGATACTCTTTTTAATTATCCTTATTCTGAGCTAATTGTACTTTTTGGCATGCACTTCAATATCCGTACTAACGATTATTCTTTAGCCATGGATAAAGAAAAAGATATTGATCCGGAGACCGGTCTTCCCAAGTATTCTCTCTATGGTTCACAGCATAAACCAACAGCCGAGATGCTAAAAGATGTTGAAGTAATAGTATTTGACATACAGGAAGTAGGAGCCCGGTTTTACGAACACATAAATATCCTTGGTTTTGTAATGGAGGCTGCTGCAGAAAACGATATTGAAATTATAGTCCTTGACAGGCCAAATCCAATTACCGGACTAAGAATGGATGGATTTATAACAGATGATGAGTTCCTGTTTGGTTTTGGTTCTTTTGGGAAAGTTCCTGTAATACATGGGATGACGATGGGAGAACTGGCCAGGTTATACAATGGTGAAAATATGCTCAGAGGAGGACTGCATGCCAAGCTTCACGTAATTGAAATGCTGGGATGGGAACGGTCGATGTGGTATGACCATACAGGCCTAAAATGGATCAAACCATCCC
Source organism: Bacteroidales bacterium (assembly GCA_029932855.1). GTDB lineage: Bacteria > Bacteroidota > Bacteroidia > Bacteroidales > VadinHA17 > JAYEGO01. The sequence continues at coordinate 12,082 of JAOZPG010000017.1, read as the reverse complement.
CTAATCTGCCTCGTCCGGAATCGGTACTTGCTTATACCGGAACCTGCCTTTTTGAAGGATTAAATATCTCTGCAGGCAGAGGTACCGAAAAGCCCTTTCAATATATAGGTGCACCATGGATTGATAATAATCATGTTGTCTCTTTATTAAATAATCTCGGTTTAAAAGGAGTGGTATTTGATACTCTTAGCTTTATACCTAAGAAAATGTCTTTTCACAGCCGCAATCCATATCTTGCAGGTGAAGTTTGTAATGGTATATATGTCAGGATAGTGGACAGGGATCTTTTTGAACCATATAAAACAGGAATAGCAATGATCTGGGCAATTCACAAACTCCATCCTGATAAAATGGAATGGGATGAGAGAGTTATGAACAGGCTTGTAGCTACAAGAAGCTTAGAAAAAATGATTCTCGGCGGAGCAGATGTCTCAGAGATATTCTTATCATGGCAGCAGGAATTGTCTGAATTCAAAGAAATGAGCAAGCCCTATCTTATTTACTAACTCATAGCCCGGGAGCTTGTGCTATGGCAGAAGCTACACGGTAAGAAATAATACGGCAGCCAGCCATATTCCTGTAAGTATATGAATGGCGATCAGGAAACTATTTCAATAAAACCATCTTTTTTGTTTGCTTAAATCCATCAGATGTTTTTAATACATAATAGTAAATCCCCTCGGCAAAACCTGCTGAATGCCATTTAAACCGGTATGTACCCGGTGATAGTTTTTGAGAGGCCAGGGTAGTAATTTCCTGTCCGTACAGGTTATAGATCTTTAAGGAAACGAACTGACCGCTTGATAATTGTAAGCCTATAGTTGTACTTAAACTGAAGGGATTGGGATAATTGTTAAATAATACAGGATTTTCAGCTAATGACTCCTGACTTATGCCAATAGATGTGGTTGTAAGATTAAAAAACTCAATCAGTTTTTCCATAAAGTTATTCCTGTCACTTTCTTCATAAATCGTTTCAAAAGGAAATCCCATTAATAAAATTTTTGCTTCTGCGGTGCCACCACTTAAGATCCCATCAAATGCTGTGGCAGCAACCAGTCCGTTTTCATATTTCAATGCATCGTATGACCCGCCATTACTGAGGTAGGCATCGGGATAATCTTCCTCATAAACACCATGTGTGCCATCATCGAAATGAATTGTTAATCCTTCAAAGACAGTCCCGGGGGCTCCATTCACAGTGTAGTCCTGTGAATCATCCTGATTATATTTTGTTTTCAAGATATTGTTAAAAAAAGTCTTATCTGTTACCGATCCTTTATAATCAAGATCCCATGCGATTTCTGACCCGGAGATAAAAATCTTGCCTCCCTGTAAGAGGTAATCTTTTACCAGTTGCTGTTCCAGGCCATTAAAAGTCTCATCAACTGTACTTTCATCACCCAGTATCCAGAGCACAGCTTCATAATCATCCAGATCAATAGTACCAGTCATGATCGCATCGTTGTTCACAGATTCGAATGAAAGCTGATGAGCGGCCAGGGAGAGGCCCATTGTTCGTGCAAATTCGTGGTATGATAAATTATAACTGCCATCTGTCCGGTCAAATCCGTCAACAATCAATACTTTTGGGCCTTCACCCGAATTATAATAACCATAAATATCTGTCGGGTATCCTTCCTCATGCTCTTTTGCGGCCGAAACACAAACGACTTTATAAAATACAGGTGCATCCTGGGTTAGCGGAAAACTGGCAGATTCTTTTGTCTCAGGCATTAATTCCCCGCCAGGAGCATAATCCCAGTTGTTGCCTGTTTCATTTACGTACAGATTAAAACCGGTAATGCTATCCTGCGTGTTAAAGTACCATTGCATATTAACACTATCAGTAAATGTTAGTGTATTTAGTTTTGCACGTGGTATAATAACCGGTGAGCCCTCCATGTAAATATAATAGCGGGGAGTATAATTATAAAGCTGACTTAAATTATATGACCTGTATGAAACCCGCCAGTCAGCACCTGAGGCCTCTACTACTAACAATGATCCATTTGTGTTTTCTGAAACAAACAGGCGTACATGACCAACCTTGTGAATTGCATCGGCAGGCTGTAATTCATCCCAACCGTTGTAGGCAACAGTAATAAAATCATCCATCATTCGGGTGGAGTAATGAGAGGGTAATTTCCAGCACCTGGAGACAAAACCGGAACAATCTACGCCAACACAATACGAACTGGATCCACTGGTGGCTTTATCGCCGGCATACTTTCCATTTGACAGGCCGTTATCAAACCCTGACAGGGTGTTAAATCCTCCCCATTTATAAGGTACTTTCGTATTTGTGCCCAATGCCACCCATGGAGGAGTTTCAATTTCCACACCATTTGGATCATGGATACGGCCGTTAGTGATATTGTTAGCTTCTGCCGTCCACTGATGCAGTACATATGTCTGGCCAATATCCAGCGATTCATCACGGCTAACTGTGTCAAACTTCGGGCTTGTTTCCATTTCCATGGATTTGTTACCAGGTTCCGGCAATTTTGGTTCAATGGTATTATAATGATGTAGCTTTAAGAACTTAGAAGGATATTTATAAGGAATATTATTTGTTTTTGTCGTATCAGTCAAAAACCAGCCAAGAATATAAACCCCGTTTTCAGCTGTGATCATATGAAAAAGATTGCCGTCTTCATCAACATAAAACTCTGAAAAGATGTATGTGTGCATGTAAAGCGGTACATCTATAATTTTCTTTATATCGCCTGATTGGGAATACAGATATATCTCTCTTTTTACTTCCAGGGGAACCTGCCGTATGATCTTCTCAATGTAGATATATATATCACCTGATGGTGTCGTCCCCAGGTAACGAGCCAGGCCGAGATCATCATTAGTTGAATTGATCTCAAAAGATGAATTGCTGCCGGTATTAATTGTAAAACTATTCTTATTATGTTTTTCAATACTAATAATATTGCCATACTGGTCTTCAATCCCCCTGTTTTTTGAATATCTTATTATCCTTTCCTGTCCGGGTTGTTTTGAACAGGATTCATTCAGGATAAGCTGGAACTTATTATTCACAATTTTTAATTCTGTAATAAGATTAATGGGAAATTCGGTTTTAAAGGTGTTTTTTATTTCCTGTTTGTCGCAGTAGAATATCCGGTTATGTTCGAGCAGGTAATAACTGTTTTCAGAGAGCCAGGCAAAATCCTCAATATATGCAGATGGCAGGTCGATGGAATAAATCAGTTTTGAATCCTGAAATACTTTCAACTTTTTATTTTGAGTGTCAAGAATAAATATCTTTTCCCCTTTTACTGTGAATGACATTGGTCCGAATTGTCCATCAGGTGCTTTTCTCAAACCGATTTCATTATCATTTTCTCCCCAGGGCAGAAAAAGTAATTCCTGGGATCTTAAGTTCTGGCTTGCGATCAGAACAACAATAAGAATCGATAATATAGACCTGGTAAATTTCATGTAATGTTCTTTAGGTATAGAATTCATTTTCAGCTTCAAAATTAGTATTATTTATGCAGTAAGTCACAAATTAGAAAAACAATAATAGCTTTTACAGTTTATATGGCCGCTTAATAAAATATGTCATTTTAGTTCCCGGTTTTATATGCTACTGAAAAAATATTGCATTTTTATGTTCAGTTTGAGACTTTGCTTATAACCCAATCTACGGGGTATTTTTAATATAGTTGGCAAATATTGGAATTTTTTTCAACAGATGAGATCAGATCATGAATTTCCCTTAATAATTAATACATTTAAAGTACTTAATAAGAGAAAAAATGAAGAAAATATTTACAATTTTCAGTCTGATCCTAATTTCTACAATATTTAATTTTTGCCAGCCCGAGTCCACAGTAATTATAAACAACGGTGGATATGAAATTTTGGCAAGTGATACAATAGTGTACTTAAATATTCCTGAGCGCCCGGAGAATGCTGTTGAAGGCTCTGAATTTACTGATCAGATTACCGGTCTGAGTATAACAGACAGGGAAAACGCAATTGTTGAAGAAATACTATCCGGGAATGTACCGTCTTTCTCACGTAAAATGCGGCCATTAAGAATCAGTCGTACTATTGATGCCGGTAATTATGAATTATTATTTTTTACTCTTTGTGATTACATGGTAGTTGGTTCGGACAAGGATTATCTATATATGCCAATGACCCCTTCAACAGCGCAATATATTGCAGATCAGACAGCTTGCCTGCTTCCGACAAAGAAGCTTGTTGATATTATTTATGCCGGGGCAGGAGTTAAGTTATATCCTCAACCAATACCGCCTTCGGATAAAATGACAACTGTGCCGGTCTTTAGCCAGCATACGGATTCGATTAAACAACAACTATCACAGATTGGATATGAAAGATCAGTTGACAGTATTGTTGCCGGACATAAAAAGGATATAATTATTTCGAACAAGATATACAGCAGTGACAGGAATTATGACAGGGTTGTTATTTATGGCTGGCATTTAAGCAACCATAATCCTATTCAACCTGTTTATAACGGTCATAATGCACAGTATGCTGATTATTCACATGGTGTACGGTTGATATCCAATGTGGTTTTTGTGAATGGGGAGAAATACCAGCTAGCAGATATTCTGAAGGATCCCGTTTTGTCTGTTCTTTTAAGTAGTGAAGGGATAATCAGTAAAGCATATTATCCGGTTTCTAATAGTAATAAGGAATAATAAATAGATATTATAAGTTTTTGTTGTTGACCTTAATCCTGATTCGGGACAAATTTGACCTGCAGTTGTACGGCAAAATAGCGGGATAAAAAGTTTTCAGAACAAATCCAATTAGTAGGAAATAATAACTCTATATACGTCAATAGATGGATTTAATGATCAAAGTTAGCTGCTAATTTTGTTTAGCGATGAAGCTAAGGCTACGTCAAAAGCCCTTAATAGTCCATAATTATAATAACAAAAATCCTGTGGATCAGTGTCTAATGGAATTTGTACTTTGAATTGCAGGAAGCAACTTTGATTTATAGAAAGTTTCTCCTATTTTTATGTGATTTAGATTCAGCTGACGACCGAGGCCCTGGTCAAGGAGAATTAGGAGATAGGATAATAAGTCTTCCGACTGGCAATAAACTGAAGTTTGAAGAATCTTTAAAGAGGCTAATACAATTATTAAACTGATCAGAAATATTATTTATCTAATACTATTAAATTATGGAACTGCCTGAAGTGAAGAAAAAAGTTAAAAAGACTATAGCGAAAGTTTTGGAAATAGAAGAATCTGAGATCTCTGATAATGCAAATTTTATTTTTGATCTTGGAGCAGACTCTATGCAAAGCATGTTGCTGATTGCAGCCTTTGAAGAAGAATTTGATATAGAAATGGAGCTTGAAAAAGCACAGGAGGTTCAAACCATTAATGGTGCAGTTGAATTTATTAATAGCTACCTTTAATCATAAGCTATATTAATTACTAAACCAGCTTTTTTAAATGAATTATGACTAAAAGATCCGACCTTCATAAAAAAAATCTTCAAACCTTATTTTATCCTAAATCTGTTGCTGTTGTTGGAACAAATAAAGTTAAAGGGACTGTTCCCGGAGATATTTTTACAAATATTTTACAAGCTGATCTAAACGGGATTATCTACCCGGTAAATCCGCGAGAGACACATATTGGAAGCGTAAAGGCATATAAATATGTTATTGATATCTCTGATCCTGTTGATCTGGCTATTATAGTATTCCCAAGTTCTGTTTGCGACAGGGCTTTAGAGCAATGTGGTGAGAAAGGGATTAAGGCGGTTATTATCATTTCTGCAGGTTTCAAGGAGATTGGAGAAAAAGGCCTTGAAAGGGAAGAGCAGCTGAAGGCAATTGCTGAGAAATGGGATATGTCGTTCATAGGCCCAAATTGCCTTGGGGTAATTAATACAGATCCTGCATCAAGGTTGAATGCTTCATTTGCCAGGAAATTTCCTGCTGAAGGAAACATTGCATTTTTGTCGCAAAGCGGGGCATTATGTACTGCAGTACTGGATTATGCACAAGCACGTAATATTGGTTTTTCAAAATTTGTAAGCTTTGGCAATAAAGCCGATATTTCTGAAATAGACCTTTTGTATTATCTCATGGATGATGAGAAAACAAAAGTGATCTTACTTTACCTGGAAGAAATTTCTGATGGACCGGGTTTGATGAAAGCAGCAAAGGATGTAATTGAAAAGAGTCACAAGCCTGTTCTTATCATGAAATCAGGCAGAACCTCAGAAGGAGCTTCTGCTGCAGTTTCACATACCGGTTCTCTGGCAGGAAGCGATGAGATTTGTGATGCAGCCTTTCGCCAGGCAGGGATCATTCGTTGTGATAATGTGGAAGAGATGTTCAATATCGCTATTGCCTTTGCTTATCAGCCACTACCAAAATCTGAGAAGATTGCAATTATTACAAATGCAGGAGGCCCGGGAGTATTAACTACTGACAGGGCAATTAAAGAGGGTCTTACACTGGCTGAATTTAACGAGGAAACAACTAAGAAGTTTATTAGAAGTTTACCATCCACAGCCAATATTAAAAATCCTGTTGATGTGATTGGCGATGCCAGGGCCGACAGGTATCATGCAGCCATGACGGGAGCTATCCTGGATGAAAATGTTGACGGGCTGCTGGTGATACTCACCCCCCAGTCCATGACTGATATTGAGAAAATTGCAGAGGAGATATCAAAAATTGCATTCAGTAGTAAAAAACCCATCTATACCTCATTTATGGGCGAAGCCGATGTTTCCACCGGAATTAAGATACTTCAAAAACATCATATTCCTCATTATTCGCTTCCGGAAGCTATGTGTAAGCCATTTGCCTCTACCTTATTCTTCAATAAACTTACTCAGCAAAAGATTGGTGATCCTGTGGTTTTTACTGATGTTGATAAAGACGCAGCACTGTCTATCATTGAAGAAAACCTGAAAGCCGGCAAGACCTATTTGCCGGAATATAAGGCAGCAAAAGTTGTTCAGGCCTATAATTTGCCTGTTGTCCCTAATGAACTGGCTAAGTCGGAAAAGGAAGCCGGGAAGATAGCTGACAGCCTTGGATATCCGGTTGTTATGAAGGTCATGTCGGATGATATTGTTCATAAGTTTGACGTAAAAGGTGTAGTCCTTAATGTTAACTCGCGGGAAGAAGCTGAAAAGACATATACTCAAATTATTTCGGATGTGAACAAACGAATGACTGATGTAAAGATTGATGGTATTCATATTGCCAAACAGGTTGAAGGAGGAACAGAAGTTATACTTGGTATTAAACGGGATCCGTCTTTTGGTTCAGTTGTGATGTTCGGCCTTGGGGGAATATTTGTCGAAATATTCAAAGATGTAAGCTTCCGGGTGGCACCGATTGATAAAGAATCAGCACTTAGTATGATCAAAGAGATTCAATCATCTGAAATGCTTATGGGAGCAAGGGGCAGAATGACAATGGACATAGACAGCATTGCTGATGCAATTATGCGATTGAGTCAGTTAGCCATGGAGTGTCCGGAAATAAAAGAACTCGACATTAATCCATTAATTGTATTAAAAGAAGGTAAAGGCTGCTTTGTTGCCGACACAAAAATTATTATTTAATAAATAAATTCTTTAACCGTACAAAAAAAATACTATGAGAATTCTAATTTACGATCATTACCAGGATTTAAGCAAATGGACTGCTTATTATATTGCAAGTAAAATAAATGAATTTAATCCTGATAAAAATAATCCCTTTGTCTTAGGATTGCCAACAGGATCATCTCCACTTGGCACCTATGCCGAACTAATCGAACTGGTTAAACAGGGAAAGCTGAGTTTTCAGAATGTAATAACTTTTAATATGGATGAATATGTGGGTTTGCCCGAAGACCATCCGGAAAGTTATCACTATTTCATGCATAAAAACTTTTTCAGTCATATTGATATTCCTGCAGAAAACATAAATATTTTAGATGGTAATGCTAAAGACCTGGATAAGGAATGTGCAGATTATGAAGATAAGATTGAAAGCTATGGCGGTATTCATCTTTTCCTTGGAGGTATCGGACCAGACGGACATATTGCATTTAATGAACCTGCTTCTTCCCTCACATCGAAAACAAGGGTTAAAACATTAACATTTGACACCATACTTGCAAACTCAAGGTTTTTCAATAATCAAATCAATGATGTGCCCAAGACTGCATTAACTGTTGGAGTTGACACTATTATGCAGGCAAAAGAAATAGTCATTATTATTAATGGATATAATAAAGCACGGGCATTACAAAAAGTAGTTGAAGAAGGTGTTAACCACATGTGGACGGTCTCTATTTTGCAACTACATAAAAAAGGTGTAATTGTTTGTGATGAAGAATCAACTTTTGAATTAAAAGTTGGAACGGTCAAGTATTTTAAGGATATTGAAGCTGAGACGATTAAGACCCTTCCGAGTGTATAATAGAAATTTTTCCAGTTTATAATTATGTATAGAGATCTTCATGATAATGAAATTGCCATTCTGAAACAACAAGCTTGTTCTGCAGATGATTGGGCATCGGTTTCAGTTAAAGAAAATTTTACTCCTGACAGGATAACAAATACACACTTTTCGGGAGATATTAAACTGGGTGTCTTTTCTGAAAAGATTATAGTTGAGAAAGGCATAAGCAAGTATTCCGGAATTCGAAACAGCTATATAGAAGATTGTACTGTGGGTGATAATGTTCTAATATCCAATGTTGGCAGCCTTATCAACTATGATATTGAAGATAATGTTGCTCTGGAAAATGTTGGGACAATAGTTGTTCATGGAGAAACTGCCTTTGGAAACGGAACGGAGATAGAAGTCTTAAATGAAGGTGGCGGGCGTGAACTTCCCATTTTTGACAGGTTATCTGCACAAATAGCATATCTGCTTGTTGTTTACAGGCATGATAAGGTGTTTACTGAGAAGCTGGAAAATCTTATAAGGAAATATGTAGATAAAAAAAAGTCAGACAGGGGTTCTGTTGGTAGTAATGCACGGATTCTAAATACAACTTCTATTCGGAATGTTAAGATAGGCAGTTATTCAATTATCTCAGGAGCCTCAAAGCTGGAAGAAGGATCGCTTATCAGTTGTGAAGCCGGTCCGACAGTAGTAGGAGAAGGGGTTGTAGCTAAGGATTTTATAATCTTATCCGGGTCAATAGTAGATAGCGGGGCAATTATTAATACTTCCTTTATTGGTCAGAGTGTGAGAATAGGCAAACAATTTTCGTCTGAAAACTCTGCAATCTTTGCTAATTGCGAAGGTTTTCATGGTGAAGCCTGTAGTCTTCTTGCCGGGCCTTACACCGTTACGCACCATAAATCAACATTATTGATTGCTGGTATGTTCTCTTTCTATAATGCAGGAAGCGGTACCAACCAGAGTAATCATATGTATAAACTTGGACCTATACACCAGGGAATTGTAGAACGAGGATCCAAGACAGGTTCTTTTTCTTATATGTTATGGCCCTGTCGTGTGGGTGCTTTCTCTGTTGTTATGGATAAGCATGCTGCAAATTTCGATACTTCAGAGCTTCCCTTTTCATATATCAATGTTGAGAACGGAAAGAGCGTAATCACTCCCGCGATGAACTTATTTACTGTTGGAACGGTAAGGGATAGTGATAAATGGCCAAAACGTGACCGACGGAAAGATTCCGATAAGCTTGATCTAATCAATTTTGAATTTCTCAATCCTTATATTGTCGGGAAAATTGTCAGGGGATCTGAATTGCTGTCTGAGCTTCATGAATCAACCCCAAAGACAAAAGTATTTGCCACTCACAAAGGGGCCCATATAAACAGGTTGATGTTACGAACATCGCGCAGGTACTATGATCTGGCTATTGATGTTTATATGGCAGATGAAATAATAAAACGGCTTGAGAAGTCTGATGTGATAAAAAGCCTTGAAGAGCTTCGTGAAATACTTAAACCGGAAGTAAAATCTGGTAGTTCAAAATGGCTGGATATTCTTGGGCTTATTGCTCCTGAAGATTCGATCTCAGATTTAATGAATTCGGTAAGTACTGGAAAGATATTGTCTGTGGATGAGCTTGAGAAAGGCCTCGGACAAATACATGAAGATTATGAGAAAAAGGCTTATTCATGGTGTGTAAACCTGATTGAAAAGCGCATTGGGATTAAGATTAGCGAAATAACTGCAGAACAACTTTCCGGAATAATTAAAGACTGGAAAATAAACTCCCTCAAGTTAAAGGCTATGGTTCTGAAAGATGCTGAGAAAGAATTTGATCAGAACAGTAAGATCGGATTTGGTGTTGACGGAGATGAAGAAATACAGAATGATGACTTTGAAGCAATCCGTGGCACATATGACGGCAACTCTTTTATACAGAGCATACGGCAGGAAATGGCTGATATTAGTGAAAGAGAGACATACTTATTTTCAGATATTCTTCCCAAAGAAGTATTTTCGGTATAGTTAGAGCCTTGCCGGCCTGAAGTGATATTTGTGGCACTGAATGGCTGGAATTTATGCTTAACTTTGTATATGTCTTTTTTGAGAACATTATAAATCGTTCTATGAATCTTAGAATTCTGATATATATTATTGTCCTGCAGCTGTTTATTGTGAATGATCTTTGTGCCCAGGCTGAAAGAAAAGGTATTCACTGGGAACAGAGCATAGAATTCCCCAAAGAAGATTTCACTCTAAAGAGTTTTTATCAAAATGATGATATAATTGACTTACAGGAAGATCCGGAAAAACTGAAAAAAATTGTATTTGGTTTTCTACCCTACTGGGAGTATTCGCGGGGGGCTAATAACAATATGAGATATCAGCTGCTTTCACATATTGCGCTGTTTGATTTTTCTCTTGATGCTTCAGGGAATCTGGAAAACCCTTCAGGATGGCCATGGGTCGATGTTATCAATGCAGCTCATGCAGCTGGGACTAAGGCAGTTATTGCAATTACAAACTTCGGATTAGACGACAACCAGATGCAGCTGCTTTTTAGCGATTCTGCAATAAAGTATAATCTGTTTAATAGTATTGAACAAATTGTTACCGACAATAAGATTGATGGGGTAAATATTGATTTTGAGGGGCTGAAATCGAATATCAGGGGAGAAAGCCTTAATAATTTTATGCTTGAGCTCAGGAATTATATTGACGCTGAGATCCCCGGCACTGAACTTTCATTCGACGGCCCCTCGGTTGACTGGGGAGGCTGGGATCTGAACGGTTTAACTGCTATTGTTGACCATATATTTATAATGGCATACAATTATCACGGTTCATGGTCATCAAGCACGGGGCCGGTTTCTCCCTTATACAGCCCTAATAACAAAATATCAGTCTCTCGAAGCCTGGAAGAAGATTACAAAATTCCAATTCAGAATTTCAGCAGCAAGATAGTGCTGGGATTGCCTTATTATGGTAAAAAGTGGAAAACATACACCAACTATCCTTATACAAATGTTAAGGATTACATAGGTTCAACTTTTTATAAAAACGATATAATTTCCATGGCAGTTCATGGCCGGAGATGGGAGAACACGTCTAAAACACCATGGTACAGCTGGCAGAGTGGCGATTGGTACCAGGTTTGGACTGAGGATGAAGAAAGCCTGGCTTACAAATATGATCTGGCATTTGAGAAAGACCTGGGTGGGATAGGTATCTGGGCACTGAACTACGATGCCGGCAGAGATGAGTTATGGGATTTAATTGAAAGAAAATTCAGTAATGAGCTTTCCATAGAAACTGCAGGAAAGGGATATTCCATATCTGTGTTCCCGAACCCGACAAGTGGTAAAATAGATGTAATATCTGATGATGCCATTATAAAAAGAATATCGGTAAATAATATATTGTTTGAGAATATATGTGATTACCCCACAAGCCATTCAATAGATCTTTCATCACTTAAGAGCGGATTATACTTCATTAAAGTAGAATTGGAAAACGGCAAATGCTTTATCTACAAAGTAGTTAAGTTATAGTTGTTTGGTGTTTTTTATCGTTATGCCCAACAACAACGCCTAATTCATAATATATTCCTGCCCGACTCATTTTTTCGGATGACTGCCAGTCTA
>JAOZPG010000005.1:109004-145387 GCA_029932855.1 Bacteroidales bacterium | reverse complement strand
CCTGATTTACAGGAGTATCAATATGGTTGTAAGCTCTATCATCATAGAAACACAATTCCCAACCATGATCCCGATCCTCCTGCATATCTTCATGAATATTACGATCCGGCGTCCGATTCCACGGTGTTTATGTGGAGTTACGGTCATGATCAGGAGACGGCACAGGAAGGATTGAGCTATAACCTTAGAATCGGTACTACCCCGGGTGGATCAGAGATCATGTCATCCATGGCGGATCCTGCCACAGGGTTCCGGAAAGTGGTGAATGAGGGGAACGTGGGGCAGAATCTTTCCTGGAAGATCAATGGGTTAACGGTCGGAGATACCATCTTCTGGAGTGTTCAATCCATAGATAACTCCCTCCGGGGTTCTCCCTTTGCTCCCGAACAATCATTCATCGTGGCACCGACCTATAATGTTACCGGTGATGTTTATACCTTTGATATGCAGCCTTTAACCAGGGCTGAAGTGTATGTTTATTCGATCAATGCAAATGGTATTCCTTCCGTAAGTTTTATTTATTCACTGGACGGGACGAATCATTTTTCTCTGGTCGGGGTGCCACAAGGGGAAGTTACCCTTCGTGTTATGCCGGATATTGCATTTTATCCTGATTATGCTCCGGTATATCTGGGCAATACCATATTTTTTTCCGAAGCCACCCGGCTGAATGTCGGTCAGAATATCAGCGGGCTGGAAATTCTTGTGGAGAAAACAGATGCCTTGCAAGGCACAAACAGTATGGAGGGGAGCATGTCAACGGATGGGGGAAAAGGCAACGTTACATTACAGGTGCGTCAGGGAAAAGCAGCGGAAACAGGGATGCCTGTTCCGGATGTGTGCATTTATCTGCTCAACAACAAAGAAAAAGTTATTGCTTATGTTTTGACAGATTCCCTCGGATATTTTTACATTGACAGTATCGCGGCAGGCCATTACAGTGTTTATGCAGACTATAAGGGATTGCCAATGGATAGTGCTAATGACAGTCTGCTGTTTGATCAGGAGAATCAAAACTATGAAATATCGTTGGTAGTTGGAGAGGAAAGCATTGCGCTTAGCGTAAAGAATATTACAGTCCTTGAGAATCCTCTTATTCCTCAGGGTATTATTGTTTTTCCCAACCCTGTAAAAGACCTTCTGTATCTGAAGTTTGATATGGCGGCCGGCGGGGATGTGCAGATCCGCCTGATCGCCATGGACGGAAGCGTGCAAAAATCATGGCAGCCGGGCAGGGTAGGGGCCGGATATGTTCTGAATCTGCCTGTCGCTGACCTTCCTGTAGGATTATATATCCTATCGGTGGAGAGTGACAAGCTTAATTTCAAAGCCCGTATTTTGAAGATCAGACAATAAGCTTTGCCAGCAGAAGGAAAAAATTTGACTTTAGATCACCTGGAAGTGTATTTTTAAATAGTTTTAACCAAAAAGTTGCACTTGCATCTTGAATCTCCGCAGTTTCCGCTTACCGGTTTTTGTTGGAATCCTATATTAGAAGTTGTAAATTTAATATTTGATTACAGATTTAATCTTACTCCACCATAACTTGTGGTGATGCTAACGCTTGCTTCCGGATCTGAGGAATTCCCTACAATCCCTTCATAAGTGGAATAGTTTGATTTCTCTATGCGACTCATCCTGCTACTCTGGGGATAAGTGATACTTGAATACTTTGACTCTCCATTAAGCCTGTAGGATGCATCGTCAGCAATTCCCAGTTTTATTCCCCCATAGCTATTTGTGATCTTAATAAGTTCGAAACTTGCTGGTATTTTCTCAATAGTGGTTCCCGAATATTTTGTATCCAGTAAGAGTTTCTTGCCAAGATAATCAATGCTGTAGTCTGAGTATGCGCCATTAATTACAAAGTTTTGTATTTTATTTATTTCATAATTATCATACTTCGATTCTGCAACGATAGAGCTTACCTCCCCAATATAGAGTTTTGAATACTTACTTTGCAGCACCAGGGCCTTGCCCTTATCCAGGTAAAGCTTTGAATACTTGATATCAACCTTCATCCAGGCAAGTTCTTCAATTTCTGCTTTGCCATAGCCTAATGTTAAGGATGACAGGGGCTTGATGTTGCCTCTGGAGATGCTATTTGCCTGGAGGTTGCCATATTTGACATTTATGTTTGCATGTCCTGTCAGTTTATCTATAAATACATCACCATATTTATTATGCAGATCCAGGTTAAGGTATTCAGGAATCTTTACAGTATAATTAATACTGAACTTTTTACCATTACCCCAGTTATTGCCTTTAAGTTTGTTGAACTTATCATCAATAATGGTAACTGCCTTACACTGGCTTCCGGAAGTGGAGAAATCAACATCAATGTATTCAATAAGCTTTTGTGCCCTATCTCTATCAGGATGCTTAACCAAAATTTCCACTTCAATTACGGCTTTGTTTTCATTCCAGTTCTGCACATCTATCCTGCCATATTTGTTCTGTAGCACAAGAACAGACGTGTTGTCTATTGTAAATTCATGTTTTAACTTTTTTGTCACTTCTTCCCCGAGTGCCGAAACAGCAAAAGCTGAAAGCAGCAACAGGCTAAAGAGGGCTTTAAATTTCGTTGTTTTCATGGTTTGTATGTTTATAGTTCTCGTTTATTTCATGTAATTGTCCCAGTATATTGTTCATTATTTCCAGTTTCATCTGGTAATGCCCTATCATTGCATTTATTATCCTCTCATCGTCGGGATTTGTTTTGAGGTCTTTCTTAAGGCAGTTATATATTGAATCCATATCAGATAATTCCTGAAGTACCATATTTTGCTGCTTCTCATCGCTAAACATGTCGGTTTGCTTCATTTGTCTGCAGGTTGAACTGACCTGGTGAATATAATATTCTTCAACTTCATGGTATTCGGGTGATATATCTCCCAGTGAAAGGCCCTCCGACATATTTCTGTTTGCGATCTTTTCGAAGGTCCATAAAGAAGAGATAACCAAAAGTACTGCTACTGCAGCAGCTTTTAGTAGTCCGGTAAACAGACTTACAGTCCTGCTTCTTGCTCCGGTTTTTTTCAGTTTTGATTTGAAGCGGTCAAAATGTCCTTCTGCCGGTTCAAACTGGAACTTGCTGCTGTTCTCCCTGATGTATTTTTCCAGATCATCCATTTTTTAATATCTTCTGTAGTTTTATCCTTGCTCTGGCATATTGTGAGCGTGAGCTGGATTCGGCAATATTCAGTATTCCGGCAATCTCCCTGTGGTCGTATCCTTCGAAGAGGTATAGCGAAAGCACCAGCCTGTAGCCGTCGGATAGTGATTCCATGGCCTTCCTGATCTGCCTGATTTGATATTCCTGTTTTTCTTCATCAATTATTTCCTCTTCAACTGTCTCCTGCTCAAGTATGTCTGTTAGTTCTGGTTTTTTCTTTCTCAGGGCATCCAATGACCTGTTAACAACAATCCGCTTCAGCCATGATCCAAAACTTACTTTGCCCTGGTAAGTAGCTATCTTTTCAAATGCTGCCAGGAATGACTCCTGCATAATGTCTTCTGCCTCAGCTTCATCTTTTACTATCATGAGGCTTGTGTTATACATGCTCAGGTAATACTGCCTGTATATCAGGAACTGGGATTTCTGATCCCCTGCAATGCAGCCGTCAATAAGATCCTGGTTTAGGTTAGTAAATCCCTGTTCTTGTTTGTTCATTGTTCACATTAATGACGCAGCAATATCGATATCGCTGCATTAATTATTGTAAAAATATTAAAAAGCTTAGCTTTTATCAGTCAATAATTAGTTTTTGTACAACTGATTGCTTGTTAGTCTGAAATTTTATAATATAGATACCGCTGGTATTTATATTAGTATTCAGACTTATTTCCAGGCTTCCCGGCAGGAACTCAATTGTTTTTGAGTAAACGGCCTGTCCGTTGAGACTATATATTTCAATAATGCCTTTACCGCTGGTAAGCGAACTGAGTTGCAGGCTGAAGTCGCCATGGCTGGGATTGGGATATATTCCCAGTCCCGGTATTATTTCATCAGCTTCAATTGTGGATTTTGCAAGTGCATAGTCCCTGAGAGTAATATAAAAGCTGCCTTCCTGGTTTCCACCGCTTCCGTCTAGTTGTACCCAGTATTTTTTCCCACTAATAAGATTTTCTATCTTTCTTATTGATGCAGCATAATCCATATCACTCCCATAATAGTCGTCATTTGCTGCCAGTAGCTCGTGGTTTTCTGAAAGAATATCTTCCGCACTTTCGGCATCATAAACTGCTATCTGGTTGTCAAAGCCGCGGGTATCCAGAGACACTATCCCTGAACCAGGAGCCATAAAACTGAACCATACAGTATTGGCAAGTACGTTTTCACCATTTCCAAACTCATCACACCAGTCGGTCTGGGTGTTACAGCCTGAAAGTGGGGGGTGGGGCTCATTTTCCTCTACTGAAGCGCTGTAATTTATAAAAGGACCGTTCTCGGTATAATCCAGCTCCATAGCGTATTTTATTGAGTCATTCATGTGGACTTCAAGGAAGATATCTGCCTGGCTCTGACATATCCCGTCTGTTGATGAAACATGGTAGTTAATGCTGGAGTCCGCCCCGGCCCTGACCTTACTTCCCTCGTATGTGTTCATTCCCAGCTCAGGGGTCCAGATAAAATTATCACCGTTCCTGGCTTCAATATTTACACTGTCACCTTTCCATAAGTACCCGCCATATGCTTCAATATCAGTGATCAGGGAAATATCTTCAAGTTTTACTATCTTAATAAAATATGGTCTTATCAAGGTATCTGATTGGCCATCTTTAAACATTATAAGGCCTACATCCTTGTAACCAACAGTGGCATAATTGATAGTTGCAGTATCCATATTTGCAGAAAAAACAGTGCTTAGTGTATCACTAAGTATCCACTTCAGGCTGTCTGCATCACCGGGCCCTGACTGACTTATAACTTGAATATTTCCTTCTATACATGCCTCTTGTCTGCTGGCACTGAATTCAGCATCTGGTACAGAAAGGACAGAAGTATAGAGATCACTTTCCCATAAGCCCCTGCCATATGTTCCAGCCCTTATCTTTGCAGAGGGGTAGAATATCTCAAGTTCATTTACAATTACTGAAGGAAGCCCGCTGCTGAAGTTTATCCAGCTGTCCATGTCCCTGTTCCTGTAATACACTCCAAGGTCGGTTCCTGCATAAAGAGCAGACTTGCTTCCTTTTTCAATAATTAAACAGTTTACCGGCACATTTGGTAGTCCTGAAGAGTAGTTTGTCCATGTCTCACCAGCGTTTTCAGAAAAATAGATTTTATTATTCTTTGAAAAATTAGAGATACTGATCCATAGCTTTCTATGGTTAAACTCGTCAAAGGCAATAGCTGTTATGACACCAGGGACAAGAGGCAGTCCTTCAGAGATGTCAGTCCATGTGTCCCCCCGGTTACCGGATATCCAGATATTTTTCTCATAAGAGCTTGCAATAACATAATCATCAGACGGGGCAATGGCGATGTTGCGGTATTTCTTATCGGAAGCCAGGGTAGATCTCAGCTTTGTCCAGTGCTTCCCCCTGTCACCTGTCCTGTATAGTTTATTATATCCTGCATACAGAACATTATTTTGTTCGGGATGCATGATATATGGTGTTAGCCACGCACCCTCATCATCATGGTCTGGTTGTATAGACTCAAAATTGTAGCCTCCGTCATATGAGATATTAAGATGCCCGTATTGTGAGGATGCATAGAGAATATTGCTGTTTGAAGGGTCAATAATACATTCCATGCCATCACCTCCCAGTACAACGCTGAACGAATCTGAACTTGCTAATATAGATGAATTATCCTGGCTGCCCATCAATACTTTATCATCATGGTTTGCAGACTGGCCTATCCTGTAGATCTGCAATATCTCAAGGTCGGAACTCAGGTCAGTCCAGCTTGATCCTTTATTCGGACTTTTATAAATGCCCCCGTCATTGCCTGAGAATAATTCTTTGGTGATTGGGTGATATTCAAGTATATGCTGATCGACATGCACGTAGTTGCCGGCAGTATTGTTTCCCCAAGATGCCAGAGACCAGCTGTCTCCCATATTTGTTGATTTCCATATGTTTATGCCTCCCACATATATCTCGTATGGATTCCACGGGGATACTGACAGGGCCAGGTCATACCATCCCTGGCCGACATCATCATTCCCGCTGGAGGATCGCCCGAGGAGGTTTAAGGAGTTATTGCCAACTGCTGACCAGTCTTCTCCTGAATTCAGGGAATAATAAAGGCCCTGATACTTTGAATCGTTTATGTCTGCACATAAGGCATAAACAATGTCCGGGCTTGACAGACATACAGCAAGTTCAATCCTGCGTATATCATGTTCGGTATTAACGGAACTAAAAATGTTTGTAAATGATTTGCCTCCATCCGTAGATTTATATACATAAGAATAACCCCAGTTATAACTTGATGCATATATTATATCGGGATTAGAAGGGTGAAATTCCATATCCTTGAATCGCCCGTCTGTAAGTGTTCCTGAATTTAGCAGGCTGCCATTATTACTGATAATATAGATACCCTTATTTGTTCCGGCAATAATTGTGTCCGGCCGGTCCGGCCGTATCAACAGGCGGTAAACATAATGATACTCACTATTCTCAGGATCATAGGCAAGGGCGGTCTGCGACCAGTTTTGTCCCCCGTCTGTAGTCATAAGGACACCCGTGGAGTATAACTCTCCCGCATCCCTGTCACCGGTGGCAATATAAATTATATCGGGATCCTTAGGATTAACGGCTATATCCGATATTCCTATTACAGGAAGATCATCTGTAAGTGATTCCCACGAATCTCCTCCGTCTGTAGTTTTCCATAATCCTCCTGTAGGTGATCCTATCCAGAATATATCAGGGTCAGTTGGATGAAACTCAATGCAATCTATTCTTCCGGATCCGACTTTTGCATTGCTGCCTATTGATACAGGTGTTGTTTTGGGACCTATTTGTATCCAGTCTCCTGCAACTGACTTAGCCTGGGGACTGTTGAATTCATTCCAAAGTATCTGGTTGCGATCCTCGCCTTCGGTTAAGCGCGACTCAATCAGCCATTCCCATCTTTTAAACGGTTTATATCCATTGCTTTTTTTATCGTTTCTGTTTTTCCAGTAAAGATTAAATGATTCCTGGAGTTTTTGCAGCTGATCCCTGGTTTTAATATTATCCTGATGAGGTATTTCACTGACTGAAACTTTTAGCCATGGCTGAGAATAAGCAGTCCTGTAGGTTACCAGAATAAACAATATTATTATTAGCCTTCTTAAGAAAGGCAAGAGCAAACTCTTATTCATTGCATCCAATTATTTTTTACCCAATCAGAAATATATAAAAAAAGCAGATATCCCTGTGTAAATATACAAAAACAGTATGGAAAAATATGTTGTTGGGATTATCCTTGTCAAAATTCAACCTATGCCTGGTATGACGGAATAATACGATAAATAATCCTGAAATTGGCTTAAAAAAACTAACTTTGCATGCAATTAAAAGAGCATATTAAAATGCAGGATTTTATCCTGTATAACAAAATATTGAAAGGAATAGAATAATAATGGGATTGATAGACGGCATTACCAGAAAGATATTTGGGAATAAATCTGACAGGGACATAAAGGAGATTTCTCCTATAGTTGAACAGATAAAAGAGGAATACAGTAAGCTGCAGACCTTGTCTAATGATGAACTCAGACAGCAGACAGCAGATATTAGAGAGATCATAGGAGAAAGGATAGGCAAGGATGAAGATGAGCTTAAAAGACTGAAGGAGCTTGCAGAGTCCGATGAGGTGGATATAAAGGATAAAGAAAAGATATATCAAAATATTGATAAACTTGAAAAAACCATTACCAATAAGCTGCATGATGTACTGGACGAGGTATTACCCAGGGCTTTTGCAGTAATAAAGGATACTGCAAGAAGGTTCAAGGAGAACGAGGAACTGGAAGTTACTGCAAACGATTTTGATAAGGAGCTGGCAGCCTTCCATGAACATATTGAGATAAAATCGGGAAAGGCAATATATAAGAATTCATGGCTTGCAGGGGGAAACAGGGTAACCTGGGATATGATTCATTATGATGTTCAGCTGATAGGTGGTGTGGTTTTGCACAAGGGGAGGATTGCAGAGATGGCTACAGGTGAGGGTAAAACCCTGGTTGCCACATTACCTGTATTTCTGAATGCACTGGGTGGCAGGGGAGTACATGTGGTTACAGTAAACGATTATCTTGCCAAGCGTGACGCAGAATGGATGGGCCCGATATATGAGTTCCACGGACTCTCAGTGGATTGTATTGATAAGCATCAGCCCAATTCTGAAGCCAGGAGAAAAGCATATAATGCCGATATCAGTTTTGGTACGAATAATGAATTTGGATTTGATTACCTGAGGGACAATATGGCTATCAATCCCAACGACCTGGTACAGCGCAAACATAATTATGCCATAGTTGATGAAGTTGACTCCGTACTGGTAGATGATGCCCGTACTCCCCTGATTATTTCAGGACCAACAAAACAGGCAGATAACCAGTATTTTGATGTGCTTAAGCCTAAGGTGCTTACATTATTTAATGAACAAAAGAAACTGGTAACCCAGATACTGGCGGAAGCAAAAAGAGAAATATCAGCCGGTAACCAGGACAAGGGTGGACTGCTACTCCTGCGTGCTCATAAAGGCCTTCCGAAAAATAACGCTATCATCAAATTTCTTAGCGAAGAGGGAATGAAAACACTTATGCATAAGACCGAGAACTTCTACATGCAGAACAATAGTAAGGAGATGTATAAGGTTACCGATGAGCTGTATTTTATTATTGATGAACAGCAGAACACTATCGAGCTTACAGATAAGGGCATTGACAAGGTTACCACATCATCTGAAGATGCAAGTTTTTATGTTCTCCCTGATGTGGGTGAGCAGATAGCCGAGCTTGAGAAATCTGTTAAGGATGATAAGGAGAAATTATTGGCAAAGGATAAGATATTGCAGGATTATGCGGTGAAATCGGAAAGGGTTCATACCATGAACCAGCTCTTTAAGGCCTATACTTTGTTTGAAAAGGATGTAGAGTATGTTGTTATAGATAATAAGGTAAAGATAGTTGATGAACAGACAGGCCGTATAATGGAGGGCAGGAGGTATTCCGACGGGCTGCACCAGGCTATTGAGGCCAAGGAGAATGTTAAGGTAGAGGCAGCTACCCAGACCTTTGCTACCATTACTCTCCAGAATTATTTCAGGATGTATGAAAAGCTGTCGGGGATGACAGGTACAGCTGAGACAGAGGCAGGGGAGTTATGGGACATATATAAGCTGGATGTGGTTGTTATTCCTACAAATGTACCGATAATAAGGGATGACAGGGAGGACCTGGTATATAAAACCAGGCGTGAGAAATACCTGGCTGTAATTGATGAAATAGTAACACTCAGCAGGGAGGGAAGGCCTTCACTTGTGGGTACTACATCTGTTGAGGTATCTGAACTTCTGAGCCGTATGTTAAAGATGAAAGGGGTTAAGCATAATGTCTTGAATGCCAAGCTGCACCAGAGGGAAGCAGATATTGTTGCAGAAGCAGGAAGAAGCGGGCAGGTTACCATTGCCACCAATATGGCAGGGCGGGGAACAGATATTAAGCTTACTGATGAAGTTAAAGAGGCAGGGGGACTGGCAATTATTGGCACTGAGAGGCATGAGTCGAGGCGTGTTGACAGGCAGCTGAGGGGTAGGGCAGGGCGCCAGGGTGATCCCGGTTCCTCGCAGTTTTTTGTTTCGCTGGAGGATGACCTAATGCGTCTTTTCGGTACTGAAAGAATTGCCGGCCTGATGGACAGGATGGGACTTAAGGAGGGAGAGGTGATACAACATTCTCTTATTACAAAGTCTATTGAAAGGGCACAGAAGAAGGTTGAGGAAAATAACTTCGGGATAAGAAAGCGACTGCTGGAATATGATGATGTGATGAACTCCCAGCGTGAGGTGATATATAAAAAGCGGAAACATGCCCTCTATGGGGAAAGGCTTAGCGTGGATATTGCCAATATGATGTATGATGTTTCAGAGAACCTTGCAGAGCTATACCATTCTGAAGGTGATTATGAAGGATTCACTATGGAGCTTCTGCGTACCTTTTCTGTTGAACCTCCAATGGATGAAAAAGAATTCATGAGTTTAAATCCCTCAGCCATATCCAAAAGCATTAACGAACTGGTTCTTGATACTTACAGGAGAAAAGAAGAATCTATTTCTAAGCAGGCTTATCCTGTTATTAAGGATGTTTATAAGCGCCAGTCGCATGTTTATGAGAATATCGTGGTGCCTGTTACCGATGGGGTGAGGGTATTCCAGGTGATAACCAACCTTGAGAAAGCTGCCCGTACAGAAGGCCGTGAGCTTGTTAAATCGTATGAAAAGACTGTGATACTGGCCACAATCGACGAAGCATGGAAGGAACACCTGCGTGAGCTCGATGATCTGAAGCAGGCAGTGCAATCGGCAAGCTATGAGCAGAAAGATCCCTTATTGATATATAAGTTTGAATCATTTGAGCTGTTTACCGGTGTTATAAGCAGGGTAAACAAGGAGGTAATAGCTACACTTATGAAGGGACAGATACCTGTTGAGAACCCGTCGGAGGTTAAGGAATTGAGGGAGAGGAGAAGTTTGGATACAAGTAATTTGAGAACATCCAAGACAGAAGTACCTTCTTACGGGGGAGGTTCCTCAACAGGGGGAGAAAAGCAGGAGAAGCAGAAGGCCCAGCCGGTAAGAATAGAAAAGAAAGTCGGACGAAATGATCCCTGTCCCTGTGGCAGCGGAAAGAAATACAAACACTGCCACGGACGTCCTGGCGCCGGAAGTATTGACCAGCTCCCAGCTTCAAAGTAAAATTTAGAATTTATACATTTTCAAACTTAGGTCTGAGATCTGGCCTGTTTATCAGCTCCAGGTAATGCATTACCTGTTGAATAAAAAACTCCAGGGTGGGTTCCCGGTCAAGCTTTATTGACATATCGCTAAACTTGTTTTCAGCAGAATATCTGCCTACCTTAAACCTGGCCAGTGATATCGTGGATATAAAGCTTATGGCTTTTATATTATTCATATCAAGGTTGATCAATATGTCAAATTGCTTATCAAAGAAAACCTGTGCTGCTTTGGATTTGGGTTTATAATACCAGTTAACTTCATTTGTAGTAAGAAAACTCAGGTTTTCTTTAAAAAGATACTTATCCGGAATATTTTTTGCATTTACATAAGCAAGGACAGAAAGCTGAAAGCCTTTTTCTTTCAATGATCTGTAAAAACTAAATGTTCCGTCAAAATTCTTAAGATCTGTACCATCAAAGATTATACCTATAGACCTTGCAGTGGAAAGGTTAAATACTTTTTTATTGCGCTTTCTGTTTTTTTGAATTCTCTTTACAGCCAGTCTGCTGACCTTTGTCCTTAGATTCGGAAAAATTTCCATTTTACAAGTTTAAGAAAATTGAATTTAATAAATAGCTGAAAGTCCTTAAAAGTATTGACACTTAATTAACAAGGTCAATTTGTCTGTCCGCCGGCTATTCTTCTGTTATCCTTGTCATGTTTAATAATTCTGTTTCAGTAATTATACTTATTCCCATATCCCTGGCTTTCTTAAGCTTTGAAGGACCTGTATTTTCTCCTGATACAAGGTAAGAGGTTTTTGATGATACTGCACTTATTATTTTTCCGCCATTTTTTTCAATAAATAGCTTCAGTCCTTCCCTGGAAAATTTTTCAAAGCTACCTGAGATCACAAAACTTAATCCCTCCAGTTTAGCACCTGCCCCAACAGATTTTTCAGCTTCCATCTTTATGCCATGGTCTTTAAGCCGTCTGATAAGCATTAGCTTTGTCTCATCCCTGAAAAATTGTATCACACTTTCTGCTATTACCTCGCCTATTTCTCCAACTTCAATCAGTTCTTCAATATCTGCATGCATGATTTTATCTATCGAGCCAAAATGTTTTGCAAGCGTTTTAGCAACAGTCTCCCCGACATGCCGTATGCCAAGGGCAAATAAGACCCTTTGAAAGGCTACATTCTTACTTTCTTCAAGTCCCCTGATAATGTTGTATGCCGATTTTTCCCCAAGTCTTTCCAGTCCGGCCAGCTGTTCTGTCTTTAATTCATAAAGGTCGGCTATATCCTTTACCAGTCCCTCATTGTAAAGCAGCTCAATGGTCTCTTCACCCAGACCGTCAATATCCATGGCTTTCCTGCTTATAAAATGCTCTATTCTGGCTTTTATTTGTGGAGGGCATCCTTCTGAGTTAGGGCAATAATGATTTGCTTCACCTTCTTTCCTGATAAGGATTGTTCCGCACTCCGGGCAATTTGAAATAAAAGAAACTGCTTTTGAACCCGGCTGACGTTTTGTTTTATCAAGACCGACTATCTTTGGGATTATCTCACCGCCTTTTTCAACGTAAACCATATCCCCGAAATGCAGGTCAAGCAATTCAATCTGGTCGGCATTATGTAGTGAGGCTCTTTTTACTGTGGTTCCTGCCAGCAATACCGGCTTAAGAACGGCAACAGGTGTAATTGAGCCCGTACGGCCAACCTGGTAAACTACATCTTCCAGCTGTGTTTCTGCCTGTTCGGCCTTAAACTTATAAGAGATGGCCCAGCGGGGTGATTTAGCAGTAAAGCCAAGTTTCTCCTGCAGATCGTATTCATTTACTTTGATCACTACCCCGTCAATTTCGAAAGGCAGGTCTTTACGCATTAAGTCCCACTTCTCAATAAATCCTGTTACCCCGGAAAAATCTTTATGCTTTTCCATTTCTGCTGATATATTGAACCCCCAGTTACGGGCATTTGTCATGTTCTCGTAATGAGATGAGTAGGGGAGATTCTCTCCTATGATATAATAGAACATGCAATCAAGAGGCCTTTTTGCCACTTCTTCGGGATTTTTCATTTTCAGGCTGCCCGAAGATGCATTTCTGGGGTTTGCGAAAGCCGCTTCACCCCTTGCTATTCTCTGTTCATTCAATGATTTAAAGTCCTTTTTTGGGAAAATTATCTCTCCCCTTATCTCGAACTGCATGGGGAAGCCGGATCCATTAAGCATTTTTGGAATGCTGTTTATTGTTTTCACGTTCCTTGTAACATCATCACCACGGTTTCCGTCACCCCTTGTAACAGCTCTTTCAAGTTTTCCATCCTTATAACTAATGCTTATTGCAGTACCATCGAATTTCAGCTCGCAGGCATATTCAAAATTATTATCTATAACTTTTCTTACACGATTATCGAAATCCTGCAGTTCTTCTATAGAGTATGTATTGCCCAGTGACAGCATGGGTATCTTATGCTCTACCTGCTGAAAATCTTTACTTATATCGCTTCCTACTTTTTGTGAAGGAGAAGAGGGATCAATGAGATCGGGAAATTTCTTTTCTATGCCAATCACTTCCTGCATTAAGAGATCGTATTCAAAATCACTGATCTCAGGTTGCGAGAGCACGTAATAGGCATGATTATGTCTGCTTAGTTCTTCTCTTAGTTTTTCTAACCTCAGTCTTGCTTCTTCCTGCTTCATTTTAATAAAAAAGATTATTCTTAATAAGAGCTAATAAAACTAATAAAACAATCACACAACTTAAGTCCTACCGGAATATTTTTAATAAGACTCACTATTGTTTTAATAGATAACTTTATGTAGGTTTGTCATCAGGTGGTGTTGACCCGGAACTTCATCCGGGTTAATTAAAAGGGAACCAGGTGCCTCATTTATTTGAATATTCCTGGACAGTACCCGCTGCTGTGATCCCGTTAAGCCTTAGATATTATCTGCCACTGGTTAAAACCGGGAAGGTGATCTAAGGAGGGAAAGTCAGAAGACCTGCCACTATAAATATGTTCGGGTAAAACATGAAACTATTTTATCAAATAAGGTTTTATTTATTGTTGATGCCGGCTCTTTTTGCAGCCTCAGTTCCTTCTTATGCCTTTCCGGATGTAGCTTTATTTATGACCCTGCATGGGCATTTGTCCCTGCCGGCACTGAATAGTAATAGCCCGGACTTATATCCTGATATCGATTCTCTTTATATAGAGGAAGTTGAATTAAGACAGGACAGGAAGCAGTTTTACTCGGAATTGTTCAGAACTGTTAAGATCAGGAAGGCCATGATAAGCAGGAACTTTTCCCTGAGCATCGGAGAGCTTCTTGATAAAAGTATGCCGCTGACAATTAATTCTTATGGAAGTCCAGGCTCTCTTTCTACCATCTCTATGAGAGGTACATCATCCTCACATACCCAGCTTAACTGGAATGGATTTATCCTGAACTCACCTACAACAGGTATTGCAGACTTATCTGTGATACCTGTATTTCTTTTTGATGATATATCTGTCATCTACGGGGGTTCGGGAAGCATCTATGGTGATGCTGCTTTTGGAGGGGTGGTGAATATAGGTAATAAGTCAAGCTGGCAGAAGGGAGTATCTGTGCTTACAAATATTGAGACAGCCAGTTTTTCTAATAATAGTGCCGGATTAAAAATTAAGCTGGGGACTGATAATCTAAGCTATATGCTGGCTTCATATATGAGGGATTCAGAGAATGATTTTCCTTATACGGATAATGAGAAAACCGGATCTCCCCACCTGAGGATGGATAATAACAGCCTCACAAGCTTTGGACTGTTGCAGGATATTAATCTCAGGCTTGGGGGCAATAATTATTTACAGCTGGGAAGCTGGTTACAGCTAAAAAGGAAAGAAATTCCCGCACTGCTTGGTTCCTATAAGGAAAGCCTGCAGGAGCAGACAGACAGTAGCCTAAAGATTTTCGTAAAATGGAAGAAACTGAAGCAGAGATCAAGCATGGAGATCAGGTCGGCCTATGTTAGCGACTACCTCCGTTACCTTGACAAGAGTCCCGGTATTGAGGATAATTATCTTATAGATTCAGAGATCAGGTCGAAAAGGTTTAGCCTGGATGCCAATTACAGGTATTTTTATGCTTCAGGTCTGAGTATAGATATGGGAGCTAATTACAGCCTTTTAGGAGCTGATGTTAAGTCGTATGGCACAGCAGTAAAAGAGTACAGAGCCAATATAATTGCTGCTGCAAGGTATAAAAAGGCCTGTATAGATATTGCCGCTTCCTTAAGAATGCATTTCAATTCTTTTGAAAGGCCTCCTCCGCTGTATTCTTTTTCCTTTAAATACAGCTTTCCCGGTGATGCAGCATGGATAAGGGCACATGTGGCTTCGAAATACCGTCTTCCCGGACTAAATGATAAATACTGGAAACCCGGAGGCAACCCTGGTCTCAAGCCTGAACAAGGCTGGGGAGCAGATATAGGCACAGGCATAAATATGGAAATGAAGAATTCGCTTAACAGCTTTGTCAACATGGATATTCACCTGTTCACAAACATGGTTAACAACCAGATACAATGGATACCCGATCTTTCATACTGGATACCTGTAAACTACAAAAAAGTGTGGGCCAGGGGCATGGAATCGTCATTGGAAACGGGAGTTAAAGCAGGACGGGCCAGGCTTGAGCTTTCACTTGGCTATACTATGACAATAGCTACTGCAGGAAATACGGATGAAGCTGATTTCCAGGATTATCAGTTGAGATATATACCAAAGCATACTGCACGTGGCACTGCAGAGATCTCTCTTAATGGTATGTTCATGCACCTGGGGTCGGCTGTGAGTTCCAGGAGGTATAGCACGAGTGATAATGATATGTTTTACAGCCTTGATCCTTACTTTGTTATGAATGCTTCTATAGGCTATACATTTGATGATAACCTGGTGGGATCCATATTGCAATTCAGGATAAATAATCTCACAAACGCAGACTACCAGGTGATCAGGGCATACCCTGTTCCCGGGCGTTCGTATATGCTGGGCCTGACATTGATAATGGGGACAGCTGCTATGGATGGTAAATAAATGAATAAATAAAATGAACAAGTATAATAATCGGCAGAATTACTAACTAATAAAAAAATGACATGAAATCAATAGCGAAATTATTTTTTATGGCAGCTGTATTTTTTGTATTTTATTCCTGCAGCAAGGAAGAGAATAATAATGATACAGGTTTTACTCATGGGGTGTTTATAGTTAACGAAGGGGCATATGGCAATAATAATGGCTCTATTACATATTATGATAAGAAGAATTTGACAGTAGAGAATCATTTGTTTCAGACGGCAAATGAGATGAGAAGCCTGGGGGATGTTGTGCAGTCCTTTTCGGTTATTGGGGATATGGGTTTTATAGTGGTTAATAACTCACAAAAGATTGAGGTCGTTGATATGGAAACTTTCAAATCTGTTGGCACCATGCGGGGACTGGATTATCCAAGGTATATGCTTGCTGTGTCGGATAATAAAGCTTATATCACTAATGGAGCCACAGAGGGATTTGTTTATCTGATAGACCTCTCAAGCCTTTTAATTAACAGTGTAAAGAGGATTGCCGTTGGCAAGGGACCGGAAAAGCTTATTATGTCGGGAAGCAAAGTGTTTGTAGCCAATAGCGGGGGATGGGATAAAGACAGTACCATAAGCATTATAGACCCGGATAATGATGAAGTAATAGCAAGTGTTGTGGTTGGTGCCGGAGCAACAGACCTTGTTGAGGATAAGGATGGTAAGATATGGGTTTTCTGCAGGGGAGAAAATACTTTTGATGAAAACTGGAATGCCACAATAGACAAATACCCCAGGCTTGTTTCTGTTGACAGGGATAGTTATAGTGTGGCAGCCAGTTACGAGATAATTTCCGGCCTGGCTACATATAATCCAAACAGGCTTGCAATAAGTCCCGATGGCTCAACGCTTTATTACCTGAATGAAGGGAATATCTACAAGATGAATGTTAATGATCAGCACCTGCCTGCAGAAGCATTGATTTCAGGAAATTTCAATGCAGTGGATGTGGATCCTGTAAGTGGTGATATATATGTTATGCCAAATAAATATGATGCAAATGCCACGATACTTGTTTTTGATGACAACGGCAGGCAGCTTAACTCTATCGAAGCAGGAATAGGTCCCAATGCAGCGGTATTTAATTAATTCAGATCAGGATATCAGGCTAACTAAGATGAACAAACAAACTCAGGCTAACTGAGATGAACAATAAGCAAAAATTGAATTATCTTTCCTTTATGAAATATCTGGGAGGAAGCAGAATTAACGAGCTAATATGAAACATTTTGCCGGAAGCAGGAGTAACAAGCTAAAGAATTTATAATATGAAAGTTCGATATTTATGTAAACAGATATTCTCCTGCCTGCTTTCAGGAGTATTGCTTGTGTTTTTTCCTGCCATCTCATATGCTCAGGTCAGCAGTGGCGGCCTGCCAAGGGGTGAACCGGGATCTTTGACTGATATTAAGGCAGTTGAGCTCAGTCTTCCCGTGGAATTATTGTCCAAACAGGTTGCTGCCGGGGAGATAGAACTTGCTGGCAAGAACAGGCCCTATATATATGCCAGCTCAATAGCCGTTGATATAAATCCTTTTAATTCGGGCCGGCTGACACAGCTGAAAGGAGGAGGATTGCTGTGGGAAGCAGTTATTGAAAGCAAGGGAGCCAGCTCTTTAAGCCTCCTGTTCGATTCATTTGAATTATCAGGCAGTGCCAGGTTGTTTATTTACTCTCCCGGCAGGGAATTTATACTCGGGGCTTTTAGCAGGGAGAATAACAAGGAATCGGGACTGCTTGCCGTTCAGCCTGTACCCGGAGATAAGGTGATTGTAGAATGTTACTTTCCAGATGGGGCCATAAACCGTTCCAAACTGAATATCGGCCAGGTGGGCCATGGTATTAGAGATATTTTTGGGACAGATGAATTAAAAGACGGCAGGTATGGAACATCGGGATATTGTAATGTAAACATAAACTGCGACGAGGGTGCTGACTGGCAAAAAGAAAAAAGGTCGGTTGTAAGGCTCTATATCTATTATGCCGATCATCAGCCAGGTCCTGCCTGGGGCTTTTGCAGCGGTGTGCTGGTAAATAATGCCAGGGAGGACAGGATACCTTATTTAATATCTGCCTGCCATTGTATTGATAACCAGGACCAGGCAAACTCAGCTGTATCTGTATTTAATTATGAAAGTCCTTATTGTGTCGGACTTATAGACGGATATGTAAGCCAGTCGGTATCAGGTGCAGACCTGCTGGCTGTAAATGAAAATATAGATTTCTCACTTGTGAGCTTAAGCAGGCTGCCTCCAATGAATTACAGGCCTTATTATGCCGGCTGGGACATATCGGGTAATACGCCCGGCAGTACAGTTAGCATTCACCATCCCCAGGGGGATATCAAGAAGATATCTGTTGATAATGACCCTCCTGAAACAGGTACACTTACAGGATATGATTATGATAATAATGTGTTCTGGCGCATACTGCGTTGGGATATGGGTACAACTGAGGAGGGCTCATCGGGAGCCCCTCTTTTTGACCAGGATCACCTGCTTGTTGGTAGCCTGGTTGGGGGAGAGGCAAATTGTTCAAATTCAGTTAATGATTATTTTCAAAAGTTATCGGAATCATGGACTAATTATCCGGCAGCTGATGAGCAGTTAAAAGCCTGGCTGGATCCCGACGCTTCAGGTATCAGCTCAATTTCCGGCTTTGATCCTTATGACACGGTATCATGTGATACTAACGGAAATATAAGTGCAGGTGAACAGCTGATACTGAAAGAGTTTACAGAGGGTGTGCCCGGAGATGGCTTATGGACAGGTCATAACAGTATAAGGCTAAGCAAATATGCAGAGAAAATATATAATTCGGGAGAAAAGAACCTGATTTGCCTGTATTATAAAACAGGGGATGTGGAGTATAACAGCGGGGCTGATTCTGTGGTCTTTAAGGTGTGGACAGGGGAGACTGAACCGCTGGATGAGATAGCGGGAAAAAAGGTTTATCTCAGTTCTTTCAAGGATTCAAGCGATTATACTTTATACTTCGATACAATAATAAGTGTTAGTGGTAATTTCTGGACAGGTTATGAAATATCCTATGATAATGCAGCACCGGGACCATTGACCGATATGTTCTCATTGATGCAATCGGAACCAAGGGGGAGCACTGGTTTAAACACTGCCATGTTTTATACAGACAGATGGTATGGTTTTGATGATCATACAGAGGGGGAGACAATGAATATCTCACTGGCAATCAGTGCTGATCTCTGTGGC
The DNA here is from genome assembly GCA_029932855.1 of Bacteroidales bacterium. Lineage (GTDB taxonomy): Bacteria > Bacteroidota > Bacteroidia > Bacteroidales > VadinHA17 > JAYEGO01. Next base: position 126,124 of record JAOZPG010000005.1, on the reverse strand, counting down.
GGAATGCCTGTACTGGGAATAGAGGATACACAGGAAAAGAAGCCGGTTGCTGCTTTAAAGATTTTCCCCAATCCCGGCCGGGGGAATATACAGATTGACATTCCATTTGAATATTCATCATATCTGGAAGCTGAGATTGTAAACATAAGCGGCGGACTGGTATATAAAAGGAAGTTTTACGGACAAAATGAGCGTCTCAGTATTGATGTCTCATATCTGCCTGCCGGCTTTTATATACTGAAGATAAGATCTGACAGCTTTGTTTTATCTGGAAAAATATCATTAACAGACTAATGAACAGGACTCGTTTTTTTCAGTATTTTGGACTTATAATTGTTTTCATTCTGATAGTATCCTGCAAGAATGAAGGCAGGAATTACGAAGCCGGAAACAATGGATCCCTATCCAAATATGGTGCAAAGGCTGAGTTTATGGAGAACAGGTATGCCAGTGGCTTTTCTATAAAGAAATATCCCGGGTACAAGTTGGTTGAGGTTTATGATCCATGGCAGGGAGCCAGTGGTATTAGTTACAGTTATTTGCTTGCCGCCGACATTTCTGCTATTGATAAATCTCTTTTAAAAGAACATGTATTTATTAAAACTCCTGTTAAGCGTACGGTTTGCACATCAACCACGCATATTGCCTTCCTGGAGAGCCTGGGCTGTACTGAAAGCATTGTAGGTATTTCAGGTTCAGGACTGGTAAATAATAAACATGTGATCGAGGCTATGAAAAGGGGAGAAATAATTGATGTCGGATATGAGCAGTCCATGAACCTCGAGTTGCTGGTACTGCAGAAGCCCGATATAGTAATGATGTATGGCATTGAAAGTGAGATAACTGCATTTATTAACAAGATATCAGACCTGGATATACCGGTTATTATGAACGGCGATTACCTGGAAAAAACCCCTTTGGGAAAGCTTGAATGGATAAAATTTGTTGCAGCTTTTTATGATATGGAGGAGGAGGCGGCCGCTTATTTCGACTCAATAGCCGGGGAATATGAAAAGATCAGGCAAACAGCTGCTTTTAGCGCAAACAGGCCCCTGGTTATGGAAGGTCTTCCGTGGAAGGATGTATGGTATGTTTCACCCGGCAATACTGTTCTTGCAAATTTCATCAGGGATGCCGGAGGGATTTATATATGGGACAGCCTTGAATCGTCGAAAGCCGTGCCTATGGATATAGAGAGTGTTTATAAGAAGGCTGCAGGGACAGATATATGGATTAACCCGGGGACTGCCGGCAGCATAGATGATATTTTAAATAATGACAGCCGGTTCAGTCATTTTTCTCCTGTGATTAATTCAAAAGTGTATAATAACAATAAAAGAATGGGAGAGGGCGGAGGAAATGATTTCTGGGAGTCGGGAGTTACCAGTCCTCAGCAGGTATTAAAAGACCTGGTTAATATATTTCACCCGGGGGTATTGAAAGATACTGCTATGGTTTATTATAAAAAGTTATGGTCAAAACAATAAACACAAGTCAGGGATACAGGTTCCTGCCTCTTTTTATAATGGCATTGCTGGTATTGCTGTTGTTCCTGCTGGATGTGTTTATAGGGTCGGTAAATATTCCATTTGGTGAAAGCCTGAAGATACTTGCCGGAGGATCCTCTTCAAGTCATGAGTGGGAGGTAATAATCTTTAGCTTCAGGGTCCCACGTGCTTTAACTGCTTTGCTGGCAGGCATGGCCCTTTCTGTAAGCGGCCTGCAGATGCAAACAGTCTTCCGTAATCCCCTTGCCGGTCCCTATGTACTTGGTATCAGTTCGGGTGCCAGCCTTGGTGTTGCCATACTTGTAATGGGCTTTTCTCCATTGCTTCTAAGTGCTTCGGCAAGCAGTCTTGGCGACTGGCCCCTGGTGATAGCTGCCAGTGTTGGTTCGGCATTGATACTGCTTCTCATCTTTGCAGTATCTGTAAGGATAAAAGATATAATGACAATATTGATACTGGGGATACTATTTGGAGCTATTGCCACCGCCCTGGTGGGAGTGATGCAGTATTTCAGCAATGAATCGTTGCTTAAATCATTTATTGTCTGGTCAATGGGCAGCCTGGGGAACATTACCATGCACCAGTTAAGGATATTATTGTTAGCTATTCTGGCTGGAATGCTTATCTCGGGAGCATCTGTAAAACTCTTAAATGCTTTCCTGCTTGGAGAGGATTATGCCAGCACACTGGGTGTAAATATAAAATCGGCCAGGGCCCTGGTATTTTTAAGTACCAGTATCCTTGCAGGTAGTGTTACTGCCTTTTGCGGACCAATTGGTTTTGTCGGTATAGTCGTGCCCCATATTGGCAGGATGTTGTTAAGAACATCCAATCATGCATTCCTGCTTCCGGGGTCTATTCTTATCGGTTCAGGATTAATGCTTATAAGCGATATAATATCACAGCTTCCCGGTTCGGATAAGATACTTCCCATAAACTCGGTTACTGCCCTTCTGGGGATTCCCGTGATAATCTGGATAATATTAAAAAAGAAAAGAATAACTCAATAGAAAGGGATAACATAACAGTGATAACTCAATAGGAAAAGGATAACACAAAAAAACTAACTGGAGAAAACCGGTAAATAAGTGGTGGAAAAAGAAGCAGGAAACATATTATTAAAAACAGTGGGACTGGAGATCGGTTTTAAGAAAGCTTCAGGAAGGAAAAATATCTCCCTGATAAAAGATATATCCCTGGCGGCCGGCCGGGGTAAGTTAATAGCTCTTATTGGCAGGAACGGTTCGGGTAAGAGTACTTTGCTACGTACATTGATGCGCCTCCAACCACAGTTGTCAGGTACTATCCTTCTTGCAAACAGGGATATTGAGAATTATACCCGCCGCGATTTTGCAATGCAGACTGCTTTTGTATCCACTGAAGCTTTAAGCACAGGTAATCTAAGTGTATACGAGCTGGTTAGCCTGGGTCGCTTTCCATATACCAACTGGATAGGAAAGGTCAGGAGGGAGGACAGGGAGCTTATAGATTCCTCGCTTGAAAAGGTAGGACTTACAGACCTTAGGGATAAAATGCTTGCAGAAGTGTCAGATGGTGAAAGACAAAGAGCAATGATAGCCCGGGCCCTTGCCCAGGATACAGAACTGTTGATCCTGGATGAACCAACTGCATTTCTCGACCTTCCCAATAAATATGAAGTCATCCGCCTTCTAAAAGACCTTGCCGCTCAGGGCAAAACTGTTATCTTTTCAACCCACGACCTGAATATGGTTATCGACCAGGTTGATAAGCTGTGGCTGATGACAGAAACCGGCATTATTGATGATTCTCCCGAAGCCCTTATAGAGAATAATGCCTTTAATTCATTATTCCCTGGCAGCACTCTTAGTTTCGATAAGGGCAGGAAGCAGTTTGTTACGGGTATGTAATACCACCCGGTAGCAACTATATGTGTTTGCCAATGCAGACGATAAAGGCTTTTCTTAGTCAGCCATTATCTGCTCCAACATCTTTTCAAGCTGTTCAACATCTATCCTTTTGGCAATGATGGTTTTGTTCCTGTCAAGCAGGTAGATGGTGGGGGTGGCAATAATATCGTAGTAAAACCTGAAATAGCTAAGCTGGTGGGGATCCCATGCATTTATCCAGTCGAGGCCGTTCTTCTCAACATAGTTCTCCCATTCTTCACGTTCAGCCTGTGTTTCAACGGCAAATACTTTTAGCCCCCTGTCCTTGTATTTTGTATATATATCGTAGAGTATTGGACTTGCTTTTTTACAATGTCCGCAGTTGGGTTCCCAGAAATATAAAACAATATATTCGGCATCTGTCTCATGCAGGGACACCCACTCTCCGCTGATGCTTTCCATTTTCAGATCTTTGGCTTTTGCACCTATAAGGTTGGGCCTGGTTTTATTCACTCTTTCCTTAATCTTTTCAAGGTAGGCAGAGTCAACCCAGTCAGCCTCTCCTGAAAGGTAATAGGATTCGGCAACATCAACAAATACTGCGTCCATACCCATTATCTTGCTTTCAATGGCATTATTAAGCACGAACACTACCGTATATTGAAACATATCATCATTTGCCCTGGACTTATCAACTATCTTGTGTAGCTGGGGTATAATTGAATCGGGATATTGTATCAGTATCCTGTTAAAATATGTACTTAGCTTATTTTGATATACAGGGCTGCGTATAAGTGCCCCGTTTGCAAAATTAAATCCATCGAAAAAATGATCCCTGTAAAAGGCATAACTCATTGCCATTTTTACTGAGTCGGGCTTGTCTGTGTTTGCAGGAACATCAAATTCAGGGACTTCGGGGGGAGACATTGCCATTATGAGGTCGCTTACAAAACTTCCGGGATGATCTTTGTAAAGGTCCTGTTTGAAGCTTTCAATATTCTCCAGACTGGCTTCCAGCATGTCCTGGTATATCTTTATGGAGTCGTTTTCTTTATCAAGGCTGTTTATCCTTGATTGTATATGCATGTTGCTCTCACCCGCCTTCCGGATAAAGCTCTGGTACTCAAGAAAAGCAGTGTTATCATCAGAGCCTTTGAACTTAAGTGAAGACATAAGGTCTTCCGGGTCTGCTGAGATAGAGAACTCCTGGTCATCGCCTATTAAGAACTCAAAATAATTACCTGAGGGAAGCACGAAAAGGTACACTCCCTGGGGGATAGCCTCTTCACCTTCCAGGCTAACAACAGCTTTCCGGTCGGCAACAAGGCTGTCGTAAATAAATTGCTTGTTTCCATAATGATAGGCCAGTATGAAACTACTGTCGGCCATTCCTTTTATATTTATTTCAATATGGTGAGATTGCCCGTAAACTGATCCTGAAATTATTATCCCAAGGAGGAGATTTAGTAATAACTTATACATTTTCATTGGTCTTTCAATTAGGAAAGCACAAAGATACTTTGTTATTTTGATAAACTGAAACCAAAACCTTCCTGATATAAATGCTGTCAATTTTAATACCAAATTATAATCGTAATATAAAAAGCCTTGTTGAAAAGCTTGGTGAGCAGGCAGGAGAAGAGTCTATAGATTTCGAGATAATAATTGGGGATGATCTTTCTGACGAGCTCTTCAGGAAGCAGTACGGGGAGCTTGAAAAGCTTAAGTATGTTAAGGTCTTTATGCACAAACAGAGGCTGGGCAGGTCGGCCAACAGGAACTTCCTGGGCAGCTCGGCTAAATACAAATGGCTTTTGTTTATAGACTCAAATGCAGAGCTGCAGGAGCCCTTATTTATCCGAAATTACCTTGAATCGGCAGGTAAGGCGGATGTGATAATCGGGGGGATGGCCTTCTCTGATATAGCTCCGGCAAAGACTGATCATTTGTTAAGATGGAAATATGGAAGGACCCGCGAAATGAAGACTGCAAAAGAGAGAAACATATCTCCATACCGCTCTTTTATAAGCTTTAATTTTATGATTTCAAAAGAGCTGTTTAGTTCTATTGGTTTTGATGAAAGAATAAAAAGCTACGGTCACGAGGATACCCTGTTTGGATACAGGCTTAAAGAGGCGGGGATATCTGTGCTTCATATTGATAATATGCTGGTTCATAGTAGTCTGGATAGCGCAAGGACTTTCTTAAATAAGACCAGGAAAGGAGTTGAGAACCTTAAATATATTAGACAGCTTGTAGAAAATAAAAAATCTTTTGACAGGGACGTAAAGCTGCTCAGAACATACCGCCTGCTTGCCGCATTCGGATTAAATTACTTACTGAGATTGCTTTTTAAGGCCTGTCGCAGGAATATGGTTGGAAAGCTTCTTTCGGATAAACCCCGTATTTTTATCCTGCAGTTATATAAACTGAGCTATTTATGCAGTCTTTAGACCGGTTTGTTGTTAGCTTTAGGTTTTCATAGCCTGTGAATGTTGATTTCTAAAGGTTGGTTTCTATAATTTTTTGAATATGATTGTTTTTGAGGAGCTTATAGCCCGGAGAGTGGATGTAAGTCCCAGGCAGGTGAGAAATACCATAGACTTACTTGAAAAAGGGGCGACTGTTCCATTTATTAGCCGTTATCGCAAGGAGCAGACGGGGAGCCTTGATGAGGTGCAGATAACAAATATAAGAGATGAGCTGAATAAACTGAAGGAACTGCAGAAACGCAAGGAGCATATACTAAAGACAATTGAGGAACAGGGAAAGCTGAGTTCTGAACTGAAGAAGCAGATAGAGGAATGTCTTGACCCGGTTGAGCTGGAGGATATTTATCTTCCTTATAAGCACAAAAGAAAAACCAGGGCTACGGTAGCAAAGGACAGGGGTCTTGAACCATTGGCAAAGATAGTTATGAAGCAGGAGGAGATGCTTTTGGAAAAGCTTGCTTTAAAGTTTATTAATGAAGAAGTGGAAACAGTGGAGGATGCCCTGCAGGGAGCAAGGGACATTATCGCTGAATGGATAAATGAGAACCAGGGGGCAAGGAAGATCATACGTTACTATTTTGACAGGGGGGCAGTGATATATTCGAAGCTTGTAAAAGGCAAAGAAGAGGATGGGATCAAGTTCAGGGACTATTTTGATTTCAGCGAAGCCCTGAGAAAATGTCCGGGACACAGGATACTGGCTATGAGGCGCGGTGAGCAGGAAGGTTTTCTTAAGATAAGTCTTGAACCTGATACCGAAAGGGTGCTGGATGCATTGGCTGACAGATTTGTAAAGAACCCTTATGATACCGGACAGCAGGTTGCCCGGTCACTAGAGGATTCATATAAAAGGCTGATGCAACCTTCCATAGAGAATGAATATAAAGCTCTTTATAAAGGAAAAGCAGACCAGGAGGCAATAAAGGTGTTTGCAGATAACCTCAGGCAGCTGCTTCTGGCATCTCCACTGGGACAAAAACGTGTACTGGCACTGGACCCTGGATTCAGGTCGGGTTGTAAACTGGTATGCCTTGATGAATATGGGAGCCTGCTGCACAATGCTACGATATACCCTCATCCGCCACAAAAAGACCATGCCGGGTCATCCCGTAAAGTGTCTGCTCTTGTACAGCAGTATAATATTGAAGCAATTGCCATTGGAAACGGAACGGCCAGCAGGGAGACGGAGCGTTTTATAAAGAAGATGCGTTTTGCAAAGGAGATAGAGGTATATGTTGTAAATGAATCGGGTGCTTCAATATATTCTGCATCAAAGATCGCAAGGGAGGAGTTTCCCGACTATGATGTAACGGTAAGGGGGGCAGTTTCAATCGGACGCAGGTTAATGGATCCACTTGCCGAGCTGGTGAAGATAGATCCCAAGAGCATAGGTGTGGGTCAGTACCAGCATGATGTTGACCAGGGCAGCCTTAAAAAGAGTCTGGATGAGATTGTGGAAAGTTGTGTTAACCAGGTTGGTGTTAACCTGAACACTGCCAGTAAACAGCTTTTAAGTTATGTATCGGGACTGGGACCTGTACTTGCACAGAATATAGTGGATCATCGCAGTGAGACAGGTGGTTTTAATTCAAGGAAAGAGCTGAAAAAAGTTCCCCGTATGGGAGATAAGGCCTTTGAGCAGTGTGCAGGTTTCCTGAGGATAGAAGGAGCTGAGAATCCTCTTGATAATTCTGCCGTTCATCCTGAGAGTTATCATATAGTGAAGCGTATGGCTGCCGACCTTAACGTTGATCTGGGCCAACTTGTAAACAATGAATCACTTGCAGGGCAAATTAACTTAAATAAATATATTGATGGAAATACAGGCCTGCCTACGTTAAAAGATATACAGTCCGAGCTTGAAAAACCAGGAAGGGACCCCCGTGAGCAGATAGAAGTATTTGAATTCTCACAGGATGTATATTCAATGGAGGATATGAAACCCGGAATGGAGCTGCCGGGAATTGTTACAAATATCACAAAATTCGGGGCTTTTGTTGATGTGGGGGTTAAACAGGACGGGCTGGTTCATATATCACAACTGGCTGACCGCTATATATCTGACCCCAATGATGTAGTTAAGATACATCAGCATGTGAAAGTCCGTGTCCTGGAGGTGGATGTTCCCAGGAAAAGGATACAGCTTTCAATGAAAGGGGTGGAAAACAGCTAATACATGGTATTTGCACAAGCAATAAAACTCTTCAAGAACAACAAAATACAAACAGAATTGGACTTCTCAATAATTAGTGATCATGGATACGGCCAGGCACATCCTTGTGCCATGAATATTTTAAGTTGGAGCTATATTTGTTCTGATATTATCCTTATGAATGTTATCTTTGCAGCCTGATCAATAAATAGTTATTAAAGAGAGAATGGAGTTGAAGATTGAAGCAATATTAGCCGAAAAGGCAGGAAAGGCTTGCAAGGAATTATTTGGGGAGCTGCCTGCTGAGAAGCAATTACAGATACAGCCTACAAGGAAGGATTTTAAAGGAGATTACACGCTGGTGGTTTTTCCGCTTACACGGCTGGCCGGGAAAAGTCCCGAACAGACAGCCGAAGCCATTGGGGAACAGTTGCAGAAGGATTGCAGCTTTATTAACTCTTATAATGTGGTAAAAGGTTTTTTAAACCTTGAGTTGACCGGTGCTTTCTGGAAGGACAGTTTTGAGAAAATATTCAGTAGGGAAGATTATGGTTTTCAGGCTGCGGCAGGGGATGAGCTTCCTTATCTGGTTGAATATTCTTCACCAAATACAAATAAGCCTTTACATTTGGGCCATATAAGAAACAATCTTATTGGATATTCTGTGGCCAGCATTCTTAAGGCCAACGGCCATAATGTGGTTAAGACAAATATTGTTAACGACAGGGGTATTCATATTTGTAAGTCAATGCTTGCCTGGCAGAAATGGGCTAATGGAGAGACTCCTGACTCTGCCGGTATGAAAGGTGACCTGCTGGTGGGGAATTATTACGTGAGGTTTGATAAAGAGTTTAAAAAGCAGGTGGCAGGGATGCTTGAACAAGGGATGAGTGAGGAGGAGGCAGGAAAAAAGGCCCCACTGATGGCAGAGGCACAGCAGATGCTTAAGGACTGGGAGGCAGGGAAGCCTGAAGTGCTTAACTTATGGGAGAAAATGAACTCATGGGTTTATAAGGGTTTTGATGAGACCTACAGGAGGCTGGGGGTGGATTTTGATAAGATATACTACGAGTCTGAAACATATAAACATGGCAGGGAGCTGGTTGAGAAAGCTTTGAAAGAGAAGGTGTTGTTTACAAAAGAGAATGGGTCGGTATGGGTTGACCTCAGGGATGAAGGACTGGATGAAAAGCTTTTGCTCAGGGCTGACGGGACGGCCGTTTATATGACACAGGATCTTGGTACTGCTGTGCAGCGCTATGAGGATAATAATGGTTTTGAGAGTCATATTTACGTGGTGGGTAATGAACAGAACTATCATTTTCAGGTACTTAAAATTGTTTTGAAAAAGATGGGTTTTGATTGGTCTGACAAGTTGTACCATTTGTCATATGGCATGGTGGAGCTGCCCGAGGGTAAAATGAAATCGAGGGAGGGAACAGTTGTGGATGCCGATGACCTGATGGATGAGATGATAAAGACCGCCCGTGATATGTCGGAAGAGCTGGGTAAGCTGGATGGCTATACTGACCAGGAAAAGAAAAAGATATATACACAGATAGGCATGGGGGCTCTTAAATATTTTATACTTAAGATTGACCCCAGGAAAAATATGACTTTCAATCCACGGGAGTCGGTTGATTTTAACGGTAACACGGGTCCCTTTATACAATATACTCATGCCCGGATAAAATCGGTACTGCGCAAAGCCAGGGAGCAGGGATTAAGCTGGGAAGCGGAAGCAGGATCAGGATATGGTGAACCTGTTGCTTTGCTGGATAAAGAAAAGGAACTGGTAAAGATACTTTTGAACTTCAGGGAGGTGGTAAGTGAAGCAGGCCTGCAGTTTAGTCCCGCTTTAATTGCAAATTATTGTTACGAGCTGGTTAAGGAATATAACCAGTTCTACCACGATCATACCATACTTGGAGAGAAGGATGAGCTACAAAGGAAATTCAGGTTGAGGCTGTCGGAACTGACCGGCAGGGTAATAAATACAGGCATGGGACTACTGGGAATAGAGGTTCCTGACAGGATGTGATTTGTTACCGGCTTTTTAATATTATTCAGTATTGCTATAGTTAATTGTTAATATTTTTGCAGAAACGGAAATCATAAAATAATGTTTGAGAATTTAAGTGACAGGCTGGATCATTCCTTTAAGCTCCTGAAGGGGCAGGGAAGAATAACAGAAATAAATATTGCAGAAACCCTTAAAGAGGTAAGGAGGGCTTTGCTGGATGCAGACGTGAATTATAAGATTGCTAAATCTTTTACCGATAAGGTTAAGGAAATAGCTCTTGGACAGGATGTGATATCATCAGTTAAGCCGGGCCAGATGATGGTGAAGATTGTTCATGATGAGCTGGCCGGTCTTATGGGGGGAGAGGCTGTTGATATTGATATTAAGGCTAATCCGGCAGTCTTGCTGATAGCCGGCCTTCAGGGTTCGGGAAAAACAACTTTTGCAGGCAAGCTGGCAGGCTTGCTGAAATCAAAAAGAAGCAAGAATCCCTTGCTTGTTGCCTGTGATGTTTACAGGCCTGCAGCCATAGAACAGTTAAAAGTGTTGGGTGAGCAGCTTTCTGTATCCGTTTATACCGAAGAAGACAATAAGAACCCCGTTAAGATTGCCAAATCAGCTGTCAGGCATGCCAGGAGGGAAGGCTTTGATGCTGTGATAATTGATACTGCCGGCCGACTTGCGATTGATGAGGAGATGATGAACGAGATAGCATTGATAAAGAAAGAAGTCAATCCTCAGGAAACCCTTTTTGTTGTAGATTCCATGACCGGACAGGATGCTGTTAATACAGCAAAGGAATTTAACGACAGGCTTGATTTTGAGGGAGTGGTTCTTACAAAGCTGGATGGTGATACACGTGGAGGGGCAGCCCTTTCTATCCGTTCTGTGGTGGATAAGCCTATCAAGTTTATGAGTGCAGGAGAGAAGATGGATGCTCTTGATGTTTTTTACCCCAACAGGATGGCTGACCGTATTCTTGGTATGGGTGATGTGGTATCTCTGGTGGAGAAGGCCCAGGAGCATATAGATGTGGAGGAAGCCAGGAAACTGCAGAAGAAAATTGCAAAGAACCAGTTTAATTTTGATGATTTCCTTGCCCAGATACAGCAGATAAAAAAGATGGGAAATATAAAAGACCTGGCATCCATGATACCGGGAATGGGAAAGGCACTAAGGAATATGGACATGGATGATGATGCTTTTAAGGGCATTGAGGCCATAATCAGGTCTATGACCCTGGAGGAGCGTACTAATCCTGTAATAATGAATGGTTCACGAAAAAAGAGGATAGCCACAGGCAGTGGAACAAATGTGCAGGAGGTGAACCAGCTTATAAAGCAGTTCGATGAGACAAGGAAGCTTATGAAGATGATGTCGGGGAAGAAAGGGAGGAATATGGCAAGAATGATGTCGGGTGGAGGCCTTCCGGGAATGGGAAGATAAGATAATGGATATTCAGGCGATGATTGAAAATGATAAACACAGAGTCTTATGTATGAATTAATTGACGGAAAAGCTACATCGGCTGCAATTAAGGAAGAGATTGCAGAAGAAGTAAAACAATTGGTGAAGGAGGGGGCTAAGACACCACATCTGGCCGCAATACTGGTTGGCCATGATGGTGCCAGTGAGACTTATGTAGCCAGTAAGGAAAAATCATGCAGCCAGGTAGGTTTTAATTCAACTGTGCTAAGGCTGGAAGATGATATTACCGAGGCTGATCTGCTTGAAAAGGTTGAGGCTGTAAATAATGATCCCGGTATAGACGGACTTATAGTTCAGTTGCCATTGCCTGCTCATATCAATGAACAAAAAATAATTGAAGCTATAAAGCCTGAGAAAGATGTGGACGGCTTTCATCCTGTGAATGTGGGAAGGATGGTTATTGGCCTGCCTGCATTTGTATCAGCCACCCCGGCAGGAATACTGGAGCTGTTGAAAAGATATAATATAGAAACATCCGGCAAATCATGTGTGGTTATCGGTCGCAGCAATATTGTTGGAAAACCCATGAGCATACTATTAAGCCAAAAAAATGATTTTGGAAATGCTACCGTCACCCTTTGTCACAGCCGTACTCCAAATCTTAAGGAAGTAACAGGGCAGGCAGACATAATTATTGCTGCACTGGGCAGGGCTGAATTCCTCAGGGCCGATATGGTTAAGGAAGGAGCTGTTGTTATTGATGTTGGCATTAGCAGGATAAGATCGGACAAGACAAAATCGGGATGGAAGCTGCTTGGGGATGTTAAATTCGATGAAGTGGCCCCTAAATGCAGTTTTATAACACCTGTTCCGGGCGGTGTTGGTCCGATGACCATAGTTTCACTGCTCAGGAATACCCTTCTTGCTTCAAAAAGAGAGATATATAAATAAAAAAAAGCCAGGCAGATAAGACTCCTGGCTTTGTCAACTCTTTAACAGAGTTGATCTATGATGGGTAAACGGGTATGCTTGATTTCAACTCATAGATGAATAAGATTACAGATTGGTTGCGTGGTCCCGGATTTTTTTAAAAAAAAGCCGGGGGAATTAAAAATTGTTTATAATCTATGCTTGCAGTATAGTTCCATTTTCTTAAATAATTCATATTTTTACGCCTTCAAATTAACTGAGGATGAGAGCAGAGGAAAATAATTTTCAGCCTGACAACGAGACAAAGCAGAGGGTGCAGAGGTATGAAAGCATGAAAAAGGAGAAGACCCTTCTGTATTTTGATGTTCATGAGTTTGAAGATATAATTGACTATTATCTTGGCAGGCACAGTCTGGGAAGTGCTATTGAGGCTGTGAAGATTGGCCTTGGTCAGCATCCTTCTTCAATGGCTATTAAGCTCAGGGAAGCACAGGTTCTGATTGACAGAGGCAAGCTGAATCAATCACTTGAGATTTTAAAGAGACTTTCATTTATTGAGAATACCAATTATGAGGTTTTCTTTTTACTGGGAACAGTATATAGTATGAAGGGGAAGCACAAGCAATCAATTGAGAACTACAATAAGGCATTGTCACTGGAGCCGGAAGACAAGTCGGATATTGCAAGCCAGATAGGGATGGATCTGCAGGGCAGGAACAGGTTTAAGGATGCGATTAAATACCTGAAAACAGCCTACAAACTGAATAGTAGCCGGCCGGGATTGCTTATGGAGATTGCTTTTTGCTATGAGAAATCAGGGGAACTTGAAAAATCTGAGCAGTATTTCAGAACGTTCCTTGATAAGCAGCCATATTCCGAAGCAGGCTGGTATGGCTTAGCTGTGGTATTAAGCAGCATGGAGAAATATTTTGATGCACTGGATGCCTTTGATTTTGTGTTGGCCATAAATGAGGAAAATGAGCTTGCCCTGTTTAACAAGGCAAATATTTTATTCCTCTCAAGAAGGTATGAAGATGCAGTTGAGATATATAAGGAATTACTGGAAATCGGTGATGATAACATTGAAGCCCTGTTGTATATGGCTGAGAGTTACGAAGAAATGGGGGAGTTTGGTAAAGCGGAAGATTGTCTAAAAGAAGCCAGGAAGATGGACCCTGATTCAGCCGAAGCTTTTTATGGCATGGGATTACTGCTGATGAAAAAGGGAAAGATAAAGGATAGCAGAAAGCATATAAGGAAGGCCATAAGCCTGGATAAGGAAAATGCAGAATTCTGGTATGCCCTTTCCAGGTCATTCCAGATAGAAAAGAGAAATGAGAGTGCACTGAATGCCATTGATAAGGCAGTAGAGATTGACCCCTTCAGTCAAGAGTTCTGGCTTGAGCAGGTAAACATACTTATTAGTATGGGCAGGGAGAAGGAGGCAATAGAGAGTTTAAGCAGATCTTTTGATTTTGTTGCCGGGAATGCACTGTTTCATTATAAGCTTGGAATATTACTGCTTAAATCACTTTCAATTGAAAAAGGGTTATACCATGTTGAGCAGGGACTGATACTTGACTATGATCTGCATATTGAAGTCTTTAAAACTGAAAAGAAGATTTATTCTTCGAAGGAGGTGCAGTCGCTGGTTGATCGTTACTATGCAGAAAATAGCTCACCATGATCAAGAATTACCTTGTTTTATTTTTGAAGGGAATAGCTATAGGAGCGGCAAATGTTATACCGGGAGTGTCAGGCGGAACGATAGCCCTTATTTCCGGTATTTTTGAGAAACTTATAAATTCCCTGAAATCCATTGATGCCACTGCAATTGCATTTCTTTTTAAAGGACGGTTCAAAAGCTTTTCAGAGCATATAAATCTGTATTTTCTCTTAAGTGTTTTTGCCGGGGTATTCATCAGTATAATAAGCTTTGCCAAAATATTTGATTTTCTCTTTTGTAATTACCCGGTATATGTGTGGTCGTATTTTTTCGGACTTATACTGGCCTCTGTATATTTTGTAGGAAAAACAATAAACAGGCTATCCCTGCCTGTAGTAATTTCCTTTATTGGTGGTAGCCTCGCTGCCGTAGTTATAACCTACCTGTCACCTGCCTCACCGAATGATCACGTCTTCTACCTGTTTCTCTGCGGCATAGTTGCTGTTTGCAGCATGATACTTCCCGGATTGTCGGGTTCATTTGTTCTTATTCTTATGGGTAATTACGAGCTTGTATTTATAGAGGCGGTAAATAATATGGATATGAAGATATTGTTACCTGTTGTAATTGGTGCTGTATTCGGACTTATTGCATTTTCACATGTTCTTTCATGGATACTGAAAAAATATAAGGACCAGACATTATCGCTGCTTACCGGTTTTATACTGGGTTCTCTTGCAACCTTATGGCCGTGGAAGGAGACAGTATATAAGACAAACAGTGTTGGGGAGATATTACTAAAGAAGGACGGCAGTATGGTGATACAGGCATATGAAAGATATATGCCGGACAATTTCAGTACAGAGGTTCTTATAGCAGTTGCCCTGATGCTTGCCGGTATTCTTAGCATTGGGCTGCTTGAAAAGATAGCTTTAAAGACTAAATAAAAGTTTTTATTGCTTTATTATATAAGCGGACTGAATAGCCGGTAGCGGAGGCATTAAGCAGTTTGTAACAACAGGATTATAAAAGTTCAGGCTTGTGAAAGAAACTGAGATCAAATTATACGGACTGATTGGATTCCCTCTTGGCCATTCATTTTCAAGAGATTATTTCCTGTCGAAATTCAAAAAGGATGGTTCAAAAAATTCATATTTCCTTAATTTTCCACTTTCAGATATCAGGGAATTAAGACCCTTGATTAAATCCCATGATAATTTACTCGGATTTAGTGTTACTATCCCTCACAAGGAATCTGTTATATCCCTGCTTGATGAGATATCTGGTGAAGCCAGAGAGATTGGAGCAGTAAATGCTGTTAAGATACTTCGGGGGGGAAATGAATACAGGCTTAAAGGTTATAATACAGATACTTACGGTTTTACGCGATCGCTGCTTGAGAATTATGATAGTTCAAAGATAAGTAAAGCATTGATACTTGGCAGTGGGGGAGCCTCAAAGGCTGTCCTTTACAGCTTAAAGAAGATGGGTATTTCTTGCATTGTGGTTTCCAGGACTAAAAGGGGAGCAGAATATATTTCCTATGAGGAGATTAGCCCGGAAATTATTGCATCTGCCGGTCTTATCGTAAACACAACTCCATTGGGTATGTTTCCCAAAGTAGATGAATTACCTGATATTCCCTATGAATTACTTGGCAGTCAACACCTGCTTTTCGACCTGGTATATAATCCTGAAAAGACCCTATTTCTTAAAAATGGCGAAGCGAGGGGTGCAATAGTTATAAATGGTTTACAAATGCTGAAGTATCAGGCTGAAAAAGCATGGGATATATGGAATGACTTATAGGTTTTGAAGGTTTAATTATTTAAGCTATTTTTGAATAAATCCTAAGCGACTATTCTTATCCTGAATGCCGGTTTCTTGATTTTTATTTATATGAAAAAAACAAAATACATAGCAGGGATAATTATTATTCTTATTTCATCATTCCTGCTTACCGGATTATTTAACAGGCATGTTGAGTTTGAGTACAGGCTACAAATTGATAAACCTGTAAAGCTTGTATATTTTTCAATGATGAATCCCATGAAAATGGATGAATGGGTTTATGGTTTTGAAAAGCTTGAAGCCCTGGATGGGTTTTTGAACGGACCCGGATCGAGATACCTCCTGACATTGAAGATGGGAAAAAGGGAAATGGTTATACTTGAAGAAGTTACTTCTTTTAACTGGAAAAAAGACCTTGGCCTGAGCTTTGATTTTGGTCATATGATTATGGATATGGATATTGAATTTACTGAAGAGAATGAAGTATGCAGTCTGGATGTACATACAAAGGTGACTGGCACAGGGCTGCTGTCAAGATCATTACTAAGCTTTACCAGACCACTTATTAAGAAGCATATTGTAATGAATTTTGAAGGACTGAAAAGAATGCTTGAAGAATGAAAATTCACAGATCGGTATATATAATTATTTTACTTATGGCAGGATACCTGCTGCCAGGAATGATAAGTAATTCCATAAGTTTTAAAAATGAGATCAGTATAGATAAGCCCTCGTCAAAGGTTTTTTTATACCTGATATTTCCGGGGCATTTAAAGCTGTGGCTTGATGATTTTGAAAAGGCAGAGATGATAGGTAACCTGATAAAGGATGGAATGGGTAATCAATTTATTGTTACTTATAAACTAATGGGCAGGAGGACTAATTTTATGGTTGAAATTACCCACTTTAAGAATAACAGGGAAATATCATTCGTTGCACACCCACCAAATATGGAAGTATTGATAGATATGAAGTTTATTGAGAAAGACGATTCAAGCCTGTTAATATCATCAACATTTACGGGAGAATCATTGCTGAGCAGGTCTGCACTTTTTTTTATTAAGCCCTGGCTAAGACATGATTTTGAAAAAGATCTGAAACAGTTAAAATCTCTGATGGAAACTGAAGACTAGACATTTAATACTTAAGACTCAATATTCAGGATTCAACAAATAAAACACAATACTCAATATTCAGGACTTACCAGATAAAACACAATACTCAATATTCAGGACTTACCAGATAAAACACAATACTCAATA
>JAOZPG010000005.1:64964-108904 GCA_029932855.1 Bacteroidales bacterium | reverse complement strand
TTCAGAATTTAACATTTAATACTCTAAACTTAATAACTTGGCTTATACATTAGAAACAGGAGAAAAGGCGCCTTATTTTAAATTAGAGGCAACAGATGGTAATACATACAGCATTGATGATTTCAGGGCAGATGTGCTGGTGGTGTTCTTTACATGCAATCATTGTCCCTATGTGATAGGTTCGGATGAGGTAACAAGAGCTACAGTTGAAAAATTTTCTGTACGGGGAGTGGACTTTGTTGCAATAAATTCTAATTCTCCGAATACATATCCTGCCGATAGTTTCGATGGTATGCTAAAAAGGATGAGTGAGTATAAATTCCCATGGAAGTATTTATATGATCCAAGCCAGGATATTGCAAGGACATACGGGGCACTGGTAACTCCCCATTTTTATGTTTTTGATAAAGACCGGATGCTTGTTTACACTGGCCGGGCTACCGACAGTCCCCGGGATGCAGCAGGTATCACAGAGCATAGCCTGGAAATAGCTCTTGAGGAACACCTTGCCGGTAAAGTCATATCAAAACCCAGAACTAATCCCCAGGGTTGCAATATTAAATGGGATGGCAAGCCCGCGCACTGGATGCCTGATGAGGCCAGAGATTTAGTATCTTTAAATAATTGAATATGTTACAAGCTTAATTTATTATTTTAAAAATTATATTGTTACATGGCTAAAATTGTTGTATTGGGTGCAGGGATCTCAGGACATACCGCTGCGGCTTTTATTAAGAAAAAGCTTGGTAATAAGCATAGTGTGACCGTAGTTAGTCCCGCAAAGAATTACCAGTGGATACCTTCCAATATATGGGTGGGTGTAGGAAAGATGAAGCCCGGGCAGGTGTATTTTCCCTTGAAGAAAGTTTATGATAAATGGAAGATAGATTTTCGGCAGGCATTTGCCAGGGCTATTTTCCCCGAGGGTAGTGCCGGAGTTGAAAGTCCCTATGTTGAGATTGAATATGTGCAGCAGGAAAAACAGGGAAAAACTGAAAGGCTTGAATACGATTACCTGGTAAATGCTACGGGTCCCAGGCTCAATTTTGAGGCCACCGTTGGACTGGGTCCGGGGAAGCATACTGTTTCGGTATGTTCTTATGATCATGCGGCAGAAGCATGGAAGAAACTGGATGAGTCCATTAAAAAGATGGAGAATGGAGAGAAGCAAAGATTCCTGATAGGGGCAGGTCACGCAATGGCTACATGCCAGGGTGCTGCTTTTGAGTATATCCTGAATGTGGCCTATGAAATAAAAAAAAAGGGGCTTTCTCATATGGCCGATCTTTGCTGGATATCCAATGAGTATGAGTTGGGAGATTTTGGTATGGGTGGAGCCTTTATTAAGAGGGGAGGATATATTACCCCTACAAAAGTATTCGCAGAGTCAATTTTTGCAGAGTATGGCATAAAGTGGATCAAGAGGGCAGGAGTGTACAAGATAGAAGAGGGGAAAGCACATTATGAGAGTCTTGAGGGTGAGTATAAGACCGTGGATTTCGACTTTGCCATGCTTCTTCCTTCATTTTCAGGGGCAGGAATAAAGGCTTTTGCAAAGGATGGTTTGGATATAACTGATAAGCTCTTTTCTCCAGGCGGATTTATGAAGGTTGATGCCGATTATTCGGGAAAGGATTTTGAGGACTGGAGTATTGAGGACTGGCCTTCTGTGTACCAGAATCCGGACTATGAGAATATTTTTGCACCCGGCATTGCTTTTGCCCCTCCACATTCCATTTCAAAACCTATGAAGAGCAGAAACGGAACGGCTATATTTCCTTCTCCTCCAAGGACAGGAATGCCTTCAGGTGTTATGGGAAAAGTAGTGGCTTTGAATATTGTGGATAAGATTAAGCATAAGAGGAAATACTTTAAGCACAGGGCTTCAATGGGCAGGATGGGAGCTGCCTGCATTGTTTCTGCAGGATTCAGTTTCTGGAGGGGTAATGCTGCAACAATGACTGTTTTTCCGGTGGTTCCTGACTGGCAGAAATATCCTGACTGGGGAAGGGATATTAAATATACTGTGGGGGAAGCGGGACTGGCAGGGCACTGGATAAAACTGCTCCTGCATTATATGTTTCTGCATAAGGCAAAGGGATACCCTTTTTGGTGGCTGTTACCGGAATAGTGAATTTGTTGGCCTGGTGAAAGTCAGACGGGAGAATTAAGAAATTGAAAAGCAAAGTATTATGACTAAAAATATAGTAAGAGCATATTATGATGAGGCCTATCCTCCGGTTCCCACAAAGAGTGTAAAGTTCTGGCGCAGTAATAAGATATGGCAGTTATTCAGGTTCTTTGTGCTGAATCTTAAGATAATGCGCATTATTGTAGGCGGACATTCCTGAAAATATGAATTGCAGGCTGAGACTGTTTGATAAAGACAGCATATCTGATTTTGAGGTAAAGAAGGGGACTAATTTACTTGAGTTCATTCGTGAAAATACCGATGGGATTATTGCTCCCTGCGGGGGACATGGAATTTGCGGGAAATGCAAAGTGGAGGTCAGGGGAGAGGGACATGTAACATCCTGCCTGTATAATATCTCAAAGGACATCGAAGTAATAATGCCCGGTGAGCAGTCGATGAAAATACTTTCCACCCAGTACGAATATACAAAACAGTACTGGCTGAACCCGGGAAGAACAGCAGGACTTACGGCCATGCCTTTTGGAATGGCCGTTGATATAGGGACCACAACGCTGGTATTCTATATTATTAATTTACTTAGCAGCTCGGTTGTAGAAGTACTGTCAAAGATCAATCCTCAATCGGTATATGGGGCTGATGTAATTTCACGAATTAGTTATGGTGTTGAAAACCCCGACGGGGTTAAAAATCTGCAAAAAATACTTGTAGATACTATTAATAATGTGATAATGGAATATTCTGAAAGGAATGATATCCCTGCTGAGCATTTCGTAAAGCTTGCCATAACAGGAAATCCAACCATGTTACATCAACTAATGGGCATAGATGCTATATCTATTGCACATGCCCCCTTTATCCCGGCATTTACAGATACTAAAGTTTTTCCTGCCAGGGACCTGGGGATTAATATACATGAGCAAGGGGAAATAGTGTTGCCTCCATCTTTAAGTGCTTATGTGGGGGCTGACATCATTGCCGGTCTTGCCTCTATAGACAGGGAGAGAACAGGAAAGAATTTTCTGTTCATTGATATTGGTACTAATGGCGAAATGGTGTTGCTTACACCTGGAAAGATACTGTCCTGTGCCACAGCTGCGGGACCCGCATTTGAAGGGGCAAATATATCAAGCGGAATGGGGGCGATACAGGGAGCAATTTCAAAATATAGCTATGATTCATATGATGTTATCGGTGGACTTGAACCGATTGGTATATGTGGTTCGGGTTTGATAGATATTGTTGCGGAGATGCTTAACCGGGGTGTTGTGAATTCAAATGGCAATATAAAAGCCGACATTGAGATATATAAGAATGGTGCTAAGACAGTATCTGTAACTCAAAAGGATATTCGTGAAATTCAACTGGCAAAATCTGCCATAGCAGCAGGAATAAAACGCTTGATGGCTATGGCAGGAATTGGTTTGGATGAGCTTGAAAATGTACTTCTGGCAGGTGGTTTTGGTAATTATATAGATATTGAAAATGCCATAAGGATAGGCCTCTTGCCTGATGTGTCTGTTGAGAAATATATTCAGGTGGGAAATACTGCCGGCACAGGTGCAAGCCTGGCCTTGAAATCGGAAGGCTTTGTTGAGGATATGGAGAAGCTGATCAAAGAGATTGAGTATATCGAGCTTTCTACCGATGAAGAATTCACTATGGAATTTGCTATGAATATGTTCTTTTAAGTTCTTCGGGGTACTCAATATTTACAAGGATAAGTCCTTTTGCAGGGGCGGAGGGCCCTGAGGCAGAACGGTCCTTTTTAATTATGATCTCATTGAAGTCATCGGGAGTTATCCTGGCCCTGCCTACCTGCAGAAGGGTTCCTGTTATTGCTCTTACCATATTTCTTAAAAACCTGTCTGCGCGGATCGTGAAAACGAGTTTATTGCCATTGTTGATGCTATCCCAGCGGGCTTCATAGATCTTGCAGTTATTTGTTTCAGTGTCGGAATGCAGTTTACTGAAGCTGGTAAAATCACTGTGCTTAAATAATATTTCGCAGGCCCGGTTCATAGCGTCAATATCAAGCGGGGGCCTGTAATAATGTTCAAAATCTTTTCTGAAAGGATCTTTCACCCTGCTAATATGATACTCATAAGTCCTTGAAAGGGCTGAGAAACGGGCATGATCATCTGGCCCTACCGGGAATATGCTGTGAATCACAATGTCGGAGGGAAGTATGCCATTGCAATGATAAACAAGGCTGTTAAGCCGGTCATCTGCACATTCCTCACAATTGAAATGAGCAACATAATTATCTGCATGCACCCCGCTGTCTGTCCTGCCTGCTCCTGTTAATTTTGTTTTTTGCTTCAGTATCTTGGACAGGCAGTCCTCAAGGACTTCCTGTACGCTTACAGCATTGGGCTGGATCTGCCAGCCGTGATAGCCGGTGCCCTGGTATGAAAGTTGTATGAAATATCTCCTTGTCAATGTTCAGTGATTCTTGTACTTAAACTTTTATAAATATAAAGATATAAGATTAACATTTTTTAACAGCCGGATAATAAAATATTAATGAAATTTGTAGCTGTTAATTGAGAGAAGAATTAAAAAACTATTTTTGCATTTTAAAATGAAACGGAAATAAATAATAATTATGGACAAGCAGGTAGATATAAAAGAATTAAATGCTAAGATTGAAAAAGAAAGTGCCTTTGTCGATCTTATTACTATGGAAATGAATAAAGTGATAATCGGGCAAAAACATTTGCTTGATAGTTTGCTTATAGGACTTTTATCAAATGGGCATATCCTGCTGGAAGGATTGCCGGGGCTTGCAAAGACTCTTGCCATAAAAACACTGGCAGATACGATTGATGCCGGCTTTAGCAGGATACAGTTTACTCCCGATCTTCTTCCGGCCGACCTCGTGGGAACCATGGTCTATTCCCAGAAGAAAGAGGAGTTCATGGTGAAGAAAGGTCCTGTTTTTACAAATTTCATTCTTGCAGATGAGATTAACCGGTCACCGGCCAAGGTGCAATCGGCCCTGCTTGAGGCTATGCAGGAAAGACAGGTTACCATAGGACCGGAGACTTTCCCACTGGAGAATCCTTTCCTGGTTCTGGCAACCCAGAACCCTATTGAGCAGGAAGGAACATATCCTTTGCCTGAGGCCCAGGTCGACAGGTTCATGCTGAAGGTGGTAATAGGCTATCCCACTAAGGAGGAAGAAAAATTTATTATAAGGGAGAATCTTGCTGAGAATTTTCCAACAGTATCGCATGTGCTTAAACCTGCAGAGGTAGTAAAGGCCATGTCAACAGTGAGGGAAGTATATATGGATGAGAAGATCGAAAGATATATACTGGATATTGTGTTCGCCACGAGGGATCCCGGGGATTACAGGCTTGAAAAGTTTAAGAATATGATCAGCTACGGAGGCTCGCCAAGGGCAAGCATAAACCTGGCTCTTGCAGCAAAGGCTTATGCATTTATAAAAAGAAGAGGATACGTGGTTCCGGAAGATGTGAGGAAGGTTTGCCACGATGTTATGAGACACAGGATAGGTCTTACATATGAGGCTGAGGCTGAGAATATCAGCTCGGAAGAAATTATTTCAGAAATACTGGATACCATTGAGGTGCCCTAGAATATATTAAGGCATGAAAAGAACCACTTTCATATTGTTTTGTTTGTTCAGCTTGCTGTTTAGTGATCTTGCTGCCCAGAATTATATTGGGATGCATGCCGACAGCATTAAGTATTATATGAAGTCTGCCGAAAAGGATCTTCATCTTAATACCACATCCGTCAATAAATACTATAACTATTTAAAGTATGAAGATAATACAGGAGTGAAGACCGTACTTTATTTTCTGGATGATATGGATAATTGTACTTATTATAAATGTATTTATGATTATTCACTGGAAGATGAAATTGTTGAAGGACTTAATAAAGAAAATGAAAAAATTGGTGAAGGTTTGTGGAAGGAGGCTGTTAGCGACAGTATGGTACTTATAATGGAATTAAAGAGAGAGGACTGGTTTTTTTCAGTTGTTACACGGAAAAAGAAAATAGAGAATCACTAAAGAAAGCTTAAATACTTCAAATGGAGACCGCTGAATTATTAAAGAGAGTAAGGGCAATTGAAATAAAGAGCCGGGGATTAAGCAAGAATATTTTTGCAGGGGAGTACCATAGTGCTTTTAAGGGGCGTGGTATGACTTTCAGTGAGGTAAGGGAATATCAATATGGGGATGATATAAGAAGTATAGACTGGAATGTGACGGCCAGATTTAGTCATCCTTATGTCAAGATATATGAGGAGGAGAGGGAACTGACAGTTGTGCTGCTGGTGGATGTAAGCGGATCGAGTTTTTTTGGAACCCGGCAGATGCTAAAGAAGAACCTGATAACAGAAATATCCGCAGTGCTGGCTTTTTCGGCCATACAGAATAGTGATAAGATAGGAGTGATATTTTTTA
Organism: Bacteroidales bacterium; assembly: GCA_029932855.1. Classification (GTDB taxonomy): domain Bacteria; phylum Bacteroidota; class Bacteroidia; order Bacteroidales; family VadinHA17; genus JAYEGO01. The sequence continues at coordinate 102,310 of JAOZPG010000005.1, read as the reverse complement.
GTGACAGGATAGAAAAATTTATTCCTCCCAAGAAAGGAAGGAAACACATATTGCATATTATACGTGAACTGATAAATTTAAAAGCATCAGGTAACAAGACCGATCTTTCTGTTCCTTTAAGGTACCTTTCAAACGTGATAAAGAAAAAGTGTACTGCTTTTATACTTTCCGATTTTATATCCACAGGCTATGAAGATGCTCTTAAGATTGCATCAAATAAACATGATCTTGTAGCTCTTAAGATATACGACCAGGGGGAAACAGGTATTCCTCCGGTGGGACTTATAAGAATGAAGGATGCAGAAACAGGGAGAGAGCAATGGATAGATACCTCTTCTGCAGCAACACGAAAGAAATATAAGGATTGGTGGGAGGGACAGATAAGCAGTACTAAGGATATGCTACTGAAGAACGGTGTTGACCAGGCTTTCATAAGCACAGAAGAAGATTATGTGAAACCCCTGGTAAAATTATTTAAAAGTCGTTGACAGATGAGGAATACGGGACTATATATATCACTTATTATCTTTTTGCTCTTCTGGCCGCTCAGCCCGGGAAGTTCACAGGAAATAGCTATTTCAACCAGCCTGAGTGCAGATACTATGCTTATAGGTGACCAGATATATTATTCCCTGAGGATAAAACAGCCTGAGGGGATCAATATAGAGTTTCCTGTTTTTGGAGATACTCTGGTAAAGAATATAGAGATACTTGAGAACCCGGGTATAGATACCAGCATAACTGAGGATGGCCGCTTGTTACTGAAAAAGGACCTTCTTATTACAGGCTTTGACAGCGGTAGCTACAGGATACCGGGACAGAAATTTTCAATCGCAGGAGAGGGTACGACAAAGGAATTTATCTCCGGGGAAGATATGTTGCAGATAATGACTATGCCCCTGGATACAGCCCAGGCAATTTTTGATATTAAGCAACCCTATGGGGCATCTCTGCAATTTATTGAGCTTGTTCCGTATATATTGGGACTGCTGATCCTGGCAATAATAATATTTGTTCTTGTTTACTATCTGAAAAGAAGAAAACAAGGAGCAGGAATTACCATGCCTGGGAAACCATTAATCCCTCCCCATATAACTGCTTTGCAGGAGCTTGATGTGCTGAAGGAAGAAAGACTCTGGCAGAATAACAGGGAAAAAGAGTATTACAGCAGGATATCATCTATTTTAAGGCTCTATCTTGAAGGCAGATACAGGATATTTGCCATGGAACAAACAAGTGATGAGATTCTTGATTCATTGTTAAAAGCCAGGTTTAACGATAACCGTTTGTTTGAAAAGCTAAAAACAATACTTGGCATTTCTGACCTTGCAAAATTTGCAAAGTTCAGGCCGTCGCCGGATATGAATGAATCCAGTCTGCTGGATGCCTACATATTTGTTAATGAGACTAAAATTGAGGAGAATGAGAAGGATGTACAGGAAGGAAAGGTTTTAGCGGATAGTCAGGATGAGCAAAAAGCTGATGCTGAGGGGGAAAAAGCAGATGATGAGGCAAAGAGTGAAAGCAGAACAGAACAAAAAAAATCAGAAGACTAAATGGAGACTTTAGTATTTCAATATCCTAATTTATTGTACCTGCTGTTATTACTGGTTCCTGCAATAATATGGTATATTCTTAAAGACAGGAGCTCGGTGGCAAGTCTGCAGTTTTCTTCATTGAAGGCTTTTGAGGGCAGCAGGAGCACTTTTCGGCAATACCTGAGGCATCTGCTTTTTGTATTAAGGATTTTTGCATTTGCCCTGCTGATAGTTGTGCTTGCCCGTCCCCAGTCAACAGAGCGCTGGCAGGATGTTACAACAGAGGGAATAGATATAATGATGGTCCTTGATATTTCAAGCAGTATGCTTGCAAGAGATTTTCAGCCCGACAGGCTTGAGGCCTCAAAAGACCTCGCCACAGAGTTCATATCAGGAAGGGACAACGACAGGATTGGACTGGTGGTATTTGCAGGAGAGAGCTTTACCCAGTGCCCCCTTACCAGCGACCATTCAGTTCTTATTAATTTCTTTAATGATGTGGAGAGCGGACTGATAGAAGACGGGACCGCAATTGGTAACGGGCTGGCAACATCAATAAGCAGGCTTAAAGACAGCAAGGCTAAATCGAAAGTGATAATACTGCTTACCGACGGGGTTAATAACAGGGGGGAGATAGCTCCCGGAACAGCTGCTGAGATAGCTAAAACATTTGGGATAAGGGTATATACTATTGGTGTCGGAACCAAGGGAATGGCCCCATATCCTGTAAATTCTCCTTACGGAATCAGGTATCAGAACATGAAAGTTGAGATAGACGAAGAAGTATTGAAAGAGGTTGCTTCTGTAACAGATGGCAGATATTTCAGGGCTACGGATAATAACAAGCTGAGGGAGATATATAAGCAGATAGACCAGCTTGAAAAATCCAAGATAGAGGTCAAAGAGCTTAGCAAAAGGAAAGAGGAATATGCCATCTTTGCCATGATCGCTTTTGCCTTGCTGCTTTGTGAAGGATTATTAAGATTATTGTTTTTAAGAACATTACCCATTAGGGTTTAGCAGATAATTATAAGATGTTCAGATTTGAGAATATAGAGATTTTATGGTTCCTGTTAGTGGTGCCGGCATTATATATAGTTTTTCTTTTAAGCCAGGCCATGGGAAGAAAGAAAATGGACCTCTTTGGGGAAGCCGGTGTGCTGGAAAAGCTTATGCCTGATATATCCGGACCCAGGCCTGTGATAAAGAATATTTTATATCTCCTGGCTCTGGTATTTATTATACTGGCCCTTGCAAGGCCACAGTATGGGACAAAATTGCAGGAGCTGAAAAGAAAAGGGATTGAAATAATTATTGCACTTGACGTTTCAAATTCCATGATGGCCGGAGACATACAGCCAAACAGGCTTGAAAAGGCCAAGCAGGCAATATCAAAAATGGTTGACAGGCTGGTAAATGACCAGATAGGACTTATTGTTTTTGCCGGGAAAGCTTATTCACAGATTCCCATTACTAATGATTATGCATCTGCGAAAATGTTCCTTTCTTCTATCAGTCCGGGAATAGTGCCTGTGCAGGGTACTTCAATATCATCTGCCATAGACCTGGCAATGAGTTCTTTTACCCCTGCCGAGGATATGAACAGAGCCCTCATAATTATTACTGATGGTGAGGATCATGAGGATGACCCGGTAAAGATGGCTGAGGCAGCAGCTAAAAAGGGAATTAAAATTTATACCATAGGTGTGGGCTTGCCAAAAGGTAGTCCTATTCCTGAAGCTTCAAAGGGAAATAATAGCTTTATGAAAGATAAAGATGGTAATGTGGTAATCTCGAAGCTTGATGAAAAGATGTTGCAACAGATAGCTGAAGCAGGGAAAGGAAAATATATAAGGGCAAATAATACCAGGCTGGGATTAAATGCTCTCTTTGATGATATTGAAAAGATTGAAAAAAAGGAAATAGAGACCAGGGTATATTCTGAGTATGAAGATATATTTCAGTATTTTGTTGCTGTGGCTCTGCTTATTCTTATTGTTGAGTACCTCCTGCTTAGCAGGAAGAATAGGAAACTGAAACATATAAGCCTGTTTGGAATTAATAAGTAGCCTAAGATATTATGAAAAATATATTATTAATTATATTCACAATAATAAGCTTTTTAACGGCCTCTGATCTTTATGCTCAAAAAGACAGGAAGCTGATAAGGGAAGGGAACAGGGAGTTTAAAAGCGGGAATTATGAGGATTCTGAGATATTATATCGTAAGGCGGAAGAAAAAACAAATATGCCCTTTGTAAGCTCTTTTAATATTGGGGATGCCTTGTATAAACAGGAGAAGCACGAAGAATCGGCTGCTAAATTTAAAGAACTGGCAGAACAGACTTCCGACAATATGCAAAGGGCTGCATCATACCATAATCTCGGGAATGCATATTTGCAGGCCAATAAGCTGGAAGAAAGCATAGAAGCCTATAAAAATGCATTAAGAAAGAATCCTGGTGACCTGGAGACCAAATATAATCTGGCTTTTGCCCAGGATAAGCTAAAGAATCAACAACAACAGGATAAAAATAAGGACAAGAATAAGGATAAAGATAAAGATAAAGATCAAAACAAGGATAAGAACAAAGATCAGCAGGACCAGAAGAATAAGGATCAGCAGAATCAGGAAAACAAAGATCAGCAGGACAAGGAAAAGCAACAGCCACAGCAGCAGGATCAGATATCAAAGGAGGATGCACAGAGAATACTACAGGCAATGGAGAATGATGAGAAAAAGGTGCAGGAGAAGGTGAAGAAGGCTAAGGCTGCAAAGGCAAGATCAACAAGGCCTATTAACTGGTAGAAAAGGAGAAAGATAATATTAATAATAGATATTAAGGGTTATATAGTGTTGGATATCAGACAAATAACAGAAGTAAAGCAGCTAAGGGCCTGGATGCTCCTATTAGTTCTCTTTATAACAGCCGGATCAGGCAGGCTTCAAGGGCAGGAGATTAAATTTACTGCTTCGGCACCTGCAATAGTGGAACTGGGTGAGCAGTTCCGTTTAGTTTTTTCTGTTAATAAAAAAGCAAAAAACTTTATTTCACCGGGACTAGAAAACTTTTCAGTCTTAATGGGTCCAAGTACTTCTTACAGCCAGAGTACTTCAATAATAAATGGTAAGCTTACACAGAATATTTCTTATACCTATACATATATACTACAGGCTCAGAGTGAGGGAGAGTTTACTATAGCACCTGCAGAGCTTAGTGTAAATGGTAAGAAATACAGATCACAGGAGATTAAGATAAAAGTTGTAAGGGGAAAATCCACTGCAGGTTCTCCGGGACAATCCACGCAGGGGAGCGGGCAGGTAGCAGGAGGTGGTAAAGACCTTTTCGTAAAGCTTATTGTTGATAAGCATGAGATATACAGGGGGGACCGCATTACGGCAACAATTAAGATATATTCACGTGTTAACCTGTCGGGATTTGAGGATGTAAAAGTTCCCGACTTTGCCGGTTTTATGCGTGAGGATATAGAAACTCCTGCTTTACGTTCCCTGGAAAGGGAAAGTGTTAACGGACAGATATACGGGACAGGGGTGTTGTCTCGTTTTGTATTATTTCCGCAGAAGAGCGGTGAGCTGGTGATTGATCCGGTGGAGATAACTGCTCTGGTTCAGCAGAGGCTTTCACAAAAGTCAAATAATTTCTTTGATGATTTCTTTGATTCATACCAGACTGTAAGAAGGAACATTGTAAGTCCCAAAGTAACAATAAAGGTTAAGCCTTTGCCTCCGGGAGCCCCTTCTTCATTTAAGGGAGCAGTGGGTTCATACCGGCTTGAGGCCACGCTGGATAAGAATGAGCTGAAAACTAATGAGGCTCTTAACCTGAAAATAAAGATCTCGGGAAATGGAAACGTGAAGCTATTACAGGCTCCGGATGTTGATCTTCCCCCTGACTTCGAACTGTATGATCCTAAAGTTTCAAGCAGTATCAAGTCTGATATGTCGGGGACATCAGGATATAAGTCATTCAATTTCCTGATGATACCAAGATATGCGGGAAGCTATACCATAGCTCCGGTCAGCTTTGCATATTTTGATCCAAAAGCCGGGAAATATAAAAGTCTCAGATCCGGAGAATTCAGCCTTGAGGTCTTGCGTGGTGAGAATGATCAGGCAGTAAGCATGATTAGTTCACCCTCTAAAGAAGATGTTAAGTTCATAGGTAAGGATATAAGATTTATTCACAGTGCTTACATAAAGTTGGTTAAAACAGACAGCTCCATATGGGATAATCTTTGGTTTATTCTCTTATATCCTGTATTCCTGGCATTATTCATTGCCGTATATTTAATGAGGCGAAGAATGAGGATAGAACAGGCTGATGTTATGCTTGCTAAAAACAGGAAAGCCAGCAGGATAGCAAAGAAAAGACTAAAGAAGGCTGCAGTGCATTTAAAAAATAATAATGAAGCGGCATTTTACGAGGAGATATTAAAAACATTATGGGGTTACCTCGGTGATAAGCTGGGTATTATGGTGTCTGAGCTTACACGTGATAATATTGCTTCTGAGCTTGAAAAGCATGCTATTGAGAAAGAAATGCAGTTGTTATTTACCCAGTTGCTGGATGCATGTGAATATGCACAATATGCTCCTTCAGGAAGTACTATGACTATGGAAGAAGTATATAAAAATGCAACAAAAATGATTATGAAACTTGAGCATAAGCTGAAATAGATAATAATGAAGCGGAAAATATTGACAATAATCCTGATAGCCTGTACAATGGCATTTGTTATTAATAATGATGCTACTGCTGCAGATATTCCTTCGGCTGCTGAAGACAGTATTAATGCAGGGAACTCTTATTATATGCAGGATAGATTCGGGGATGCCGTAAGGGCATATGAATCAGTACTGGAACAGGGAGTAGAGGCTCCCGACTTATACTATAACCTGGGAAATGCATATTTTAAGTCGAATAACATTACATATGCCATACTTAATTATGAAAGAGGCCTCCTTCTGGATCCGCGAAATGAGGATATTAAATATAATCTTGAGCTGGCAAGGAATTTTGTTGTAGATGATATAGAAGAGGTGCCGGGTTTTATCCTGACTGAGTTGCATATTAAAATGCTTAAGCTCTTATCTGCTGATTCATGGGCATTGTTCAGTATATTATCTTTTTTCCTCCTGTTACTGAGCATATCATTGTATTTGTACTTGCGGACTTACGGAGCCAAGAAGCTTTTTTTCTGGCTGAGCATATTATTATTATACCTTACGGTAACATCTTTTGTATTCTCATATCATCACAGAAAGCTTGTACTTGAACCGGGAACAGCATTGATATCTATTCCCTCCGTAATAGTAGAAAGTTCACCCGATGATAGCGGAACTGATCTTTTTCTCTTACATGAAGCTACGAAGGTAAGCGTAAAGGAAAGCATAGGAGAATGGTCGAAGATTAAGGTGGCTGATGGCAATGAAGGTTGGGTGCCGACCAGGACTCTTATTTTTATTTAGTATATTAGTAGCACTTACTTAATTCTAAATACAAAAGTTATGAAACGGATCTTTGGTTTGTTTATAGTCTTTTTGATGGTATTTAGCCTGTTTCAATCCTGCCGGAAGGATGAAATCGGACCAAACGATATTAAGTTAAAGAATGTCACTGCTTTAACTTTTACTGATATACATGTTGAAAATCCTGACGGGTCGAATGATTATGGAACGCTGGCTCCGGGGGAGACATCTGACTATATCAGGTTTGACAAAGCTTATAATAAGGCAGATATAAGCTTAAAGATAGGAGATGATGTTTATAATACCGAAGCGGTGAATTTTACAGCCCTGGTACCATTGGTCAAAGGCAAACTCACCTATGATGTAAGCATTAAGGATACGCTGAATCATATTCTTCAGATAAGTATCTCCGAGATTTTGCCCTATTAGTCTATACTTATATTAACAGGAGTTTCATATACATTTCTTTTCTGAAAGAGACTTTGTTTTGAGATCATTTTTGTAATTTTAAGATTTTAAGATTATTTCCTGATCCAAAATGAATTCTTTAATACTTGCATTACTTGCCCTGGCCGGATATATTATTGCTTACCATACTTACGGAAAATATATTTCACACAGGATATTCAGGATCAATGCTTCGAATGAAATGCCATCACACAGCCTTGAGGACGGGATTGATTTTGTTCCAACCAAGAAGCATATAATATTTGGTCATCATTTTACCACCATAGCAGGCCTGGGTCCTATTGTGGGACCTGCAATAGGTGTCATCTGGGGCTGGTTGCCTGCTTTTATCTGGGTATTTTTTGGTTCCATTTTTATGGGTGCCGTACACGATTTTACCGCTCTGATCATTTCGGCGAGGAATAATGGAAAGACCATGGGGGAATTAACAGGCGATATAATCGGAAGAGACACTCGTTATGCCTTCCAGTTTATAATGCAGTTCCTGCTCTTTATTGTAATATCGGTATTTGCCATGATAGTTGGTTTACTGTTTGAGATGTATCCCGAGGCTGTATTTCCCGTATGGATGCAAATACCTATTGCATTGTGGCTGGGCTGGCAAATACGAAAAGGCAGGAATGATCTTCTTTACTCAATAATTGCAGTGATTTTTATGTATATCACAGTACTTATAGGAACATGGTTCCCACTGAAACTTACGCCCCTGTTTGAATCAATTGGATATGATCTGGAGCAAGCCAGGAATATGGCTTCCTTAAGCTGGGTATTTATATTGCTGATATACGTGTTTTTTGCATCAACAATACCGGTTCAGAAATTGTTGCAGCCCCGCGACTATATAAATTCCCACCAGTTACTTGTTGCCATGGCCCTGTTGTTTTTGGGACTTATTGTAGCGCATCCGGTCATTAGTGCACCTGCCATTAACCCTGCTGCCACGGCTGCGGGAAGTGATATACCTCCTCTGGCTCCACTGTTGTTTATTACTATTGCATGTGGTGCTATATCGGGCTTTCATTCCCTTGCCAGTTCGGGTACTACGGTTAAACAGGTAGATAAGGAAACTGATACACTTTTTATTGCATATGGAGGTATGCTCTGGGAAAGCATGCTGGCTGTGTTGGTATTGATGGCAGTGGCAGGCGGACTGGGAATGAATAATCCGGATGCTTTCACAGATCATTACGGATCATGGGCTTCGGCATCGGGACTGAATGCTAAGCTGGAAGCCTTTGTGACTGGTTCGGCCAATCTTTTAGGAAGCCTGGGAATACCGGCTCTGCTGGCAAAATCAATTATTGCAGTTTTCATAGTAAGCTTTGCCAATACAACCCTGGATTCTGCTACGAGGATACAAAGACTGTCATTACAGGAGATATTTACTTCTAAGAAAGGAATAGTTCTCAGGCCTTTTAATAACAGATATTTTGCAAGCTTTATCGTGGTTGCTGCAGCGGGACTACTGGCTTATTCGCGTCCTGCAGCCCAGGGTGCCCTGGTGCTGTGGCCATTGTTCGGTTCACTGAACCAGTTACTGGCTGCACTTGCTCTGGCAATAGTGTCTGTATATCTTGTACAAAAAGGAAAGAATGCACTATTCACATTTATCCCCATGCTTTTTGTGCTTGTAATGACAATCTGGGCTATGATACAAAATATGAACTCCTTTTTCAGGCAGGATGATGAGGTGTTGGGATTCTTATCGGTACTTATAATTACACTTACCGCATGGCTCTTGTTAAGCAGTATTCATTCATTTATAAGGTTAAAAAAAAGATCCTGATATAAAGAAAATAATTGAGAAACTACAGGATTGGCATGAGCTCAGGGCTAATAAATAATTTACTAAATTGGCATGAGTTAAGAGCTATTATATAATTTTTGAATTAGCAATAAAACATAATAAGAGGAGCTACAATAATTAAATAAATCTACAGAAACAGATGAGAGTAATACAATTGGTAAAATATGGTGATGCGGAAGAAGCATTCAGGATAGCTGAGGTTGAAAAGCCGCAGACAGGACCAGGTGAGGTGCTTATTAAGGTTGAAAGCTTCGGGCTTAACTTTGCCGACGTTATGGCAAGGCGGGGGCTGTATAAGGCTGCTCCTCCAATTCCTGGGGTGCTGGGCTACGAAGTAGTGGGAACCATAGATGAGTATGGAAGTGAAGTGAAAGATATGGAAAAAGGTGCAAGGGTAGTTTCCTTTACCCGCTTTGGCGGATATGCCGAATATGTTAAGACTGATGCCGCTGCTGTATTTCCTGTATCAGGATCATCAGACAGTGGGGAGCTTGCTGCCCTGTCAACCCAATATACTACTGCTCATTATTCAGCCTATGTGATGGCAAATATTAAGGAAGGGGAGTGTGTATTGGTTCATGCGGCTGCCGGCGGGGTAGGTATTGCCCTGGTGCAACTGTCACTTAACAGGGGCTGTAATGTTGTAGCTACTGTAGGCTCAGAAAAGAAAGTTCAATTCCTGAAAACACTTGGAGTAAAGCATGTTTTTAATTACCTCGAGGGAGATTTCGAGAAGGGAATACCTGAGTTGACAGGGAAAAAGCCGGATGTTATTTTTGATCCCGTGGGTGGAAAGAATTTTAAGAAGAACCTGAATATTCTGGCTACAGGGGGAAGAATAGTCGGATATGGAGCTTCAGACCAGTTAAACAGGAAAAAAAGCTTTATCTCCAGCCTGAAACTGCTGTTTGGCTTTGGCTTTCATAGCCCTGTGAAATTTATGATCAATACCCAGGGGATACTTGGGGTTAATATGCTGAAAGTTGCAGATGATAAGCCCGAATTACTTACCCGCTCAATGGCTGCCGTGGTGGATATGTATAACAAAGGGCTTATTAAGCCCCATGTGGCAAAAGAATTTAAAGCAGAAGAAATAGCTGAGGCGCATGCCTTTCTTGAGAGCAGGCAATCTATTGGGAAGATAGTCCTCCACTGGTAATCTATATTCTAAGATAGCTGTCTTACAGTAGGGCTGACTGGTTTTTCGGGTTTTCACGAAACTTATTTGTAGCTATCAGAATAAACTTTATGTAGGTTTGTAAAGTCTCAAATTATTGTAGCTATGAAAACTATTTTTACTTTTCTTATTTTTAGTCTGCTAATAGTATATTCTTCAGCCCAGGATGGATTCTATGATTTTAATGTAAAGACCCTTGAAGGAGAGGATTTTGATTTCTTACAGCTTAAGGGGAAAAAAGTATTGATTGTCAATACAGCTTCAAAATGCGGTTTTACTCCCCAGTACAAAGATCTTGAAGCATTATACCGGGAGTATGGAGGGGATGATTTTATAATACTGGGTTTCCCGGCTAATAATTTCATGAACCAGGAACCAGGCACAAATAAAGAAATAAGACAGTTTTGTTCTGCAAATTTTGGAGTCAGTTTTCCTATGATGTCTAAGATATCCGTTAAAGGTGAGGATATTCATCCCCTTTATTTATGGCTTACTTCAAAGGAGAAGAACGGAGTAATGGATTCAAAAGTGAAATGGAACTTTCAGAAATATCTTATTGATGAGAAGGGTAAACTAATTGATGTGGCTTACTCCAGGGAAAAGCCTGATTCGGATCGTATAATAAGCTGGATTACCGGTGATTAGATCTGTCCGGATGCTTTATCGGACATTCCGATAAAGTTACATTTTTCACAGAAAGCTGGAGTCTCATTATTATACCATAAGCGTCTGAAATCCCTGAAACTTTTGCTGTTGAGGATGTCTGTCAGCTTTGCCTGTGACACATTCCCGAAGTTTAGTTCTTTGGGAAATGGTTTTGCACAGCAGGGTGGTACATAAGTATCCCAGCTGATATAGAAATGTGACCATGGAAAGGGGCAGCTCCTGAATCCTTTGCCGGGATTGAAATTATGCTTGCAAATATATACTTCCGGATGCTTTTTACTTATTTCATCAAGCCTGGAAACTGCATTGAGGAATTCTTCAGACTGGTAAAAGCTGTAATAGGAAATATCTATATTGGTGACAGATGCAAGGTTAAAAGTTGAAAAATCGAGGTAATTAATAGCTCTTTGTGATGCATAATCTACCATGGCCGGCATAAGGTGATAATTTTCCCTGGTTACAACCATATTCAGCATAAGGTCTGTTTTTGATTCATTGCACATATCTGAGAGCTCCCTGAGGTTATTGTCGAGAAAATCAAAGCTGGCATGCAATCTGATTGATTCATATACATCATCCAGTCCGTCTATTGAAACCTGTATAGTATCTATCTTGTTTACCAGTGGTCTTACGGCATCCATGAAGCCCGGAAGTACCGCATTTGTTGATACCGAAATAATAATACCTTTATTTTTCGATTTGATATAATCAACTATCTCTTCAATCTCCTTATACATAAATGTTTCTCCCATCCCGGTAAGTCCTATGGAATCGAGGTATGGCCAGAGCTCATCAATAATTTTTCTGGCCTTTTCAATATCCATGAAGCCCTTGTTCATTTCTTTGCCGTAATCATATTCTCTGGGGCAGGTGGTGCAGTGCAGGTTGCAATGATTTGTGAGCTCAAGCATAACAGTTGAAGGATATGCCACCCTGGTTGATCCTGTAAACTTCAGGTAATAATGCAGGACTTTATTTGCCAGGTACATAAAGAAGTATCTCCCTCCCGGGAGCTTCCTGATCCTCTGGATTGCTTTTTTAATCCTTCTGATATTCATTTTTTAATACCCGGATTATTAAGTTGTTAAGGATTAAAACCAGTATCCAAACTGGAAGTAACCCAGTAATTTTTTCTTTTCACCCGATCTCATCAGGCTGAAGCATGCCGGGCCTACCGGAGTATCAATACTGTATTTTACTCCATAGCCTGAAATCATTGCATTTTCCTTAAAAATTTCTTTTGCCTCATATGAATGTACTCCCGCGTTTGCCATAAAGGTGACGTACATGTCTTTATGAATATTAAACCTGAGGTCCAGTCTTCCAAAGAAAACATTGTTATTACCTGTTTCAAAATATTTGTATCCGATAAAAGGCATCAGGTTAAACTTGTTTGACTCGTTCAGTCCGCCCAGGAAGGACCTGTATTGTACGGGAATAGAATCTCCAATGGCAAAACCTCCGTAAACCGAAGGCATTAATGTAGTATAATTACCTATTTTTATTGCCCTGCGATAAAACAGGTGTATATGTTTTATAGGTTTTAAATAAGGGTTGGCAACATAGCTGGCTTCTAATGTGCCCCTGTGCCCTCTATCCGGGAAATAAGGATGATTGTAAGTATCAGAATATAAAGCAGCAAACAGGCCAAAATAGTTGTCTCTTAAATATTCGAGATGTATAAGGGAAACATTGGGACTCAGGTAGGCATGCGACCATTCACCCCCAATCCTGAAATCGAGGAAATTTGAGAAATTGGATCTCAGATATATACGGGCACTTGTAAGTGAATAATTAAAGCTTGCCAGTTTTTCTCTCGTTGAATCGGAATAGCTGTAAAAACTGGTCCAGTAACTTGAAAGTTCTATTCCGGGAGCCGGTTTGGGTCCCTTGTTAAAAATGTACTGAAATTCAACACCCGGATTTCTTCCAAGGCCTGCAGTGATTGACATCCTTGTATCCCTGAATAACTTATTGTAAAAGCTGGTGTTTACGAAAAGGCTTGATTTCTGGTCAATATCATAATAAAAACCAAAGCTGAACAGTCCCTTGGTTTTTTCCTCGAGATTATAGATTAGTTTGCTTCCTTTTTCCCCTGCCTCCAAATCAAAAGTCACAGCATTAAAAAAATTTGTTGAATAGATGTCATTTACCGACTTGAGGATATCATCAGTTTGTACCCAGCCGAATTTTATATAATCAATTTCAGGGATAACTGCTTTTACGGTAGTATGTTTTAATCCCTTTATCTCAATGCTGGATATATAAATAGAATCAATTTTTTCAATGGTTTTCTCTTGTACCGGATTTCCCCCGTCAAGCATATTCAATGAATCTGCCAGTGCTTTAAGTTTGCTGTATCTTTGCATGGCTGCCTGCCTGCCATATTCTATAAGTGAGTCGGTTGAATAGAAGCTTGCTGTTCCCAGGCCTCTCAGATCAGGCTTTATTAATATGTCAACCTTATTCAGACTCTCTTTCTTGGTATTTGATGAATACATGAACATGGATGTTTTCATTATTGAGATAAGATCATGTTCTTTCTCAGGCTTTGATGTCTGATAGCTTACATCCACTCCAATTATTATATCTGCACCCATATCCAGTACGTCGGTAACAGGAAAATTATCTATTAGCCCTCCATCCACTAATTTATACTTACCTATTTCCATGGGTACAAACAGGGACGGGATGGCCATGCTGGCCCTCATTGCTTTTGGCAGGGAACCATTCCGAAGTACAATTTTTTCGCCACTATTAATATCTGTGGCAATACATAAGAAAGGAATGGCTAATTTGCTAAAATCATCGATATCGTGTACGGGGATGCAAAGTTCACTAAGCTTGTTTTCAATACGTTGCCCGCGAATTATACCTTCAGGAAGGGTGATCCCTTCCTTTCCGAGTGGAAATGATAAAATAAACCTGTCCCTGTCTTTCTTTTCAACAAAGGAAAGCTTCTCCCGGTCTATCTCGTCCGAGAACATGTATTCCCAGTCCATTGTCCTGACTATCTGTTCAAGATCTTCAACCGAATACCCGGCTGCATAAAGTCCTCCCACCAGGCTCCCCATGCTTGTCCCCCCGATATAATCTATGGGTATGCCTGCTTCTTCCAGCACTTTGAGTACACCTATATGGGCTATTCCTTTGGCTCCGCCACCAGACAATACAAGTCCGATTTTTGGCCGGCTAAGATCTTTCTGTTCCTGTGCTATTAGCGGTGCACAGAGCAGGAAGAAAAAGGCCAGTCCTGTTGAAAATATGTAAGAAAATGATTTCAAGACAGGCAAGGTATAAGTTATTAACTATCAGCTGCTTCAAAATTCTCTGCTCCGGGTATCAGTCCTTTAAGTTTTTCAGGACTGTGAATAAGAATGGGAATATGCTGGGGACAGATATGATAACTGTGTTCTTTATATTCGAAACTGATAAGAGCTACCTCTTCTTTGCTGCCTTTGCAGACTATGCAAGTGTGATTTGATGACATTTTTATAAAATTATATGTAAATATGGTCCAAATATAGATAAAAGTAAATCGATATGGATAATAGTAAAACGATTGATTCTCAGCTATATTATTTTATCAGTGATTATTACAGCTTACATTGTTCTTATTTTGCAGTTTAGCTTAAAAATGTGCCAATAAGTATATTTTGTAATGGCTTTGTTTCCTTTTTCTTAAATTTGCTTTCTTCAATTTATAAACCAGATAATATTTCCTTATGAGAAAAACAACAATAGCCGGTGTCTTTATAATAGCAATGTTCAGCCTTAACATTAGATCACAATCTGTTCCTGACTGGGAGGGAGGCTTTCCTGATGGATGTACAACAATAACTGTTGGAAAGGAAGCATCTGCAGATGGTTCGGTATTTACTTCACATACCGACGATTCTCATCGTACCCGGTCGTGGATGGATATAGTGCCGGCAAAAGATCATAAACAGGGAAGCATGATGACTATGTATAAGCGTATGCCTGATGATTCGAAGGTAATGCCCAGCTATAAGCATGAGCCAATAGGGAAGATACCCCAGCCTGAGCATAGTTATGCCTATCTGAATACTGCTTATCCAAGCATGAATGAACACCAGCTGGGAATAGGTGAATCAACCTTTGGCGGAAGGGAGGAGTTAAAATCTGATAAGGGACTTATTGATTGTCAGAGATTGTGTGAGCTTATGTTAGAGCGATGCACAACGGCGCGTGAAGCCATTCAGATGGCAGGAGAGCTTACTGCCGGTTATGGCTGGAATGATTATGGAGAGGTGCTTACGATTGCAGATAAAAATGAAGTATGGCATCTTGAGATACTTGGACCGGGAAAAGGAAAGACAGGTTCGCTATGGGTTGCTCAGCGTGTACCGGACGATCATGTTGCTGTGAATGCTAATGCCAGCACAATCAAAGAGATAGATCTTGAGAATAAAGACTATTTTATGGCCTCTGATAATGTATATAAGATAGCAAAGGATAATGGCTGGTGGAATGAGCAGGATGGCCCTTTCAGGTTTAATTACGCTTATGCTCCTGAAAGCAGGACCACACTTGCAAGCAGGCGAAGGGAGTGGAGGGTTTTTGATCTGCTTGCACCCTCGCTGGAGCTTGATCCATGGTCAGAGAATTATCCTTTTTCAGTAAAACCCGACCAGCCGGTTACCAAGGCAATGCTTGTAAGCATATTTCAGGACTATTATGAAGGCACTGACTTTAATATGATAAAGGATATTACAGTAAGAGATGAGAATGGAAAAAGCGTCATATCACCTCTTGCCAATCCTCATATGCCTTATGATGAGAACAGGCTCTTTAAGATCAATGGAGGATGGGGCTGGAGAGGAGAGAGGACCATAGCAAGGTGGTACACAATGTATGCTACAATTATTCAGTGTCGCGACTGGCTGCCGGATGAGATAGGAGGTGTTGTATGGCTGGCCCAGGATAATGTAGCTACTTCAATTTATATTCCCATATATTGTAGTGTGACGGATCTTCCGGAGTCATATAAAACTCCAGGCAGGATAAATGGCTATACTACCGGGTCGGCATGGTGGGCATTTAACAGGCTTGGTACCCTTACAGCACAGAGGTGGGGTGATATGAGGCATGATGTAACTGAGGTATGGTCGGAATGGCAGCAGGAGCTTTTTGAGAAGCAGGATAGTATTGAGGCAAAGGCAATGAGCTTATATAATAAAAAGAAGCCTGCCGGAAGCATTAGCTTGCTTAGCAACTATACAATAAGCTGGGGTGAGAAGGTGGTTAAGAAAGCCTGGGAACTGGGCGACCTGCTGTGGACCAGGTATGACGAAAAGTTTTAGGGAAATAGCTGTTAGTGAATCAGGATAGTTCGTATAACTGACTTGGGCATAAGGAGATTGATATTAATTTGTAGCTATGAAAAATAAAAGAGGATTTGCCAGCGACAATAATTCAGGTGTACACCCCGATATTTTTAGTGCTATGGCCGCGGTTAATGAAGGCCATACTATTGGTTATGGAGATGATGTATATACGGCATCGGCCATGAAGAAAATGAAAGAAATTTTCGGAGAGGAGTCGGATATTTATTTCGTTTTTATCGGGACAGCAGCTAATGTCCTTGGCCTGGCTGCTGTGACCCAATCCTATAATTCCGTTATTACTGCAAAAACATCGCATATTCACGAAGATGAGTGCGGGGCTCCTGAGAAGTTTACAGGTTGTAAGTTGCATGCACTTAAAACCCCTGATGGTAAGCTTAGCCCTGAAATAGTGAAGCAGGAGCTATATGGATTCGGCTTTGAGCATCATTCGCAGCCCGGGGTAATATCCATTACCCAGGCAACGGAAATGGGTACCGTTTATACAGTGGATGAGATAAGGGCATTATCGGACCTGGCCAGGAATAATAATATGTACCTCCATATGGATGGTGCGCGTATTGCCAATGCTGCTGCAAGCCTGGGACTGAGCTTTGAGAAGTTTACCAGGGATGCGGGTGTTGATGTGCTTTCTTTCGGAGGTACCAAGAATGGGATGATGTATGGAGAGGCAGTAATCTTTTTTAATAAGAAGCTGTCGGAGAATTTTAAATATATCAGGAAACAGGGAATGCAGCTGGCCTCAAAGATGAGGTTTATCTCGGCACAGTTTGAAGAATACTTAAGCAATGACCTGTGGCTGAAAAATGCATTGCATTCAAATAAAATGGCAACCTTGCTTGCCGGAAAAATAAAAGATATTTCCGGAGTGCAAATAACTCAAAAGGTGGAAGCAAATGGTGTTTTTGCAATAATTCCCCGCAAGATCATCCCCATATTGCAAAAAGAATATTTCTTTTATGTATGGAATGAAGACAGATCTGAGGTCCGCTGGATGTGTTCATTTGATACCAGCGAAGAAGAAGTGAATGATTTTGCAGTCCTTCTTAAGAAACTGGCAGGATAATAGAATTATACTATATCCGGAGCTTCAGGAGTGATAATGTTTGTCTGTGGCATTAGTAGTGAGCTGTCGCCATAGCTGAGGAAGCGGTAATCATTATCCAGTGCATGTTTGTAAAGCCTGCGCCAGTCATCGCCGATAAAAGCTGCCACAAGCAGTATCAGGGTACTTTTGGGCATATGATAATTAGTCAGCATTGAGTTGACGATCCTGAATTTATAGCCAGGAACAATAATGATCCTTGTGTCTCCTTCAATTTTTTCAAGCTTATTCTCATCCATGTATGTAAGCAGGGCCTGCAAGACAGCAGAAGAATCTGTGTGATTGTCATTGTTATATGCTTCCCACTGAGCTATATTAAATATTCCGGCTTCAGGCTTATTATCAATTATCTTTATTCCAAGCCAGTAAAGGCTTTCAAGAGTCCTTACAGAAGTAGTACCGATAGCCACAATATTGCCCAGCTTATTTTTTATATCAATAAGCTGCTTTTTCGAAACAATAAAATGTTCGCTGTGCATTTCATGGTCTTTCAGTTTAGTTTGTACGGGCCTGAATGTTCCTGCTCCAACATGAAGGGTGAGCTCAGTGCTTTTTATACCTTTTGACTTTAACTTCTTTAATATATCACTTGTGAAATGAAGTCCTGCTGTAGGAGCAGCCACAGAGCCACTGTTTTCTGCATAAACTGTCTGGTACCACTCTTCATCACCTTTCTCACTCTCCCTGTTTAGATATGGGGGTATAGGTATGTCTCCTGCCGATTCAATTATATCTGAGAATGTGAGTACAGGGTTATCCCATTTAAACTCAACTATATTTTTTTCCGTATCCAGCAGTGAGGCCTGGAGTGAGACTTTCTCCCCTTCCAGCTTTACATATGTTTCAAGACTGCCGCTTTTCCACTTTTTCTTGTTACCGACCAGGCATTTCCAGCTGCAACTGCCCCTGGTCTCAAATATTTCTTCATAGCTGGCGGGTTTATATGGTTCAAGGCAGAATATTTCTATCCTGGCACCGGTCTTTTTCCTGAAGTTCAGCCTGGCATGTATTACCCTTGTATTATTAAAGACCATCAGGCTGTCCGGTGGAATATAAGAGGGCAGCTCATGAAAGCTGCTATCAGATATATCCCCTTTATTATAAACAAGCAGCTTTGAACTATCCCTTGCTTCCAGCGGGTACCTGGCTATCCTGTGCTCAGGGAGATCATAGCTGAACCAGCTTATATCTGTTTGAGGGATTTTGTCCATATAGTTATTCATTATCCGATGTTTTCCTGCCCGGCATGGTTTTTTTGGGAGATATTGACTTTTAGCTTATTATTTCCGGCTTTTTTATAAACCACCATTACTGCTCCGAGGATTATTATAAAAGTTCCGCTAATAGTTAATATAGTGATGCTTTCAGGTTCTATCCATGTTACTGCCATAGCTTCCAGTATGATCATTGCTGCAAAAGTAATAATCGGATTAATGGTTGTAATCACACTTATTTTATTTGCATCTGTGTATTTGAGTGCCAGTGCCAGGGAACCATAGGCCAGCAATGTATTTAGTCCCAGAGACAGGGCTATTAAAAACTGCCAGGGATCGAGTGAGACAATAGACCTGAAATCGACAAGTGGAATAAAAAGTATGGCATTAAGGCCGAAAATTACCAGGTTTAACTGTCCTGCCCCATGTTTCCTGACAAGAATTTTTTGCAGGCTGGCAAAAGCAGCCCAGGAAATACCGGCCAGGGCAACCCACAGAGCACCTGTTTTATAATCATGTGGGATCAGGTAAGTCTCTTTTAACTGTTCGGAAAAGAAAATAATGAAACCGGCAGTAACAATTGCAAATCCAGCAAGCTGCCTGATGCCTATCTTTTCCCTGAAGATTACAATTCCAATTATTGCCAGGCATAAGGGCCCGGCCTGTATATATATCTGTGAATTTCCTGGAGTGGTAAAGTTTAGTCCGTGAATAAAGAACAAATAATTTAAGCCAAGAAAAACTGCGGCCAGCAGTGCCAGTGGAGGTGGTTTTTTTAAGATGGCAAGGCTGTTTTTACTATAGAGGACAAGATATATACTCAGTATACTAAAAGCAGTGGCAAATCTGAACCATGCAAGCGTTGCCGGAGGCAGAAAGTTAAGGGCATATTTAATAATAATGGCCAGTACACTCCATAAGAGTGCTGCGATAAGAGCATATGTAATTCCTTTGCTATGGTTTTGCATGCCGCTAAATTTTAAGATGCAAAGTAAATCAAAAAATGAATAAAGCCCTGTATGTGCAATAAGCTTTATTGAGTAGGGGGTAGTTATGCTAGTTTTCCCTAATTTTACATGATATATACTTATTCTAATAATTCTTTCATAATGATGTTAAATATTGGTGATAAAGTAAAATTTCTCGATGAAGAGGGGGGAGGAACCATTGTTGAGCTTATTGATGAACTTATGCTTATGGTTGAGACGGAAGATGGTTTCAATGTTCCTTATATGCTATCACAACTTATTCCTGCCGGTTCGTTAAAGAAGGAGCTGGAAGAGGGGACTCTTAAAGAGAATAAAACATCTGAAAACGAAGTTCCTGCTTCTGAGCAGGAAGCCGGGAAGCCGGTATTTGAGAAGGAAGAGGCTAAAGTGCGGGTTCAAAAAGCTGCTAAGGCAAGGAAGGAGAAAATGAAATACATTGAGGAAGTGGACCTTCATATTCAGAATATTGTTGATGATTACAGCCTGCTAACTCCGGGTGAAATTCTTGATCTTCAGATGAGCCGTTTTGAACTGAGCCTTGAAGGTGCCATAAGGCATGAGCAGAAAGAGATAATTTTTATACATGGCAAGGGAGCCGGAAAGCTGAAATCTGAAATTCAGAAGAAGCTCATTAATGATTATCCTCGTTTAAAATACCAGGATGCCTCATTTAAAGAATATGGCTACGGGGCCACCCTTATCTTTATAACTTAAAATGATAAGGTGATCAATATCATCAAATATCAGCATTTATGATAATATTATTTAATTAGCTTTGTGGCTGGTTCTGGTATTATTGCCATAGTCTGTTTTAAGAATAATAAATTGTTGTTCAGGGAATGAAAAAGCTATTATTGATAGATGATGATCAGGACTTTCGCACTATGCTGAGTGTAAGGCTTGAGAAAGTTGGTTACCAGGTAATACAGGCCGAAGACGGCATAAAAGGAATAAGTGCCTTTAAGAAAAATCCGGTGAATGTAGTTGTTACAGATATTATAATGCCTGAAAAAGAGGGGATGGAAACCATCCTTGAGCTGAAAAAAATAAATCCTGCTGTTAAGATAATTGCCATTTCCGGTGGAGGTCGGTCCGTTCCCGAAGATTACCTGAGTATTGCTGAATACTTCGGTGCTGTAAAAAGTTTTAAGAAGCCCTTTGATATGAAGGAGTTTGTTGAAACTATAGATATGCTGGTTTAAGTATTGTTGTAACAGGGCTTATTATTCCGCTATGTAATTATAGCTGATGTGGCTAAAGAATTCATTTTTTGTATTTTTGCAATGCAGTTGGCTGTTCTATCGCCTCTGGTTTACCAGGGGAGGAAAGTCCGGACAGCATAGGGCATCATGCTTCCTAACCGGAAGATATCCGTGAGGGTATGATAGCGAAGAAGAAAATAACCGCCTCCCGGCTTTGCCGCGAGGTAAGGGTGAGAAGGTGAGGTAAGAGCTCACCGGCTGTCTGCAGTGATGCGGCAGACCGTTCGCTCCATGAGTTGAAAGACCATGTATACCGGCTATTGGTGGCCCGCTTAATGCCGGGGGGTAGGTCGATACAGCATGACAGTGATGCCATGCGCAGATAAATGATAGAAATCCGTTAGCGGATACAGAATCCGGCTTACAGGCCGACTGCATTATTAAAAAAAGGCTAAAGATTAAAAATCCTTAGCCTTTTTGTTTCAGGGATTTGTTTTTAACTATTCAGTTAATGCTTTCATATAATCCTCAATCCTACCGGGTGTGCTCATTATCTTACTGAATGTTCCCATTGTCAGCTCCGGCCAGTGAAGGGCAATTCTGTACCTGCCGTGGAGCATAGTAGCCTGCTTTCCTGTAATGATTATCTCAAAAGGCATGGCAGCTATATTATCCTCACCGACTATGGGAAGGAATTTAGCTTCACCATCATCCTTATTAAGCAATCCAATACCAAAAACAGCTACTTCCGAATCCTGATCAAGCAGTTCATATACTTTTACCGCGTTTCCTCCACCCCTGGAAAGGTTCTTCCGGATCTTTGATACAGCTCCGTTAAAAGTGGCAAAATCTTTTAGAATAACGGGTTTATCGAAAGTGGGCATTCCCATCATGTACCTGTAAGTCATTAGTTTATCTTTTTCCAGCATACCTCCAAAAGGCTCAAAGCGCGTAGCAGTTTTTCTGAGGGCCGCTTTTGCCTCATCGGAGATATTTTTCAACTTATCATAATCTTTTATATTATCCCTGAGATATGCGTAAAACAGGTATTCAGGGTTTAACATATTGATTTCGGTCTTGTCACCCTTTCTCAATATCCCGACTTTCAGTGCTGCAGCCAGGGCCCCCCTGTCCTTTACGCCAAAGCAGATTTTCTTAAGGTCATTCCTGGTATAAACTATTAACTTCAGGAATTTACTGTCCTCAGGATTATATTCTCCGATTATTTCAAAGCCGGCTTCCTCAAGTGTGTTTTTTATCTCCAGCGAAACCTGGTGTACAGGAGCATCTTTTGAACCCAGCGAGTAATATGGCGCTAACTCATCCTGTGCCAGCGATGATGATCCGGAGACCATAAATAAAAGCAGAGCCAGTCCTGTTAGTACAAAAAGTTTTTTCATGATATAAAGTTTTTTATGATTATTCTTTATCCTTAAATTCTTCCGGGCTTATCGCTTTAAGGGGAGTCAGTCCTTTCTTTTCAAGGCCCTTATTAAGTTTTGGTAAATTCTTGTCAAGAAGTGTATTAACTTTCTTATCCCAGGCTATTACTTGTTTCTCCAATAGATTAAGTCCGTTGATTTGTGAATCAGTAGGCCTGCCCTGGTAGAATAGGCTGGTTGCATAAAGGAAGACTATTTTCCCTCTTAGTTTCTCTTCACCTGTAATTCCTCCAATTTTTGTTTCTACCATATCTTTATGGTATTGCTCAAGCTCATCTGCAAGGGATATCAAGCCTTTTTTCAGTGATCCGGAAGCAGATTCAGCATTCTTCCTTGCCTGTTTCATAACACTGCTTGCTTTTGCATCTGTGAACGCAAGATTTTCAAGCATTTGATATCCCTGGTTAACAGTCTTTATTCTGAGCGCCAGCTCTTCTTTGGAGTAAGGCAAAGCGGGATCCAGTACTAAAGAAATTTTACCTTCGTAAATATCTTTGTTTTTTACAAGTTTCACCGTATAATCACCTGGATCGTAAAAAGGACCGACCATTGCAAAGCCAGCAATAGAAGGTGAGGCAGGAACCTTTGGGGGTTTTTTCATCAGAGTCCATGACACCCTGTTGATACCTTTTCTCTTACCTGCAGGAAGCTTTTTCAGTAACTTGCCTTCACTGTCATATATCTCCAGGTGCATATTTCCGAATATATGTCTTTTTTTAAGGTAATATGTTATTATTGCAGCATCGGGAGGATTTTGTCCTCTGAATTCATCATCACCGCCAAATCCCTGCGACATACTGACTTTTCCAATGATATGTGGTTTCATTTCCAGGAAGGCAACATCTTTTTTAAGTAGTCCGGAACTTATCTGGCGTAATGGACTTATATCGTCAATTATCAGTACCCCGCGTCCGTGTGTAGCTAAGATGAGATCATTTTCCCTTGGATGAATAAGCATGTCGCGTACAGATAGCCTTGGAATATTGCCTGTCATCCTTGTCCATGATAAGCCGTCATCAAAAGAAGCATAAAGCCCGAATTCTGTTCCAAGGAAGAGTAGGGCTGGGTTTTCAAAGTCCTGAATAACACTATGGCAGTATGATTCGATATTATCTGTAGCCAGGGTTTTCCAGCTTTGGCCATAATCACTTGTTTTGAATACATAAGGAGACATATCACCTGTCTTATGCCCATCGAAGGTGACATAGGCAGTAGCTGCATCATATGTGCTTGCATAAATACTGGAGCACCATGTATTAGCAGGCAGGCCAGGTATGTTGGGACTAGTGTTTGTCCAGCTTTCTCCTTCATTTCTGGTAACTTGCAGGTTGCCGTCATCTGTCCCTGCCCATACTATTTTACTGTTTATTGGTGATTCAGCTATACTGACAATAGTACAGTGATTTTCAGCAGTGGAATTATCAAGTGTAAGTCCGCCGGTTTCATATTGTTTTTGTTTTTCCTTATTATTAGTAGTCAGGTCACCCGATATTCTTTTCCAGCTCTCACCATTATCTTCAGACCTGAAAAGGTATTGAGCACCTACATATATTGATCTGCTTGTTTTGCTGACATGTATGGCAGCATCCCAGTTAAATCTTAGTTTCTCTGCATCTTTATCAGGAAAAGGTTTTATAAGCTTTATCTCATCAGAGGATTTATAATATTTAAAGAATTCTCCTCCCTGGAACTGCCAGTAAATGATATCATTATCATAAGGATCGGGAATCAATGAAAAACCATCGCCCATGCCTGCACTTTTCCAGTCGGAGTTTGTGATGCCCCCCGATTTTTCAGAAGGTCCGTACCATGAGCCATTATCCTGAAGTCCCCCGTAAACATTATATGGACTTTCCATATCTGCGGCAATATGGTAGAACTGTGATACGGGCAGGTTCCTCAGAAGTACCCAGGTGCTTCCCTTGTCACGTGTTACATAAACCCCTCCATCTGTTCCCACATACAGTATGTTATTATTTTCTTTGCTTATCCAGAGGGCATGCATATCAACATGTATATCTCCTCCTGCAACATATGTGGCCCTGAAGTTTTCGCCTTTATTATTACTTACATGTATATTGAAACTGGGTTTATAAACACGGTTAGTATCTGCAGGATCGGCTACTATGTTTGAAAAATAGAAAGGCCTTTCCTGTATTGGAACAGTTGTATTAACCTGTGTCCAGCTATCACCACCATCTTCAGACCTGTATAGTGCAGACTTTTCTGATTCCACCAGGGCATAGACCAGCTTTGCGTCAAGAGGGGAGACAGATACGGCTATCCTGCCCAGTTCTCCTTCAGGAAGACCATTAGTGAGCTTATTCCAGCTTATACCACCGTCTTTTGATCTGTATAAGCCCGAACCGGGTCCACCGGACCTGAATGTCCAGGCTTTCCTTCTAAAATCCCACATAGCTGCATAGAGGATATCCGGGTTTTCAGGATCCATTGCCAGGTCTGTACATCCTGTGTTCTCATCTACATAAAGGACTTTTTCCCATGATTTTCCGCCGTCACTTGTTTTAAACAATCCACGTTCTTCGTTGGCATTCCATAAATGCCCGAGGGCAGCAACATAAACTATGTCAGGTTTTTCAGGGTTTATCCGTATCCTTCCTATCCTTTCAGTATTTTCCAGTCCCATTTTTTTCCAGGAGTCACCTCCGTTTGTGGTTTTATAAATACCATCACCAACAGAAACACTATTACGTGTCCATGGTTCCCCGGTACCCACCCATACAGTATCAGGATGTTTACGGTCAATTTTTATTGCACCGATAGACTGGGTATATTTATCAAATACAGGCTTGAATTTGACGCCCCCATTGCTACTTTTCCATAAGCCTCCGCTGGCAGCGCCCACATATAATAATATTGGACGGCTGTCCACTGCATCAATGGCAGATATTCTGCCGCTCATTGTAGCCGGTCCGATATGGCGGGCCCTGAAAGCTTCTAAGGTTGAGGATCTTAGCAAAAGTGTATCCTGCGCATTAAGGGAGGTGTTCAGAAGAAACAAAAACAGGGAGATGCCGATAATTAACTTAAGATTTTTCATCTGAGTATTATTTTGGTTTAATACATAATAATAACTGCCGGGCTAAAGTATTAGCCCATTAAAGAAAAAGGGGAATGCATATATTCTTATTCAGACTATTCAGTTAGGGGTTTTGAAAAGAAACCTTCAGGGATGTCCACATCAAATTCGGTTTCTTCAATAACTATTTCCATTACTACCTGTCCGTTCATTTCTGTAGCTATGCTATATGGGATCGCGATGCCATCTACAATCTGGTAATTGCTCATTATGGTACCGCTTTCAACTTCAACCCCCTGGATTAAATTCTTGGAAGTAAGCTTAAGTATGATATAAGTTTCCGTATCAAGAAAATAATTGCTAATATCACCGCTTTTTTTCGTAAGCTTTAAATGATATGTTTCGGTGCCCTCAATTTCTTCGGTACCAATATATTCCAGGCTGTGACCTTTTTCTTCATAATTATAAAGTTCACCGTCAATATCAGCCATTTCCTTCATATTCTTAACTGCTTCAGGATCCATATCCTGGGGATCCAGTGTTCCCATCATAGGATTTATCATCCAGCCGCTTTCCCCGTCATAGGCAGTTATTATACTTTGTCCCTGCAAAGTAGCTTCCATTCTTACCTTTAATGGCCTGCTTGCATACATTACAACAGGAATCTCCATTCCTCCCTGAATCATTTTGCCGGTAGTTTTCATATTATTATGCGCCAGTAGATTTTCCTGGCCTATTGCCTCGAAATGGTTCTTGATAATCTCATCCAGGTCTTGTGCCTGAACAGTTATTGCTAACAAAAAAGCGAATAATGCAAGTGTGGTTTTCTTCATAACGGATTGTTTTTATAAATAAATAATATGCTTTTATATTTAAAATAATTTATAAGCAGTTTATATAATATGGGAAAATAGGTTTTTATAATGAGAACGACAAAATTTATAATAAAGCTTTGACCAATGATTGTCAGAGTTCAGTAATTGTTCTCCGGATAGCGCTAAGCCTTTTTAAGAAGTCTTCCAACAGGTCTAGTTTTAGCATATTTGCTCCATCTGAAAGGGCATCTGAAGGATTGGGGTGTGTTTCCAGGAAGAGCCCGTCTACTCCTACGGCTATTCCTGCGCGGGCAATAGTCTCGATAAGATGAGGAAGACCGCCCGATACTCCTGAACCCTGGTTCGGTTGCTGCAGTGAATGAGTGGTGTCAAGTACTACCGGGAATCCGAATTCCTTCATCTCTGCCAGTCCCCTGTAATCAACTATCAGGTCCTGATAGCCAAACATTGTACCACGGTCTGTAACAATTACCTTATTATTGCCGGATTCAACTACTTTCTGAATAGCATATTTCATCGCACCCGGAGCCATGAATTGTCCCTTTTTGATATTTACTATCCTGTCTGTTTTTGCTGCGGCAACCAGCAGGTCGGTCTGGCGGCTCAGGAAAGCAGGTATCTGCAGAACATTAACATAAGCAGCGGCCATTTCTGCCTCGGCACAGGAATGTATATCAGTGACAACAGGAATATTTAATTCGTTTTTTACCCTGGCAAGAATCTTAAGGGCATTTTTATCACCAATACCGGTAAATGAGTCAAGCCGGGAACGGTTGGCTTTTCGGTAAGAAGCTTTGAAAATATAGGGTATTCGGAGCTTGTCGCAAATTGTTTTTATCCTGTTTGCTATAGAGAGAACCATTTCTTCTCCTTCAACAATACAGGGTCCGGCCATCAGAAAAAACTGTCCCTCATTTAGAAATTTAATATGATCCAGGCTGCCAAGGATATTATCTGTTTTCATTTGAACAGCTTTATTTATTATCTATGGATACAAATTTAACAGAATATATCAAATGTGGAGATCTTATACTTAAAGAGTATAATACCCGGTTTCCAGGCGGCTTTAACTTTAAGTAATATTAAATTAAACAGGATATTAGATTTTAAGCTTCTTTTTAAGCTCTCCTATCTGCAGGCGGAATCTCTTATCTGTATCAATAAGGTTGTTTACGGTTTTACAGGCATGAAGCACAGTGGCATGGTCCTTACCGCCGATTTTGGAACCAATGGTTGCAAGACTTGATTTAGTAAGGCTCTTGGAAAAGAACATAGCTATTTGTCTGGCCTGCACTATTTCTCTTTTACGGGTCTTTGTCTGAATAAGGTCGACGGGAATACTGTAATAGTCGCAAACAATTTTTTGAATATAGTCTATAGATATCTCGTGGTATGTATTTTTTACCAGCTTGTCTATCATTTCCCTTGCCAGGTCAATGGTTATTTCTTTCTTGTTTAATGTGCTTTGAGCCAGCAAGGAGATAAGTGCCCCTTCGAGTTCCCTGACATTTGTTGAAATGTGGGTGGCAATATATTCTATTACCGGGTCATCGATGTCTATGCCGTCGTGATATATTTTTTGTTTAAGAATGGATGTCCTGGTTTCATAATCAGGTGACTGCAAGTCGGCTGAGAGTCCCCATTTAAATCTTGACAGCAGCCTTTGTTCAAGTCCCTGTAATTCAACCGGAGCTTTGTCGGAAGTAAGAATAAGTTGTTTCCCTGATTGATGAAGGTGATTGAAAATATGAAAAAAAGTGTCCTGGGTTTTTTCCTTGCCGGCAAACTCATGAACATCATCAATGATAAGAACATCTATCATCTGATAGAAATGCAGGAAGTCATTCTTTGTGTTATTCCTTACAGACTCAACAAACTGGGTCTGAAATTTATTGGCAGTTACATATAGTACTGTTCTTTCGGGATGGCTTTCCTTAACCTGTATTCCTATGGCCTGGGCCAGATGGGTTTTTCCAAGTCCGGAATTACCATATATGAGAAAAGGATTGAAGGCTGTGCCTCCGGGATTGTTTCCCACTGCAAAACCTGCAGATCTTGCAAGACGGTTGCATTCACCTTCAACAAAATTAGCGAAGGTATATTCACTGTTCAGATGGGGATCTATATGCAGCTTCTTAATACCGGGAATAATAAAGGGGTTCCTGATAGAGGTTCCTTCTGATTCTATAGGAATGGAAACCGGTTTATTCTTTAATTCTGATTTGTTCCTGGCAGGAAATTTTACGGTGTAAGGCTTGTTATGTGCAAAAGAGCTGTTTTCTATAACAACATTATATTCCAGCTTGGCTTCGGTACCTATCTCTTTCCGGAGTGTTTTCTTTAGTATATCAAGATATTGTTCTTCGAGGTACTCATAAAAAAAAGGACTCGGAACCTGTATTGTAAGAACATCATTTTCCAATTTCAATGGAATGATGGGTTCAAACCAGGTTCTGAAACTTATTGAGGGAACATTATCTTTTATGATCTCAAGACAATTATTCCAAATTTTTTTATGATCTTGACCCATCTACGTCCTACTTTTTCCAGGTAATTTTCTTAATCGATTTGTGTAAGCAATTTTGTTAAAAAAAAGCTAAAAAAAAAATCATTTTTCACTTGACTTTCCCCAAAAACCTATATCCTTTTTATTATCAGCTTATTAATAATGAAAGAAAATTAATATTTTTTTTTCATAGAGTTAATACGCTGTAACTCAACACATTATTGTAAAATGCATACTAAAAAATTGTGAATGAGATAGTTGGCTTCTTAAAGTTAAAGTAAAATTTAGTTAAGTTCAAATGGAGATTAACAATTAGTCAAAAAAATCATAGCTTTAATCAAAACATAAATACAGAATAAAGTGGAAAAAGTACAGGAAAGTTAAATTTTCCATTAAAAAAATGAAATCTGTAAGTCCTGTTTCAGATATTAACCAGTTTAATTTTTACCTCCGAATACTGATACACTGACATATCTTTTTGGGTTCTCTTTGAGGTCTTTCATCAGTATGTCCATATCCCGGGTTAATTGTTCAAGATAATAGTATAGTGAGTCATTTGTCATTAACTGGCCAACAGTTCCCATGCCTTCATTCATGTTTCTTAACAAAAGCTGAGCCTGAAGCATTCCCTGGTTCATATTGATTAACATAGTTTTAATATTTGCCTGTGCTATGGAATCACTCACTGAAGACATGTTTTCCAGAATATAGGACAGTTGGTCGAAACTGTTTTCCATCCTGGCTGTAATGACTTCTGTATTGGCTAAAATATTATTAAAACTGCTTTTATCATCGCTGAGCATTTTATTAAGGGCTTTGCTTGAGCTGCTTAATTCTTCTGACATTGTGTTAATGTTTTCCCTGAACTCAGGATTAAGGATATCGTTCAGGCTAAGCAGAAGGGAGTCGAGTGAATCAAATAATTTTTCTGCTTTGTCCTTAATGGGAAGTATTTGTTCGTTTATCATGTCGGTAATGCTTTTCCCGATTTTTCCGGGAAGAGTATCCCCGGAGCAGGCTGGCTTATCACTGTCTCCAAATAGTATCCTTATTGCCTGCGATCCCATTAAATCAATACTGTAAATGTCGGCAACTGAATTATTGGCGAAAGGGATATCTTTCTCAATGCTGAACTTAACCAACAGTTCCCCGCTTTTGTCAGGTGTGAATTCTATTTGTTCCACCAGGCCTACCTTGTAACCGTTAATAAGAACCGGGTCGGAGATATTTAAACCATTCACGTCTTCATACAAGGCATAGAAAGTAGAGCTTTTTTTTACCAGGTTCCTTCCTTTCATAAAATTGTAACCCCAGATAAATGCTGCTATTACTATAATGCTTATAATACCTACTTTAACTTCTGTTTTTATCTTCATGTCTTCATGCTTTATATCTTGTATTTTTATGACTATTGATTATCTATCTCTTTAAGGGCTTCTGATAAATCTATTATCTCATTTCCTTTAACTGCTATAACAAATGCACCCTTAAAATCCTTTCTTACCTCAGCCTGTTTTTTTACCACCTCTTCATATGATGATGTGCTGCATACTGCATATTTATATAAATTATCAACTTTATATTCTTTAACATCCTCATATGCTTTGAATATTCTTGAGTCGGGTTTTAGTTGTTTTCTTGATGAAATTACCTGAATCCTGAACCTGAGTGCTTCTTTTGTATTGAGGTGGCTGAAATTACTTTTATGCTCAATGTTTTGCTTATAGTCGCGGAAAGCCCTGAAAATTGCCGATGCAATATAGTCTTGTCCCGTTTCAGATGAGAGGAATAGTTCCTCGCCGGAATTTGACAGGTATCCGGTCTCAATGAGAACACTGGGCATTGTTGTTTTCCAGAGTACAATGAATCCTGCCTGCCTCACACCCCTGTCAACCCTGTTTACCCTTTTCTTAAACTGGTTTTGTACAAGGCTTGCAAAATCAAGACTCTGTTCAAGATAAGTATTTTGCAAAAGGCTGAATATGATGTATGATTCAGAGGAGTTCGGGTCAAAGCCTTCATATCTGGTAGTGTAGTCATCTTCGAAACTGATAGCTGCATTTTCCTTTTTGGCCACTTCAAAGTTCTGGTCATTGGTATGTAAGCCCATAACATAAGTTTCGGTTCCGGATATCCGGGAGTTACTATAGTAGTTGGCATGAATTGAAATAAAAAGGTCTGCATGAGCCTTATTGGCAATATCCCCTCTTTTGTACAGATCAACAAAGCTGTCATCCTTCCGGGTGTATATTACTTCCACATCATCAATATACTCCTTAATATAAGTGCCCAGCTTTAATGCTATAGCAAGTACAATATCTTTTTCCTTATATCTTTTACCAAGAGCACCGGGGTCCTTTCCCCCGTGTCCGGCATCAATTACCACTCTTTTTATTTTATATTGTGAGTTATTGTCCTGTCCAAACACTTTATTT
Organism: Bacteroidales bacterium; assembly: GCA_029932855.1. GTDB lineage: Bacteria > Bacteroidota > Bacteroidia > Bacteroidales > VadinHA17 > JAYEGO01. Next base: position 71,028 of record JAOZPG010000005.1, on the reverse strand, counting down.
ACAGCTGTGACGTTAGTAATCAGGACTGCCAGAAGGACAAGAAACACATGTTTTTGTCTTGAAAAATCTATTATCTTCGACTGGCACATATTAGAGAGTATAATTTTGTTTAAATTTCCTGTGTAAAAGCTTTATTTTTGTCAGATGTATTTATGACAGTGTCAGGCTCTGATCTTTAATTAAACATTATCATCTTAAGAAAACTCAAATCATACAAAAATAGTATAATCCGGCGGTATTTAAAAAATGCTGCCTGCATAGTTATTAGTGTTTTCTTCACATATCTCCCAACTATGATCAGCGCACAGGAGAAAGTGTTCAGCGATTCTGTAATGATAAGGCAGGAAGCAGATACAACAAACCTGCAACAGGAGAAGACATCTTCTTCAATACTGGATGCACCTGTAGATTATGAAGCTGCTGATTCTACCATAATGGACAGGGAAAAACATATGGTCTATTTTTATGGGGATGCTACTATAAAGTATACAGATATTACCCTGAAGGCCGATTTTATTCGCTTCAATATGCAAAGCAGGGAAGTGTATGCCAAAGGAATGCCGGACAGTACAGGTGCCATTGCAGGGAAGCCTGTGTTTACACAGGGATCTGAGACCTTTGAGAGTAATGAAATAACTTATAATTTCAATTCTAAGAAGGCTCTTATCAAGGGGGTAATTACAGAACAGGAGGGGGGCTACCTCCATAGTGAGCTTACAAAAAAGCAAAGTGATGGTTCAATAGATATGATGGGAGGGAAATATACAACCTGCGATGCAGAGCATCCTCATTTTTATTTAGCACTTACCAAAGCCAAGGTGATTCCAAATGATAAGATCGTTTCCGGTCCCGCCTATCTGGTTGTCGAGGACATTCCTCTTCCTCTTATTTTGCCTTTTGGTTTTTTCCCTAACCAGAAAACACAGGCATCAGGTATCCTGATACCTGAATATGGTGAGGAGAAGAACCGGGGATACTTTCTTAAGAATGGAGGTTATTATTTTGCTTTATCGGATTATTTCGATCTTGCAGTTACAGCTGATATTTTTTCAAATGGCACATGGGGTGTGGGGATAAGGTCGAACTACAATGTAAGATACAGGTTTAGTGGCGGGGTGAACCTGAGATATTATAAAAATGTATCGGGAGATCTTGATCTTGGAACATATAGCCGGTCGCAGGATTTCTCCTTTAGATGGAATCACAGGCAGGATGCCAAGTCAAATCCCACAAGCTCATTTTCTGCACAGGTCAATCTCAGTTCTTCAAGCTATGACAGGAACCATAGTTATGAAACGGAGAATTTTCTTACCAATACCAAACAATCAAGTATTTCTTATACCAAGCGGTGGGCAGGAACACCTCTGAATTTCAGCGGCAGCCTTAGTCATTCTCAGAACAGTGCCAATAAGACCATGAACCTGAATTTTCCAAAACTTGCCTTTAATGTTGGAAGGATAACTCCTTTCAGGAACCTGTCAGATTCGCCTGAAGATAAGTGGTATAAGAATATAGAGATCAGTTACTCGGCAAACCTGGATAACAGGATTAATACTTATGATTCTCTTTTGTTCACACCGGCTGTTTTTGATGATATGAAAAATGGTTTTAAGCATGAAATCCCACTTACAGCCAATTTTAAGCCTTTTAATAATTTCAATATATCACCAAGAATTCAATATAAAGGGGTTGCATATACAGAGAAAATAAAAAGGACATGGGATGAGAATTACATTGATCCTGAAACGGGACTTACTACACCATCTATGCGGGTTGATACAATTAAAGGTTTTCAGTACGCTCATGCATACCTGCCCTCCATAGGAATGAGCCTCAATCCTAAAATATATGGTATGTTCCAGTTTAAGAACCCTGAGGCCAGAATACTGGCTATAAGGCATGTTATGAGTCCTTCAATCGGATTTAATTTTACCCCGGATATGACAAAATGGTCACCTAATTATTACGATACCGTGCAAACTGATACTGCCGGGCATACAAGGGTTTATTCATATTTCGAGAATGGGATTTACGGGACTCCGAGCCTGAATGGGAAATTCGGTTCTGTCAATTTCACTCTTAATAATAACATAGAGATGAAGTTGCGTTCGGGTTCAGATACAACATCTGAAGTAAAAAAGATAAAATTGCTTGATAATCTAAGGTTTGGTACAAGCTATAATATTTTTGCAGATTCATTAAATCTTGCTCCTTTGTCTATGACAGGTTATACCAGCCTGTTTAATGGCAAGTTCAAAATTAACTTTTCAGGTTTATTCGATCCTTATGCAATAGATGATAATGGCAGAAAGTATAATGAATTTTTAGTTGGCCGGTCGGCAAAGCCTTTTCGTTTAACCCGTTTTAATGTTGGACTGGACTTTTCACTAAAGTCAAAGCAGGAGTCTTCAACGGGCAGTGGGGGTTCTTCCAGGATGTCAGGAAGGGATATGAATATGGGGCAGGATCTTATGTCTGAGGGTGATCAGACTGAAGAGAAGCAAGAGATTATAGAACAGACTATGTCGACAATGTACCCCGGATATGTGGATTTTAATATTCCCTGGAATCTTTCAATAAGGTATAATTTTAATTATTCTAAACCAGGTCTTGATTCCAGGGTAACTCAAACCCTTAATTTCAATGGAGATATAAAGCTTACTCCAAAATGGCGTATTGGGGTGACCTCGGGATGGGATTTTGAGGAAAAAAGTCTTTCTTACACTTCAATGAATATATACAGGGACCTTCATTGCTGGGAGATGAGGCTGTCATGGATACCTATAGGATATCACCAGAGCTACTCATTCTCTATCAATGCAAAAGCATCTATCCTGAAGGATCTGAAATACAAGCGGCAAAAGAGTTGGTACGATAATTAAATTTGAGTAAATTCATGCTCACTTAGGGAACATGAATCCTCCGGTTTTCATATTTATAAAAATTTATACGCGTGAAAAATAAAGTAATTAAAACATCCAAGGCCCCCCTGGCAGTTGGTCCTTACAGCCAGGCTATAGAAGCGGGACAGACTCTGTATATTTCGGGACAAATAGCTATTGACCCGGAAATATCTAAGATGATTGAAGGTGGTATAAGGGAGCAGACCATGCAGGTTTTAAAGAATATTGAAATAATTCTTTCAGCTGCGGGATACAGAAAAACTGACGTGGTAAAATCAACCTGCTTTCTTACAGATATGAATGATTTCAAGGCTATGAACGAGATATATGCCGGCTTCTATGATGAAGTTCCCCCGGCAAGATCGGCATTTGGAGTAGTCAGCCTGCCACTGGGTGCAATTATAGAAATCGAAACCATAGCAGTTAAAGGATAGGATATTGAAGGGCGAACTTTGTTAAATGCTAAAAGATAAAGGCCGTCACATTCAATCCTGAGACGGCCTTTATTCAATTATAAGTTATAAGTCTTTATTCCGAGACTACTTCAAATTTGATATCAACACTTACTTCCCTGTGTAATTTAAGTGTGGCGGTATATTCGCCTATTTCTTTAATCTGTTCTACAGGAAGCTTAATGTTTTTACGGTCTACTTCAAAGCCTTCTTTCTTAATAGCTTCTGCTATCTGGATATTGTTAACAGATCCAAAAACTTTACCCTTGGTGCTGGTTTTGGCTCCTATTTTTAATGTGAGCCCTTCAAGCTTAGCTGCAAAATCTTCAGCTTCTTTCCTGATCTTTTCTTCTTTATGCGCCCTCTGGCGAAGATTCTCAGCATTGATTTTTTTTGCAGATTCTGTTGCCTGTATTGCAAGTCCCTTTGGAATTAAGAAATTCCTCCCGTAACCGTCTTTTACAACAATAATATCGTTTTTGTAACCCAGATTCGGGATGTCTTGTTTTAATATAATTTCCATTATTTTACCCTCCTCTTATTTTAACATATCAACAACATATGGCAACAGGGACAGATGTCTTGCCCTTTTAACTGCCTGAGCAACTTTTCTTTGGTACTTCAGGGAAGTCCCGGTAAGCCTCCTGGGGAGAATCTTTCCTTGTTCATTTAAGAATTTCTTTAAAAACTCAGGATCTTTATAATCGATATATTTTATCCTGTTTTTCTTAAAGCGACAGTACTTTTTCTTTTTTACGTCAACCGACACAGGGGTCAGGTATCTTATTTCTGATTCACTTTTAGCCATTTTTTATTCCTCCACTTTTTTTTCGGTTTTCTGCTTTCTTTTCTTTTCGGCATACGCAATAGCGTATTTGTCCATTCTGAATGTCAGGAATCTGATTATCCTTTCATCCCTGCGGTATTCAACCTCAAGTTTAGGAATGATGTGTCCTTCGGCATTAAATTCAATAAGGTAATAGAAGCCTGTTGACTTCTTTTGAATTGGATAGGCCAGTTTTTTTAAGCCCCAATTCTCTTCATGAACGATCTCACCTCCATTGTCGGTGATGATCTTCTTGAACTTGTTTACCGCTTCCTTCGTCTGGATCTCAGACAAAACGGGAGTTGAAATGAAAACGGTTTCATACTGGTTCAACATAATGTTAAAAAATTTAGTTATAAAATGTAATTTGGGCTGCAAAAATATAATTTTTCTCTTTCATTACAAAGCAATACATTAAATAAATACAAAGCTTTTATGTATTGTATATTAAACTATTAATGCAAGCCCGTTTTTTTTTGAAAAACTAATTACTGTAAACACTGATTATTTAGCACCTGATTACTTATCTTTGTCAGGATAGCTACCAGATTATTACCGACCATTTTTACTAGCTGTATGGGAGAGTTTATTGTATCTGCACGAAAATACCGGCCAGCAACTTTTGATTCTGTTGTTGGACAGGAAAATGTAACATCAACATTAAAAAATGCTATAAAACAGAATCATCTTGCCCAGGCCTATCTTTTTTGCGGGCCCAGGGGAGTTGGTAAAACCACCTGTGCCAGAATACTTTCAAAAACTATTAATTGTAGTAATATAACCGGGAATACAGAGGCCTGTGATAAGTGTGAATCATGTATGGCATTTAATTCCTCGAGGTCGTTTAACATACATGAGCTTGATGCTGCTTCAAATAATTCGGTAGATGATATAAGAAACCTTATTGAGCAGGTTCGCATACCTCCACAGCTTGGAAAGTACAGCATTTATATAATAGACGAGGTTCATATGTTGTCTGCCCAGGCTTTTAATGCATTTTTGAAAACACTGGAAGAGCCTCCTGCACATGCCATCTTCATTCTTGCAACAACTGAAAAGCATAAAATCATTCCAACGATACTTTCAAGATGTCAGATATTTGATTTCAACAGGATAAGGCATGATGATATTGTAAAGAGGCTAAAATATATTGCATCCAGGGAAGATGTAAGTATAGATACAGATGCTTTGCATATTATTGCTCAGAAAGCCGATGGAGCAATGAGGGATGCTCTTTCTATATTCGACCAGATGGTTAGTTTTTCAGGGAGTTCAATCGCTTATAAAGATGTGATAGACAACCTGAATGTTCTTGATTTTGAATATTATTTTAAACTGGCAGATAATTTTCTGGATAACGATTCTTCAGGAAGCCTTCTTCTTTTTGATGAGATATTAAGAAATGGTTTTGATCCTCATAATTTTTTGACAGGACTTGGTGAGCATCTGCGTAATCTTCTTGTATGTAAAGATAAGGAAACCATTGCCTTGCTTGAAGCAGGTGAGGGATTAAGAAAAAGGTATCTTTCCCAGTCTGAAAAGACATCGGTAGAATTTCTTTTCAGGGCACTTGATATTTTGAATATTGCAGATATTCATTTTAAAACAAGCAAGAACCAGAGGCTGCATACGGAATTATGCCTGGTGAAACTCTGCAGGATATCAGGAACGAAAAAAAAAACTGAAATAGAGGGAAATATATCCGGGGGACAGGGCAAACAGGAACCAGGTCCGGGAAATGAAAAAGATAAGACTGAAAAAGCTGTAAAACCAGAAGCTACAGATGAAGCAGCAGAAGTTGAAGCCACAGATAAAAAAGCTGTAGTACCAGAAACATCAGATAAAGAAGCTGTAAAACCAGAAGCCACAGATGAAGCAGCAGA
>JAOZPG010000005.1:0-64864 GCA_029932855.1 Bacteroidales bacterium | reverse complement strand
CAGAAACATCAGATAAAGAAGCTGTAAAACCAGAAGCCACAGATGAAGCAGCAGAAGTTGAAGCCACAGATAAAAAAGCTGCAGTACCAGAAACAAGTCTTGAAAAACCTGTAGATGATAAAGGAATTCCTGAAGAGATTGCAGAAAGAAAAAGCATAGTTGAAGAGCCGGAAGGAAATGAAAGGCCGGAAAAAGAAGAGTTAAGAGCTAAAACAATTCCTGATGAGTTGGAGGAAGCTAAAACACCGGCTAAAGAATCTTCAGTTGCTGAACCGGATGCCGGGGAGCCTGTAAGAAAAAGTTCTTATAAGCTGCAAACTCCCTCGATAAAAGATGCCCTGAACGGTGCAATAAAAACAGGAAATAGTATTAGAGAGAACAATTCTGATGAAAAGGATATAAATGAATCCGGCCCGGGGGAAGAAGATATGCAGGATCAGGTAGTCAGGCAGGAGTATCTTCAGGAGCAATGGATCAGGTTTATTGATGTTTCAGGGATAAGCAAGACCAGGCTGATTCAGACTATCAGGTCATATAAGCCACGCATTGAAGAAGATATACATATAATTGTGGAGCTTGAAAATGCCGATCAGAAAGATGAATTTGACCGTTATGCAAAAATCGATATGCTGGTCCACCTGAAGAAGTCATTAAGCAATAATATGCTTAAATTAAGTACTATACTGAAAGAAACAAAAGGCAATGATAAGAAACCCTATACAGAGGAAGAAAAATACAAGTACCTCTTAAAGAAAAATCCTTATTTAAAGGTGCTTAAAAAACAATTGGGACTGGATTTTGATTAAGTATTATGCCATGGCTTAATTTGCTTGTTTTCTGCCCCCTGTTTGGTTATATTTACTGCCCGGTTTTCAATATAAAAAATAATCCCGGTCAATCCTGAATGGAGAGAAGGATTTTAATAAAACCGGAGAATAGCTTCCATAAGGAATCCGGATACAATTTTAAAATATCTTATTGAAATGTTCTGAAAATGGAGATGAGATAATTAATATTATTTAATACTATCAGATATGCTGTCAACCAAAGTAGAAGAACTGTTAAATGCACAAATAGAGAAAGAAGGATATTCATCCTTGCTCTATCTGTCAATGGCCTCATGGGCCGAGGAACAGGGATACCCAGGAATCTCCAAATGGCTATATGCCCAGTCCGATGAGGAAAAAGGACATATGCTTGAATTCATTCATTTTGTTAATGACAGGGGAGGAAAGGCAGTGATTCCCGGCTTAAAAAAGCCACCTGCTGAGCATTCCGGCATACAGGAGATGTTTAATGATGTTATGAGTCATGAGCAATTCATTACTGCATCTATTAACGATATTGTTGCAATGTGTATAGAGGAAAGAGACTTTACTACACAAAACTGGCTACAGGGATTTGTGTCAGAACAAATTGAAGAAGAAGCATCAGTACAGGAGATACTAGATAAACTAAAGCTTGTTGGGAGCAATAATATTTATATGTTCGACAGGGACATATTAGGTATGAGAACTTCAGGAACAGATACTGCTGAATAGTCCGTATTTGTTTATTGATCAGGCATTGGTTCCGTGGCCGCTTTCTGTAATATAGTTGTATTCCGATCCGAAGATACTGTGAGGAATAAAATAAACAAGCAGTGTTGCTATACCTGCAAAGTAAACGCTCCAGCGGTTTCTTCTGCTTCCCCTGTTCATATAAGCTGCAAATACCCAGAAGATTAGTTCAAAAACCACCTTGTTGTCTGTCCAGTCGTGGCCAAAAGGGAAACCTGACCATATTACTCCAAAGGCATATTTTTGTACCATGGGGCCCATAATAAAGCCGCCCAGGAGAAGAGATATCAGTGTGGCCCATATCATCCACCTGAACCTGCCATTTACAAGAGCTTCGAGCACAGTCCTTATTGCAAATATCATTGAAAGAAATATTAACAATACATGTATAAGAAGTACTAAACCCGGTACTTCAGCCTTGTAGCGGGCATAAATGGCCTGCTCCCCGGTAATTGATACAGCATCCTGTCCGTCAACAGAATAGTAAACAAAATACTCATATTTACCTGCTTTTTCATCTAAATAGGGAAGTTCTGCAGCAATTCCAACCAGTGATTCTGTTTCCCAGCGCCTCTTGAATTCGAAGCTTCCGGCTTGCATTTCTACCTGTTTCCAGTCGTCATGCGACTGGTAACGCCTGTACTTTACATAAGCAGTGAAATCCTCAGGTAGTGGATATGAGAACATTACTTTAAGGTCTGTTCCAATATTTTCACTTCGCAGGAACTTATAATGTATCTTAGATTCACCGCTTGTAAAACTGCCTTCAAGGGGATAAGTGGGTCCGGTCTTGTCCTGGAAGAACAAACAGATCAGTGTAATTATTATTGCCAGTATCCAGAGTGAGATGTTTTTTAACATATAGCTTCTTTGAAATTGATGACAAATATAGCTTATTCAGTTAATTATTATTACTTCATAATGTGTTATTTGACAATAATTTTTCGTTGGGAATTACAGGGAATAATAATTTTTTTTATATATTTAACCAGATAGTTAAACTAAACGGTTAAGAACTGATGGAAACTAATTCCCGGCATGAAACACGTAACAACATTCTTGCGGCAGCCAAGAAGGTATTTATTAAAAAGGGGCATTCAGGTGCCAGGATGCAGGAAATAGCTGATGAGGCGGGAATAAACAAGGCATTGTTGCATTATTATTTTAGTAATAAGGATACATTGTTTGAGTACATACTTTTCGACTCTCTAAAAGCAATTCTTGCGCAGATACAGCCTGTACTCGATTCTGATATGGATATTTATGATATGATAAGGGCTTTTAGTTCTACCTATATAAGTTTTCTGCAGGAAAACTCATATATACCTGGCTTTATCCTTCATGAAATAAACCAGGATCCCGGGAAACTGGTTGATTTCTTTTCCAGGGCAGGCATAAAGCCCCCCGTGAGTATGTTTAGGCAATTTGCCAGGGCTGCAGGCAAGAGTAAGGCCGGTCCTTATGACCCTTATCAGCTGGTACTGAATATACTTGCTTTATGCGTATTTCCCTTTGTTGCAAGGCCTGTCATTCAGGGCATATTCCAGCTTGATGACAAGGTATTTGACGATATGATAGAAGAAAGAAAACATGAAGTGCCCGAGTGGATTATTAATTCGCTGAAAAACGGGTAATACATTAATTAAGAGCTTTATATTATGAAGCATAAACTAACAATACTGCTGGTTTTAACAAGCCTTACACTGTCCGGGCAGGATTTAGACAGCATTAGTCTTGAAGATTGTTATGGAATGGCTGAAAGAGCATATCCTCTATTAGCAAACAGAAAGCTGGTATTACAGGAAGGTGAAGTAAATGCAGCCAGGCTGAAGACAGCTTATCTGCCTTCCCTGTATTTTCAGGCAGAGGCCAAATATCTTTCAGAGGTTATAAACCTTAACCAGGCCCTGCCCATACCGGGTTTTGATATTCCCTCTCCGCCTAATGATCAGTATAATCTTTCAATTGTACTTAAGCAGCTGATATATGATGGAGGGATTACAAAGAAAAGAAAGGAAATAGAATTGCAAAAAAGCCTTATTGAGGAACAGTCTATAAAGATTGAGATGTATAAATTAAAAGAACGTATAAACACTATCTTTTTTTCAATACTGCTCCTGCAGAATAACAGGCTTATTTACGGTATAACTGAGCAAAATCTTAATGAGAGCCTCAAGATGGCAGAATCGGCTGTACGGAACGGAACATTGTTGCAGTCTGACCTGGACCTGCTGGAAGTTGAAATTGCAGGCTTGCAGCAAACAATGCTTGAAAATGAGTTTAATATATCTAAAGGGATTAAAGTGCTTGCTATGCTTGTTGATACGAATTTTACAGATAATATTATCCTTCAGCTTCCTGAAGTAATACTTGATTATGAAGCTAGGCCTGAAAGACCAGAGATCAGTTTGTTTGAGATGCAGAAAAGAAATCTCGACCTGAGTACTAATTTACTGTCATCATCCAGAAGACCTGTACTGAGTGGTTTTGGACAGTTTGGATATGGGCAACCCGGGCTGAATCCCATGAATGACTCCTTTGACAGTTATTATATACTGGGGATTAAGCTTAGCTGGAATATTTATGACTGGAATAAGACCGGGAAAGAAAAAGAGGTGCTGGAGATCAACAGGCAGAAGATCAGTAACCAGCGAGCCAGCTTTGAATATAATTTAAACATGGAGCTCCGGCAGGAGAGAGAAGACATAAAAAAATATTCAGCATTGATTGAAAAAGATAAGGAGATCATTGAGCTCAGGGAAAGAATTGTAGCTTCTTCTGTATCACGTTTGAATAATGGCGTGATAAACTCGGCTGATTATATTAGAGATCTGGGCAGTTCTATGGCAGCCAGGATCAAGCTTAATATTCACGACTTATTGCTGGTGAAGTCTAAAATATATTACATTACAATTCAAGGTAAGGATTTGTATAACAATTAATAATTATACAGTTATGAAACAATCTTTAATATATCTAATCAAGTCCTGCCTGAGCTGGCAGGGTGTCATAAGCGGAGAGTAAAGCAGTGGGCACTTACATTAATTTTCAAATTCCTGATTATTTTGATTTTGGATAATTACAAAATTTAAAGCGAATGAAAACAATATTTATAGTTATGTTAACTAGCCTGTTGCTGTCTTTTTCTTCCTGCAAACAGGAAAATCATCTGTCTGATGCTTATGGGAATTTTGAAGCCAGGCCGGTATCAGTATCTCCTGATGTATCCGGGCGACTTGTTTTTTTGGATGTTCAGGAAGGTGACCTGGTACAGGAGGGGCAGCTTGTTGCCATTGTGGATACAGTGGTTTTTTGCCTGAACAGGGATGAACTGAGAGCCCAGAAGGAAGCAGTTTACAGTAAGCTGAAAAATATTGATGCCCGGGTAGTTATCGTGGAGGAAGAGAAGAAAACAGTTATGCTTGAGATGAAAAGGCTGAAAAAGCTTTATGATGACGGAGCTGCAACAAGGCAGAAGATGGATGAGATTGAAGGAGGCTTAAGGGTTCTGGACAGCCGTATCAGTGCTTTGATGGTTGAAAAAGCATCGGTGGGCTCTGAAATTAATATTATTGATAAAAAGATAAGTCTTATTAATGACCGGATACGCAGGTGTTATATTAAAAATCCATTGCAGGGCACGGTACTGGAATTATATACCGAACAGTATGAAATGCTTAAGGCAGGCATGCCTATTTATAAAGTAGCGAACCTTGAACAAATGGAGCTGATGGTATATGTAGATGCTGTGCAATTAGCAAATATTAAACTGGGAGATAATGCCAGGGTACTAATTGATAAAGATGCCGGATCAGTTACAGAGATGGGGGGTAAAATAATATGGATATCATCTAATGCCGAGTTTACTCCCAAAATAATCCAGACAAGGAAGGAAAGGGTAAGACTTGTATATGGAGTTAAGATAATTGTAAAGAACGGGGGATACCTCAGGATAGGTATGCCAGGGGAAGTGATATTCGGTAACTAATGATCCTTATTGAAAACATAAGCAAATCATTCGGGAAAAGACTGGCCCTCGATTCAATAGATCTGTCAGTGAAGGATAATGAGTTATTCGGACTGATAGGACCCGATGGTTCTGGTAAAACAACACTCTTCAGGATACTTTGTTCCCTGCTGTTACCAGACTCGGGAAAAGCTTTACTGAATAATCATGATGTTGTTAAGGATTATAACAAAATTCGCCGGATAATTGGTTATATGCCGGGACGCTTTTCCCTCTACAATGACCTTAGTGTTGAAGAGAACCTGAATTTTTTTGCCAGGGTATTCGGGACAAGTATTAAAAAGAACTATGGACTTATAAAGGATATTTACAAGCGCCTGGAGCCATTTAAAGACAGGAGAGCGGGGAATCTTTCCGGCGGAATGAAACAGAAGCTTGCACTTTCATGTGCACTTATACACAGACCGGAGATACTTATACTGGATGAACCTACAACAGGAGTGGATGCTGTGTCAAGAAAGGAATTCTGGGAAATGTTGTCCGGGATCATAGAACAGGGAATAACAATTATGGTATCAACACCCTATATGGATGAGGCTGTATTATGCAACAGGGTGGCATTGATGCAGGAGGGCAGGCTTTTGAGAGTAGATAGCCCTCAGGCAATTATTGATGCTTACCCGAAAGATATTATAGCCCTAAGGGCAGATGATATGTACAGGCTGGTAATGGATCTCAGGGATTTTCCACAGGCGGATTCGGTATTGCTTTTCGGACAGGAAGTGCATTACAGCGGAAAAGGAAAAAATATTGACAGGGATGCTATAAGAAAATACCTTGAGGATAAAGAACATAAGGATATACAGATAAATACTATCAGCGCGGGAATTGAAGATTCATTTCTTCAGCTAATGGCTTAATTTAATAAATTCCGGAAATGCGAACAGTGATAATGAAAGTATCTCACGGGTCTCTTCGCAATAAGGAAAAAAGAAGGTTTTGAAATAAAAAGGCAAGGATGCGGTAAAGCATATAAGGTGATGAACTCTAAGGAAAAAGTAATAGAGGTAAGGGGGCTGACTAAGAAATTCGGCAATTTTACAGCAATTGACAGGCTTGACTTTGATGTGTTCAAGGGAGAGATATTTGGTTTCCTGGGTGCCAATGGTGCAGGGAAAACAACAGCCATAAAGATATTGTGTGGCCTTTTACATCCCAGCTCGGGAAAAGCCAGCGTTGCCGGATATGACGTTTACAAACAAACGGAATCAGTTAAAAGGAGCATTGGTTATATGAGTCAGAGATTTAGCCTCTATGAGGACCTTAGCCTTTATGAGAACATAAGGTTTTACGGTGGAATATACGGACTCAGGGGAAAGTTCCTGAAGGAGCGTAGCAATGATATGATTGCCAGGCTTGGGCTTGAGAAGGAGAAAAAAACCCTGATAGCAGATATGCCTCCCGGCTGGAAACAAAAAATCGCCTTTTCAATAGCACTGATCCATGAACCCAAAATAGTCTTCCTTGATGAACCAACCGGGGGTGTTGATCCCATAACAAGAAGACAGTTTTGGGATCTTATATATGAAGTGGCATCAAAAGGGCTTACCGTGTTTGTTACAACTCATTATATGGACGAGGCAGAATACTGTAACAGACTAAGCATTATGGATGAGGGAAAGATTGTAGCTCTTGACAGCCCGGACAGGCTGAAAAGTGAATATTCGGCTAAAGATATTAATGAAGTGTTTGTAAAAATTGCACGATGATGTATGCACCGGACACCTGTGCCGGGTGGGACAGGCTTATATTGAATGTGGTATCTGTAAATGAGATATAAAGCAGGGAGTATGAATAGTTTTGCTGGATTTGTAAAGAAAGAGTTTCTTCATATTTTTCGCGATCCGCGGACATTATTGATACTCTTTGGCATGCCTGTAGCACAGATAATGATCTTTGGTTATGTTATTACAAATGAAATAAAGGATATCCCCATTGCTATTTTCGATCAGGCCAAAGACCGGGCAAGCCGTGAAATATCGAATAAGCTGGTTTCGTCAGGTTATTTTAGTCTTAAAATGAACCTTAATTCAATTAAAGAGGTGGAGCCGGTTCTCCGTCAGGGAGAGGTTAAAGAAGTAATAGTCTTTGAACCTGACTTTAATAATAAGATGGAATCTGGTAATAAGGGGACAGTCCAGCTCCTTACAGATGCCTCCGACCCAAATACTGCAAACCTTATAGTAAGCTATACCTCGGGCATAATACGTGATTATGCACTGAGCAGGTATGGCAGTGAAAAAATGCCATCCCTTATAGAGCCAAAAATAAGGATGATGTATAATCAGGATCTTAAAGGCGTATTCATGTTTGTTCCGGGAACCATGGCATTGATACTGATGCTGATATCAGCAATGATGACATCCATATCCATTAGCCGGGAGAAAGAGCTGGGAACCATGGAAGTTTTAATGGTGTCTCCGATAAAGCCATTCCAGATAGTGGTGGGGAAGCTTATACCTTATATTGTTTTAAGCTTCATCAATGCAGTGGTAATAATTGCACTGGGTACTTTTGTATTCGGATTGCCGGTAAGGGGGAGCCTTATATTGCTGCTGCTTGAAAGCCTGCTATTCATTTCCCTGGCCCTCTCCCTGGGAATATTGATTTCCACGGTAAGTAACAGCCAGATGGTAGCTATGTTCATCAGCCTTATAGGACTTATGTTACCTACGATATTACTTTCAGGCTTTATTTATCCTATAGAGAACATGCCTCTTATTCTGCAATGGATTAGCAATATCATGCCTCCGAAATGGTATATAATTATAGTGAAGGACATAATGATAAAAGGAGAGGGACTGAGATTTGTATGGAAGGAAACATTGATCATGCTTGGCATGACATTATTTTTTATGCTGGCAGCAATAAAAAGGTTTAAGATAAGGCTTGAATAAAGACATGTTATGATAAGAGCAATAAATTCATCCGGAATAATAATGATTTTTAGACAGTTTAAGCATAAATGAAGACTATTTTCTACCTGGTACAAAAAGAGTTTATTCAGCTTTTTCGCAACAGGGTGATGCTGCCTATGATGTTTGTTATGCCCATTTTCCAGATGCTGGTGCTCCTCTATGCCGCTACCCTTGAGATGAAGGATATAAAGATGGCTGTGATTGATCTGGATCATACACAGGCTTCAAGATCACTTGTAAATAAGTTTGAGGCTTCTCCCTTTTATAATATTATTGATTATTCTGCATCTTCCGGTATTGCTGAAGAGGAGATGGCCAGGGACAGGGTGGATGTAATAATCACTATTCCCAATGAGTTTGGAGAGAAACTGAATAAGGCTGAGCCCGGGGATGTACAGTTGCTTATAAATGCTATCAACGGGGCAAAAGCAGGACTGATATATGCTTATTCAATGAATGTAATATCACAATATACTGCTGAGTTCGTTTCCCTGAAGGGGGTTATACCGCAACAGTATAGTAGTGGCAATATTGATATCCGCTACAGGTTCTGGTTTAACGAAGAACTGAATTTTAAGTTTTTTATGCTTCCCGGAATACTTGTGATATTAGTGACTGTAATGGGGATGGCCCTTTCTGCATTGAGCCTTGTTAAAGAAAAAGAACTGGGAACAATTGAGCAGATAAATGTGAGCCCTGTAAGAAAATACCAGTTCCTTGCAGGCAAGCTTATTCCTTTTTGGCTTGTAGCACTTTTTGAGCTGGCTTTCGGCCTGACAATTGGCAGGATATTTTTTGATATTCCGATAAGGGGCAGTTTATTGCTTCTGTTTGCCTTTTCTTCGGTTTACCTTGTTGCGATAATGGGAATAGGACTGTTCTTTTCCACCATTACCCAGACCCAGCAGCAGATAATGTTCCTTTTCTTCTTCTTCAATATTGTATTCATACTTATGAGCGGCCTGTTTACCCCTGTTGAAAGCATGCCTCAGTGGGCTCAGACCCTTAATATTCTTAATCCCTTAGCTTATTTCATGAAGGTAATAAGAATGATTTTGCTTAAGGGATCTGAGCTGCAGGATATTTTAGCTGAAATAATAAATCTTTCTATGATTGCTGTAGTAATGCTTGGCCTGGCAGTATGGAGATACAGGAAAACAAGCTGATCACATTTTGGAAATAAGTATTGTTTCAGTCCGGATTGAATTATACATTCCTGTTCTATCTCCAAAATAATTTATAGATTTATAAAAACATAAAATATAGAGATCATGAATTTTAATCCTGCAGCTGAATTACAGAAGATCATGAATTTAAGTCCTTTCGATGGTGTAAACCCGGTAATATCCGACTCGGCAACATTCGCTTTCTCCGAAGCAGATGTTATGACCGACACTTTTGAAGGAAAGACTGAGGGCTGTTTTCTATACAGCAGGCACTGGAATCCTACAAATGTACATCTTGCAAAGGCCCTTGCCGCCATGGAAGGTGCTGAGGCAGCCTGGCTTACATCATCAGGAATGGCTGCCATAACTTCTGCTATATTGCAGTTATGTAAATATGGGGATCATATTATCTCGGCCAATACCACCTATGGAGGCAGCTATGCTTTTTTTGCAAACTACCTTCCTGCCAAGTTTAATATAGAGGTGAGTTTTGTTGATATCACCGATCTTGAGGCTGTTAAAAAAGAGATAAGGCCAAATACCAGGATACTTTTTACCGAAAGTATGACAAACCCCTTGTTGCAGATATCAGATATACCCGCACTTTCAGAGATTGCCAGAGCCAATGACCTGAAACTGGTTGTGGACAATACCTTTACACCACTTATCATCTCCCCCCTGAAGCTGGGGGCAGATGTGGTTGTTTACAGTATGACAAAGTTCATTAATGGAAAGAATGATTGTGTGGCAGGGGCCATCTGCGGAAAGGAAGACTTTATTAATTCTCTTATTGATGTTAGCTCAGGTACTGCTATGTTGCTCGGTCCTGTACTCGATCCGCCACGGTCAGCAGCCATACTAAAAAACCTTCATACATTGCATATAAGAATGATGAAGCATAGTGAGAATGCAGGTTTTCTTGCCTCCAGGTTTAAAGAGGCCGGTGTAAAGATAAATTACCCGGGACTTCCTGATCATCCGGGGCATAAGTTGTTGGGGGAACTGATGAATCATGGCTTTGGTTACGGAGGTATGCTTGCCATTGATATGGTGACTACTGATAATGCCAGTAAACTGATGGTTGCCATGCAGGACAGGGGAGTGGGCTACCTGGCAGTCAGCCTGGGTTATTTCAGAACGCTCTTTAGTAATTCAGGTACCAGCACCTCATCGGAAGTGCCGGTGGAAGAGCAAAAAAGGATGGGGCTTTCAGAGGGACTTGTGCGCTTTTCTGTGGGACTTGATATGGATATAGAACATAGCTGGAAAAATATTGAGGCCTGCCTTAAGGATTTAAATGAGAATCAATAATATCCTTGATTTTCTTACTGTCCCATTTTGTGGCTCCCTTTTTCTTCAGGATTATTTCTCCTTCCGGTGATATAAGGAATGAGGTGGGGATTGACCTGGATTGAAATATTTCAGGTTCAGCCATTTTTTGGGAATATACCGGAAAATCATAATTAGTTGACTCCAGGAAGTTGTTTATGGTCTCCTGGTTTTCCCTGCTTGCCAGTATAAATACTATCTTATTACCATATTCATCATATAGTTCCTGGATACTTTGCATTTCAGCACGGCAGGGGGCACACCATGTAGCCCAGAAATTCAGAAAGATAAGCTTACCCCTGAATTGTTCCATGCTTACCGTGGTCCCGTTTGACGATTGAAGCTGCCAGAGGTAATCATTATCAGATAGTTTTGAATGTTCCGGTACATTTACTTTCAGGGGAGCAGTAAGGGTGATCTTTTTTACAAATGTTACCACTGTAGTCCTTGTAGAAGGAATTATCAATAAAATTACAAATAAATAAAAGACAATGTCAGATATAATGTAAAGCTTACTCTTCTTTGCATAATGTTTTTTTATACTTTCTGTAAGTTTGTTCATCAGATTTATCTTAATTCAGTTTTTTTCTCTTCATGCAGTTCTTTCGTTTTACTGCGAATATAACAATTTGCATTATGCTTAGCTATGATTTAGCTATTACATATGATCAATTATTTTCCCGTCGAGTGAGTAGTATGATTTCATAGCCTCTGCTGTGAGGCAGGAGTGAACAGCTATGATGCCTATAAGATCACCTGCTTTGATTTTTCCGATATATTCTTTATCAAGCCTTACTATACCATGCTCCTGACTGAGGGAAACTACTTTATTGCTTCCTGGCAGGGGATCCCATCCCTTTTGTGTTAGCAGGGCCACTTGTCCGAAATTTCGTTCTTCCTTACTGTTGCTAATAAATTCTTTCGAAAGATGGATGGCGCCACCGTAAATAATAATTTCACGGCGCTTGCTGTAGCTGGCAACAACGGGACAGGCCAGAAGGGTGGCTACCTGGTTAAGAGAGCAGGCTCCAAGATGCTCTTGCATCAGGTCGTAAAAGACAAAATTCCCCGGCCGGAGCTCATCAATGCCCTGAAAATTTGTACATACAGAACTTGATGGGGTATCACCAAGTGATATTTTTAATCCGGGCTGATCTTTGATGTAACGGTCTTTAAGATCGACAAGGCATGATCTTGCATGTTCAAATAATTCGAGTATTTCATTCCTGCTGCCGGCATGATAAGTATTGCCCGTATGAGATAAAAATCCTTCAAAGCTGAGATGTGCTGATTTCCCTATTTCTGACAGACAGCTGTCTATATCAGCTGTATTGTCATATCTTATCCCGCTTCTGCCATAGCCTGTATCAATCTTTATCCATGCCCCAACATTAGCAGACAGCCTTTTATTTAACTCAGTTGCAATACCGGTGCCTGCAATTAGTATATTAAGTTTTATTTGTCCCGCAAGTTTATTGATGGCAGAACTTTCCCTGAGGTTTACCGGGAAGGCAATGGTGATATCTTCCCATCCGTCTGCAGCAAAATATTCAGCCATCTTTACAGAAGAAACAGTTATTGCCCTAATTCCTTCTTTCCTGAACCAGCCTCCTATTATTTTAGATTGATGAGTCTTGAAATGAGGCCTGAACAGGACAGAGGCAGCAGAGATCTTTAATGTCATTTGCCTGATATTATTGCGGCATATTTTTTCGTTAAGCAGCAGGGTGGGAGAGCTGATATTTGATATTGACATGATTTAGAATAAGGGATAAAATTATGACAGGAAACAAAAAAATAAAGATAAAAGATAAAAATTGAAAGAAAACATATCTATGAAAATTTATGACCGGTCTTCCAGACGTGCTATTCTCAGGAAATACATATTTTCCATTATATTTGCTTATTGAGGCAATGTATTAAAACAGGAAGCAGGAAAATATTTGAGAGCTAATAAGTTATACAATGAGGAGGTTCAGGCTTAATTGCAAAACTTTTGTATTATGAAAAAACTAAACAGGTGGATTAAGGAAATGACAGATTTCCTGTCACATGATCTGTGGGATCCTTCCCTGGAAGACTTGCCAAAAACCAGATCATTCATGATCAGGCAATTAAGGATCTCGGTAATTGCTGCAAGGGGATTTGCCAAAGACAGGATACAGCTAAGGGCTTCGGCTCTTACACTTTTCTCACTACTGTCTGTAGTACCTGTGGTAGCAATGCTCTTTGTTGTAGCCAATGGTTTTGGCTTTAAGGAGAGACTCCAGATGGAACTTATAAAGAATATGCAGGGACAGGAAGAGGCTATGTCATGGATAATTAATTTTGCAGAGAACCTCCTTGAAAATGTCAGGGGGGGTGTTTTAACTGGAATAGGCATTGTGGTTTTGCTATGGTCAATAATGAAAATACTTGGAAATATTGAGAGTGCATTTAATGGTATATGGCAGATAAAGAAGTCCCGGCCTTTTTTCAGGAAATTCAGTGATTATATTTCAATGATGCTGATAGCCCCTATATTCATACTACTATCAAGCAGTACAAATATTTTTATTTCTACCCAGCTGGATAAGCTCAGTGGAATATACCCATTGCTGGAAAACCTGAAATTCCTTCTTCAGCTCACTCCATTTTTGCTGATATGGACTGTTATGACACTTTTATACATAATAATGCCAAATACACGGGTGAATATTAAGTCAGCACTTATTGCAGGGGTTATTGCCGGTACCGTTTTCCAGTTCAGCCAGTGGGGCTATTTGCATTTCCAGTCTGTAGCAACCAAGTATGGTGCTATTTACGGGAGTTTTGCTGCCTTACCATTGTTCCTGATATGGTTACAGCTGAGCTGGGTAATTGTTTTGCTGGGAGCAGAGATATCCTTTGCCAACCAGAATGTTGGCCAGTATGAGTATGAGATAGATTCTCAAAGTATTACAAGGAGGCTTAAGAAACTGATGTCCTTAATGGTTGCAACAAGGGTTGTCAAGGACTTTGCCGGAGGTTCAGGAGCTTCTACTGCAGCACAGCTATCGGAAAAACTGCATATTCCTGTCCGCCTGGTAAGGGAAATTACCTATGAGTTGACAGAAGCGGGACTTTTTTCTGAGTTAAATTCGGATAATCCGAGGGAGAGGGCATTCCAGCCTGCTTACGATATAAATAAGATAAGGGTGGTAACAATCCTGGACGAACTTGATAATATAGGGAGTGAACATATAGCTCCTGCAGATTGCACTGAATATAATAAGCTCAAAGAGGTGCTTGCAGGTTTTTCAGAGAGTATTTCCAAATCAGACTCCAATATCCTTCTGAAAGATATTTAGGATCAGAGCAGTAAGGAGACAGCTTAACAGAGATATATGCCACGGAGCTGCTCACTTGATTCTGTTTGTCAGCCTATCTTGTTAATAAGGTTTGCCAGTCTTATAGAATATTCCCCTATATCTGCTTCCGATTTAATAGAGATCTTAACATTTACGGTTTTTCCGGAATGAAAGCGTATTTCCGGGTATAGTTGTTCTGTTTCAGCAATCTTTGATACCTCATCAATAAACTTCAAAGCGGTTTTTGAACTGGGAAAATTAAAATCTTTATTGAGAAATTTTTCTTCGACTGACCAGTTTGTATTATTCATGGTTAATTTTAGTAATTCGCTTGTATCAAACAAAAATAGATATTATTCTTAAACAATCTAAATAAGACAGAGTATTTTTTTAATAAGAGACTTCGCAATCTCTTCTCAATACTTGTATCCATTTTTCCACAGGCTGGCAAGTCTTTTCCTGGCCTCGTTCTCGCGTGGATTGTTTTGCGGCTCATAGAGCAAACTGTTTTTTAGTTCTTCAGGTAAATACTCTTGTTCTGCAAAGTTCTCTTCATAGTTGTGAGAGTATTTGTAATTTTCTCCGTAGCCAAGTTCTTTCATGAGTTTGGAAGGAGCATTTCTTATATGCAGGGGCACAGGAAGATCACCTGTTTTTTTTACTTGTTCCTGTGCTTTGTTAATAGCCTGGTAGGCAGAATTGCTCTTTGGAGAATTTGCCAGGTAGATAGCTGTTTCCGAGAGGATTATTCTTGATTCGGGCCAGCCAATAAGCTTAACAGCCTGGAAGCAGCTTGTTGCTATCAATAAAGCATTTGGATTGGCAAGCCCTATGTCTTCAGATGACAGGATAAGCAGTCGCCTGGCAATAAAGAGTGGATCCTCGCCTCCTTCAACCATACGTGCCAGCCAGTAAACTGCAGCATTTGGATCACTTCCCCTTACAGACTTGATAAATGCAGATATGATATCGTAATGTTGTTCACTGTTCTTATCGTAAAGGGCAATATTCTCCTGTATCCTTGATTTTACATATTCATTGTTTATCATTATTGGCTCAATGCTTTCTGCCTGACCGGCATTTACAACCAGCTCCAGGATATTATATAATTTCCTGGCATCTCCACCCGAATAACGAAGTAATGCCTCATCTTCATCTATTCTTATCTTTAGTTTTTTCAGGTAATGATCTTTTTTAAGGGCTATATTTATCAACTGCCTGAGTTCCTCTTTTTCAAGTGGCTTGAGTATATAGACCTGGCATCGGGATAGAAGAGGGGAGATAACTTCAAATGAAGGATTCTCTGTGGTAGCACCTATTAATGTTACAGTTCCCTGTTCAACCGCACTGAGAAGAGAATCTTGCTGTGATTTACTAAAGCGGTGTATCTCATCGATAAATAATACAGGATTAGGTTTGTCAAAGAACTGCTGGTTTTTTGCCTTTTCTATTGTTGCCCTTACATCTTTTACCCCCGAATGAACCGCACTGAGTGAGAAAAATATTCTGTCTGAACTCTTTGCAATTATTCTTGCCAGGGTGGTTTTTCCAACACCCGGAGGCCCCCAGAAGATCATTGATGCAAGTGATCCGGAGTTTAACATATTATTTAAAATGGCTTTATCGCCAAGCAGGTGTTTTTGTCCCAGGAAATCCTCCAGGCTTGAAGGTCTCATTCGTTCGGCTAAAGGGATATTAGTGGACATTGTTATTATTTAAATGGCTGTATCATGCAAAGATAAACTTAATATCTTTCCACAACAAAGACTGCCTGTATAGTGTGAACGCAACTATTTTTAGTATTTTTAAGTCTGAATAATATAGCAAAAAGCTTAATTTATAATTTAATCATTATAAAGTTAAAACAATGAAGACAATAAAAACTATCAGTATCGCCCTGGCACTTGTCCTGTTTAGCGGGTCGGCTGTAAAAGCACAGTTTAACTTTTTTAATGCCGGAATAGAAGATGGCATGGAACTGTTTAATGCATATGCCACGCCATGGGTAAAGGCCTTTGGTACTGATCTGAACGGTGGCTGGTATAATTCGGCTAAACCTCACAAACTTGGCGGCTTTGATATAACATTTACTTCCAGCGTTACCATGATCCCTGAGGCTGATCGTACAATGGACCTGAGTAAGCTCACATTTAATAACCTGACTGTTGACCCCTCAGGAAGCACTATTGCACCTACTGTTGCAGGCTCCAATAAATCCGGACCTGACCTGACATATATTGATAATTCTACGGGGACAGATGTTGAGATTACCTCTTTTTCATCTCCTCAGGGATCAGGCTTACATTATTTCCCTGCCCCCATGATACAGGCCGGCGTGGGCTTGCCTAAAAGTACAGAGATAGTGCTCAGGTATTTCCCAATGATGAAGATCCCTTCTACAAATGCAAAAGTAGGTTTATGGGGTGTTGGTTTAAAACATTCAGTCTTACAATATTTTAAGAAACTCGATAAACTTCCTATGGATGTTTCTGTTTTTGCAGGATACACAAGTTTGTCAACCACTGTAGCCATCAGTGTCCAGCCTAAAGATGTACTTCCTTCTGAATACTCGGAGAATGTCAATCTTGTAGAATATGATCTCAGCGATTTCCAGAAACAGTCGGTAGATGTGAAAACCAGCGGATATAATTTAAGCCTTATTGCATCCACTACCTTGCCGGTAATAAATGTATACGGAAGTCTTGGTTACAGCAATGCAAATACAACAGTGGATATCCTGGGGCCTATTCCTATACCATCTTTGAATATTGATGATCCTTTGGATCCCCAGCCTGAAGTTGTTGATGAAGGTGTACAGGAAATACCCGGTTTTGAAATTGAAAACAGGAGCGGATTAAGAACTACGATAGGCCTCAGGCTGAGGCTGGGAGTATTTAGTTTCCATGGAGACTACACTTATGACAAATACTCTGTATATACAGGAGGTATTGGTTTAAGCTTCCGTTAAAAGACAAGCCGGTGATATGGGAAAAAGGGCTGTCATTAAGGCGGCCTTTATTATTTGCACAAGAGTATAAAAATGTGTAAATTAATCAATAAGCTATACTTTATTATTTATCAAAAAGCGGATATTTGCAAAAGTGAATACATTAGCGCTTAATATAGAGAAAGAAATAAGCCGGCATTACAGGGGCCTGCTAAGGGACTATCATAAACATTCCGGTTTTCACGACCAGAAAAGGATAAGGAAAGCCCTTGAATATGCTATTGAAAACAGTTCAGGCCATCATGTCCTGCACGTGATTCAGGTAGCACGCATAATTGCCAGGGATATGGGGATGGGTAGTTCTGCAGTTATCGGGGCACTTTTGATCCCTGAGGCTAAAGCAGCTAAATCTGACAGGAATAAGATTCAGAAATTGTTTGGTGATGAGGTTGCGGGAATAGTAGAGAGCCTTGTTAATATCTCCGGTATTGACACTTCAAAAACTTCCCTGCATATTGAATCTTTTAAAAAGCTTATCCTTACCCTGGCCGGAGATATCCAGGTATTATTGATAATCATTGCCGACAGGCTCCAGCTAATGAGGAGCATGGAGAATTCTTCAAAGGAGAGGCAGCAAAAGCTTGCATCCGAAAGTTTTAACCTGTATGCCTCCCTGGCGCATCGTTTAGGATTATACAGTATTAAGTCGGAGCTCGAAGATATTTCAATGATGTACCTTGAACCGGAACAGTATTCTTTTATATCTGAAAAGCTTGCCAATACCACCAGGAAAAGGAACAGGTTTATACGTGAATTTATAAAACCTGTTAAGGAAAAGCTTGATAAACTGGGAGTAGAGTACGAGGTAAAAGGAAGGCTGAAATCTGTTCATTCTATCTGGAACAAGATGAAGGTCCAGGAGGTTGAGTTTGAAGAAGTATATGACCTTTTTGCAATACGGATTATCATAGACAGTGATCAGGAACATGAAAGGGCCTTGTGCTGGCAGGTCTATTCGGTAATAACTGACCTTTACACTCCTAATCCAAACAGGCTTCGCGACTGGATATCAATACCCAAGGCTAATGGATATGAATCTTTGCATACAACTGTTGTAACTCCTAAAGGCAGGTGGGTGGAGGTACAGATAAGGAGCCGGAGAATGAATGAATATGCTGAGAAAGGAATGGCTGCCCACTGGATGTATAAAGGAAGCAGTCCGGATAAACTGATGGATAAATGGCTTGCCCGGATGCGGGATGCTCTTGAGGAGCCCGAGGCAGACAGTAAGGGCTTGATGGATAATGTTAAATTAAGTCTGAGTCCTGAAGAAATATTTGTTTTTACTCCCAAAGGCGATTTGAAGCGACTGTCTGCGGGTGCTACATTACTGGATTTTGCTTTTGAGATACACTCTGATGTGGGAGCCAAATGTACAGGGGGAAGAGTAAACCATAAGAATGTTACTCTAAAGCATAAGCTGAAGAACGGTGACATGGTTGAGGTTATGACTTCAAAGAACCAGAGGCCCAAGCAGGACTGGCTGAGTTTTGTTGTTTGCAGCAAGTCGAAGAACAGGATAAAAATATCTCTTAATGAAGAGAAACAGAAGACCTCTGAAATAGGGAAGGAGATACTTAAGAGACGATTAAGGAACTGGAAGATATCTTTTGATGACCATAATGTTAAAAAGCTGCTTAAACACTATGGACTGAAGTATGCCCGGGATCTTTATTACAGGATAAGCGAAGAGAAGATAGACCTGATGGAACTGAAAGCTTTTCTTCTGAAGGAAGAGCAGCCGGTTGCAGGCACACAGCCTGATGATAATAAAGAAAAGAAAACAGGATCTAAGACCGCAAAGACTTCCGCCCAGGAAGATTTTCTTATTATTGAGAACAAGGTTGAGAATATTGATTATAAGCTTTCAGCCTGTTGCAAGCCCAGGCCCGGAGACAGGATATTTGGTTTTGTTACAATCAAGGATGGAATAAAAGTTCACAGGATGGATTGCCCCAATGCAAGGCAAATGATAAGAAGGTATCCTTACAGGGTTATTCAGACGAAGTGGACGGAATCTGCATCAGGTTTTGTACTTATATACAGGTTAAAAGTATCTGGCAGGGATGAGATGGGTCTGGTAAACCGTATTACTGAAATAATTTCCCAGGACAAGGAATTGAATATGCAGTCTGTTAATTTTTCATCCAAAGATGGTTCCTTCAGTGGTGAAATAGTATTACTTGTTAGAAATAATTCATATATAGAAGGCCTTACCCGCAGACTGTTAAGTATTAAAGGAGTGCAGAAAGTAAGCGCGCTGGCTGAATGATGCTTTTAGTTATTTTGACGGCTTAAGGAAAATTGTTAATTTCGGTATGTTTTTTGTTACAGGAGTTCTGCATAATTATTTCAATGAGAAATTCAGTCTTTACAATATTAATCCTGCTTATATTTTCCTTAAGTGCCCGGGGACAGGAATATTTGAATTATCCAGGTGCTTATAACATGCCGGCCCCGGGACCGGAGAAATATTATGCCGATTCACTGGAAAGTGTCAGGAATCCCGCATCAGATCAGCCCCGGATAAGATACAATATGAGTGTTGGTACAAGCTTTAGCACCGGAGGATTGTTTGGTAACTCAATGCAGTCATGGTTGTCTCCTGCAATCAGCTACAGGGCATCGGACAATCTTGTTTTAAGTGCAGGCATGGTATTTTCAAACAATTTTATGAAGGGAAGTAAGTTCTTTCCTGTGACGGAATCTGATAATTATTCTTCGTGGTATACTATAAGTGCCTATGCTTCAGGTACCTGGTTTGTGAATAGCGACCTGGCAATTTCGGGTAGCCTTGTAAAGAGTGTTGACCAGACTCCTGACTATCTCAGGAATACCATCTTCGACAGGAGTTATGAAAGCCTGTCGTTATCAGTCGATTACAGGCTGAGTGATGCTGTACGGCTGGGTATCAATTTCAGTACTACAAGGGGAAATCCCTGGTATATGAATAATTATCATTCGCCTTATTTTGGTGCTGAGCCCTTCTTTCCAAATTCTTCATGGAGGTAAGATCATTACCTGATGAATCTACTTGTCATATCACTTGCCCCTGTACTTATAATAATTATCTACGTTTACTACCGGGATAAATATGAGAAGGAGCCATGGAAGATGCTTCTCCGGGCACTGCTGCTGGGGAGTCTTATCACATTACCTGTAATATTTTTAGAAAGGGCATTGTCAGTATTTCTTCCTGCCGGACAAATGCAATCGGCCGCATATAATGCTTTTGTAGTAGCATCTTTAAGTGAAGAGGGTTTTAAATATCTTGCTTTTATCTTATTTATATGGGGCAACAGGAACTTTAATGAGAAATTTGACGGGATTGTTTATGCAGTTTTTATCTCTCTTGGCTTTGCAGCTGTCGAGAATGTGCTTTATGTATTGAATGCCGGTGCAGAGCTGGGATTGAGCAGGGCATTGACAGCAGTTCCCGCACATGCTCTTTTCGGTGTAACAATGGGCTATTACCTGGGACTGGCAAAGTTTTTCCCAAAACCAAGAGCATGGTACCTCCTGCTTGCTTTTATCTATCCATGGATGTTTCATGCTTTCTATGACTTCTGCCTGATGTCGGAACGATATTTATTATTGTTGATTTTTATTCCTTTCCTTGTTTTTCTATGGTTCACCGGCTTTAAGAAAATGAAATACCTGTCTGATAACTCTATTTACAGAAGATAGAAAGCACAGGCCTTGTGAATTACTATCCGTATCGCGGATCGCTTATTAGTGGCAGTTTTGCCAGCTTCTCCACCTCTATGCTGTGAACGCCGAACTCCTGTACCACCTTACCCATGATAAGGTAGAGACCGCTTCCACGGAAAGGATACTTCTTAAGGCTTTGAGAAAAATGCACGGTGTCGAAGAAATTACCCTCGCTGTCATGAAAAGTGCCGAAGTGCATCCATTCTCCCTTCTTTGTTTTAATATACTTGATGGTCACCAGCAGTCCCACCATCTTCACTGTTTTTCCTGTCAGCTGCCTTATGTCACAGGCCTTTACCTGTCCGCGGAAGCCGGTTTTAAGCAGGTCGAACCACGACAAGCTGACAGGAAAGCCAAGCAGTTCTATTTCGTCAAAGGCATCTTCCTTGCGACTGTGAGTAAATGACGGCAGTTTGTATTCTGGTGCCGCATCA
Organism: Bacteroidales bacterium; assembly: GCA_029932855.1. Taxonomy (GTDB): domain Bacteria; phylum Bacteroidota; class Bacteroidia; order Bacteroidales; family VadinHA17; genus JAYEGO01. Next base: position 43,384 of record JAOZPG010000005.1, on the reverse strand, counting down.
TTGAACAGCGACAGGGGCATCAGCTGCTTTTTTGTTGGCCGGTTAAGCAGCATATGTGCCTGCCACAGCAATTCTTTCTTTGTTTTTCCGCTGAAGCCGAATGCCCCGGCACTAATGAGTATCAGTAATTGTTTAATACCGGGTGTAAGACGCCGGGTGAAGTCTTCGAGGCTTTTGTAGTCCCCCGCCCTCTGCCGCTCTGCTATGAGCCTGAGGCTCAGCTTATGCTCAAGATTCTGTATATGTACAAATCCGAGGTAAATATTGTTTCCATCCTGCAGGCTGGTCTTATAACCGCTCCTGTTTACACAGGGGCTCCTGATAATTGCCCCGTATTTTCTTGCTTCATTGATATATACCCATGTACGGTAAAAGCCCCCGAAATTATTTATGACTGCAACCATAAATTCAAGAGGGTAGTGAGCTTTAAGAAAAAGGCTCTGGTAGCTTTCAACAGCATAGGATGCGGAATGGGCCTTGGAGAATGAATAGCCTGCAAAAGATTCTACCTGTCTCCATACTTCTTTTGTAAGCTTGTCGGGGTAGCCTTTTTCTCTGCAGTTGCTGAAAAACTTGTTCTCTATTTTCCTGAACTCTTCCCCGGAGCGGTGTTTCCCGCTCATGGCTCTGCGCAGTACATCTGCCTCTGTAAGTCCGAGACCTGCAAAATGATGGCATAGCTTCAGCACATCTTCCTGGTAAACCATTAGCCCGAAGGTTTCATTAAGCTGCTCCTTCATTACAGGGTGCAGGTAATTTATGTTTGCAGGATCATGGAAGCGTTTAATATATTCCCTCATCATACCCGAGCGGGCTACCCCGGGCCGTATTATTGAGCTCGCTGCCACCAGTCCCGGGTAGTTATCGCAGCTTAGCTTCCTGATAAGCCCGCGCATTGCGGGACTTTCAATATAAAAGCAGCCCGTGGTTTTCCCTGAGCTTAGCAAGTGCCTGATCTTAACATCTTTTTTAAAATCCTGTATGGCATGAACATCAATTTTTATTTTCCTGTTTCTCTCCACTATTTCAGCAGCCTCCTTTATATGGCCTATTCCTCTCTGGCTCAGGATATCGAACTTCTCAAATCCCATATCCTCTGCTATGTACATGTCCCAGTGGGTGGTCCGGAATCCCTTTGGAGGCATATCAAGGACAGTATAAGAGCTTAATGGTTTTTCTGAGATAAGCACACCGCCTGCATGTATGCTTCTCTGGTTGGGGAAGCCTGTCATCATCAGGCCTGTCTCAAAAATGCGGTCGCTTATAGTACTCCTGTTTGATCCATGTAAGGGATTTCTGATAAGTGAATCTATTTCTTCCTTTGGAAGGCCGTAAACCTTTCCAAGTTCACGGATTATGGATCTTCCCCTGAAGGTGGACATGCTACCCAGCAGGGCTGTGTGTTCATGCCCGTAGCGCTTAAAGATATAATCAAGCACCTCATCACGTTCTTTCCACGAGTAGTCTATGTCGAAATCGGGAGGGTTTGTACGCCCGGGGTTTATGAAACGCTCGAAGTAGAGATTGAGCTCAATAGGGTCTACATCCGTTATTTTCAGGCAGTATGCCACTACAGAACTGGCACCGCTGCCACGGCCCACATGGTAGAAGCCCCGTGACATAGAGTAGCTGATTATATCCCATGTAATAAGAAAATAGGAAGAAAAACCCATCTTGTTGATTATATCAAGCTCATGCCTCAGCCTTTTTTCTGCTTCGGTATTATTCCTGCCATATCTGTAAACCATTCCCTCCATTGCCAGTTTTTCCAGCAGCAGCCTGTCGTCATCCCTGTTGCCGGTGAAGTGTTTCTTGTTCCTGGCTTCCCCGGGCACAAAACTTATTGAACATTCGTTTAGCAGTTTTTCCGTGTTTTCTATTATGCGGGGATAAGATGAATAGAGAGCCATTAGTTCATTCCTGCTGAGGAAAATTTCATTGCTTGCCGCAAGCATGTGGGGTTTGAGCCGGCTTAGAAGTATATTGTGGTCTATGGCTCTCAGGTGCCTGTGTAGCAGATATCCTTTTTCATTGCAAAAGCTTACAGTATGCAGGGCAAGCAGTTTTGACTGATCATGGCTGAACTCAGACAGGGGGAGCCGGCTAAGCTCATTGGGGCTTATACCAATAAATTCATTATCCCTGAGTTTCCTGCCTGCCTGTCTTGCTTGTTTGCCGTTTAAGGGATAAATAACAAAGGCATTATTAAACAGGGGGGCAAGGGAGGGTTTTTGTTTTTTGTTTATATTGTGGTAGCTGAGGAAGCCGTTAAGCTCCCCTAAACCTTCATTGTTCTTTGCAATAGCTATGAATAGCAGCTTGTCTCCATTCCTGAACTCTATTCCTGCAAGGGGTTTTATGCCGGCCTTTTCACATTCCCTTACAAAAGAGGGTATGCCCATGGAGGTATTTATATCTGTAAGGGCCATCAGCTCTATTCCTTTTGCCTGTGCTTTTGCAACAAGCCTGGCCGGCGACATGGTGCCGTAGCGCAGGCTGTAATATGTATGGGTGTTGAGGTACATGTTCAGTGATATATACTGCCCTTTAAAACCCTGTTCTCAAAGCATTCCCCGGGGTCATGTTTTTCTTTACTGCCATTATGCGGAGATGGGCTTTGCATATCCCTGACTCCGACAGCTCTTTTTACTGCATCTTTCCCGTAACGTTTGCGAATATGATCCATAGACATATACAGCTTTGCCATTTCGGGCCTGTCTTCGAAAAGATCGAGTTGCTGTACTCCCTGTACCAGGTGGCTGAGCCTTACACCTATAAGCCGTATAAGCATTCTTCTCGAGTATAGCTTTTTGAATAGCTCTTTTGCAGTTTCTATAAGCACATGGTCGAATGAAGTATAAGGAATGCGCTTTTGTATGCTGTGGGTATCGAAGTTTGAATAACGGATCTTGACTGTAATGCATGAAGTCAGCTTTTGTTGTTTCCTTAGCCGGAATGACACTTTCTCAATCATGCTTACCAGTATCTCATTAAGTCTTTTTATATCCGTACTGTCTTTGTCGAAGGTTTTTTCCGTGCTTATTGATTTTCTTTCATGGTAATGTATTACGGGACTGTTATCTATGCCGTTTGCCTTTTTCCATATTGCAATACCGTTTTTGCCCATCAGCCTTTCCATTATTTCTACAGGAAGCATGCTGAGGCTGTGTATGTTTGTCAGTCCCAAAGAGCGCAGCAGCCTGTAGCTTTTATGTCCCAGCATTGGTATCTTGCTGATGGAAAGAGGGGAGAGGAAGTATTTTTCCAGTCCGGGAGGTACCTCCAGTTCGCCATTGGGTTTGGCTTCCCCTGTAGCGATCTTGGATACGGTCTTGTTTACCGACAGCCCGAAGGATACAGGTAGTCCCGTATTTTTTATTATGCTGCTGCGCAGCTCACGGGTCCATTTTAAAGAGTTAAAAAAGTGATCCATGCCGCTAATATCAATATAATGCTCATCTATGGATGCTTTTTCGTAGAGGGGGGCTTTTTCTGCAATGATGTCTGTAACCATATTGGAATATTTGCTGTAGAGCTCCATGTCTCCCCTTATAATAATTGCGTCAGGACAGAGCCTGCGTGCCATTTTCATGGGCATTGCCGAGTGTACACCGAATCTACGTGCCTCATAACTGCAGCTTGATACTACCCCCCGGTCGGACGTGCCCCCTATAAGTACGGGCTTAGCCACTAACTTGCTGTTTTGCAGGCGTTCTGCAGATACGAAAAAGCTATCCAGGTCGAAATGTATTATCTGTCTCTTGTTATCCCTCATATCTTTTACCGGTATTTTGTCTGTAAGTCCTGCCTGCTGTCTCCCTTCCCGTATATCTGTGCCGGGAAGATGCAGCCGGAATTTGTTATTTATGATTATTAAGTATATATTTGATTAGATATTAATCAAAATACTGATTATAATATAATCAATCATTAAGAAACAAGCAAACTTTGTATGCTTTGATTTTTTATAATAATTATTCTGTATATGGAAACAAAAAGAAGTTTTTACCTGGCGTCAAATCTTAAATTCCTGAGAAAGAGGGCAGGGCGCACACAGGATGAGTCAGCCTTTTCGCTGGGAATGAAAAGATCTACTTTAAGCGGTTACGAGAATGCTGTTTCGGAGCCCGGAATGGACATCCTTGTATCTCTGGCAGCTTATTATAAGATTGCGGTGGATACCCTTATAACTGTTGATCTGTCTGCACTGACAGAGAGCCAGCTATACCAGCTCGAGAACGGGAGTGATGTATATATCAGGGGCAGCCAGCTCCGGGTATTGGCAACAACGGTTAACCAGGAAAATAATGAAAACATTGAGTTGGTTCCGCTTAAGGCTAAGGCCGGTTATAAAAATGGTTTTGCCGATCCTGAATATATAAAAGACCTGCCCTTGTTTCATTTGCCTTTTCTTTCAAAGGAAAAGAAATACAGGACCTTCCAGTTAAACGGAGATTCCATGCTTCCTATACCCGACGGTGCCTGGGTAACAGGTGAGTATTTGCAGGACTGGACAGGAATGCTTAGCGGACAGGCTTATATAATACTTACTCTTGATGAAGGCATAGTTTTTAAAATTGCAGAGAACAGGATAAAGGAAGAGCATAAATTGGGATTGTATTCGCTTAATCCGGTATATGAGCCTTATGATGTGGAAGTGGGTCAGGTAAAAGAAGTGTGGAAGTTTGTTCATTATATCAGCAACGAACTTCCTGATCCTGTGCTTCCTGAAGACCATCTGTTGAATATGGTGATCAGCCTGAAAAAAGACCTTAACAGGATAAGTAAACAAATAGAGTAGTGAGTATGAAGGATTTTAATTATTTTCATGTTCTTATATGCTGCTGATACAGATAATAAACTCAACAACCAGAAATTATTATGAAGAAACTGAATATACTTATTTCCGCAATAAGATCGGAAGGACTGGATGAAGTGATCGCTTATATGAAATCAAAATCCCTTGATTTCAGTTATAAGATTGTAGACAGGAAGCTGAGTTTCCGTAAGGCATTGAATGATAAGGAATGGGAGCTGGTACTTATTGATGATTCTCTTGTATCAATGAGTATTGAAGACAGCCTTAGTCTCTTGATGAATGAAAAAACATCCATTCCCGGAATTGTTTTATTTGAAAAGGCAGATGAGAGTAAGATCGTTAAAGCCATGCGCTACGGTGCTTCTGACGTGGTAATAAAGACAAGACCGGAGAGGCTTATCCCTGCCATACAAAACAGTGTAAAGAAGGAGAGGCATACCATAATCCCGGGGGAAGCAGAGAATATGCTGGGTAAGTATGACTTTATACTTAATACTTCTCATTCCCTTATTAGCCTGATCGATAAGGATTATTCTTACAAAGCTGTTAATGATTCATTCAGGGATGCTCATAATCTCGACAAGAAAGAAATACTTGGCAGGAAGCTTTCAGATATATGGGGTGAAAAGAAGTTTAAAGAATTTATTAAACCAAAGCTGGATGCTTGCTTTTCCAACGAGGAGATTCAGTATGAAGCATGGTTTGAAACACCAAGCATGGGACTCAGGTATTTCAGGGTAAGCTATTTTCCGTTTATAAATAAAGAAGGAGAGGTAATTAATGTCATTGTAAAAACAGTTGATATTACCAAAGAGAAAAAAATGGAGGACAAGATTGCCAGGGGAGAGGGAGAGATGATTTCAATCATGGAGAATACAAAGGACATATTCTGGTCACTTGACAGGGAATACAGGCTCATCTATGCAAATCAGTCATTTCAGGAATTTTTATATGCCCATTACAGTAAAAGATTAGAAAACGGAAGTATCCTTATTGATTTTCTTCCTGCTCATGAGCAGGAAGTATGGAAAAAACATTACGATGAATGCTTTAAAGGGACTGGTTATTCATTTGAACAGTCATATCTTTCAGAGAAGGGTATGACAATATATGAGGTTAGGCTTAACCCTGTTTACTCGGATAACAAGGAAATCACAGGTGTTTCATGTTTTGCCAGAGATATATCACAACGTTTTAAGAACGAGGAAAAGATTCGCAGCCAGGCTGAAGACCTGTCACTTATCAACAAGCTTAATAATGCAGTAAATGCCGGTTTTAGCATTCAGAAAATTATAGAGATACTTAATACTGAAACAGGAATTATGTTTGGTGGTTTTGGTGTCTTTGTTTTCATGCTCTCTGATGATAACTCTATGTTGATACCGGTAAGAACTAATGGTTTAAATAAGGCCCAGAGGATATTTGTCAGCTATTATGGCCTGAGTGAGGATAGTTATAATATTACATTAAAAAAGGGCAGCCATTATTTTGACGTAATTAATTCCGGCAAGCCTGTACTGGCAGATGATCCTGATTCAATAAGAGCTATTCTCAAGGATTATATCGATATAAATAAACGAAGTAAAAAGTCTAATGAGCCGGATCATTTTCTTGAACTTAATTCAATATTCAGCATACCCCTGATCTCAGGCAATAAAATACTTGGGGTATTTAATATTGCCAGGAAAACATATTTTTCCGGAAGTGAACTTTCAAGGCTTAGAGCTATTGCCGAGCAACTTAGTTCAATCCTCAAGAGAAAAATTGATGAGGATCGTGTTGTCCAGAGTGAAAATAAATTCAGGAACATATTTGAGGATGCAAATGATTCTATTTTTATATTAAAGGATAACATATTTGTTGACTGCAATGCAAAAACCCTTGAATTGTTTCGTTGCAAAAAAGAAGAGATAATTGGGAAAACTCCGGTTGATTATTCCCCTGAGTTTCAGTTTGATGGACGCAGATCAGAAGAAAAGGCAAAGGGAATGTTAGACATGGCCTATAGAGGGAAGTCTGCAAGGTTTGAATGGTTGCATAAAAAGAAAGACGGAACAGAATTCTATACGGATGTAAGTCTTACTACTATGTTCTTTAATAATGAAATCTTTCTTCAGGCAATAGTAAGGGATATTACAATAAGAAAGGAATCTGAAAAACTCCTGGTCGAAAGTGAAGAAAGATTCAGGGCAGTTTTTGAAGACGCTGTTGATGCCATTTTTCTTATTGATCCGGGATCGGGTAAAGTAGTTGATATTAATAATACTGCTGTTAAGCTGCTTAATAAACCCAGAGAACAGATCATTACGGCTCATTTTTCAGTTAATCACCCCTCAGAGCAGGTTAAAAGACTTGAAAATATATTCTCCGGTAAATCGGAAGACAAGCCGGAAAATATTCTGGATGTCATCTATATATTACCGAAGGGACAAGAAAAAATACCGGTTGAGGTGCAGGCAAAAAAGATCAGTATCTCTGGCAGGGAGCTCATTCAGGCTTCTTTCTGGGATATTTCGGAGAAGATCAAAGCCCAGGTTGCACAGAAAGAAACAGAGGTGAAATTTGAGACATTGTTCATGCAGGGACATTTTGCAATGTTGCTGGAGGATGGAGATGGTGAGCTTATACAGGTAAACAAAGCTTTTGAGAAGTTATTTGGCTACAAAAGAAGAGAGCTTACAAAAGCAGTTATTTATAGCCTTACACATCCCGCTGATCTGGAGAGATCAAAGGAATATATGACTAGAATGAAAAATGGTGAAATTGATTCTTTTAATATGGTGAAAAGGTATATTAACAAGAAAGGTGAAGATATATGGGGCCATACCGGTTGTACGGTGATAAAAGACTCAAACAATAGTATCACTAATGTAATAATAATGATTGTGGACATTAGTCAGCAGAAAAAAATTGAGAAGCAGAATATTGAACGTACAGAAGACCTGAGCCTGATAAATAAGCTCAATCTGTATGCAAATAAGAATTTCGGACTGGAAAGCATTCTTAATTATTTTTCAATGCAAATATATTCCCTGTTCCGGGGATATTCATTCAGGTTACTTCTTTGGGATAGCCGAAAGAAAGAGTTCCGGTTTCGCTATTTCTATATTCCTAAAAACACTTCCCCTGAGTTAAAGAATTTAATTTTACTTAAAAGAGATCAGACACCTCTGAGAGAAGAAAATAGTAAGTTTTTTTATAAAATGTTCTCAAAGAAAACTCCATGGCTGGTTGATAGCAGGACGGGGATATTGAGAATGATAAAAGATGTAATGAATACGGGGAGCAATCAAAAGGAAGCTGAAAAGATAAATAAACTACTGAATATAAAATCAATTATAAATTTCCCCTTGTATATAGGCGAGGAGATACTGGGTCATGCAATATGTATCAGCCCGCAAAAAGCAGATGAATCAAAATTAAACAGGCTTTCAAATATTATCTATCAGTTTACCGGTATATTAAAAAGAAAACTGGTAGAGGAAGAAGAGCTAAAGTTATTTACAGTTATGGAACAGCTCAATGAAACAGTGGTTATAACAAATACCCAAGGTGAAATACAATATGCTAACATGGCATGTGAAAAGAGTTCAGGTTATAGCAGGAGTGAGGCAATAGGCAAGACTCCCAGCATGTTCAAATCAGGTAAACAATCAAATGAATTTTACAATGTACTGTGGTCAACAATAAATGCCGGTGATTCATGGAGTGGCAATATAATCAATAAGAAAAAAGATGGCAGTTTATATACAGAAAGGGTGAATATTACACCTGTTAAGGATGAATCGGGAGTAATAAGCAATTTTGTAGCGGTTAAGAGAGACATCACAAGAGAAAGTATGCTTGAATTCCAGCTGAGACAGTCTCAAAAGCTGGAAACGGTTGGAACACTTGCCGGGGGAATAGCACATGACTTTAATAATATTATAGGGACCCTGCTTGGTTATAATGAGATGATATTGGAAGACGTTCCTGAAACTTCCACTGCGGCAGAATACCTGGGGCATATGGCCAGGACAATGAACAGGGCAAAGACTCTTGTTAATAAAATGCTTGCCTTTAGTAAGAATATGGAAGCCGAATCCAGGCTGGTTGATCTGGAAAATGTGCTTGAAGAAGCTCTTGGCCTTTTTAAGCCTTCAATTTCTTCAAATATTAAAATAAGCCGTAAACAATGTAAAAAGTGTAAACCTGTTATGGCCGATCCAAGCCAGATGCAACAGGTGTTTATGAACCTTCTGAATAATGCGGCTCAGGCATTATCAGATAATGGCGGAAAGATTGAGATATCAATGAGATTACTGGAGAACCCGCTTGATCTTTATGAAGATCACCCGGGTCTTGTAAAAACCGATTATATTGAGTTCATTATTAAAGATGACGGTCCGGGAATACAGGAAAAAGTAATGGAAAGGATATTCGAGCCATTTTTTACTACTAAAGAAGTTGGTGAAGGTACCGGGCTCGGACTTGCAGTTGTGCATGGTATTGTTAGCGGACACAACGGAATAATAGATGTGGATTCAGCTCCCGGTAAAGGCACAATTTTTAAAGTTTACATCCCTGCTTTTTAAGGAATAAGACTACTAACATATTCTGCTATGCTCAGGCATGCTGTGAGTCCTGGTGATTCAATGCCGACCAGATTGATCATGCCGGGATAGCCGGAATCTGACTCTTCCCGTATAATGAAGTCCCTTACAGCATCACCCGGTTTCTGTAATTTTGGTCTGATTCCTGCGAGTTCCGGATAAAGATCTTTATATTCAAGGAAGGGGAGAAAGTCCCTTGCAGATTCATAAAACAGTCTGGAATGATCGGGATCCACTGAGTAATCGATTTTGTTATCTTTAAGAAATAAGGCATTAGGACCCAGTCTGACCATTCCTGCCAGGTCAATGGTGGTATGTATTCCAAGTCCGACATTGTTTTGTTCTGGAAGAGGATAAACCAGGCTGGATATATATTTGTGTTTGCCGTTGGCCAGACCAAAATATTCTCCCTTCCAGTAATATATCTTATACTTATTATTATTAATCCCGGGCATAGCCGCCAGCTTGTCAGCACTCAATCCTGCCGAGTTTATTACTATCTCTGATGTAAAACTATAGCTGCTGCCATCATTTTCCTTTAACTGAAGTTCAAAGCCTTTTTTTAGCTTCTTTATGGCAATTACTTCTGAGCCATAAACAGTCTGGCATTGATTATTAAGTGCATCAGTCTCAAATTGCTTCATAAGTGAATGACTATCCACAATTCCTGAGGAAGGGAAATAAATGGCTGAGCTGGCATTAATATATGGCTCCAGCAGTCCGATTTCATCCTTGTCTATGATCCGGCCATCCTTAACTCCATTCTTTCTTGCAGATTCGAGTATGGATCTGAGTTTTAGTTCATCATTGCCGGAGGATGAGATTATTAGTTTACCACATTTATTAAAAGCTATGTCATTTATGCTGCAATATTCATATAACATCCTGTTGCCACTTACACAAAGTTGGGATTTTAATGAACCTTCAGGATAATATATTCCCGAATGAATGACCTCAGAGTTCCTGCTGCTGCTTTCCTGTCCGAAATCATTGTTTTTTTCTATAATAAACACATCCTCAGTGGTTTTTGACAGCCTTCTGGCTATGGCTAAACCAACAATACCTGCACCAATAATTGTTATTTTAACATCCATCATGATAAAGGTAGTTATTTTCCGGCATCATACAGGCAACCTCTTAGCTACAAATACAGTCTATACAAAGAACTGATGAGATATCTGCAATATTAAAAAGCTTGCAGATTATAGTAACAATGACCGGTAAAAAACGTTAAAGAAGAAGTAGTGCTTATTGCTTACTGCTTTGACAGCTAAGCAAAAGTTATATATATTAGTGGAAATTTTAAATCAAAATTGAAGATTATGAAAAAGTTATTATTTGTATTTGTATTTACTATGCTGGTTGTAGCGGCACAGGCTCAGTTTGGAATTAAGGCAGGTGTTAATACAGCTTCATTTAAAATTGAAAGTGCCAACTCGGCTTTTACAGAAGCAAAAGATGCAACATGGGGATTTCATGCAGGTGCTTTTTACAGGTTAAAGATACTTATGGTATATGTTCAGCCTGAAGCATATTTTACAGCAACAGGTGGCAGTTTCTCATATGATAACGGGATTGATCCTCCAAGCATTGAGAGTATTGACCTGAAAAGAATAGATATTCCATTGCTGGCAGGTGTAAAACTGGGTCCGATAAGGTTGAATGCGGGTCCTGTTGGTATGTTGCAGATCAGTGAAAATTACTCTCTTGAGGGAATGGAAGCTGACATGAAAGCCATGACCTGGGGATACCAGCTTGGACTGGGTATGGATCTTCTTGGTAAACTTACATTTGATGCCAGGTATGAAGGACCTATAACCGAGGTAAGTGACGAGATAACCTTGCCGGATGTTGTCGGTGACCTGAACCCAAGCACCAAACAAAGCCAGTTCCTGATTAGCGTTGGGATAATGTTTTAGATAATCTGGTTCAACGAATTTACAGGCTGTCTCAATTGAAAAGAGACAGCCTTTTTTTATGCCTGCTAATAAATGATCTGGTTTACAGGCATAGATATAAATTTATTGACATTCTCATATTTTTCACTATCTTTTAATTGTAAATTAATATACCGGGTTATCGATGTAATGAGCCTCATATTATGGAGTAGTTTTGGGATATATTTAAGCCTGGTGCTGTCTGTTTTGTATGGCATAAGCATATTGTTCCTTATATCTATGATAATACTGGAGAACAGAGACCCGGTAAAAACAATTTCCTGGACTCTTGTAATCATGCTGGTGCCTGTCCTGGGCATAGTGTTCTATATAATGTTCGGGCAGAATTACAGGAAGCAGAAGCTATTCTCCAGGAAGGGACTCAGGGATTTGAAACGAATGGCAAATATCAGTTATAGCCAGCTGAAGAATTTCGAGAATCTTAACGCACTGAATAGCCGGGCGATAAGGAATAAATCAAACATTATTTTATTGCTTCTCAGGAATTCCAAGTCCATTCTTACAAGATTTAACAGGGTGGAATTATTGTTTGACGGGGAACAGACCTTTAAATCTATAATAGAGGCTGTTGAGGCTGCAGAGGATCATATTCATATGGAGTTTTACCGTTGGGAATCTGATAATATTGGAAACAGGATAAAGGAAGCTCTTATAAAAAAGGCCAGGCAGGGAATAAAAATAAGACTGATCTATGATGATGTTGGCAGCTGGAAGATAAGTAAGTCTTATGTCAGAAGCCTGAGGGAAGAGGGAATACAGATTAAAGTATTCATGCCCGTACGTTTTCCTTACTTTACCTCTAAAATGAATTTTCGCAATCACAGAAAGATAGTTGTTATTGATGGTAAAGTCGGATTTGTGGGAGGAATGAATATTGCCGATAAGTATATTAAGGGGACAAAAAGGCTTGGTGCATGGAAAGATACTCATCTTAAAATTGATGGTGAAGCGGTAAAGTCTTTGCAGACTATCTTTTCTGTTGACTGGTACTTTGTTTCAGGCAGGGGAATAGGTAATCCTGCCAAGTATTTTCCTGATTATAAGGCAGATAAACAACAGGTAGTACAGATTACCGCCAGCGGACCGGATTCAGACTGGGCTTCAATATTGCAGGCATATCTTGCAGCGATAACTTCAGCACGTAAGAGCATTTATATATCCACTCCGTATTTTTCACCCACTGAGTCAATACTTACCGCCCTGGTAACAATGTCACTGGGAGGCGTAGATGTAAAAGTATTATTGCCGGCATCATCCGATTCTACTGTTTCATACTGGAATTCGTTTTCTTATATAGGGGAACTGCTGGATGCAGGTATTGAAGTTTATCTTTTCAGGAATGGATTTAATCATTCCAAGCTCTTGTTGGTTGATGATGTATTTTGTTCAGTAGGAACGGCTAATCTTGATAACAGGAGCTTCGATCTCAATTTTGAAGTAAATGCCCATATCTATGATGAGGCAGTATCTAAGATTCTTGTTAAGAAATATCTTAAAGACCTTGAAGGCAGCCGCAAGCTTAAGCTGGCTACCTGGAAAAAAAGGCCATTGAAAAACAAAATCAAGGAATCCCTGTCACGCATTTTGGGTCCATTGTACTAAAGCAACAGGCAGCTGAGATTATTGCCTGTTGTATCCTGAACAGAAAGATATAGTTTTTTGTAATTATCAGGGTTTTTTCGTATCTTAAATAGCTCAAGGAGGCTTTTGTTATTTTAATATTTATCAAATGAGCACAAAGCTGTATACTGTTACCACAACACCTTATGCGCAGGCCCTGATATTAAAAAGCATACTTGAGACTGATGGCATAAGGTGCATATTGAGTAATGTGAATGTTGTAAGGCCAAGCCTGTCACAGTATGTGGAACTTAAGGTAAGTGAGAGTGATACTGAGAGAGCAATGCTGCTTGTAAGAGAGTTCGAGACTGAAAGGGTGGATAAAATATATTTTCCTGATAAAAGCGGTATTGATATAATACTGGTCCCTGTTGATTTTTCTTTGCCTTCGAAAAATGCAGCATTATATGCAGTAAAGCTAGCAGAAAAATTTGCTAGCTCTGAAATAAGATTCCTTTATGTTTATTATGCTCCAGACCCTGCCAACATGGCTTTTTCCGAGACTTTTGTTTACCAGGGAGATGTTACAAATCAGCTGGGAAATATTAAAAAAGAGTCGGAGGCAACATTAAAAGATTTTATAAATGAGCTTAAAGCAGAGCTTCCATGGCAAACGGCAAAGAAAATTAAATTTTCAGCAGCCATTGAACCCGGGATAACTGCTGATGCAATCCTTACATACAGCAGGCAGTTAAACCCACAGCTGATAGTTATGGGGGCCAGTGGAATGGACCGCAGAAAGGAAATGTTTGGCAGTTCCGCAATAAGAGTGCTTCTGAAAGCCAGGTTCCCTGTTCTTGTTATACCTGAAGACCTGAAGTTTGATAATGAAAAGGGGAAACTGAAAATTGTATATGCGACCAATTTCGATGAGTATGATTTTTTTGCTATCAGCAGACTGATCAGCTTATTTAGCATTTTTGAATTATTTGTTTATTGCATACATGTTGGCAGGGGAGATCATACACTTGAAAAAATGAAAATGGAGGCCCTTAAGGAATATTTCAGAAAAGGATATCCCGAGCTAATGCTTTCTTGCAGTATAAGTGAGGATGATTGCATTGAAGATAGCCTCAACGAATTTGTGTCTGCAAAAGAAATAGACATGATTGTACTGACAACCCGAAGAAGGAACCTTCTTACAAGTATCATTCAGCCAAGTATTACCAAAAAGGTGTTTTGCAAGACCAGTCTTCCCTTAATGGCCTTCCACGCAAGGCACTGAGTCAGTAATATACATTTTGATTAAGCTGTCAGTAACCTGGAATGAGTATGACTACCTGTATTTTAGTTTTACATTATAAATCCCACCCCTTATGATCCAGCATATTCCTTCACACTCATTTTCCACTTTATAAGTTTCAAAATCATCTCCGTCAACTGCCCTGATCAGATCGTTCCCGGAGTGATACTCTGCCATTACAGAGTAATAATTATTCAGTGGGACATCAATATAGCCCCTTTCTTCATATATAGTATCTGTTAGTAAGGTATCCATATTTTCTATTCTTCCCTTGAAAACTATAACAGCTACCTCAGGATATTCTTCATTTATTGTAACATCTATATAAAGTTCCCCGACATCAGGTTTATATGAAATACATTCATCACAGTTAACATCTACAAGGCTAGTGTCAGAACAGCTGCTTATAAAAGTACTGACCAGTAATAAGCTAAAGAGCCAGAAAGAAATGTTCTTAATATTATTCATTTCTAATACCATGGTATTTCCTTATTTGAGAAGTTATTTGCTTTTAAAGGAATGTTGTAAAATAGTGACAGGTTAATCCAGTGAGCTTTCTCATCCGGATATTCAAGCGACAGGTATTCATAGCTTATATCAAAACGGTAATTCTTGTTCTTGAAGCTCCATCCTATCGTGGGACTAATTTTCCAGAGTTTTTCCGGCTTCAGTTCTGATCCCCTGTTAAGGGGTCCGAAAATATAAAGTCCCCTGATACCTGCAGAGGGTCCGCTTATGCCTTCCCTGAACATTATTTTAAACAACTTGTAAATATGAACAGAGCTCATTCTTCTTTTTTCCCAGAACTGGTAATAGTTGTTGTTATCCTGTTCGTACAATACTCTTTTTGGCCCTATCCTGGTGCGATATTCCAGATCAGCACATATACCGGTATAATCTTCCTTCAGTCCCGCAGCAAAGCCCCATAAAGCATCTCCCTGGTTGACACTGATGCCGCCTCCCAGATGTAGTTCAGAAAATCCCAGGCTCATGTCCTTTTTTATATTGTGTTCCCTGAGCCATTTTTCAGTATTCCTGCTGCTATATTTCCTGCTAATAAGGTAAGGATGAGTATTTTTAAGTTCCTTTTTTAAGAGCTCAGATTTCTTAATATAAAACAGATCAAGAACTGATGTGTGATCATTAGATATCGCCGAGTTCAGGGCACTGTTACCATTTACACTTTTACTGCCAAGCCTGGCTCCATTATCAATCAGGAAGCCTGCGAACAGGCTATCGCCAGCCTGTGCTGCAATCATTAAAGGAGTAATACCATTTATGTCTTTTTTTGTGCTTTGTGCACCATACTTAATTAAAAGTCTTGCTACACCAATGTTGCCACTATATGTTGCAGCCATCAGGGGTGTTGTGAGGCTATAATCCTCTACATCAGCTTTAGCCCCGTAATACAGAAGCATATCTGCAATTACAGGATAATTATAGGCCGCCGCATAGTGTAGAGGGCTTGCCCCGTACTGGTCCTTTCCCAATAGATATGCTCCGGAAATTATTAACTCCTCTGTTATCCCGGCAAATCCATTCCTGGCGCTGATAACCAGAGGAGGTTCTATAAGGAAAGGATCGAAATTGGGATCGGCACCGTTAAGTAATAATATTTTTACAGCCTCTATCTGTCTTTCAGAAACTGCGTACATCAACGGACTAAGGCCTTCATCTGAGCAATAATCTATAGAGGCTCCCATGTTAAGAAGCCTGATTATCTCGCTTCCATATCCCTTGTATGAGGCTATCAGTAAATTATAATTTATGTTTCCTTTAATATAATCGCTTGTATCAATTGAAACAACAAGGCTGTCCTGAGCAGATAAAGTTGAGGCAAAAGGCCATAAAGAAATAAATATTAATGATATGGCCAGATTGTGGACTATATGCAGCTTTGACTTCATCAAATTATCAGGATCTTAGAGATCAATATTCTTTTCATAAAACTAATAAAATGTATTTTCATTTTGACCTTTTAAGATTCTGGAATGATTAATACATGTTTGCAGCTGATTAAAGAATAAATATATATGATGGAAAAGACTGTTTTTAACTTAAGTTAACATAAAATATTTGTAAATAAGACAAAATGGTCTTATATTTACTTGTGAATTAGGGTGAGTGATAGATGAGGTCCAAACATTTCTTAATTTTAGGTTTAGTTGTTGGTTTATTATTCTCTTCTTATTCATTTTCAACGCGCTTTATCTCAAGGCGCTTAGTTTTCAGGAGTTTGGACCTCATCTATTCTTTTTAAACCTCCGTTTTACGGGGGTTTTTTATTGTTGTGTAAGTTTTTATATCCTGTTTATTTCCGGAGATGAAATTTAAGTGCTGCCGAGTTTATACAGTACCTGAGATTAGTAGGAGGGGGGCCATCCTTGAAAACATGGCCCAGGTGGCTGTTGCAGCCGGCACATCGTACCTCAGTCCTTATCCTTCCGCCACTCCTGTCTTCCAGCAGTACAATGTTCTTTTTTGATTCTATATCGCTGAAAGATGGCCAGCCGCAGCCCGAGTTGTATTTCTTATCTGAACTGAACAGATAATTTCCGCATGCTGCACAATGGTATTCACCGGCCTTGTAATGATCATCCAGTTCTCCGGTATATGGCTGTTCTGTACCACTTTCCCTTAATATATGGAACTGCAGGGGACTTAGCTCCAGCTTCCAGTCGTCATTTGATTTTTTCATTTTCCTTATTGTTATTGTATCAACCGATTGTCCATAACTCATTACAGGAAGCAAAATAATTATTATGATTGATATTAGCCTGTTCAGGATACTATGTATTATTTTATTTGCTTTAATATCTAAAAAAGCCGGCATTAAGCCAGCCTTTTACCTTATGCTTAAGCTTTATTACAAGGGTATGTTCCCGTGTTTTTTCGGAGGGTTGCTCTGAGACTTGTTCTGGGTCATTTCCAGAGCCTGAATGATCTTTTTCCTGGTATTTTTAGGATGTATTACCTCATCAATATATCCCAATGATGCTGCCCTGTAAGGATTTGCAAAGTTCTCCTTGTATTCATCGATATGTTTTTGCTTATCTTCATCCGATTTTATATCCTTCCTGAATAATATATTTACTGCCCCTTCAGGTCCCATTACAGCTATCTCGGCAGTGGGATAGGCAAAATTCACATCAGCACCTATATGCTTGCTTGACATAACGCAATATGCACCTCCATAAGCTTTCCTGGTAATTATTGTGATCTTGGGTACTGTGGCTTCAGAAAAAGCATAAAGAAGCTTTGCCCCATGTGTAATAATACCTCCATATTCCTGTGTTGTTCCGGGCAGGAAGCCGGGAACATCCTCGAAGGTTACAAGGGGTATATTAAATGCATCGCAGAACCTGACGAACCTGGCTGCTTTTACAGAGGCATTAATATCAAGTACTCCTGCCAGGATTGCAGGCTGGTTTGCCACTATACCAACAGTCTTGCCATTCATCCTTATAAAACCAATAACCATATTCTGGGCATAATTAGGCATTACCTCGAAGAAATAGTTATTATCGGCTATCTCGGTAATAATCTCTTTAATATCGTATGGTTTGTTGGGATCTACAGGTACAACATCTGAGAGTTTCAAATTTTCCCGTTCAGGGTCATCTGATGTAGGAACCACTGGAGGATCTTCCATATTGTTGGATGGAATGAAGCTGAAAAGTTCCCTTATCATCATCATTGCCTGCTCATCATCGTCTGCCATAAAGTGGGCAACCCCGCTTTTAGTGTTATGTGTATGTGCGCCGCCCAGTTCTTCCTTACTTACATCTTCATGGGTAACAGATTTAATAACATCGGGACCGGTAATGAACATGTAGCTTGATTCTTTTACCATGAGAATAAAATCAGTAAGGGCAGGGGAATAGACTGCTCCGCCTGCACTGGGACCAAGAATAGCGGATATCTGGGGAATTACGCCTGAACTCATCACATTCCTGTAAAAAATATCCGCATAACCACTAAGGCTTCTTACTCCTTCCTGTATCCGGGCTCCCCCCGAATCATTCAGTCCTATTACAGGAGCTCCCATCTTCATGGCCAGGTCTTGTATCTTTATTATTTTATCTGCATTGCTTCTTGAAAGGCTCCCTCCGAATATTGTAAAGTCCTGTGCAAATACATATACCAGCCTGCCATCTATCTTTCCATAACCGGTTACCATGCCATCCCCCATGGGTCTGTTCTTTTCCATATCAAAATCCCTGTTCTGATGTTGTACAAACTTGTCTGTTTCAACAAAACTGCCTTTATCCAGAAGTTGATTTATCCTTTCCCGTGCAGTCTTTTTGCCTGTTGCATGTTGCTTCTTTATTCTTTCTTCACCACCCCCGGCTTCAGCAGTTTTATTTCTTTCTTCAAAGTCTTTGAATTTTTGCTCTAAAGTTGACATAAGCTATAATTATATATTAGGTTAAATATGTTGAGAGACGGGTATTTATTCAAGGGTAATAAGTACCTGGTTCCCGGTAATAGTGTCTTCTTCTGCAACCAGAATCTCCCTGATCACTCCATCCATCTTAGCCTTATATTCACTTTCCATTTTCATTGCAGATACAATGATAAGTGTTTGTCCTGCTTTTACTTCATCCCCTACAGAAACAGGAATTTTAACAATCTTGCCCGGCATAGGTGAGGATATTGATGTTTCACTTTCACCATCATCCGACTGGCTCCTGTTTTTCTGATATTTGGCTTCTGCATCAACAACCTCTGTTTTAAAGACATGACATGAGTTATTTACCTCATATATCTTTGGTTTATCAGTTTTTCCAATATCCAGCTCCATGGCTTTTCCTTCGTTTAGAATGGAATAAACCCCTTCGCTGATTCGTGCATAATCAAGGTGATAGACTTTCCCGTCAACTTCGGCCTTCAGGTATGTGCCATCGTAATCAAGTAGATTTATTTCTGCAATCCTGTCCTTTATGTGAATTTCCATGATAATAATTATGCTAATAAAAGTTTTTAGAGTCTTGTGGCACCAATTTTTCTTCCGAACTCTTTCCAAGTGCTTGTTTTTGAAGCAGTATCCCCGTTTGTACCTGATGTACCATTTGTTTTGGATCTCTGGAAATTATACTCCAGGAGGGTAGCTATCATGACAATATCTTCCATCTCTTTCATTTCCTTCCTTGTCATTTTTTTCTTTTGAGCACCATACATACAAGGCTCAAAAAGGAACTCTTCATTATCGGCAATAAAATGAGTATTGTACTTACCATTGACAAATGCAGGAGTTTCCATTATTCTGTGCAGGAATTGTATTGATGTGCGTATGCCTGAAATAATATATTCCCCAAGAGCCCTTTTCATTCTGCTAATAGCTTCATTCCTGTCCTTGCCCCATGTGACCAGCTTCGAGATCATTGGGTCATAGAAAAGAGGTATCTCAAATCCTGCATATACATATCCGTCATTTCTAACTCCAACTCCCTGTGGTTCAATTATCCTGTTAATGAGACCGGGACTGGGCATGAAATTGTTTCCAGGATCCTCTGCATATATACGGCATTCAATGGAATGACCATTTTGCTTTATGTCCTCTTGCTTATAGCTGAGTCTCTCCCCGGATGCAACAAGTATCTGTTCCTTAACCAGGTCAACCCCTGTAACCATTTCGGTAACGGGATGTTCAACCTGCAATCTGGTATT
The DNA here is from genome assembly GCA_029932855.1 of Bacteroidales bacterium. Taxonomy (GTDB): domain Bacteria; phylum Bacteroidota; class Bacteroidia; order Bacteroidales; family VadinHA17; genus JAYEGO01. Next base: position 23,482 of record JAOZPG010000005.1, on the reverse strand, counting down.
CATTTCCAGGAAATAGTAATTAAGATCATTATCCACCAGGAACTCAATTGTACCTGCGCCCTCATAATTCACAGCCTGGGCAGCAGCCACAGCAGCCTTACCCATTTCTTTTCTTATTTTTTCGGTAATAAGGGGAGAAGGTGTTTCTTCAACAACTTTCTGATGTCTTCTCTGCACCGAACATTCCCGTTCACACAAGTGTATAGCATTACCATGTTTGTCGGCCAGTATCTGGAATTCAATATGATGCGGAGATTCGATATACTTCTCTATATAAACGGAATCATCTCCAAAAGAAGCCCTGGCCTCGGATTGTGCTCCCTTAACGGCAGCAACCAGATCTTCAGGCTTGTGAACCAGCCTCATTCCTTTTCCACCGCCTCCTGCAGAGGCTTTAACCATAATGGGGAATCCGACTTCTTTTCCTATTTTACCTATTTGCTTGTCGTCAACAATCTTTTCCTTTGTTCCGGGAACCACAGGTACACCCGCATTTATCATGGTCTTCCTGGCAGTTATCTTATCGCCCATAGTACGTATGGCTCCAGCCTGTGGGCCTATAAATATAAGTCCGGCCCTGGCGATTTTTTCGGCAAAATCGGCATTTTCCGACAAGAAACCATAGCCTGGATGGATAGCATCGGCACCCGACCTTCTGGCAACATCAAGTACTTTGTCTATTAGCAAGTAACTCTGATTGGAAGGGGATGGTCCCAGGTAATAAGCTTCATCGGAATATCTTACATGCAGGGCAGTTCTGTCAGCATCGGAATAAACTGCAACCGTGGAAATTCCCATTTCCCGGCAAGACCTAATCACACGCACAGCAATTTCTCCGCGATTGGCAATCAGTATTTTCTTTATCATAATACCCGTTCTATAATTTTCCTCAAATATAATATTAAAAATTAATTCAGATTATGACTTTTATTAATGATAAGAGCAATATTAATAAGTTGATTTTGTTGTGAATATTCTATTTATAAATATGTTATATATTGAATATCAATATGCTTTTTAAACTGATCCATACTTATTAACAATTGTTAATAACTTATGTTAATATATTGTTGATACAGAATGTCAAAAATATTTGCACAAAGTAATATTGAGTACTATTTTTGATCTAGCAGTTGAGAGAAAAAAGGCTGACGTGAAGTCTTAAGTCGGAGAAGGAAAGCCCCTCACGGGACCAACCGGATTCAACCTCTCGTAAGCCAAAAGATCTGAAGATCGGCTTTACCCTGTTCAGCTTGAAGAAAGCAAGGAAATTTGAAACTGAAGCCCGCAAGGGTGAAATTGAAAAAGGACCGGGCAGGACTGAAAAAGATTGGAAGAACTGATGCAGAGGGCAGATTTCACAGGTGAAGGCAGAACGGTGAATCCGGAAACGGTGAAACCCAACTAAATTCAACTCTAAGTCACTGTTTCGCAAGGTTCAGAGACGTATGGGGCCTGAAGTCAGGGTGAAAGGTATAAGGATCGCAAGATTTCGAAAGCCGGAAGCTCAGAAGCCATGGAGCGGATCCTTCGGGAGAAACACCAAAGCGGAAGTCATAATAACTGTAAACTGCCACCAAATAAAGTCTACGGACCTTAGGCGGTGAAGATGGGAAGCAATTCGTTAAGAATGGTTTCCCATTTTTGTTTTATGGGATTCCTGTTTCTGCTGTTCCAGCTGTTTCTGTTGTTAGTGTGTGTCCTCCGGATCTGCTTTTGTATTTTATTCTTTCTCTTTTCCCTTTTATCCTTTTTTTATTTTTTCTCTTTTATCTTTTATCCTTTTAACTATATATTAGTTAGTTTTTCTGAAAATATCCTTAGAGTTGAAAAGCCTGAATTGTATTAGTTTTACATATCTTTACAATTAGAGAATAATATACAGAGAACCAAGAATTAATGGAACTGGCCGACATACAACAACTCGAATTTGAATCGGTTAAAAATGAGCATTTTGATGTGTTAATAGCTGTTTCAGGCTACGAGAAAAGGTGCAGTTACCTGAGTGAACATCTTCCGCTAAATCAATTTACCAAACTGGTATTCGCTTTTACAGAAAAGAACAAGGATGCTTACCGTATTGAGAATGATGAATTCTTTAGAAAGAGGGATTTCGAGTTTATCGATTCTTCGGGCTCCACGGGCAATGAAATACAAAAAACCCTTGAGTCTGTCCTGAATAGTTTTGAGCAGGAGAAGATAAGAATATTAATAGATTATTCCTGTATGACAAAAGAATGGTATGCAACTATTGTTAATTATTTTGTTAACTGGGATATGAAACTCAAAGAGGTGGACTTAGTCTTTTCTTATACCCCCTCGGCATTCGAAAAATCCAAGAAAAGAAGTATTCTGAAAAGAAAAAAACACAAATACCCTGATAAACAGATTAATTCCCAGAATAAACCGGTTTCACTGGTATTGGGACTTGGATATGATCAGGACCAGGCATTTGAACTGATAAACAGGCTTCGTCCGGCAAGGACATTTGCCTTTTATTCTGATCCCAGTATTGATAACAGGTTTGTTAAGGAGGTTGAAAGCAGGAATAATGAGATACTTAACAGCCTTCCTCCTGAGAATGTCTATCGCTATCCAATGGATGATCTTAAAAAGATAAATCTTATACTTAAAGATCTGTGTGTTGACCTGAGGCTGGATTCTCAGCTTATACTGGCACCTCTTGGCCCCAAACCTTTTGCTCTTTCCTGTATGTTGCTTTCAGCCAGGTATCCTGATATATGGATATGGCGCCTGCATTCGGATTCGAGTGATCAGTATTACGACTGGCATCCTTTCGGGAAGCCTCTTATATGTAAAGCTGTATTTAGAAAAGATGATGATTATAGCTGAACAATACAGGTGATATCCCGGCTATCCTTTGCATAAAGGTTCATTCATATAGTATTAGAGTTAATTCATAATAAAGATTATGTCTTTTTAAGCAGAAAGTAATATCTTTCGGCCTAAAGATCATAACTGCTAAATAATAAAGCAATACTAAGAACAGCATAAACGAGGATAAATCAACTTATTGTAATTAATTATGAAACATAAAGAAATAATAATAATCATGAAGTATTCGGGGCTGTTGCTTCTGATATTGTTTCTCCAGGCTTTACAGCCGGGTTTTGCTCAGAAACAGGTTTATACTACATCTGGCGGAGAAATGATTTTCCAGATGAGTGATGTTAATTCAGGAGGCAGTGAACCGGAGACCAATCTTAGGTGGACAGTTTTCTTACACCTTGGCTCATACACCCATATGGATTTCACCAATAATATCGGGATGTATAGCGGACTTGCTTTAAGGAATATCGGTTTTATTTCAAATGAGGATGATCCGAATAATCCGGGTAATTATATGAAAACCATCAGGAGAACCTATAATCTTGGTATTCCACTGGCACTTAAGTTAGGATCATTTGATAATAATATGTACCTGTTTGGTGGTGGGGAATATGAATGGCAGTTTCTGTATAAGGAAAAATACTGGCCCAACGGAGGAGGAGAGAGGGATGGTGAAAAAAGAAAGTATCACGCTTGGTTCAGTAAAAGGGTGAACCAGTTCATTCCTTCACTTTTTGTGGGGATTCAATTACCAAAAGGTATTAATGTAAAGTTCAAATATTACATGGAGAACTATATGAATCAGAATTATACTCATCCTACACAGGGTAAGATATACAGCGACCTGGATGTCAAACTGTATTATGTTTCTGTTTCCTGGAATATCAGAAACAATGAGATTATGAATAGTGTGAAAGAAGGAAATATTAATTATTCATACCTGACAAGGTAATAAGAGTGAGGATTTTTCACTACAGGCTGCCGGAAACTATTCGGGTGGCCTTTTTTTATTGTGTGGCAAAAATATAAGTAATACTTCCTTTTTGCAGAACTGCATCATTAACGGGATTAAAGCGTGAGGAAAGAGCAGCTGACAGGGCTGCCTCATGAAGACAGTTATCATCACTTGACGATTCTTCAGGAAGCACAGTTGCCTTAGTCAGCCGTCCATCAGGTCCTACAATTATCTCCAGAACTACTTTTCCGCCATGCTCGCATTTATATATGGGCAGAGGAAGTTTTGTGTGAAACCTGTTCTTAAGCTCGTAATAAACCCTTGTTGGTCCCCTGTAGTTTGCAGCCATTTCCTGTGATTCCGGCCTTTCCTGTTTATCCTTGTTTAGCACATCATTATCAATATACTCCAGGGTGGCATCCTTATCTGCCTTGTTCCACTGATCTATAAAATTATTCTCATCAAGATCACCTTCCTCTATCATCTCATTTTTTAACTGCTCTATATATTCATCAACATTAAATTCCTCTTCGGGCATGTCAGACATGTTAACGGCTATATTCATGTAGTTATTTACAGAGATATCCTTTGCATTTTGCGGAAGATCTATGCTGGACAGTTTCTCAAGTATTTCTTCAACTGTTGGTTCAAGATCAATCAGCAGGTAAGACTCATAGTTTTTTCTTTCAGTTGAAAGCTTGATAAGCATAAATAGAATTGCAAGTACCAGGTGCACAATTATGGTACCCAGTATCCCGTATAAATTCCTGTGATAGGACGAGCTTTTCATAGCTGCGAAATTACAAAATATTATTCAGGCTGATATCATCTGCTCTTTGGATATAAGGTTATTTATCAGCATTAAGCAATATTAAGTTTGCAGCAATAATATATTATATAAATTCGATAATTATATTTCAGAATATCCGGGAGTTCTTATTTCAGGTATTTTATTGCAGCGAAATTTTTAAATCTGCCAATCTAAAGCTAGGTTTGAAGATAATTCCGGAATTATATCATTTTTGTTTATTTAAATATATAAAGAATGAGTATCAGAGTATTGGTAAACGGGCAGATACCGGGGGAAGGACTCAACTTACTTGCAGACAGGTTTTCTATAGATTATTACAAGCGGCTGGGAGATCCTGATGTATTGGCAGCGATAGGAGATTATGATGCCTTGATTTGCCTGTTTTCTGAGGAATTCCCGTCAGGCCTGATAGGCAGGGCAAAAAATCTTAAAATAATAAGTAATTATGGTGTTGGATATAACAATATTCCTGTAGAACAGGCAAGCCTGAACAATATACTTGTTACCAATACTCCAGGATCAGTAACAGAACCAACAGCTGAACTTGCCATGGGGATACTTATCAGCCTGGCAAGGAGGATCCCTGAATTAGACAGCAGGTTAAGAAAAGAGAAGTTTGGATGGGGACTGCTTGACAATCTTGGGACAGGCCTTTATGGTAAAACCCTTGGCATTATTGGTTATGGCAGGATAGGCAAAGCTATGGCCAGGAGGGGACTGGCAATGGGTATGAAAATCACATATTATAGCAGGACCAGGTTAACTGCTCCGGCTGAGAGGGAGCAGCAGGTGGAATATTCTGCTTTTGAGAATTTGCTTGAACAATCTGATTTTGTAAGCCTGCATGTACCTTATACCAGGGAGACACATCATATGATAGGAAAGGAGCAACTTGCATTAATGAAGGAAGGATCATTACTGGTAAATACTGCCAGAGGAAGCGTTGTGGATGAACAGGAACTTATTAAGACACTTGAATCAGGACATCTGGGAGGTGCCGGTCTTGATGTATACGAGAATGAACCATTAGTATCTGAACAATTATTAACTTTGAAAAATGTAGTACTTACTCCACATATTGGGACAGCAAGCTATGAAGGCAGGATAGCCATAGCAGAAGAAGCTGCTGAAAGTATTATTGATTTTTTTTCTGCAAAGAAACCGGTGAATATTATTAATATCGAAGTATGGAAGTAAAATAATAGCTAATGAGTAAACTGCAGATCATATCTGTTTTGTTTTACGGAGACTATGAGAGGGTATTATGACTTTGAGCAGATGAATAATATTGAAAACAATACAGGAAGTGTTGCTGATGCCATGGAGGAGCTTGAAAGGCATAAGAAAGAGGTTACAGACAGTATAGAGTATGCTTTCCTTATACAGGCTGCCTTACTACCGCCCAATCAGCAACTTGAAAGGTATCTTGATGAACATTTTGTGCTTTACCTGCCAAGAGATATAGTCAGCGGAGACTTCTACTGGTTATATCCTATGGATCAATGGATATATATCGCTGTTGCAGACTGTACAGGGCATGGCGTTCCGGGTGCACTGATGAGCATTCTTGGAATATCATTCCTTAACGAGATCATGTCGAAGAGGGAATTTATAAAGCCTAACAGGATACTTAACCTGATGAGAGAAAAGGTTATGAAAGCTTTGCACCAGACAGGTGCCAGAAATGAATCGCAGGACGGTATGGATATTGGCCTGATCGCATTGAACAGATCAACAAATGAATTGCAGTATGCAGGAGCAAATAACTTTCTGCATTATATCCGGAAAGGAGAGATAAAGCAGATGAAAGGCGACAGGATGCCTATTGGTATCAGCGGTATAGAAGAAGTTTCATTTAGTAATCACCTTATCACTATGCATAAAGGAGATATTGTCTATCTGTTTTCAGATGGTTTTGCTGACCAGTTTGGAGGGAAAAAAGGTAAGAAATATAAATACCGGCAGTTCCAGTCGCTGTTACATTCTAACAGCAAAAGACCGATGAGGGAGCAAAAAGAGTTATTGCTTAACGAATTTCTTAACTGGAAAGGCAGTTATGACCAGGTAGATGATATTCTTGTAATGGGACTGAAAATTTGACCTGCTATATTTTTTAATTACATTAGTGGGTTGGTAGATCAATGATGAAGAAAGTGCTTTAAATATTTTTTCCGTGAAACTTATAAGTTTTAGAATACATAATTACCGTTCTATAATTGACTCGGGATGGAATGACTTATCTCCGGATAATATTACCGGAATCATAGGGCAGAATGAGTCGGGGAAAACTTCTATACTCGAAGCATTAAACAGCTTTTATACAGGGACTGTTTCGGAAGACATATTAAGGGGAGACATGAGCCTCCCTGTTGTGTCGTGTTGCTTTGAGATTGATCCCGGGCTGGCAGGAAAAGTTCTCGATGAAAAGGAATTGCCACCTGGAGTATTGAAGCAAATAAAGTCGTCCAGGGAGTTGTGCCTCACCAGGATATGGGATGAGGATCTCGGCAGCAGGATAAAGATCGGAGGGCAGAAGATGTCTGCCTTATTTGATAAACATGAAAAACTGAATTCTGAATATCAGAAAAAACTCCATAAGAAAGTTGATGCCTGCCTGGAAAAGAAGGATAAAGCAGTGCAGTTATATGCTGAAGCTGAAAAAGACAGGAAAATGCTGGTGCAGGATATTGACAGATTCAGATTACTTATTGCAGAGGAGCAAAAAGAAAGTAAGCTAAAAAAAGGAAAAGATGCTGATAAGGCCAGCCTGGCAAGACTCAGTAAAATGGAAAAAGATCTTGCACAATCAACAGGGACTCTTACCAGGAAAAAGAAGGAATTACAATTATTGAAAAAAGAAGCTGAAGAGCTTACACGCAATTATAAAATTGCCGAGAGCAGCAGGCAGGCAACTATAAGGCTGGATACAGCTATTGATGTACTTGAATCTACTTATAAGGAGCTAAGGGACCTGCAGCGTATATTTAATTCAATAAAATATGAAATTGACAGGAGAGGAGTTAAGCCTGAGCTTGATAAGCTTAATGAAAAGTATGTTAAAGCACTGCAGGAATATGATCTGGCAAATGAAGATGCAATAATAAAACTTAACCTGGCTTATAAAGTTGCAGAGGGGATGACCCTGACTGCAGCAGAAAGGGAAGTGGAATCGGAAAAACCTCATATAGACAAGTATTATTCAAGAGAAGAGGCTGGTACAGCTATATTTGAGCATATCCCCGAGTTTGTTCTGTTTGAGGACTTTAGCAGTCTTTTGCCAAACAAGATAGATCTGGAAGATATATTGGGTGCCAATAGAGAGGTAGAAGGGATGAGGGCTGCAAGGAATTTCCTTAAATTATCAGGACTTACACCTTCTTTTTTTGTGGAAGGAAGCAGCAGGCTGTTAAAACAGAAGATTGAAAGACTCAATAGAAGCATTACTGTAGATTTTCAGGATTTCTGGAGGCAGCAAATAGGAAAAAGAAACAAGATAAGTATCAGTTTCGAGATGGAGCATTATTCGCAGTCCCATCCTGAAAAAAGCGGATATCCATACCTGGAGTTCTGGATAAAGGACAGGCATGAAAGATTATATCCCAAGCAACGGAGCAGGGGAGTGCGCTGGTTCCTGTCGTTTTACCTCGAACTTAAGGCTGCTGCTCTTTCAGAGCACGGGAAAGGCATGGTTTTGCTTATTGATGAGCCGGGACTCAGTCTGCATGCCCGGGCACAGGAGGATGTATTAAAAGTTTTTGATTATATAAAAGACAGGATGCAGGTGATCTATTCCACTCATTCTCCCCACCTGATAGACTCAAAGAAGATATACCGATTGCTTGCTGTCCAAAGAGAGATAGAAGATAAAGATTCAAGTGAGACAAAGATATTCAATGCAAAATCGCTTACAGCCGCTTCTGCAGATACCCTTTCACCTATATACACCCTTATAGGTGCCCGTCTTTCCGAGCAACAGTACATTCGGCAAAAGAATAACGTGATACTTGAAGACATATCTACTTATTATTACCTGTCAACCATACTGTCACTGATAGAACTGGAAAAGGAAGTTTACCTTCTTCCCTCTTCGCATATTTCTAATGTTGAAACCCTTGTAAACCTGTTGCTGGGCTGGGGAATTGATTTTATCGTTCTTACAGGTGGTAATGCAAAGGGTCTGGAAATTCATAATGACCTGAAGCAGAATCTTTGCAGGGGCGACAGGAAGCTGGAAAAAAAATATCTTATAAACATGGAAAGCTTCCTTAGTGTGGAAGATTTTTTCTCAACCCTTGACTTTAAAAAATATGTATTACATCAAAGGGTTGGTATTCCTGAATCTAATTCAATATTCCTAAAGGATAACAGGTATTCGAGGGCTGTACTGGCATCAAATTTTATGAATGAGGTACAGGATAACAATATGAAGTTTGAAGATTTTGATGACGAAACAAAGGAGAACTTCATGTGGCTGTTCCGGAAGTTAGAAAATATTCTTTATTAAGTGGATATATTGATAGTTTACAAGCATGAAGAGAAGCCTGGTTGGAGTAATTTATATTCACAATCACCCAGGTTATTTAATATGGATTAATTAATTGTGTTGATTATAATATACTGTCGCGGGAGGCAGATTAATAAAAAAGAACTATTAGAAAATGGCAGAAGTATACAGGGAAGAGTTTAGGATAAGATCCTATCATACTAATTATAAGGGTATAGCCAGGATGAATTCCATCCTGGATTTTCTTTATGAGATTGCAGGTGTGCATGCCCAATATTTAAAAATGGGTGTTAAAGAACTTCAAAAAGACAAACATCAGACATGGGTGCTTTCCCGTATGTTACTGGAACTGGAAAAATATCCGGTCATGGGTTCATCTGTAATTATTGAAACCTGGCCCAAAGATTATGACCGCCTGTTTGCCAGACGTGATTTTTTGATAATGAATAAAGATGAGAAACTTATTGGCAGGGCCACCACCTACTGGCTGCTAATAGATTTTATAACTAAAAGGCCCCAAATGACGCATATGCATGAATCCCTGTTAAATCCTGACAGGATTGCAATTAAGCGTAAACTGGAAAAGCTTCCAGCAGTGTCAGAGATAGTATTCAGCGGTAATTATAAGGCTGCATATACAGATGTTGATATTAATAAGCATGTAAGCAGTACAAATTACGTAAAATGGGTACTTAATACTTTTCCAAAAGAGATCATGGAGAAAATGCAAATATCTTCAATTGAGTTAAATCATATCTCTGAAATATATTGGGGAGATGAGCTGACTGTTAATATATCCGGTGGACAGGACGGGATATATATTGCAAATATCAGGGATGATGAAAGTGGCAGGGAAACATTCAGGATAAGACTGAAGATGAGCTAATATAATAATGCTATCACCTCAGTATTCAAGATGATAGCATTAAATAATTATTTATGTCCTTACTTTTTAGTTTTTCCGGCAGAGGATGAAGTTGCTTTTTTTGTTACTCCTGCCGGTTCTGGTCCTGCTTCAGAAACTTTTCCGGTTCCCAGCATAAAAATATCATTTACGATAATTTCGGTAAAATATCTTGTAATACCATCCTTATCATCGTAACTCCTGTGGTTTAACCTGCCTTCCACTGCAACAGACTGGCCTTTTTTGAGATATTTTTCAGCAAAATCCACCCTTGGGCCCCATAACACAAGATTATGCCACTGTGTGTCAGACACCTTTTCCCCTTCCTTGTTTTTGTATCTCTCAGTAGTGGCCAGTGAGAATTTTGCCAGTTTTTTTCCGCTTTCAAGTTCTTTCACATCGGGATCTGTACCGAGATTACCGATTAAATTTACTCTGTTGTTCAAATTGTTCATGACTAAAGATTTAAGTAGTTAATAATTTGTTGTAATGATTACACGAACATACACTGCAAATAAAAGGTATTTTACCGGCAGGAGTCGGGAGTTAAACGTTTATAATCATTTAAAATCGGATATTTTACTATATAGATTTCATAATTTCCTGATCTGAAGCTATATTTCTTCAGAAAATCAATATTTTTAAGATTAAATCTGTTAGGTTTATTAAATATCAGATAAATGCAAGCTTTTTGTCTCTATTGTGGCGCCCCATTAAAAGGCAGATCGGATAAGAAGTTCTGTGATGATAACTGCAGGAATTCTTATAATAACAGGCAGAATCGTGCTGAGTTATCACTTATAAGGAATATTCAGAATGTGCTTCGCAGGAACCGCAGGGTGCTTGCTGATCTTGATAAGGAGGGGAGGACAAAGATACACAGGGACCAGCTTATTGCCAGGGGTTATAATTTTGATTTCCATACTCAGACAAGCATATCTGCAAAAAACCAGTTATCAGTATATTGTTTCGAAAGGGGAGTACTGAAGCTGGATGATGACTATTATCGTATAATTATAAAGGAGGAACCTCTTTTTTGATTTTTATTTATTGCATTGTTCGTATTCCTGAGTGGTTCAATAAATATAAAAAAAATAAATACATGACTGTAGAGCTTAAAAATAAAAAGGCGGATGCAACTGAACTGGCAACATTTGGAGCCGGTTGTTTCTGGTGTGTGGAAGCTATTTATAAAGACCTGAGAGGTGTTACTTCAGTGGTTTCAGGTTATTCAGGAGGAAAATCTGTTAACCCGGGATATAAAGAAGTCAGTACAGGTAATACAGGTCATGCAGAGGTATGTCAGCTGAGTTTTGATCCGGCAATTATCAGCTATGCCGGGCTTCTTGAAGTTTTCTGGGCAATTCATGATCCTACAAGCCTTAACCGGCAGGGTGGGGATATAGGAACGCAATACAGATCTGTAATATTCTATCATAACGAGGAGCAGAGAAAAATTGCAGAATCATCGATGAAGCAGGCAGCCGGGGATTTTTCAAGACCAATACTTACTGAGATAGCTGCTTTAAAGACATTTTATGAGGCGGAAGATTATCACCAGGATTATTACTCAAATAATCCATCACAGCCTTATTGTTCGGTGGTTGTTGGTCCCAAGCTGAAGAAGATCAGGGAAAAATACAAGGACTTATTAAAATAGACATTGCTTTTAGCAGTCCTGTTGTGGAGCCGGCAAGAGTACAGGAATCTATGTACGGAATTCTTTCTCCGAAAATATTTCTGCTTCAAAAATGTAAATATCCGCTTCTTTCCAACCATTCCATCCCAGGCCTGCCTTGTGTTTGGAGCAATATCCAAGGAATTCTTCTAGATCCCAACCTTGTTCTGCAGCTACCTGGGGAAGAAAAGTGCCGCTCTGAGCATCTTTCTTAATATAAATTCCATGCCTGCCCAGTTCTATCTCTTCAATAGAGCTGATCTTCTTTTGGGGACTTAACACGGATATCTCAATATCCACTCTTTCCAGTTCATCAGCTTTCATGGCCGGGAACCTGTAATCCTTTGTGGCCGAAGAAACAACCAATTCCCTGACCAGTTCATACAGGGGGATATAAGTATTAAACCTGCCTATGCAGCCCCTTAGTTTATTGTCCTTCCTGGTATGCAGGCTCACAAAAGCACTCCCATCCTGTAAAAGGGCAGGGGGAAGATCTTTAGCTATCAGTCTGTGGGGAAGGCTGCTGCCTATCTCTTCTTCCAGGGCTTTCCTTGCTATTAGCAGTAATCTTTTCTTCTCTTCTGTCTTAAGCATGAGCTTTATCTGATTCGAGCAAGATTGAAACATAACCGACAACACGATCTTTATCGCCAAATTCAACATCCCCCGAGTTTTTATACAATATCTTTTTAAATTTCAGGCCGGACTCTTTTTCTGCCAGATACATTAAACATAATACCGATGTCCAGCCGCACATGCTGGTCATGAGCCCTGTAAATGCCGACTGCTTATTCTTTTTCGCCGCCTCTGACAGCTTATCCGGGATCCCACTTTCCACAGCCTCTATCATCCTCCTGTCTGCAATTACAGCATCTGAATATCCGGGATAATGAGAAAGATCTGTACTTATTACAAACAGGTTATCCTTATTGAAATAAGGCTGCAGTGCTACTGATATGTCCTTTACTCTTTCCTTGTTGTTAGTAGCTATTACAACAGGAACTATTTGAAAGGCTTTGCTTAGCCTGAACTGAAGGAAGGGCAACTGTACTTCCAGGCTATGTTCATTAGAATGTGCAGCCATATTAAAGTCAAAACAGCTATTGTCCGAAATAAGTGTCTTTGCCAGTTCCCTGTTAACTTTAATCTCTCCCAGGGGAGTATAATAATTTCCCCGGCTATACACTGAGGCACCGTCAAAACTTATATGGTGACTGCTGCCAATAATGAATATGTTCTTATATGAAGCCAGGGGATCAAGACTATTAAAAGCCGAAGCAGCTACCTGCCCTGAGTACACATAGCCGGCATGAGGAGATATTAAAGCACGTATGTTTCTTGTTATTGCCTGGGAACCCGCACCAGAGAAGTATTTCTTAAGCTCAGTTGTAAGTTTTTTAGGATCAGAACTATAGAAACTACCTGCAACCACAGGCTTTCGCTTAATGATATGTGAATCTTTCATAAAAGTTTCACTTTAATATCCTATCAGGAATATTTACTTCCATCGCCAAGGCATGTGCCCACCTCCTTTGCGCTTCTGAGCCATTCATGCCCCGGAGGGATCAGTTTAATCTTGCCTACAACTTCCTCAAGGGGAACAAGCACAGTATCATTTCCCTTAATGGCTACCATGTTGCCATAGTTGCCGGCATTAATATTATCGGCACAGCATGTTCCAAGCCTTGTTGCAAGCAGCCTGTCGGCAGCTGAGGGAGAACCGCCCCTTTGAAGGTGCCCCAGTATGGTAAGCCTTGATTCCAGTCCCGTTAACTTTTCAAGTTCTTTTGCAAGAAATACCGTATTGCCGGTATATTCAGCATCAAGCGCCCTCAATTGTTTTTTAAGCTGTGACCTTCCCTTTTTATTATCGGCTGAATTTATCTGCTCTTTAACTTCATTTATCTTTTTATAGCCTTCCTGGCTCAGGGCGCCTTCAGCTATTGCTACTATGCTAAATGATTTTCCCGATCTGCTCCGTTTCATTATAGATTCTGCAACAACATTAATATCATAAGGAATTTCGGGGACAAGTATAACATCTGCTCCTCCCGATACACCGGCACCAAGCGCAAGCCATCCTGCCCTGTGACCCATTATTTCTACAACAATTATCCTGTGGTGGCTGTGAGCTGTGCTATGAAGCCGGTCAATAGCTTCAACAGCTATGCCAAGTGCAGTATCAAAACCAAAAGTGAAGTCTGTCATAGCTACATCATTATCTATGGTCTTTGGAAGGGTAATGATATTCAGGCCATGCCTGGCAAGATGGTAAGCATTTTTTTGGGTCCCTCCGCCACCAAGGCAAACAAGGCAGTCGAGATGGTTCTTATGGTAGTTCTCAACAATTACATCTGTCATATCCATTTGCTTGCCGCCAATCATCATTTTGTATGGTTTTTCGCGACTGGTGCCAAGAATTGTGCCACCCAGCGTAAGTATTCCTGACAGGGTCTGGTTTGTTAACTGAACAGACCTGTTTTCCATAAGACCCCGGAATCCATCCTGGAATCCTATGATCTGCATGTCGTATTTATTTATACATGCCTTGCCAATAGCCCTTATTGCAGCATTTAATCCAGGTGTATCGCCTCCCGATGTTAAGAGTCCTATGAATTTTCCCATACCATTAATGAAATTAAATGACTAATACTATATTAATCCAAATGTAAGTGAAATTTTCATCTCAGTCAATCAGGAAGATGAAAAGTTAAGCAAGATATATGTCTTTGTACTGAGCTGTAAACGGCAGGTGTTTGAGACTTAATGGGTTTATGATATTTATAAGAAGTTATAGCCATTCTGTTTATTAGAATAAAAAGAATTCCTTAGATTTACGAACAGGCTTTCTAATAGGATTTATTAATTTTGATACAATAAATTATCACTTGATGAAGTTGAAAATTTTTAAGACTGAATACACTTTATTACAGAAATCAGGGTTTATACTGGGACCACTATTAGCAATTATCATATTCACAGGTTTTAATCCCTCCCCGGGACATCCACAGATACAATATACGGCCGGAATAGCTGTTCTTATGGCAGCATGGTGGATAAGCGAAGCTGTGCCACTGGCAGTTACCGCACTTATCCCGGTGGCTTTTTTCCCTTTATTGGGTGTTATGGACGGGAAAGATGTATCAAGTCTTTACATCAATGACGTTATCTTTCTTTTCCTTGGGGGTTTTATTGTAGCACTGGCAATGGAAAAATGGGCCCTGCATAAAAGGATAGCGATCTTTGCCCTTATGATATTCGGGGTAAAACCCAAAAAGATACTGCTGGGTTTTATGGTTACAAGTGCTTTTCTTTCCATGTGGATATCAAATACTGCTACGGCAATGATGATGGTTCCCATTGCCCTGTCTGTAATTATAAAGCTTGAATCAAGTCTTGGTGTGGACAAGATGAAGAAGTACTCAATAGGACTATTGCTTGGAATAGCATACAGTTGCAGCATTGGGGGGATATCAACACTTATAGGAACTCCTCCCAATGCGGCATTCCTGAGGATATTCTCCATTTCTTTTCCTGATGCACCTGAAATATCTTTTGCAAAGTGGTTCTTCTTTGCTCTGCCTATAAGTATAAGCTTCCTGTTGATTGTTTGGGCAATTCTTTCTTTCCTTTTTGCAAGGATAAAGTTTAGTATCAACCCAACATTGTTCAGGGAACAATATAAGTCGCTAGGAAAGATGGAGTATGAAGAAAAAATTGTACTATTTATTTTCCTTTCACTGGCCCTGCTCTGGCTTAGCCGTGCAAATATAGATATAGGTATTATTCATATTCCCGGCTGGTCTTCCCTGTTTGAGCATCCCGAGTACCTGAATGACGGGGTGGTAGCTATTCTGGTTTCCTCCTTTCTTTTCATCATACCTGCAAGGGAAAAAGGAAGCATAATGGAATGGGAAAATGCATCCAGGCTGCCGTGGGGCATAGTACTCTTGTTTGGGGGAGGTTTTGCACTGGCAGGGGCTTTTAAAGAATCGGGACTTTCAGAATGGCTTGGTAGTCATTTTTACCAGCTTGAATCATATTCACCTATAATGATTATTTCTGTTATCTGTACTATGATAACATTCCTAACAGAACTAACCTCCAATATTGCAACCTCACAGATGATACTGCCTATACTTGCTGCCATGGGAACAGCTATAGGCAAGAATCCCCTCTTGCTAATGATTCCGGCAACCCTGGCCAGTTCATTTGCCTTTATGATGCCTGTTGCCACGCCTCCTAATGCAATAATATTCGGTACAAAGCGAATAAGGATAATTGATATGGCCAAGGTGGGCCTTCTCATTAACCTTATTGGCATAGCTGTGCTTACTATTGGAATATTGATACTGGGCTCAGTATTAGGTATCAATTTTAATGAAATACCGGACTGGGCAATTGCAAAGTGATTTATGGCTATATTAATTACAATAAGGAGGTTTAAAGATTAGGGAAATGGCAATAGAGATAGAAAGAAAATTTTTAGTGAAAAGCAATGCTTTTAAAGCTAAGGCCGCTAAAATAATACATATTAAACAGGCTTATTTGTCTTCTGTTCCTGAAAGGACTGTCAGGCTTCGCATACTGGAAAAAAAAGCTTTTATAACTATTAAAGGGATCAGGTCTGAATCAGCTGTTTCGCGTTACGAGTGGGAGAAAGAGATTCCACTTAAAGAGGCTAAAGAGCTTCTGGAAATATGTGAGCCCGGGCTAATAGAAAAAAACAGATTTTATATAAAATCGGGAAAGCATACTTTTGAAGTAGATGAGTTTTATGGCGAGAATGAAGGATTAATAGTTGCAGAAGTGGAACTTGCCTCAGAAGATGAAGAATTTTTAAAACCGGAATGGCTGGCTGAGGAAGTAAGCATGGATATGAAGTATTACAACTCAATGTTAATTAAAAATCCCTACGGGAGATGGAAATAGCATAAGGCATTTTATCTCTTTACAGTTAAATTTATGACAAACGACCTGTTTTCAAACATCCTCCTCCCGGTAACCTTGGCAATTATAACCCTTGGGCTTGGACTTTCCATATCTTTCCGGGATATAAAAGATATTGTACTCAGGCCAAGAAGCATTACCGTGGGGTTACTGAGCCAGTTGATGATCCTTCCGCTAATTGCCTTTGCCATTGCATGGCTTTTAAAACTTGAAGCTCCATATGCTGTGGGACTGGTACTAATTGCAATTTGTCCCGGTGGTGCTACTGCCAACCTTGTAAATTATATGATAAAAGGCAATGTTGCCTTGTCACTTTCAATAACAGTTGTAAACGGGATTATTACAGTTTTTACCATACCACTTATGACAGGAATGGCCCTTCTTCTTTTTTATGGACAGGCCTCAGAAATAAGCATTTCATTAAGCGAGGCAATATTAAAGATATTCCTGCTTACTATATTACCTGCAGGTACAGGAATACTTATACGTGAATGGAATCAGGAGTTTGCTGAAAAACTTGAGGCTCCTCTAAGGCTAATCCTTCCGGTGATACTGCTCCTTGTTTACAGTGCGGTATTGTTTCTTAAAAGCAACAGCAATGCCGGAATAGCATGGAGCAGTTTTTTTCAGATTTTGCCATATGCTCTATTATTGAATGTTCTTGCCATGATTGCCGGTTATTTTGTTCCTGGCTTTTTCAGGCTTTGCAAGCAGAATAAGTTTACGATTGCAGTGGAGGTAGGCTTACAAAACAGCACCCTTGCGATTTTTGTTGCTGGCAGCCTGCTGGGAAACTATGAAATAGCCCTGGTTCCGGTTGTTTATGGCAGTTTTTCATTCTTTACAACATGGGGACTGGGATACCTTGCCAGGAAATATCTGCCTTAGCATGTTATTTTTTCGTATTTTCGGGCTGTTTTGCAAAACATTATTATGAAGTTCCCGGGAAAAATAGTATGGATAGCAGGGGCATCTTCAGGAATTGGAGAAGAGCTGGTATATGCTTTTATAAAAGAGGGGGCAAGAGTTATTGCTTCAGCACCCTTTGAAGATGAACTGAGCAGAGTGAGGACTAACTGTGGGCAAGATGCTGCCATGTGTGATATTTTGCCTCTGGATATGTTAAGATCAGAGCTTTTTGCAGAGATGGTTCAGGAAACAGTAAAAAAGTTCGGAAAAATTGATATCCTGGTAAATGTGGCAGGCATAAGTCAGAGAGCACTTGCAGGGGAGACCGGAATTGATACTGTAAGGAAAATAATGGAGATAAACTTCTTTGGAACAATTGCTCTTAGCAGGGAGGTATTGCTGCAAATGAAGAAACAGGGCAGTGGCAGAATAGCTGTGGTAACAAGTGTTGCCGGTAAGTTCGGGGCACCACTTCGAAGCAGTTATTCGGCATCAAAGCATGCTTTGCATGGATATTTCGAATCTTTACAGGCAGAACTGGCAGGCAGTGACATTAAGGTTACATTACTTGTTCCCGGCAGAGTAAATACAGAGATATCTAAGAATGCACTTAAGGGAGACGGAAGTGTATGGGACAGGATGGATAAGGGCCTGGCAGGTGGCATAAGTATTGAAAAGGCTGTAAGGATAATGCTTAAGGCTATATACAGGGAAAAAAAGGAGGTCGTTTTCGGGGGTAAGATAATTTTAATGGTTTATTTCAGGCGATTTTGCCCCTGTCTCTACAGATGGATAATAAGCAGGGTTGAACCTACCTGAATTAGTTCATTAAGTTGAAATAAATTCGTAATTTTACAAAATATAATAAACAGGAAATATATGATGAATACAGTTGTAATAAGTGGGATACAGCAAGTTGGTATAGGAGTTGCAAACCTGCATGAGGCATGGAAATGGTACAGGAAGAATTTTGGGGTGGATATAAAGGTATTTGAAGAAAAAGCCGAGGCTGCCCTAATGACAAAATATACCGGGGGCAAGCCACGGAGCAGGCATGCTGCCCTGGCACTTAACCTGCAGGGTGGTGGCGGCTTTGAGATATGGCAGTATACCGATCGTGTCCCCGAGTCTCCCTCTTTCGAGATAGGGCTTGGTGACACCGGCATCTTTGCGGTAAAAATTAAAAGCAAGGATGTGGAAAAAACATATAAACAGTATAAGGACAGAGGTCTTGATCTTTTGGGTGGCCTCAGGAGAGATCCCGATGGGAATCCCCATTTTTTTGTAAAGGACCCTTATGGCAATATCTTCCAGATTGTTGACGGAAGCAGTTGGTTCAGGGAAGAGAAAAAATTAACCGGTTCAACCTACGGGGTTATTATAGGATCCACAAATATTGACAAGGCCAAATCTTTCTATTCCAGGATACTTGGCTATGATAAGGTGGTATATGATAAGACAGGGGAGTTTGAGGATTTTAATGGCATTCCAGGGGGAGGTTCAAAGATGAGAAGGCTATTGCTGGCCCACAGCCAGGAAAGAAAGGGAGGCTTCTCCCGCGTTTTTGGTTTTAGTAATATTGAACTGGTGTCACTCAGCGATAAAAAGCCAAAGGGAATATTCCAGGACAGGTTTTGGGGGGATCTGGGCTTTATTCATTTGTGTTATGATATTAAAGGAATGAGTAATCTTAAGAAGATTTGTAAGAAAGAAGGTTTTCCTTTCACTATCGACAGCATGGCCGACCATAACATTGACGGTTTTGATATGGGAGAGGCCAGCGGGCATTTTTCATATGTTGAAGATCCCGACGGTACGCTTATTGAATTTGTAGAAGCACATCGCATCCCTATAATTAAAAAGCTTGGTATTTATCTCAATCTCAGGAAAAGAGATCCGTTGAAGAGACTTCCCGACTGGATGTTAAAGGGATTAAGATTTAACAGGATAAAAGACTAGAATAATAAGAACCAATTATATATTAAGCCATGAAAAAAAATATTGGAGGCCTTGATCGTATCTTGCGTATTATTATTGCAACTATTATCGTTGTCTTATATTTCATGGAAATACTTACAGCTGCTGCAGGGATAGTTTTTATGGTAATAGCAGCCATTTTGCTTATCACCTCGCTGGCAGGCCGGTGTGCTCTTTATGTGCCATTGGGAATTAATACCTGTCCTAAGGATAAAGAAGATTTAAATTAGTATTTACTGGCATTTCTCCGGTATATTTCTACTTTTGCGGTCTTAATACTGCAAATAATGTTTTCTACTGGTTTATTTTATCTTATTGTTGGTCTGGTGATCTTTGATTTTGTATTTGAGCGCATTCTTAATTATCTTAATAAAAATCACTTTTCCAATAAGCTTCCCGGGGAGTTCGAAGGTTTTTATTCAGCTGAGAAATATAAGAAGTCTCAGGATTATTTCCTGGCAAACCTGAAATTCGGGGAGATCAGCTCCTCATTCAGCTTTGTTATACTGATGGCCATGCTTTTCCTTGGTGGTTTTGCACTTGTGGATACATGGGTACATGAGATATCTGCAAGTCCCGTTATACAGGCATTATTGTTTTTTGGCCTACTGGGCCTGGCAATGGATATTTTGTCCACTCCATTTTCAATATACGATACTTTTGTAATAGAAGAGAAGTTTGGTTTTAACAAAAGTACATTAGGGCTTTTCTTTACAGATAAGCTAAAAGGCTGGCTTTTAAGTGCCATTATTGGTGGTGGTATACTTGCTCTTGTTATCTGGATATATATGTGGAGCGGAAAGTACTTCTGGCTGGTTGCCTGGGCGATGATAGGGCTGTTTATGGTTTTTATGACAATGTTCTATTCAAGCCTTATAGTCCCCCTGTTCAACAAACAAACGCCACTTGAGGAAGGTGAGTTAAGGAGCGGGATAGAGGATATGTGCAGCAAAGCAGGCTTTAAGCTTGATAATGTATATGTTATTGACGGCTCCAAAAGGTCATCTAAATCAAATGCATATTTCAGTGGTTTTGGGAAAAAGAAGAGAATAGTATTGTATGATACACTTATCAAAGATCTGAAGAAAGAAGAAATAATAGCTGTACTGGCCCATGAAATTGGCCACTATAAAAAAAGACATACAAAACAGGGGCTTGTTCTTTCACTTCTTCAAACAGGACTTACATTATTTATATTATCATTTCTGATAAACAATCCTTCATTATCTGAAGCACTGGGAGCATCCCAACCGAGCTTTCATATCAGCCTTGTTGCCTTTGGAATACTTTATTCTCCTATATCTATGGTACTCGGACTGGGATTGAATATTTTATCACGCAAGAATGAATACGAGGCAGATGCCTTTGCCCGCAAGCATTATAATGCAGAATCATTAATCAGCTCTTTAAAAAATCTTACAGTAAATAATCTGGGAAACCTGCAGCCCCATCCGCTATATGAGTTTTTTACATATTCACATCCTACTGTACTGAAACGAATAGAAGCATTGAGGAAGTGATTGAAGGCTGCAATATACCGGTTTTGCCGGGTATCTGCACAGACTAATTTTATTAATACAGTTTTGGTATTTCTTAAATATTTTATCTTTGCATCATGCCTCCTTAGCTCAGTTGGTAGAGCAGCTCATTCGTAATGAGCAGGTCGCCGGTTCAAGTCCGGTGGGAGGCTCAACTTTTTGTCTATAAAAAAGCAGCTTGTGTATTGGGTTTATATTTTATATTCCGTGTCAGCTGACCGCTTTTATAAAGGCCAGACCAATGATTTGAAGAACAGGCTGGTAAGACATAATAGCGGATTTGTTTTTTTGCTAACACACAAAATTCCGACCTTAAAAAAACAAAAGAGCTATTCTTTGTCAATGCATAATAATTGTTCATGGGTAAATCGGTTGACTTAATATTTAAAAGCCGGATAGAATCAGGATATCATTATCAGCCGATTCGACCCAATAACAAATTTTATTATAAGAAATCTGTTAAATAACTTTTTTATAAAAGATATACATATATCTTTACAGACTAAAATACACAAATAGTCGAATAGTATTTAATTAATAATGATGGAAGAGATTGATATTAAAAATAGAATAATAAAAGTAGCACAAGATATTTTTAAAAGGTACGGATTTAAAAAATCTACAATGGATGAAATTGCCTTAGCATCCGGAAAAGGGAAAAGTACATTGTATCACTATTTCAAAAGCAAAGAAGAGGTGTTTGCTGCCGTAATAGAAAAAGAAGGTTCTACAATGTTTAGAGAATTGAATAAAATCATCACTGCAAATATTGATTGTAAATCGAAACTTAAAAAATATATTATTACGAGGATGAGCTTGATTGATGAGTTGGCAAACCTTTATTCTGCTATAAAATCAGATTATCTTAATCATTTCAATTTTATTCAAAAATACAGAGAAAAATACGATGAATATGAGATATTTTTTATAGAACAAATTTTACAAGACGGAATTAATAAAAAAGAATTTAACATTGATAAGGATGATACAAAAATATATGCTTATGGAATAGCAACAGCATTAAAGGGAATTGAAATACCATTTTTTCTGGAAAACAGGTATTCTAAAATAAACAATCGTTTAGATGGGATGCTTAATATTTTGATATATGGTTTATCTTGTAAAGAAACAAAGAGTTAAAAAAAATTTAACATCGACCCGACCATAATACTAATACGGTCGATTTGAATTACTAATATAATGATAAAAAAAATAACATTAATAATGATTTTGCTTTAAGTTAGTGCAGTTGTGTTTGCACAACAAAATACATTAACAATAAACATAACAGGTATAAACAGTATTAAAAGAAATGTTTATGTGTATCTCTATACTTCGGAAGAAGGTTTTCCTATTAAAATATCAAAAGCAAATAGATTTATAAAAGCGAAAGTTATTACAAAAAGAACGATCGTATATTTTAAAAATCTAAAACCTGGAACTTATGCAGTATCAGTATATCAAGATATTGACACAAACTGACTAATAAGCGGTTAAAGTACAATTAAATTAATATGAAATGACAGAAAAAATATTGATTAGAGAATTTATAAAGGATAAAAAGGTCGGAGCTGCTTTTTCCACCACCAAACATGTTATTAAAAAGATGCTTGGAAATATAGATTTTGACAAAGCAAATATATTACTTGAATATGGCCCCGGTAAAGGAGTGATAACAACACATCTTTTGGAACTGATGCGTAAAGATGCTGTTCTTTATGTTTTTGAAACAAATGAGAGGTTTATAAAGGAACTATTAAACATTAGTGATAAACGATTAGTAATCATTAATGCAGATGCTGAAAACGCACGAACAATATTAAAAAACAGATATAAAATTAACAAAGTAGATTATGTCATTTCTACCATTCCATTTACATTTTTCGACAGAAGGAAAAGGAAGAGAGTTATTACAAAAACATATAATTTACTTAATGAAAACGGGAAATTTATCACCTATCAATATACAGGGTTAATTTATCAACTTTTAAAACAGAAATTTCATCAAACCCGTGTTATTGCAACCCTTTTAAACATTCCTCCGGCCATCATATTTATAGGAATAAAATAGAATAGAAATATAAAATATTAATGAATAAGAAATTGATTAAATAATGGAAAAAATAGCAAAAGCAATAGTAAAGTTAAAATGGCTAATAATTATTGTAGTCATTGGATTAACCGCATTTTTTGGCTTACAGTTAAAAACCTTAACAATTAACTCGGATGTAATAAGTTCCTTGCCCGATGACGATCCTGTGGCAAAACTATACAAAGACGTAGGCAAAAAATACGGTGGTAACGATATGGGAATGATCGTACTGGAAACCGATAATATTTTTAAAACCGAGGTACTGGAACATGTTAAACAAATAACCGACAGTTTAAAAACAATGGAAGGTATTT
>JAOZPG010000004.1:114252-157891 GCA_029932855.1 Bacteroidales bacterium | reverse complement strand
ACAGGTCCGAATAGTTTTACTTCGGACTCTGAAGATATTTCTGCCCTTACAGATGAAGGAAATTATATTATTACGATAACTGATGCAGGCAATTGTTCTGCCGACACATCCTTTATGATTATTTCAAATACTCAGGAGCTCATGGCCTTTATAAATATCAAGAAAGATGTTAGTTGTCATGGGGGGAATGATGGTGAAGCCACGGTAACAGTGATTGGTTCACAGGGAACCCTTCATTACGTATGGAGAGATTCTGAAAATCATATAATCGGTAAGGACAGCTCTACTATTATTGGATTGCAGGCGGGGCATTACCAGGTTACTGCTTACGATTACCGAAAATGCCATGCATATGCAGAAGTTACTATTAATGAACCTGAGGCAGCACTCGAAGGAGTAATTGTTGTTCAGGATGTAAATTGTTATAATGAACAAAATGGCATCGCTGATCTTACTGTTACGGGAGGAACTCCTCCATATACTTTTGAATGGTCAACGGGGTCAACAAGTGAAGATATCAATAATCTGGCCGCAGGCAGATATGAGCTAAGCATAAGCGACCAGAATGCCTGTACTTTTCAAACATTTGCTATAGTTTCTGAGCCGGAACCCATTCAGACCGAATTAAGTCTTGAAAATGAATTGTCATGCTATGGCGACAGGAATGCAATAGTTACTGTCAGTGTATCAGGTGGTAACGAGCCCTATGCTTTCCTTTGGAACGACCAGGCAAGCCAGATAACTCCCACAGCAACCGGTTTAGAGGCTGGTAATTATTCTGTCACCATAACTGATGCTAATGGCTGCTTAAAGACCGAAGAGATTGAAATAGAGGAACCAGCACAATTAATTATTTCATTTAACAAGTCAGATGTCAGTTGTTTTAATGGCAATGATGGTACAATTGACGCCCTTGTTCAGGGAGGGATACAAGCTTATGACTACCTGTGGTCAAATGGAGAAACCGGAAGCACTATTAATAATGTTGTAGCTGGCACTTATAGCCTTATGGTAACAGACCAGAATCAATGCCAGGAAACTAATAATACTGAAATAATCCACCCACCTGAGATATTATTTGACTCCTTGCAATTTGAAGATGAATCAGCTGCAGGGGCAAATGATGGCACAATCACAATATTTGCCTCGGGGGGTACTGCCCCATTATCCTATATATTAGATCCCGGTCAGATTCAAAACCAGACAGGTGAATTTACTGGTTTGCAAAGCGGGACTTACAATGTTAATATATCGGACGCCAATAGTTGTGGCCCGGTCAATACCGGAGATATTTTTATCGGAAGTCTTATGATTGACGACAAGGATCTAAACAATATGATCTCTGTTTATCCGAATCCAAGCAGTGGCCATATAATTATAAGCATTAATAATGCTATGAATAAGGATATGCAGCTTGAAATAATTAATATAAACGGGGAAATAATATATAAGGAAGAATTCCTTGCAAATTCAAAAGAAGATATAGTTAAGAAAATTGATATTAGTGACCAGCCTAAAGGTATCTACTTAATGAAAGTCTCAGGGAAGGAACTCCTGAAAACCCTTAAGATTATTTTAAAATAATGATCTAGACTGTACTCTATCTCACTTTAACTCTTTTGGCGGCGGTCCGGCCTTCTGCCTTTCCAGCTACAGTTTCTGCAAAATAAACCAAGTAGTGCTACCCCAACTGTATAAAAAGGATAAATTATTGACAGAGCCAGGAAATATTTCATTAATCCGGATCTCTCAAAATAAGAGCTTACACTTCTAAGCAAAAGAAAATCGGGCACAAATTTAAGCAGGATAATTGCCGCCAGATAGTATAAATAAACAGTTGATATTACCGACAATGATATAAGCAACAGGAAGGAAAGATTGAGGACCCAGACAAGTATTGCTATGCCTATAATATCCTTATCCCTGTATGACCTGGCTTTTGATACCCACCTGCGACGCTGACTAATAAATTCAGCAAAGCTTATGCTCATTGATGTATAGACTGCGGCCTTTTGTGATTTCAGAAAGTGAATCTTCTTTATGTTGGCTGCTTTCCCGGAGATGTTGTCTCCGGAGACATTCTTAATATTCTGCAACAGGAAAATATCATCCCCTGAGATCTCGGATGTATTCAGGGCATCATCAATCATATTAACTACATTCTTTTCATAAAGCAGGTTAGCCCCGTTACACATTACCGGCCGGCCTGTGGCAGCTGCCCCGGCAGTTGAGCCAATCAGACTTAAAAACTCAAGCGATTGGAATTTCCTGAATATGCCCGGCTCATTTTTCGGTACAACAGGAGCAATTATCATTGCAGGCCTGTTTTCAAGATAATAATTATATAAAACCGATAACCATCCTGCTTCTCTTCTGCAATCAGCATCACTGGTAAGTATCAGATCTCCCCTGCTTTGTTCAATTCCACACAGAATAGCTTCCTTCTTACCCCGGCCACATGATTTTATTAGTTTAAAGCAGGGGTATGAATCCACAAGGCCTGCAGCTATTTTAAACGACTTATCTTCCGAGTTATCATCTACCAGAATAAACTCAAAAATATTTTGTTCCGGATACTCCTGACTGAGTTCATTAAATACATCCTGCTTTTGCAAATCATTTATCAGTCCCGGAATACTATCCTCCTCATTCCGGAAAGGGATAATAACTGAAAGCCTGGCTGTACTGTCTCCTGAACTCAGTCTTCCCGGGGGAAGGCCCCCAATAGTGCCATAATCAGTCATTTTCTTCCATCCCCGGTAATAACTGTAGATAAGAAAGAAATAGAGCAGCCCGGGAATCAGAAATATCAGGCTAAAAAAATGTTCATCAGTTAAAAGGTTGACGATAGTCATTACACTTTATATTCACCCCAGCACTTTATCTCAATATCATCAAGATCCAGCTTACAGAATGCAAGAATAAATGCACTTGCCAGCCTTGCATTTGTGATTAATGGAATATTGTAATCTATTGCTGCCCTCCGAATCATATAATCATTGTCCAGTTCTTCCTGCGACAAGTCCTTTGGAATATTTATTACCAGGTCTATTTTCTTTTCCTTTATATATTCCAATGTGTTAGGACCGGTTTTCTCATCGGGCCAGGTTAATGTTGTACTGTCAATATTATTAAGCCTGAGGAAATCATGTGTGCCCCTGGTGGCAAATAAATTATATCCTTTTTCTACCAGTGCCCTGGCCGAATTTATAAGCTCCACCTTAGATCTTGCAGGACCTGTTGATAATAAGATATTCTTTGCCGGAATATTATAACCTACTGACAACATGGATTTCAATATGGCTTCATAAAAGTCCTCCCCTATGCAGCCAACTTCCCCTGTGGATGACATATCAACTCCAAGCACAGGATCTGCTTTCTGAAGTCGTGAAAAAGAAAATTGTGGTGCTTTAACGCCAACATAATCAAGATCGAAAATAGATTTGCCAGGCTTTTCAACATCCTTTCCAAGCATAATCTTTGTGGCCAGCTCAATAAGGTTTGTTTTAAGAACCTTTGATACAAATGGCATGCTGCGCGAAGCCCTTAGATTGCATTCAATTACTTTAATATCATTATCCTTGGCAAGGAGCTGCATGTTAAAAGGACCACTTATCTTTAATTCCCTGGCTACCTGGCGGCTGATCTTTTTAATTCGTTTAACTGTCTCAAAATAAATTTTCTGGGGCGGGAAGACTATGGTTGCATCACCCGAATGAACACCTGCAAATTCAACATGCTCTGAAATAGCATAGGCAATCATTTCTCCCTCCATTGCCACTGCATCAATTTCAATCTCCTTGGCCTGCTCAATAAATTCAGATACCACAACCGGATACTGCTTTGAAACATTTGCTGCAAGCTCAAGAAACTGGTCAAGTTCCTTAGCATTTGAGACCACGTTCATAGCTGCTCCCGACAGAACATATGATGGCCTTATCAGCACAGGGAAGCCTATCCTTTCAACAAAATCATGTATATCCTGAATGCTTGATAATTCTTTCCATCCCGGCTGATCAACGCCTATCTTATCAAGCATCATTGAGAACTTATGCCTGTTCTCTGCATTATCAATAGATTCGGGAGATGTACCAAGTATGGTCACATCCTGACCATGTAGCCTAAGTGCCAGGTTATTAGGGATCTGTCCTCCCACAGACACTATAAGCCCTTCAGGCTGCTCCAGGTCATATATATCTAAAACCCTCTCAAATGAGAGCTCATCAAAATAAAGACGGTCGCAGATATCATAATCAGTACTAACAGTCTCGGGATTATAATTTATCATTATGGAATTATAACCCTCTGCTTTTACCGTATCCAGGGCATTTACAGTACACCAGTCAAACTCCACGCTGCTACCTATCCTGTATGCACCCGATCCAAGCACAATAACCGATTTATTATTATTCGTAAACTGTATATCATGATCCGTACCACTATAGGTAAGATAAAGATAATTCGTTTGAGCCGGGTACTCTGCTGCAAGGGTATCTATCTGTTTTACCACAGGAACAATTCCTAACTTTTTCCTGTGTTTCCTGATCTCAAGCAATCCTTTTTCCATCTCAAGCACACCTGGTTTCAATACATACCGGGCAAGCTGAAAATCAGTGTATCCAAATATCTTTGCCTCTCTGAGTTTTTCGGCAGGCAGCTCTTTCAGACTGTTAAACTGCTTCAGTTCATCCTTAAGGGAAACAATATTCATAAGCTTATAAAGAAACCACTTATCTATCTTCGTAAGGTCATGTATCTTATCAACAGAATAACCTTTCTCCATGGCATCTGCTATTACGAATATCCGCATATCCGTGGGCTCCGATAATTCTTTATCAAGATTATCAAAACTCAGGTCACGATTTCCGACAAAACCATGCATGCCCTGTCCTATCATTCTGAGTCCTTTCTGAATAGCCTCTTCAAAGCTACGGCCAATAGACATCACCTCTCCCACACTTTTCATGCTGCTTCCAATACTATGCGATACTCCCTGGAACTTATTAAGGTCCCACCTGGGTATCTTACAAACTATATAATCAAGGGCAGGTTCGAAACATGCAGTAGTGGTCTGGGTAACAGAGTTCTTTAATTCATATAAGCCATAACCCAGAGCTAATTTTGCAGCAACAAAGGCAAGAGGATAGCCGGTAGCTTTGGATGCCAGAGCACTTGACCGTGATAACCTGGCATTAACCTCAATCACCCTGTAATCTTCCGATTCCGGATCCAGGGCATATTGAACATTACACTCACCAACAACACCTATATGTCTTATTATTCTTAAGGAAAGCTCCCTGAGTTTGTGATACTCACTATTGGTAAGTGTCTGTGAAGGTGCAACAACTATGCTTTCCCCTGTATGTATTCCAAGAGGATCGAAATTCTCCATATTACAAACTGTAATACAGTTGTCATGAACATCCCTGACAACTTCATATTCAACCTCCTTCCATCCCTTTAATGATTCCTCAACAAGTATCTGGGTGGTATAGGTAAAAGCTTTATTTGCAAGTGCATCAAGTTCTTCAGGGTTACTGCAAAAACCACTACCCTGTCCCCCCAAAGTATAAGCCGCCCTGATAATAATCGGATAAGCAAGCTTCTCTGCAGCTTTGAGTGCATCCTTAACACTTGTAACGGCAATACTTCTTGGAGTCTTTACATCAATCTCATTAAGCTTATCTACAAAAAGCTCCCTGTCTTCAGTATCCATTATTGCCCTTACAGGTGTTCCCAGAACACGAACATTATATTTCTCAAAAATTCCATTCCTGTATAATTCAGTACCACAGTTCAGCGCAGTCTGCCCCCCAAAAGAAAGCAAAACACCATCTGGCTTTTCCTTTACAATCACCCTTTCAACAAAATAAGGTGTTACAGGAAGAAAATATATCTTATCTGCTATCTTCTCTGAGGTTTGTACTGTTGCAATATTAGGATTAATAAGTACAGTCTGTATTCCTTCCTCACGTAATGCCTTCATTGCCTGTGAACCTGAATAATCAAATTCACCGGCTTCACCAATTTTCAACGCACCTGATCCTAATACCAGGACCTTCTTTATTGTTTTATCCATAAGCTTAAAATTGGGGTCTAAAAGTACTAATTAATTTTCTTAAAAAAGTTTTGTTGAATTAAATATTATGCATATTTTTGCATCATAATTGCATATTTATTCATTTTATTATTTAAGCTTAAAAAGAACAAGAAACTTATGAAGACTCGAACAAACCGCTTAGTCATAATCAGCCAGATACTTAACACCCAGCAAATTAAGAGCCAGAATGAATTACTGAAGAAAATAAATGATAAAGGATTTAACTGCACACAAGCTACTCTCAGCAGGGATCTAAAAGCTCTTAAAGTAGGAAAAATAGCTAATAATGAGGGCGCATATTATTATTCAATTCCTACAGCCAAAGCGGCTAAAAAGATCTCAGACAGTTCAACATCATATGTGCATAATGGCTTCGTAAGTATTGATTTCGCTCAGAACATGGCTATTATGAAAACCATCCCCGCCTATGCAAGCAGTCTGGCAATGACAATAGATATGGCAAATGCATATGAAATAGCCGGCACCATTGCCGGTGATGATACAATACTGCTTATTCCCAGGGACGGAGTAAGTGAAATTGATCTCCGAAACAGGCTAATTCTAATTTTCCCTGAACTAAAAGATCGTATAAGGCGCTGACTTTATAAAGATCAAAAATTCAGAGAAATGACATGAGCATTTTTAAAGATCAAAACAATAGATATTTATAAAAGCCCTGAGCATTACTAAATATCACAGCCAAAAACAATTATAATAAAAATCTGAAACCTTAGAAAGAATGAAAAAACAAAAAATAGTACTTGCCTACAGTGGGGGACTTGACACATCAGTCATACTTAAATGGCTCATTGAAAAAGATTATGAAGTAATTGCCTATGTGGCAGATGTGGGACAGGATGACGATTTTAAAGAAGTTGAAAAGAAAGCTCTTAAAATCGGTGCTTCAAAAGTTATTATACTGGATCTTAAAAAAGAGCTTGTTACAGATTATATTTTCCCGGCAATAAAAGCAAATGCCATTTATGAAAACAGGTATCTGCTTGGCACTGCCATTGCCCGTCCACTTATCTCAAAAAAACAGATAGAAATCGCAAAACAGGAAGGAGCCAATATCGTTTCCCACGGTTCAACCGGAAAAGGAAACGATCAGGTAAGGTTTGAACTTGCATATTATGCCCTTAATCCCGACATAGAAGTTTATTCTCCATGGAAAGATCAGGAATTCCTCGACCAATTCAAAGGAAGAACTGATATGCTGAACTATGCAGAGGCTAAAAATATCCCGGTTAAAGCATCTCTTAAAAAACCATATAGTGAAGATGATAACCTTATGCATATAAGTCACGAAGCAGGAATACTGGAAGACCCGGCATACACTCCCGAAAAGGAAATCTATACAAAAATGGTATTGCCTATGGATGCCCCCGATAAGGAAACCAGGATACAAATCCACTTTAAGGATGGTATTCCTGTTAAAGTAGTTAACAAGGAAGAAAAAGTTGAACTTACCGAAGCCCTTGAACTTTTTGTTTACCTGAACAAGCTGGGCGGCGAGAATGGCATTGGCCTGCTGGACATGGTTGAAAACAGGTTTATCGGGATAAAATCAAGGGGCGTATATGAAACACCTGGAGCAACCATCCTCCTGCTTGCCCATCAGGATATTGAAGGGATAGCCATGGACAGAGAGGTAATGAAACTAAGGAACATGCTTTCTCCAAAATTCTCTGAGCTTGTTTATAATGGCTTTTGGTTCAGTCCCGAAATGGATTTCCTCATGGCAGCTATGAATAAAAGCCAGGAAGTAATAGACGGCATCGTTTACATGTCACTTTATAAAGGAAATATCATGATTGAAGGAAGAGAGTCTCCAAGTTCGCTTTATAACCAGGAACTGTCGAGCATGGATATTGAAGGAGGCTTCGACCAAAAAGACAGTCTCGGATTTATAAAAATAAATTCAATAAGACTTATGGCACATAATGCCATAATAAATAAGAAAAATAAAAACAACATATATAGTGTTTAGTCTTAACCAGTCCTCCTGCATTTTTATACAAAATCATGATATTATCAAGTACAAAATATATATGACATCATTATGTTAAAAATACAATAGATGATAAAAAAAATTGCAATAATCGGAGGGGGGAATATTGGAAAAGCCATTGCCCTGGGTTTGGTTCAGACCAGGCAGTTTTCATCAGCTTCAATAATAGTTACCAGGAGAAAGCTGTCCTTAATAAGTGATCTGGCAGAAAAAGGAATAGAAATTAGTGATGATAATCCTTATGCCGTTACAAAATCAGATCTTATTATTTTGGCAGTAAGGCCCATGCAGGTAAAAGCTTTGCTTGAAGAAATTGGCAACTATATTAATCCGGAAACTCAAATTCTGGCTTCGCTTGTTCCTTCTGTAAGTATAGCAGAAATACGCAATATTGTGGGAAACGAGATAGCCGTTATGAGGATGATGCCCAACCTGGCGATATCAGTCAAAGAGTCAATGACTCTCTTGTCTGCGGAAAGCAATAACAGGGAAGAACTTAAGGATGTTCAGTCTGTCTTCAATGAGCTTGGGAAAACACTGATCATAGATGATGAACTGATCCCTGCAGCTACTGTACTTGGCTCCTGTGGCATTGCATTCTTTTTAAGGACTATAAGAGCAATCTCACAAGGAGGGATACAAATAGGCTTCCATGCCGAACAGGCACAGCTAATAGCATCCCAAACATCAAAAGGCGCTGCCACACTACTAATTGATTCGGGGAATCACCCTGAGAAAGAGATCGATAAGGTTACAACCCCCAGGGGAATAACCATTGCCGGACTTAATGAAATGGATCACAGGGGATTGAACTCTGCATTGATAAAGGGGATAATGACCTCCTATAATGAAATAAATAATTTACTTAATAATAAGTAAGCAGGTTCCCTGAACATTTATAAAAACAGAATTATGAAACTATGGAATAAAAACAGTAAGCTAAACCGGGCCATAGAGAACTTTACAATAGGAAATGATCACCAGCTCGACCTGCTACTTGCCCCCCATGATATACTGGGATCTATGGCTCATGTAATAATGCTTAAGGAAACAGGGTTCCTTACTGAGACCGAGACCAAAGCTTTATACCATGAATTAAAAGATTTGTATTATAAAGCCGAAAAAGGAGAACTTAAGATTGAAGAAGGAGTAGAGGATATACATTCACAGGTAGAAAAGATACTTACAGACAGGCTTGGTGATACAGCCGGAAAAGTTCATACCGCCAGATCGAGGAACGACCAGGTTTTGCTCGACCTGAAGCTTTTTTCAAGGCAACAGCTTACTTTTATATTCGAAAAAGTACAGATCTTGTTTAATAAACTCATAGCATTAAGTGAAGAACATAAGGAAGTACTTATGCCAGGTTATACTCACCTGCAGGCAGCCATGCCTTCATCCTTCGGCCTTTTTTTCGGAGCCTTTGCAGAAAGCCTTACAGATGACATGATAATTCTTTCATCAGCATACAGGCTAATAAACCAGAACCCTTTAGGCTCTGCAGCAGGATATGGATCATCATTCGCCATAAACAGGAAAAGAACTACTGAATTACTGGGCTTTGATACTCTTGTGTATAATTCCATTTACTCACAGATGGGAAGAGGAAAAACAGAGAAAGTAATAGCCTTTGCCTTGTCATCCATTGCCTCAAGTCTTTCTAAACTGGCAATGGATATGACATTGTTTATGAGTCAGAACTTCAATTTTATCAGTCTTGCAGAAGAATTTACTACCGGATCAAGCATAATGCCACATAAAAAGAATCCCGATGTTCTTGAGCTTATAAGAGCCAGGTGTAACAGGCTACAATCCCTCCCTAACGAGATCTCTGCAATAAGCACTAACCTCCCAATGGGCTATCATCGTGATTATCAGGAGGTAAAAGAAGCATACCTGCCAGCATTTCCAAAACTTCTTTCTTGCCTCAACATGATGATACTTGTACTGGAAAATATTACTCTGAATGAGAATATACTGGAAGATGAACGCTATAAATATATTTTCAGCGTAGAGGAGATTAATAAAAAAGTACAGGGAGGCATCCCTTTCAGGGAAGCATACCACAAGGTAGCAGGTTCAATAAGCAACGGAGAGTTCCATCCCGATAAAAACATTGAGCATAAGCATAGCGGAAGCATCGGGAATCTGTGCACTAAGGAGATAATTTGGAAAATGGACAAAATTGTTCTGGAATTCAATTTTAATACCACACAGGAGGCACTTAGTGCATTATTGAATTCCTCTCAATCATGAAAATAGTAGTAAAGCTTGAAATAAATTATTTATTAAGTACAGACGGCACATTCGATAAGAAAAAGATGGAAAGGCTGACACTGGTGCTCACTAATCTGAGGAACAGCGGCATTGACATACTGCTGGTTTCTTCCGGGGCGATTTTCCTCGGGGCAGCGAAACTGGGATTTGAACAAATGCCCGTGAGCAGGATACAGAAGCAGGCTGTTTCAGCGGTGGGACAGGTAGAACTGATGAAATATTACCGTTACTATTTCGATATTTTCAACCAGATGGCTGCCCAGGTGCTTCTCACTAACGACGTAATAAGCAATCCCGACAGGAAGCTGAACGCCAAGAACACACTAAAAATTTTGCTATCAAAAGAAATCATTCCCATAATCAATGAAAACGACTCTGTATCTACCGACGATATTGACCTTGATGATAATTATTACATGGTGCTTAATGTTGCCGAACTCGTAGGTGCCGGACTCATACTGGCAAAATCTGAAGAGAAGCGAAAATTTCAGTTAATATTCAGGGGCAGGAAGCTTAAGAACATGCTAATTGATGAGACCGGACTGATTGAGACTATTTCAGATGTTAAAAACAAAATCTCCGGAAACAAATATTTATCTGAAGCATTCCCGGAAGATTACAGTAAAATATCATTCCAGCCCTAAGTTATGGATAGAGAAAATAAACTTTCGAATAAGAAAAGAATAGTCGTTAAGGTTGGCAGCTCCTCACTTTCATTCTCCAATGGCAGAATTAACCTTCAAAGAATGGAATTACTTGCCTCAGTACTTACAAAGATCAGGAATGAAGGAAAGAATCTGATATTGGTAAGCTCAGGAGCTGTAGCTGTGGGAGGAGGGATTACCGGTGCAAAAAAGAAACCCGGCAATCTGGCTGAAAAACAGGCACTGGCAGCCATAGGTCAGGCTGAATTGCTAAAGATATATCAGAAATTCTTTATGCAACATGGGCAGCTTGTTGCACAGGTATTGTTAACAAAAGACGGTTGTACCAACCCTATGCGTCGCATTAATGCATATAACACTCTCAATGCCCTGCTGAAAATGAATATCATTGCCATTATTAATGAAAATGATACAGTATCAACACGAGGTATAGAATTTGGAAATAATGATGTTCTTTCGGCAAGCGTAGCTGAGCTTATTGAGGCAGACCTTCTGATAATGCTTTCCGATATTGACGGACTCTATTCTGCCGACCCCAGGCGCGTAAAAGATGCCAGGCTAATTCCAAGCGTCACTCATATATCGCCAGAACTGGAGAAAAGTGCCGGTGGCTCGGAAAATTCATTTGGAACAGGGGGAATGACAACCAAGATAGATGCAATTAAAAAATGCTTTGAAGCAGGAATAGATGTTATTCTTGCAAACGGCAAAGACCCGGAAATAATTTATGATCTGATAAAAGGTAAAGAGCTGGGAACCTATTTTGAAGCAGACAATAATTAAAAATATCCTACAACTGGAAACTAGTTAGAAAAATATCTGTCGAATAAAACAAGAAGCATTTTATACAGCTATAAAAATACAAGCAATAATGGAAGAACTGATAAAAAAAGGCGTGAAGGCAAAAGAAGCGGCAAACTTCCTGATGAAAACTTCTTCAGTCAGTAAAAATGAAGTATTAATAAGGGCTGCCGGACTGCTTGAAGAAAAGCAGGAAGATATTCTGGCTGCAAATAAAAAAGACCTGCTAAAGGCAGAGGAAAATGGTATTAAAGGGGCTTTACTTGACAGGCTGAGTCTTGATAAAAGCAGGATAAAAGGAATGGCCGTGGGGTTGCAGGAAATTGCAGCCCTGAAAGATCCCGTAGGGGAAGTGATGAATATGGATAAAAGACCAAACGGACTAATGATAGGAAAACAGAGGGTGCCGATAGGAGTTATAGGGATAATATATGAATCAAGACCCAATGTTACTGCAGATGCATTCGGCTTATGTTTAAAAACCGGTAATGCATCAATCCTCAGGGGAGGCAAAGAAGCCATAAACTCAAATCTGGCAATACAAACAGTTCTTCAGCAGGCTCTTGCTGATTCCGGCTTTCCTGTTGAAGCAGTACAGCTGGTGGAAAACACCAAGCGTGAAAGTGCCATGGCCTTGATGAAACTGAATGATTATCTCGACCTGCTCATTCCCCGCGGCGGGGCGGGACTTATTAAAACAGTGGTTGAAAACAGTACTGTTCCGGTTATTGAGACCGGGGTTGGCAATTGCCATATCTATGTTGACAGCAAAGCCCATACCGGGATGGCAAATAAAATAATTATAAATGCAAAGACTCAACGACCTGGAGTATGTAATGCAGCAGAATCACTACTTATTCATTCATCACTTGCAGAAAAATATATTCCAGAAATATGTAAAAATCTGGCCGCAAAGAATGTAGAGATAAGGGGAGACAAAAGGGTTCTTAAATATTATCCCCGGGCAAAACTGGCTACTGAAGAAGACTGGGCAACAGAATATCTCGATCTCATTATTTCTGTTAAGATTGTTAACTCACTCGATGAAGCAATGGATCATATTGGCAAATACGGAACAAAACACTCTGAAGCAATTATTACAGAGGATTACTCACATGCTCAGCGCTTTTTAAACGAGATCGATGCAGCTGCTGTTTATGTAAATGCCTCTACCCGCTTTACTGACGGTTATGAATTCGGTTACGGTGCCGAAATAGGCATAAGCACCCAGAAGCTCCATGCCAGGGGGCCCATGGGTCTGAATGAGCTTACCACAACAAAATACATTATTTATGGGAATGGCCAGGTAAGGGATTTATGAATAATACTTTCTTTGCCTGCTTAATGCTTCAAACATTTTTATTGTATTTAGATGAATGGAACTATAAAAAGAATAGTTATTATTTCTGTTCTTCTATCATTTCCACGAACTCATCAAACAAAAAGGCCGTATCTGTTGGCCCCCCAGAGGCTTCGGGGTGAAATTGTGTAGAAAATACCGGCTTTGTCTTATGCTTCATTCCCTCGTTAGTGCCATCATTAATATTTATAAACAGTGGTTCCCAGTCCTTGCCCAAACTTTCATTATCCACGGCAAACCCATGATTCTGTGAAGTAATATATGCCCTTTTTGTACCCACTTTCAGAACCGGCTGGTTATGACTTCTGTGTCCGTACTTCAGCTTATATGTCTCAGCACCGGAAGCCAGGGCCAGGAGTTGGTTGCCCAGGCATATCCCAAAAACAGGTTTTGTCCCATCCAGTGCTGATTTAAGGTTCTTAATAGTTATATCACACATCCTTGGATCGCCGGGACCATTGGAAATAAACAAGCCGTCATAATCCTCTTTAGAGATATCATGATCCCATGGCACACGAATTACAGTTGTATCTTTCTCCAGTAAGTACCTGACAATATTATTTTTCACACCACAATCCACAAGCAATATCTTATTTTTTCCCTTGCCATAAACCTCTCTCTTAGCTGTACTTACCATGGCTACCAGATTATCTTTATTAGGATCATACCATTCAATATTTTCTTCCTGATAAATGATCTTACCCAACATGGTTCCACTTTCCCTGAGTTTTTTAGTAAGTGCCCTGGTATCAATACCATATATTCCGGGCACAGAATTCTTCTCAAGCCAGTCGGCAAGACTGCCCCTGGCATTCCAGTGACTGTACTGAAAAGAATAATCTGATACTATCAGTCCGGATATATGAATCTTGTCAGATTCATAATATTTAAGCATATGGTTCTCCTTATCCCAGACCGGTGTTCCGTAATTCCCAACCAGCGGATAGGTCAGAACAAGTATCTGCCCCTTGTAGCTTGGATCTGTAAGACTTTCAGGATAACCGGTCATTGCAGTATTAAAAACCACCTCACCCGATATTGATTCCCGGGCTCCAAATGATTTTCCAATATATTCTGTACCGTCTTCCAGAATAAGTTTTATAGAATGTGATTCTTTCATGCTTATTACAAGTTTAAACTATTTATTGAGCTTTCCAGTCTTTTCATTGCAGTTTCCACAGTTTCCCTGGGACATGCCACGTTCATCCTGAAAAATCCTTCTCCACCATCCCTATAAATCCTGCCATCATTAAACCCAAGTTTGGCATTATAGATAAGAAAATCCTTTAACTCATCATTCCCAAGTCCAAGTCCCCTGAAATCTATCCATAGCAGGTAAGTAGCTTCAGGGGCAATTAATTTCAGATGGGGGATCCTGGTCTTGATGAAATAGTCTACGTAATCAACATTCCCCTTCACGTATTCAAGAAGCTGATCAAGCCATTCGTCCCCATTATTATAAGCAGCTATTGAGGCTGTAATCCCGAATAAATTACCCATGCCAAGTTTCATCCTATCCAGTATGTTCATGAATTGCTCTCTTTTTTTTTCATCAGGGATAATCACAGATGAGGTAGCCAATCCCGCAAGATTAAATGTTTTACTGGGAGCTATACATGATATTATATTATCCTTATATTCTTCAAAAACCACAGACAATGGATTATGTTTATGTCCCGGGAGGACCAGATCTCCATGTATCTCATCCGAAACTATAAGCACATTATATTTTTTGCAGAGTTTAGCAAAATCTATTAACTCATCTTCAGTCCAGGCACGGCTAACCGGGTTATGAGGACTGGAAAACAGTAGCATTTTGACTCCGGTTTCAAATTTCTCTTCCAGGTCATCAAGGTCCATCCTGTACCTGCCATTTTCAAGTATCAATTGATTTATTACCAACTGCCTCTTATTGTTCTCAATTGCTGAGAAAAAAGGATTATAAACAGGAGGCTGAATTAATATTCTATCGTTTTCACTGCTGAAAGTCTGAATAAGCATATTAAGGGCCGGAACCACTCCGGGGGAAAAACATATCTCACTCTCCCTGATCATCCAGCCCTGTCTTCTTTTATACCACGACGATATTGAACTGTAGTATTCTTCAGGACGAAAAGAATAACCATAAACAGGATGGCCTGCCCTCTTCTTGATGGCATCAATTATAAAAGGAGGTGTTTGGAAATCCATATCAGCGACCCACATGGGTATCAGGTCTGTGGACCCGAAAAACCTTTGCCTGTCATCAAACTTTAAACAATTTGAATTTTCCCTGTTTACAGGCTGGTCGAAATTATATTCCATCTCTTTTATATTATTGCGTCAGGCAAAAATATAAATACCCTTTTGATTTTGTAAGAAATTCTATTAATAAGTATCTGGCATTCCTGAATTTTAAGTATTTTGTCCATGATTCCTTAAGGATATGAAGACTATAACTCCAAAAAAAAGCCTGGGTCAGCACTTCTTAACTGACCATAATATTGCCAGAAAAATCGTTGGCGCCATGGATACCGGACTGTACGGTAATATACTGGAGCTGGGACCTGGAAAGGGGATATTAACGACTTACATTGCAGAGCTTCCGGATACTAACCTTAAACTTATTGAAGTTGACAACATAGCTGTAACATACCTTAAGGAAAAATTTCCCGCACTACAAGAAAATATTCTGCATGAAGATTTCCTGAAACTGGATATTAAATCACTGTGGGAACAAAAGAAATTCATTCTAATCGGCAACTTTCCCTATAATATCTCCAGCCAGATCTTCTTCAGGGTACTTGAATACAGGAATTATATTCCACAGCTAGTATGTATGATACAAAAAGAGGTAGCCGAAAGAATAGCCTCGGGTCCGGGATCTAAGACTTATGGGATTCTTAGTGTCCTGATCCAGACTTTTTACAGCGTTGAACGCTTATTTAATGTTGGCACAAAAGTATTTGATCCTCCCCCAAGGGTACAGTCAAGCGTAATAAAGCTTTATCGCAACAAAAGAAAGAAACTTCCATGTGATGAAAAACTCTTCTTCAGAGTGGTAAAAACAGGTTTTAATCAAAGAAGGAAAATGTTAAGAAACTCCTTAAAAAACATATTATTACCTTTGCAGGAAGATCATGCTCTGTTAATAAAACGGCCTGAGCAGCTTGGGGTAGAAGATTTTCTTGATCTTTGCACCTGGATAGAAAAAAGGCGAAGTTTAAAAACCAAACATTAATTTATCTAAGATATCTATCATGCCTTTCGAATTAACAAAAAAATTCATAGAAGATATAAGGCTAAGCATTGAAAAGAATGACAGGGATGTTGCCAGAAAATTAATGGATGAGCTTCATGCTGCTGATATTGCAGAGATCTACGATGAACTGAATATAGAAGAAGCTAAATTTCTCTATCTTTTACTCGACAGCGAAACAGCCGCTGATGTAATTGCAGAACTTGATGAAGATGATATATCAAAATTCCTGAAAGTTCTTCCTTCCAGACTAGTAGCCAAACAATTTATTGAGGAAATGGACTCTGATGATGCTGCCGACGCAATTGGTGCATTGGATGAGGAAAAACAGGAAGAGATACTTTCTCATATTGAAGATATAGAGCAGGCAGGTGATATTGTTGACCTGATGAGCTATGACGAGGACAGTGCCGGTGGTTTAATGGCCAAAGAATTAATAAAGGTAAATGAAAACTGGACACTTACGACCTGCCTGAGGGAGATGAGAAAGCAGGCTGAAGAAATTGATGAGATATATTATGTTTACGTTGTTGATAATGATGAAAAACTACTAGGCACTGTTTCACTGAAAAAAATGTTGCTTAGTGATAATAAGGAAAAAGTTAAAGATATAGCAAATACCGAGATCATATCAGTTAAGACAGATGCCTCCTCTGAGGAGGTTGCCGCTATTATGGATAAATACGATCTGGTTGCCCTTCCTGTAATTGACTCAATAGGCAGGTTACTTGGACGCATTACCATTGATGATGTTGTTGATATTATCAGGGAAGAAGCCGAAAAAGATTACCAGATGGCTTCAGGTATATCAGAAGATGTTGAGTCATCCGATAGTGTCTGGATACTTACCAGGGCCCGTATTCCCTGGCTATTGATAGGGCTCCTTGGTGGTGTGCTTGTGTCAAAAGTAATTGGCATTTACGAGCTGGATCTAGGCACCTATCCTGAAATGGCATTTTTCATCCCCCTCATTGCCGCTATGGGAGGAAATGTAGGAGTACAATCCTCGGCTATCATTGTGCAGGGGCTTGCAAACAATACCCTGGGTATAGGTAGCACATATCATAAATTACTTAAAGAACTATCTGTGGCAATAGTTAACGGCTTTATTCTGTCGGGACTTATTTTTATCTATAATTCCTTTGTAAGTGATTCATTTGCACTAACCCTTACTGTAAGTATTGCTCTGTTTTCTGTAATAATATTTGCTTCACTTTTTGGTACATTTATTCCTCTTTTCCTTGATAAAGCCAAAATTGATCCTGCTCTTGCAACAGGTCCTTTTATCACTACTCTTAATGATATTATGGGACTCTTTATTTACCTGATGATAGGAAGAATACTATACGGAATTCTCTGAATATATTAAATCTATTAAGCCTGTCTCTATAATAATGCCACACCACAGTCTTGCTTCTCGTTAAAAAGTCGCTCCCATAGCTTCTACAGGATCAAGTTTTGAAGCAGAACGGGCAGGTGTATAGCCTGAAACAACACCAATGGTCCCTGATATCATAAGAGCAAGGAATACATTTCCAAAAGTAAGACTAATGTTGACATCCAGAGTCTGCCGCATTACAATTGTACCTGCAAAAACAAGTACCAGTCCCAGCAAGCCCCCAACAAGAGACAAGAGTACGGATTCATAAAGAAACTCCTGTAAAATGAAATTTTTCTTTGCACCAAGGGCTTTTTGAATCCCTATGGTCTTAGTTCTCTCTTTTACCGAAACAAACATAATATTGGCAATGCCAAAACCACCAACCAGTATGGAGAAACCACCAATTATCCAGCCACCAAGATTGATACCGGAAAAGATAGCCTCCATGCCCTGGGTAATCAGACTGGCCTGATTTAAGGAAAAATTATCTTTCTCATCCGGTCTCAGTTTCCTGATAGCCCTCATTTGTGCAGTAAGCTCATCTCTGAATTCCTGGTTGGATACTCCTTCTTTTGCTTTTGCCACTATCAGTGGGGATATAGATTCACTTCTCAGATTTATAAGGTTTCTGGTAAAATTAATCGGCACCATAACAACCCTGTCAAAACCATTATCCCCAAGCCCCCCAACTCCTTCTCTCTTCAGCACACCCAGCACTATCATCTTCCTTCCCCTGATGGTAATCTGCCTGCCTACAGGATAGTCATTCTCAAATAGTTTTTCAGCAATCTCAGCACCAATAATTGCATAATTTTTCCCACTGCTTGATTCAAAAGCTGAAAAATACCTGCCCTTCTCTATCTCAAAAGAACGAATATCTGCAAAATCGTTAGTTGTAGAAATAAAGCCGCTATTTTCAACTGAATTATTTTTGTATTTAACTGTTACACCACTTTGGACAAGAAAAGAAACCGCCTTAGCACTTACAAGTCGTCTTTTTAGTTCCTCATACTCTGTCAGCGTTGGTACCGGACGCTTCATTATATCCCACCATTCTATGTCAGGATCTAAACCCCATGGCCACTTATCTATATAAACAGTTTTATCACCCAGCGAAGCTATATTCTCTCTTATTGATGATTCCATCCAGTCGAGAACAGTAAAAACCGATATGATAGCAAATATACCTATGGTTATCCCCAGCAGGGACAAGAAAGTTCTTAGCTTGTTTAATATAACAGCCTGAATAGCAAACAAAAAACTTTCTCTGATTAATTTAAGAAATCTCATATGTAATATGTAATTCCGGTATATCCCGATTGCTAAGATAAGTCGAAAAGCAATAATAAAAAAAATGTATATGACTATTTAAGATAATCTGCTAATTAATTAATTCCTTACAAAGCAAAATGCCTGATCATATTGATGAATTCGTGAATCATGGAGAGCTAGATGAAGCTAATGGCCAGGCTTATTAAAAACTGCCGGCTTTAAATACAGTTTATATTATTCTGCTGATCCTAAAGCCTGATTTTAATTAATCTATTATCAGATAATTAAAAAAATTAAAAGCTCTGAAAAGCTAAACAAATAAATAAAATTACTAATTTTACCGCCAATCTGTATTTTTGGTAATTATCTCACAAATATTTGTAAATGAAAGATTTAGTAAAGATCAAAACTGCACTTATTTCAGTTTACCATAAGGAAAAACTTGATAACATACTTGATCTCCTCAATTCATACAATGTAAAGCTTATCTCCACGGGAGGAACAAAGTCATTTATTGAAGAAAAAGGATATAAAGTAGAAGCGGTAGAGAATCTTACTGATTATCCTTCCATCCTGGGAGGCAGGGTAAAAACACTTCATCCTAAGATCTTCGGGGGTATTCTTGCAAGAAGGGATAATGAATCTGACAATAAGCATCTTGCAGAATATAATATTGAAGGCATAGACCTTGTAATAGTTGATCTGTACCCTTTTGAAGAAACACTTGCTTCCGGTGCAAAGGAACAAGCTGTAATTGAAAAAATTGATATAGGAGGTATTTCCCTGATAAGAGCCGCAGCCAAGAATTTCAGTGACGTGCTCATTGTTTCCGGCCGGCATATGTATGACCGCCTTATCGAATTGCTTAAAAGCAATAATGGATCTTCAGGCATAAGCCAACGGAAAAGTTTTGCAGCAGATGCTTTCCAGGTTTCTTCACATTATGATACAGCAATTTTTAATTATTTTAATTCCGGCAATGAAATAAAGGCCCTTAAAATAAGCGTATCAGAAGGCAGCGTATTAAGATATGGGGAAAACCCCCACCAGCAAGGATTGTTCTTCGGAGACTTTGATGCAATATTTGATAAGCTCCACGGTAAGGAGATCTCATATAATAATCTGCTTGATATAGATGCAGCAGTAAATCTTATTTCTGATTTTAATGATTGTACATTTGCCATTCTTAAGCACAATAATGCCTGCGGACTGGCTTCCCGTGAAAAATTGTCTGATGCATGGAAAGATGCTCTTGCCGGAGATCCTGTATCCGCATTCGGGGGAATACTAATAAGCAACAGGGAAGTGGATGCCGGAACAGCTAAAGGGATAGACAAGATCTTCTTTGAAGCAATTATTGCGCCTTCTTATTCAAAAGATGCACTTGAAATTCTTAAAAAGAAGAAGAACAGGATAATACTTGTGCATAAAGAGACAAAACTGCCCTCTACTCTTTACAAGTCTGCCCTTAACGGAATGCTTGTACAGGACAAGGATCTTAAGACTGACACAGTTGCTGATATGAAAACAGTTAGCAGGAAGTCTGCTTCTGCACAAGAATTAACTGATCTTGAATTTGCTAATATACTCGTTAAGCATACAAAATCGAATGCTATAGTGCTGGCAAAAAACAAACAGCTAGTGGCTAGCGGGGTGGGCCAGACTTCCAGAGTTGATGCCCTGCAGCAGGCAATATTAAAAGCAAAGCATTTTAAACTCGATCTAAAAGGAGCTGTTATGGCTTCAGATGCATTTTTCCCTTTTGCCGATTCAGTTGAAATAGCTGGAAAAGAAGGAATAACTGCAGTAATTCAGCCTGGAGGATCAATTCGCGACCAGGAGTCAATCGATTACTGC
This sequence comes from Bacteroidales bacterium, assembly GCA_029932855.1. GTDB lineage: Bacteria > Bacteroidota > Bacteroidia > Bacteroidales > VadinHA17 > JAYEGO01. The sequence continues at coordinate 136,929 of JAOZPG010000004.1, read as the reverse complement.
GATAAACATAATATGTCTATGGTATTTACAGGAACCCGGCATTTTAAACATTAATATAACTAAAGACTATAAATTAAATAATCGTATATACAAAAATGGGGATTTTTTCTTTTTTAACACAGGAGATAGCGATAGACCTGGGAACTGCAAATACCATAATAATCCACAATGATAAAATTGTTGTTGATGAACCTTCTATAGTGGCATTGGACAAAAACAGCGGCAAGCTAATCGCTATTGGGGAGAAAGCCAGACAGATGCATGGAAAGACACATGAAAATATTAAAACAATAAGGCCTTTACGAGATGGCGTGATAGCCGATTTTGATGCTGCCGAGCAAATGATCAGGGGCATGATAAAAATGTTGAATGAAAAACCCCGGCTTTTTAATCCTTCACTAAAAATGGTCGTTTGCATACCTTCGGGCAGTACAGAAGTTGAAATAAGGGCTGTTAGAGATTCATCTGAACATGCCGGAGGCAGGGAAGTATATATGATATATGAGCCAATGGCCGCTGCAATAGGTATTGGCATTGATGTGGAAGCTCCCGAGGGAAGCATGGTGGTCGATATAGGAGGAGGAACAAGTGAAATTGCCGTTATAGCACTGGGAGGCATTGTTTGTAACAAATCTATACGAATAGCCGGTGATGGTTTTACTGCCGATATACAGGCCTATATGAGGCATCAGCATAATATTAAAATAGGTGAACGTACAGCTGAAGATATTAAGATAAATGTTGGTTCAGCACTTGCTGATCTTGAGAACCCACCTGCAGATTATATTGTAAGGGGTCCGAATTTAATGACAGCCATGCCTATTGAAGTACCTGTTTCTTATCAAGAGATTGCTCATTGCCTGGATAAATCTATTTCCAAGGTAGAGAGTGCCATCTTAAATGTCCTGGAACAAACACCCCCTGAGCTTTATGCTGATGTTGTAAGTCATGGAATTTACCTGGCAGGTGGTGGAGCCCTGCTGAGAGGACTTGACAAGAGGCTGACCGAAAAAATAAATATTCCTTTCCATATTGCCGAAATGCCCCTGCATGCAGTTGCCAAAGGTACCGGAATAGCTTTAAAAAATGTAGATAAATTTTCATTCCTAATGAGATAAGAACCGGAGAAATAATCTGATGAAAAGTCTTATACAATTTTTATTGCGTTATCATTTCATCATTTTATTCATATTAATCGAACTTACAAGCCTTACCCTTGCCTTCCGGAACAATGACTATCAAAAAGCCAGGACTGTCAATCTGGTACAAAACATACGGGGTGTTTATAATGCTAAAATATATTCCCTTAAAACCTATATCGGCCTCAGAGAAATAAACGAAAACCTGGCTGCAGAAAATACCAGACTTAATAATATTATCCAAAGGGCTTACCATTCAGATGACATCTTTTTTTACAGGGAAGATGACCCCGGGTACAAACAACATTATTATATGACAGGTGCAACTATCATTAATAATAAAACCAATACCCAACATAATTTTATTACTCTTAATAAGGGAGCAGAGAAAGGCATAAAACCGGGGATGGGAGTTATAAGCAATGATGGCATTGTGGGTGTTGTTTTTGATGTTTCTAAAAACTATGCTACGGTAATAACTCTTTTAAACACCAAGCTTATTATCAGTGCCAAGATCAAGAAAAATAATTATTTCGGTTCACTTCAATGGGATGGAAAGTCTCCTGAGATATCCGTATTGAATGAAATACCCCATCATGTTGAGATAAACAAGGGAGACACCATAACAACAAGTGGTTACTCATCAATATTTCCCGAAGGAATAATGATAGGTACTGTAAATGATTATATTGTTAAAGGAGGTAATTTCTACAAAATAAAAGTGAGCTTGTCAACAGATTTTAAAAAGATACGTTTTGTGAATGTAATAAGTAATTTAAAGAAGGACGAACAACTAGAATTAGAGAAATCATTTCCATATGATTAACCTGCTGCTGCGAAATACTGCCAGATTTGTTGTACTTGTGCTATTACAAGTACTGCTGCTTGATAATATTCAGCTTAATGCTTATCTGAACCCCTTTATGTATGTTCTTTTCATCCTGCTTCTGCCATTTGAGACACCGGCCTGGTTACTTCTTGTATCTGCATTTCTCATGGGTTTCTCAATAGACCTGTTTGAACATACTCCCGGCATGCATGCTTCGGCAACTGTCTTTATGGCCTTCCTGCGTCCTCTCACACTGAAAATAATTGCCCCACGTGAAGATTATGAGACCAGTACCTACCCCAGGGTTTTTTACTATGGTTTTGTCTGGTTCCTGAAGTATAGCCTTATACTTGTTTTTGCACACCATCTTTTCCTTTTTTATTTTGAAGTATTTTCATTTAGCGGATTCTTTCATACATTAGGGAAAGTAATTTTAAGTACTCTGTTCTCTTCGGGATTTATTGTTTTAAGTCAATTCCTGTTTTACAGAAAATAGCTAATCAGTCAGATGAAGAACCCATTTGAAAACCGGAAATATTTAATTGGAGGTCTTCTTATTCTTATAAGTATTCTGTATGTTATAAAATTATTACATCTTCAAATAATAGATAAATCATACCGCCTTAGTGCAAATAATAATGTCCTGACATTTGTCCCCCAGTTCCCGGCCAGAGGTCTGATATATGACAGGAACGGGGAACTTATAGTATATAATGAAGCAGCTTACGATCTAATGGTAATACCTTCACAACTTGAAGATTTTGACACTCTCGAATTATGTAATTCATTAAATATCGATATTAGCTATCTTGAACAAAAACTTAAAGAAGCCCGTAATTATTCCAGATATATTCCATCTTCTGTAGTTAACCAGATATCCTCTGTAAACTATGCCCGCCTGCAGGAAAAACTTTACAAATTTCCCGGGTTTTATGTTCAGCCCCGTACTCTTAGAAAGTACTCAAAAGATATTGCGGCACATATTCTCGGATATGTAGGAGAAGTTAATAAGAAAACCATTTCCGAAGATTCTTATTATAAACTGGGTGACTATATAGGCATTAACGGAATTGAGAAATCATACGAGAAACTGCTCAGGGGAGAAAAAGGGGTCAATATTTATCTGGTAGATGTGTACCACAGACGTAAAGGACCCTATCAAAACGGCAGGTTCGATACTATGGCTGTTGCAGGATCTGACCTTACCACATGTTTCGACAGTGACCTGCAGGAATACGGGGAGATGCTAATGAACAATAAGATAGGTAGTATTGTGGCTATTGAACCTTCAAGCGGAGAAGTATTGAGCCTGGTATCTTCTCCTTCCTATAAACCTTCACTCCTTGTTGGAAGGCAAAGATCAATAAATTACCCTAAGCTCATACAGGATACCCTGAAACCTCTTTTTAACAGAGCGCTTATGGCCAGCTACCCTCCCGGATCCACATTTAAGACAATTAACGGTCTGATAGGACTTCAGGAAGGTGTTTTATTCCCCTGGACAAGCTACTCATGTAATCTCGGATATTACTCCGGAGGAGTACATGTCAGCTGTCATGCTCATGACTCACCGCTTCAACTTATTGGTGCCGTGAAAAATTCGTGTAATGCATATTTCTGTAATACCTACAGATCCATCCTTGATGATCCAAAATTCAATGATATTCATGACTCATTTGAAAACTGGCGTAAACATCTTATTAGTTTTGGACTGGGACAAAAACTGGGACTGGACCTTACAAATGAACTGGCAGGCTTTATTCCTAAAGCAGCCTATTTTGATCGCATTTATGGTGAAAAAGGATGGAGCTCATTAACAGTTATTTCCTTATCTATCGGACAGGGAGAACTGGGCCTTACACCCCTGCAAATGGCTAATATGACATCGGTAATAGCAAACCGCGGATATTACATAAGTCCACATATAATAAAAGAGCCTCAGCCTGCCGGACTTGAAAGACATTATGCAGATATTGACTCAGCATATTATTCCACCATTATAGAAGGAATGGACCAGGCAGTTAATGGAATGCCAGGAACAGGAAGTACAGCAAGAATTGCCAGGATAGACAGCATAAGGCTATGCGGAAAGACGGGTACTGCACAAAATCCGCATGGAAAAGACCATTCACTCTTTATCGCTTTTGCGCCAAAAGATGATCCGAAAATAGCAATTTCTGTAATAGTGGAAAATGGTGGGTTCGGTGCAACATATGCCGCTCCCATAGCAAGCCTGATGATAGAAAAATACCTTAAAGGAAAAGTGAAACGTAAATGGATTGAGAACTATATTCTTGAAGCGAATCTTATAGATGAAAAGCAGGACTAACATATTAGCAAATATTGACTGGATAATAATTATCCTCTACCTGCTTCTTGTGTTCCTGGGCTGGATAAATATCTATTCTGTTGAGTACAACGAAGAAACAGCAGGGAGCTTTAGTTTTGCAAGCAGACATGGCAGGCAGCTCCTTTGGATAATATTTGCAATGATCATTGCCGGGATAGTAGTTATTATTGACTCAAAATTCTATATGTACCTGGCATGGCCCCTGTATATCTTCATGCTGTTTCTATTGATATCCGTACTGCTAATCGGGAAAGAAATTCATGGCTCAAGGTCATGGTTTGTGCTCGGAGGCTTTCAGTTTCAACCATCTGAATTTGCAAAATTTATAACGGCCCTGGTACTGGCAAAATATCTTAGCTCCCCAAACATGAGCCTGAAGAGTTTTAAATCAATAATACAATCAGTGGCCCTGATATTCATACCAGCAATATTTATACTCCTGCAACCTGACACAGGATCAAGCCTGGTCTATGCTTCACTGTTTATAGTACTCTACAGAGAAGGCCTGCCAGGAATATATGTACTTATCGGATTTAGCCTGATGATATTGTTCATTCTAACCCTGGTTTTTAACAAATTTGTTGTTGTTGCAGGAATAACCGGCATTGCATTCCTTTTATATTTTTTTCTTGAACCAAGGAAAAAACTATTCCTTAATGGCTTTATTATTTTTACTCTTATTGCCGGGGGACTAGCAATACTGGGATTGATCCTTCCTGGGGGATTATCTAATTCCGTAATATTGATATTAAGTCTTGTAATAAGCGGTATTATATACTCTGCTTTAGCGTATATACATAAGCTAAAACATATAGTTGCCATATTCCTCTTTGTGGCAGGATCAATAATTTTTGTCTTTTCAGTTGACTATGTCTTTAACAATATACTTGGGGATCATCAGCAGAAAAGAATAAATGTGGTACTTGGCATTGAATCCGATCCTCTCGGCAGCGGTTATAATGTTAACCAATCGAAAATAGCTATAGGTTCAGGCGGTATGTGGGGAAAAGGATTTTTAAGGGGAACCCAGACCAAGTTCAATTTTGTTCCCGAACAAAGTACAGACTTTATTTTTTGTACAGTTGGCGAAGAATGGGGATTTGCCGGAAGTCTTGTGTTAATAAGCCTGTTCTTACTTCTTTTGTTCAGGGTGCTTTTTATTGCCGAACGACAAAAAAACAAGTTTAACAGGGTTTATGCTTATTCGGTATTTTCCATCTTGTTTTTCCATTTCGTAATAAATATAGGAATGACTATAGGCCTGGTGCCGGTTATTGGAATTCCACTTCCATTTATAAGCTATGGGGGCTCTTCCCTATGGGCTTTTACAATACTTATTTTTATCCTGGTTAAAATAGATGCCTCCCGTACAGAATCACTCTAATGCAAAATCAGGCACTGGGAAGAAATCTTTCTTCTTCTTCGATTTCCGGAAGTAATATATTGAATTTTTTTCTTGCAGACTGAATCATCTCAGGGAAAAACTCCAAAAAATGATCATTAAGAGTAGAATAATTATTTTTAAGAAGCTCAATAGCCGAATTGGCCATATCGGGGAGAGAAGTCCTGATGCTCATTCCCGATAATACCTTATGTAAACCCTCCATGGTACTGTAGGTCTCAAGCCAGCTTCTTAAAATAAAAAATGGAAAATACCGCTTAACCTCCACGGGGAAATATTTCGAATTTCTTAACAATATCTCATAACTGTTATAAATAAAGCGTTCCCTGGATATTGGCGAAAATCTTTCCCAGTTCTCCGACAGGAAATAGTCATAAAATATATCTATAACAACTCCTGAATAATGTCCGTATATACTATTGAAAAGAAACTTACTTTTATGCACAACTGAGTGTGTGTCAGTAAATGAATCTATATGCCGGTGCAGACGTATTCCCTGCTGTATCAATTTGGGGTAACCGTCATAATACCTGCCCTTCACAGCATCACCAATAAAGTTACCGGCAATTATTTCCTCTGAAGATCCCGACAAGTATATATGGGCTAAAAGATTCATTAAAAACTTATAAAATCTGTATATAATCCCCGTTTACGCATAATACTTCAAATATTATACCAGGAGATCACCAAACACTCAAACATAAAATACAATAAGCCTGTCTCACATAAAAAAACAACCTTAGCTGCAAAACTTATGAGAATAATCAGTTCTTATGTATTAAGAAAATCCTAAATTTAGCTGAATAAATTCTCACCTAAATAAAAAAAAATATATGTCAAAAAAGAATGTAATCATTATCGGCGCGGCCGGAAGAGACTTTCATAATTTCAACACATACTATAGAGATGATGAAAACTCAATTGTAGTTGCGTTCACTGCTGCACAAATTCCTGATATCGATGGAAGAAAGTACCCAAGAGAGCTTGCAGGAGATTTATATCCCAATGGTATACCCATTTATCTTGAGTCGGAATTACCTGCACTGATAAAAAAACTGAATGTTGATGACTGCGTCTTTTCATATAGCGATGTTACTTACCAGAAGGTAATGGAAGTAAGTGCTATAGTAAATTCGGCAGGAGCTAATTTTATTCTTTTAGGTCCACGCGACACTATGGTAAAAAGCACTAAGCCGCTAATTGCTGTAGGAGCTATAAGAACCGGCTGTGGAAAAAGCCAGACTTCCAGGAAAGTTATAGAAATACTTATGGAAAAAGGACTTAAAGTAGTGGCCATAAGGCACCCCATGCCTTATGGAGACCTGGCTGCACAGAAAGTACAGAGGTTTGCTGAGATCTCAGACCTTAAAAAACATGACTGTACAATTGAAGAAATGGAGGAATATGAGCCTCACGTTGTCAGGGGTAATGTTATTTATGCAGGTGTTGATTATGAAGCCATATTAAGAGCTGCTGAAAATGATCCGGATGGCTGCGACGTGGTTCTCTGGGATGGCGGTAATAATGATTTTCCTTTTTACAAGCCAGACCTAAACATTACTGTTGTTGACCCTCACCGGGCAGGACATGAGTTAAGATACTACCCGGGTGAAGTTACCCTTCGGATGGCAGATGTAGTTGTAATAAATAAGATGGACAGTGCAGCTCCTGAAGATATTCAAACTGTCAGGGAAAATATAGAAAAACTTGCTCCTGAAGCTACAGTGATAGATGGCACCTCACCAATAATGGTTGATGATCCCCAGGTTATTAAGGGCAAAAGGGTACTTGTTGTGGAAGATGGCCCCACCCTTACCCATGGGGGAATGAAGCTGGGTGCCGGAACAGTGGCAGCACAAAAATACGGAGCCTCGGAACTTATCGATCCCAGACCTTATACTGTTGGCAAGCTTGCCGAGACTTTTAAGATCTATCCCGGCATAGGGGTTCTTTTGCCTGCAATGGGTTATAGTGATCAGCAGCTAAAAGATCTTGAAACCACCATTAACAATACCGATTGTGATGCAGTGGTTATTGGTACACCTATAGACCTGGGCAGACTGATAAATATTACCAAGCCTTCTACAAGGGTTTATTACGATCTGCAGGAAATAGGCTATCCCGACCTGAAAACTGTGCTTGATGAATTTGTAAAGAAGATCTGATAAAACTCCGGGACCATACATCCTTAATCAGGTTATAAACAATAATAAAGAGGCTGTCTTACAAGTATTAAAGACAGCCTCTTTATCTGTATAAGAAATATACCAGCTTCTCTGCTAGTATCAACTCGTATAAAAATTAGCCTTGTATAATCCTTTCAAAAGGATGGGTCCATTAATACTCATCGCCTTGGGTTGCAAATACCGGCTTATTATTTATCCATTTACCTCTTGTAAAATCCGGGAAATACTGCACAGCATTCCCTTCAGCCAGGGAACGTTCAGACAGCGGGGTTATAGCGCTCCAGGCGGCAGCATCATACACATCAAGAGGCGGACTGACTTTACGTTTCACCGATTCCACGAAAGCATTATCAACAAAAAAGTCCATGCCTCCATGCCCCGAGCCGGCAGCAAATTCACCATACCTCTTCCATAAAGGATGATCATATTTTTCAAGCCATCCTTCGTTCATATTGTCCCAGCTATGTGGTTCGCTGATGCCTTCAATATATATACGCCTTGTATGATAATCGAAATCGGCAATACCTTTTTCTCCCTGTACCTCAAAATTCAGTGAATAAGGCCGTGGCAGGTTTGTATCATGCGTTACAAGGATAGTCTCATCCCTGGCCGTATTGATTTGGGTAGTTACAACATCCCCGAGTTCCCAACTGAGTTTTGCATTTGGATGATCTTTTCCTCCCTCAGGATGATTAATAATATAATTATGTAATCCCCTTGACCTCGTAGCATGTGAAGTTAATGAAACGAACCTGTTTCCCCTGTTAATGTCCATCATGCTTGCTATTGGCCCAACACCATGTGTTGGGTAAAGATCTGCATTCCTGTGGAGTGAGTGCTGTGTCCTCCATCTTGCTTCTCCCGAGGCTCCTTCACCAAAAGTAACTCCCGGATTAAACTTCACTCCCCTCAGATCATGCCTGTAACCACATCTGGCATGTGCCAGTTCACCAAAAACATCCTGCCTTACCATATTAAGTACGGCCATAACATCACGACGGTAACAAACATTCTCAAGTATCATGGCATGAGTACCTGTTGCCTCATGTGTATTTACCAAATCCCAGCATTCTTCAATGGTATTTGCTGCAGAAACTTCCACCCCGGCATATTTGCCTGCCTTCATGGCATCAACCGTCATCTTTGTATGCCATAACCATGGAGTAGCGATTATAACTCCATCCAGGTCCTCCCTTTCCAGCATTTTTAAATATGCCTGTTCACTGTCAGTATAAACATCAGGTTTTATAATTCCGGCCCCCTTTGTCATTTTCAATGTTTTTTGTATGGCATCAGGATCAATATCACAAATAGCAGGAACAAGAACATCATCCCTGTTTAAAATGTTTTGAAGATGACTGCGCCCCCTGCCTCCGACACCAATAAAAGCTATTCTTACTTTTTCATTAGCTGATGTCCTGCCAAAAGTATAAGCCGGTGCCATCACCAGTCCCAGTCCGGTAATTACAGAAGCTTTAACAAAATCGCGTCTTTTAATATTACCGGAAGATTTTTTTTGTATTGTCATAATATTATTTCTATAAAATTATTACCCTTGAATTTTCTCATTTTTAATATCAAAAGAAGCAGAAAGGTAATTAGCAAAATGATAAAAACAAAAAATAACTATTGCCCGTCCTTATTGCTGTTTATTAAGATTATTTCTTACTGTTTATACATGATCTAAATATTGACTCTCCTCGCAGCAAAGCTACGGGAAATGTGTTCGCAGGATTCAAAATATCCGATGAATATCATAGTAGGTATTATTCACAAATCTAAAAAAAATAAAAATTCCTGATATAAGTATTAAATAAAAAACAAAATGTTTAAATAGATATTCTTTCCGACAATGATACATGGGAGGTAAAAGCTAAGATAGCTGTTATTGCTTTTTTACTCTGGCCGCCAGTATTCTTTTACCTGCAGTAATTAATATCACCCCGACAATTGTTATCAGTCCCCCGGCAAGCTGGTAAGAGTATGGGAACACACCAAAATATATTAGTGCTCCTATAAGCACAAACAGGCCCTTGATGCTCTGAAAGATAGCAACCCGGGATGCCTCAAGGTATTTTATTGCGGAATAACCTGTAATAGCTGCAAGAAATGGTCCCAGCAATGAACCAAGCAATATATTATATAATCCCTTCAATGAAATAAGCAGTTCCTGATTCTGCAGTATCATTAATACGATAAACAAGAGGAACAGAAATATTATCCTGTTTATTGACAAAACTGAAGCATTTACCCTCCTGATACTGGTCTTGGCGAGAATAAATGCAACGCTAAGCACCAGGGATGATAAAACAATTAGTCCTGATCCATCTATAAACAACCGGTTTAAGTCATCTCCCTTCTGAAAACTTATAACAAAAGCACCTGCGAGGGTAAGCGTAAATCCTGTTAGCTCGATAAAATTATATCTCTCTCCTAAAAAGGCAAATCCAAAAATAACAATGAAAACAGGAGTAATATTAGTAAGAAAAGAAACGATTGCAGGATTCTCAATCCTTCTTATTGCCATAAAGAATAGTACTGTCCCGGCAGTCTCAAGAAGACCGATAAGGAAAAGCACAATATAGTCAGCTTTTTTAAGACTGGTAAAGCCGGAAAATTTCTTCTTTGGAATAAAATATGCAAGATTCCATAGCAGACCAAAAGCAAACCAGTAAAAACCAAACTGAACAAGGCTCATCTCGCTGATAGCAGCCTTGCTGAAAATATAAACATTAGAAGCTGCCAGGGTAGCTATCAGTGCAAGTATATAGCCCTTTAGCCTGGTACCTTTATTCAGCATGCAGTTCTTTTCTTATCTTATCTGTTTCCTTTTCAAAACCGGGTTTACCCAACAGGGCAAACATGTTTTTTTTATAAGCCTCAACGCCAGGCTGATCGAAAGGATTTACTCCCAGCATATATCCGCTTATACCACAGGCTTTTTCAAAAAAGTACAGTAACTGCCCAATATTGTAAGCATCAAGCTTATCAATGCCTATCTTAATATTTGGTACTCCTCCTTCAATATGTGCCAGCATGGTTCCCAGTTCGGCCATAGAGTTGACCTCGGTCAAAGACTTACCTGCTATATAATTCAGCCCATCCAGGTTGCGTTTATCTTTTGGAACAGATAATTTGTTTTTACTTTCTTTAACCGACAGTACCGTTTCAAACATATGCCTTTTACCCTCCTGCAGGTACTGACCCATGGAATGCAGGTCAGTGGTAAAATCAACACTTGCCGGATATATTCCTTTCCCTTCTTTCCCCTCACTCTCACCATATAACTGCTTCCACCATTCTGCCATAAAATGAAGCGCAGGTTCGAAATTCACAAGTAATTCAATCAGTTTTCCGCTACCATATAAGGTATTTCTTGCAGCCGCATAAAGAAGAGCCGGATTATTGTCCGGGGCAATTTTTATTGATGTTTGCCCGGCCATATCCCGTGAACCTTTCACCAATGCCTCTATATCAATACCTGCCAAAGCAAGTGGCAACAGTCCCACAGGCGTAAGTACCGAGAACCTTCCTCCTACATCATCGGGTATAATAAAGCTCCTGTATTCTTCTTCGTCCGCCATTTTCCTTAATGCACCCTTTGAAGAATCTGTAACGGCAATTATTCTTTTTGCAGCGGCCACCTTACCAATTTTATTCTCAAGCTGCTGTTTAAGAATCCTGAATGCCACAGCCGGCTCGGTTGTTGTACCGGACTTTGAGATAATAACTATCCCAAACTCCTTATTCTCCAGTACTTCCTGCAAATCGTAAAGGTAGTCCTCACTCAGATTCTGTCCGGCATAAAGTAAGCGGGGATGTTCTTTCTTTATCAGTCCGGGGAAATTATGGCCCAGGGCCGTTTCAACTGCTTTTGTTCCAAGGTATGAGCCTCCTATACCAATAACTACCACCAGCTCAACATTATCCCTGAACTCCAATGAAACACTTTTGATATTGTCTATAATATCCTGCTCAATGTTTCCGGGAAGATCCACCCAGCCAAGGAAATCATTTCCCTTTCCGCTACCTTTATGCAGCACATCAAGACTCTCTCCGGCACTTATCATATTTGTTGAAAAGTTTTTTTTATCAACAAAAGGAAAAATGTTTTTGAGATCAATACTAATCATAAGCCTAAGAAGTTTAAATTTTACTTGAGAAATTTTGTTAGCAGATGAATCTTAATTACCGGAACTGTCTGCTCATATATTAGTCTGTACGTAGAATTGGAAACAATAGCATTAATAACAGATATTATTGTGTTCCCGTAATACTCTGATCTAAGCTTATCAAGAACCCCGTTCCATCTACCTTCACCTATCCTTCCCAATCTTTTTATCACCATAACAAATCACAGATCGATGGAATAACAAAAGTATTATTTTATTCCGGTTTTTTTCAGAACAAAAGCCAGTATCACAAAATCACTGCATGGCAAATATCTGCTTATTAGCTATATTACTATTCTCCAGACCTGAATATCAAACTTGCAATTACAATACTCATAACGGGGACAGGAATGTCTTTTATTAATCAATATTTGTATATTTGACTACAGTAAACCGTGCCGGGATTAAAGAACTGGACAAAGTAAATTATTTATTAAACTCTTAGCTATTAAATTATATCAGGATGAAAAAGACAATATTTCTCAGCTCGCTATCTGTTGCTGTTGTTCTTGCGCTTACTGCTTTTTCGTACAGCTCAAATAATAATACCCTTTCAAACAACAGTTTTATTATATTATCCCATTCCGGGCAAGACACAATACTTACAGGTGTACCAGCTGATATAAATGCTATTCTGAATGGCTATTGCTACGACTGTCACAGCAACAAAGGAACAAATGATAATGCAAAAAGGAGACTCAATTTCGATGAGTGGAATAAATATAACATGGTTAAGAAAACAGAAAAAATGAGTATTATTTACGAATCCGTAGATAAAGGAAAGATGCCTCCTGAAAAATTCCTGAACAAATATCCTGAAAAGGAGCTTAATGACGAACAGGCAGAAGCCATATTAAAATGGACAAGCAGGAAGCAGATGAAAAAAAAGGAGTAATATTTATTGCCTCCCGCTTCTTTCTGCAGCCCGGGAAATGGGAGAGAACGATCCGGGCCGGACAAATCTATGAACAATGACTGGATCAGACACATAGCAGACCAAAGAAGATGGGATAAGGATATTAGGAAATTCTTAACTTTGTTCTGCAATAATTATAAATGCCAAGCGATTGCAGATACATCACGATCCGGATAAATTTAAGCTAAGAAAACCTGTTATTTCCATGGGTATTTTTGACGGTGTTCATTTAGGGCATCATGAGATACTGTCGGGAATGAAATCCATTGCCTCAAAAACCGGAGGTGAGACGGTGATAATCACATTCTGGCCGCATCCCCGCCAGCTTATGAACTCCGGTAAAAGCAAACTAAAACTTCTTACCACCATTGAGGAAAAACAAATATTACTTGAAAAAGCAGGTATAGATCACCTGGTTATATTACCATTTACAAGAGCACTGTCCAAGCAGGATGCCTGCGTTTTTATTGAAGAAACGCTGGTAAAAAGATTTGGGGTCAGACACCTTATAGTGGGTTACAACCATCATTTCGGCCACGACAGCATGAGCGACCCAAAAAGCATTAAAAGCTGTGCCGTCAGGTTTGGATTTGAAAGCCATAAACTGCCACCCAGACTGGTTAATGGGGAAGAAGTAAGCTCCACTATAATCCGTAAGGCATTATGGTCGGGAAATATCAAAAAAGCCAATAATCTGCTGGGCTATGAATTCTTTGTAAAAGGGAAAATAGTTGGGGGAAGAACTATCGGACGTAAGCTGGGATTTCCTACAGCCAACATATCCCCAAATGAAAGCTATAAGCTTATTCCCTCAGATGGAGTATATGCAGTAAAATTGCAGTTTAACGGCAAAATCTATAATGCTATGCTTAATATAGGTGTACGGCCAACGCTGGATTCACAAAATATAATAAAAACCATTGAAGTAAATATCTTCGATTTCTCAAAAGACATTTACGGGCAGGATGTTAACCTGATAATTGTTGAGAAGATGAGGGATGAGGTGAAATTCGACAGCATAGAGAAACTTGTCCGACAACTTCAGAAAGACAGGACCAGGGCAATGGATATTCTTGCAAGATGAACATATCTAAACAGTCTTATTAAGTACTAATTTTAAAATTACATAATTTATACTGCCATCAGGCAGTCTTAGATTCAATTAATAACTACAAGGATTTAAGATAAGCGAGCCTGGCTCATCTTTGAAGTGCTAAATAAAAATCGTAACTTTGCAGTCCGAATTTAAAAGCAAAAAAAACGAATGGAAACTACTATGACAGAAAATATCACATATAAAATAAAAGACATTAAGCTGGCAGACTGGGGAAGAAAAGAAATTGATATTGCAGAAAAAGAAATGCCAGGTCTTATGTCACTACGTAAAAAGTTCGGAACCTCAAAACCACTGGCTGGGGCCAGGATAACCGGTTCTCTCCATATGACAATTCAAACGGCTGTTCTTATTGAAACCCTTATAGAGCTAGGCGCTGATGTGCGCTGGGCAAGTTGTAATATTTTTTCCACCCAGGATCATGCTGCTGCGGCCATTGTTGAGAGGGGTGTTCCGGTTTTTGCATGGAAAGGAGAAACTCTTGAAGAATACTGGTGGTGTACTGCACAGGCTCTCTCTTTCCCCGGCGGGAAAGGTCCTAATATGATCGTTGACGATGGCGGTGATGCCACATTAATGATACATAAAGGATATGAAGGAGAAAAGAATACTGCAACACTGGATGTGAAAGCTTCTAACAGAGAAGAAGGTGTGATCCTTAGCCGATTAAAGACAATCCTTAATGAAGACCCTGAAAAATGGCACAGGACAGTACAAGAGCTTAAAGGAGTGAGTGAAGAAACCACTACAGGAGTTCACAGGCTTTACCAGATGATGGAAGATGGCAGATTACTTATGCCAGCCATTAATGTTAATGATTCTGTAACAAAATCGAAGTTCGACAATCTATACGGTTGCCGCGAATCGCTTGCCGACGGTATTAAAAGGGCAACGGATGTGATGCTGGCAGGTAAGGTAGTTGTTGTTTGCGGTTATGGCGATGTTGGTAAGGGTTCTGCCAAATCAATGAAGTCGTATGGTGCCAGGGTAGTAGTTACTGAGATAGATCCTATATGTGCCCTGCAGGCATCTATGGAAGGTTATGAAGTTAAACCCATTGAAGATGCTCTTGATGAAGGAAATATCTTTGTTACCACCACCGGTAACAAAGACGTTATTACTATAGACCATATGAGCAAAATGAATGACCAGGCTATAGTATGTAATATAGGTCATTTCGATAACGAAATACAGGTTGAAGAGCTTGAAACCTACCCTGGAATTAAAAAGCTTAATATCAAACCACAGGTTGATAAATACAGTTTCCCTGATGGACACAGCATATTCCTGCTTGCCGAAGGAAGGCTGGTAAACCTTGGTTGTGCCACCGGTCACCCTTCATTTGTAATGAGTAACTCATTCACAAACCAGACACTTGCACAGATAGAACTCTGGAATAATGATTATAAAACAGATGTTTACAGGCTGCCCAAGCACCTTGATGAGGAGGTGGCAAGACTTCACCTGGAGCAAATAGGTGTTAAACTCACCAAACTAAGCAAAGAACAAGCTGATTATTTAGGTGTTCCTGTTGACGGACCTTATAAAGCAGATCATTACAGGTATTAATTATGTACCCAGACCGTGCCATTTGAATACTCGGCGTGATACTGTTTAAGCGGGTATGTGGCAGGTCCGTCTTTACCTGGATATCCCATACTCGGAAGTATATATCTTGAACCACATTCCGGACATTCCGCGCTCATATCTGTTGGCAGATCAAGATCAACCGCTACATCAAGCTGCTGCTCAAATGTGCAGGTACGATCGAAAGCATAGAATTCATTCAGGCCGGCACGATATATTATTATCCCGTGCCCGTCATATCCTGCAGACAGGCTCCCTGCGTAATTACTAGTAACAATGACTGAATTACCTACTGAATTCAGATCGAAGAACATTGGAAGGCTGAGATTGATAGTAAAATCGGTGGGTACATCGGGAACAATATGATTATCATCCCCCCTGCATGTTGTAAATAGCAATACCACAAGAGATATTAGTAAAAAATTTCTTAATTTTGAGAATAAGCTTGTTTCCATCATTTAGTTAATGAAACGAATTGCAAAACTAAATATTTTACATTTAAAAAGAATTTTACTTCTTTGGTTTTTGATTCTTGTCTCTGCCTCTTCTTTTTCACAAAGGGAATCCAGGGAAGTAAAAAAGAAAAAAAATGAAGCCCTGAACCTGGAAGAACAACAAAGAAAAGATTACGTAAAATCAAGAGATAAAGCAGTAAAACATAGGTTTGAGATGCAGGATAAAGAAACACAAGAAAGGATGAAAGAATCAAGAAAAACTGCAAAAAAAAACAATAAGACAAAAAAACCTTTTATTTTATTTCGTCCTTTTAAGAAAAGAAAAGCAAAAAAAAGATGGTAAATACAATCCTATTAAGCAGCATGGATAATTCAGCAGGAACCATAATTTATCTTTTAATAACCTTCCTGATTCTAATAGCAAGCCTGTTAAAGAAAAGGAATAAGGCTAAACTTAATGTTCCCTCACCCAATAATGCCGGTACTGAAAATACGAACAAGAAAACAGGACTGGAAGGATTACTGGATACCATGTTTGAAGCCCCTTCGCCTGACTATCAGGAAGAAGAAGTATTATTTGACGACTTTGAGGAAGCTGAACCTGACCTGCAGGAAAGACAGGAAGACCCGGTTCCCGAAATTTTTAAAGAAGGAGTAAGTGTTTTTGCCCATGATGATCCCACTACTGAAAAAATTGAAACCGGCCTGCTTGACAATCTTGCTACTAAAGACCAGGTGTCAGAATCTGTCAACACTAAAAAAGAACCAGACGACCTGAACAATTTACTGGATGATTTTGAAATTAAACATGCCATAGTATATTCAGAGATCCTGAAACCAAAATATTTCTAGCAGGTCATTAATATTTCCTGCTACTTTATAGTAATTTAAAAATCATTATCTTTGTAGCAGGAAAGAGTTCCACGCAAACGGAATTCTTTTTTGTTTTTATATTTTTGTTAATAGCTGATATGAGCGATATTTCTTATATAACTGAAGAAGGGCTAAAAAAGCTTAAAGAAGAACTGGATTATCTCACAACAGTGGAAAGGCCAGGTATTTCTAAGCAAATTGCCGAAGCACGTGATAAAGGTGATCTTTCGGAAAATGCTGAATATTCGGCAGCCAAAGATGCTCAGGGACTTCTCGAGATCAAGATAGCCAAACTTAATAACCTTATCTCCAGGTCAAGGATCATTGACGAATCAAAGATCGATGTATCAACGGTTCAGATATTGACCAAAGTAAAACTTAAGAACATTAAGAATAATCAGGTAATGGAGTATATGCTTGTTTCTGAAAGTGAGTCAGACCTTAAATCGGGAAAACTGTCTGTAGGTACACCTATTGCCAAAGGCCTTATAGGTAAAAAAGTTGGTGATCATGTTGAAATACAAGTTCCGTCGGGAACCTTGAACTTTGAAATAATCAATATTTCAAAATAATATGAGCAGTATTTTTTCAAAAATCCTTAATGGCGATATCCCCTCCTACACCATTGCAGAGGATGACCGTTATTTTGCCTTCCTCGATATTAACCCGCTTGCAAAGGGACATACACTGGTGATTCCCAAAAAAGAAGTCGATTATATCTTCGATGTGGAAGATGAACTTCTTGCAGATATGATGGTTTTCTCAAAAAAGATCGCCAGGGCTATTGAAAAAGTAGTGAGCTGTAAAAGAATTGGCGTGGCAGTATTAGGGCTGGAAGTTCCACATGCCCACATACACCTTATACCTATCAATTCTGAAGCTGATATAAACTTTTCAAAGCCAAAGCTCAAATTAAGCCGGGAGGAATTTGAAGAACTGGCTAAAAAGATAAGAAAAGAGCTAAAATAAAAGTTTGGCTAAGCATGTAAGGACCTCCTGCCTACCGGCAGTCACAGCGTTCTCCCCTGGTTTTTACTAATAAAATCTTTCCAGCTCTTATATGCTTTTGTGCTACCAGGAACATTTGACTGGTAAAAATGACACATAGCCGCAGCAAGTCCGTCGGTAGCATCCTGCTGATCCGGCATTTTTTCTACATTCAGTAATGATTTCAGCATGGACGCAACCTGCTCTTTTGAAGCAGCTCCCTGTCCGGTTATCGATAACTTAATTTTCCTTGGTGCATATTCAAAAATAGGTATATCCCTGTAAAGTGCAGCAGACATAGCCACTCCCTGGGCACGCCCCAGCTTCAGCATTGACTGTACATTCTTGCCGAAAAAAGGAGCTTCAATAGCCATCTCGTCGGGATGAAACTCATCTATAAGAGACAGTACCCTTCTAAAGATTGTCTGCAATTTTGTGTATGGATCTTTTATCTTATGCAGGTCTATAATACCCAGAACCATCAATTTCGGGGTTTTTCCCTTAACAGAAATAATCCCATATCCGGTGATATTGGTTCCGGGATCAATTCCTAATATTATTCTTTCTGTTTGCAATTATGTTTTATTGAACTATTCAGCTCCTATCATCCACTTCAATCCAAACTCCTTCTTCGCAGAATGAATATAAGATTTCTTCCTTCCCGATGATATGCCGGTAAGGTTTCCTGTGTTAATATAGTATATCGCTTCTTTTAAATATGTCTCCCTCCTGTCTGAGAATTCCCACAATAAGCCATCCTCTATATAAGAATCTACGGGCAAGCCAGCAAAATAGTCTCCCTCTCCACGGCTGTTTTTAAGTCTGAATGTTATGGGTACAAACACCCAGCGATCAGCAAAGCCCCATATATTCATGCCAACAGGTTTTCCATAAGTGGGGCTGCCTATGGTCTTAATGTCCATGTATGGATACAATCCGTTGATGATAGCCTCGCTTGCCGAGGCAGTACTCCCGGAGGTAAAAACTATCAATTCTGAGAGATCCAGGGTATAAT
Source organism: Bacteroidales bacterium (assembly GCA_029932855.1). Taxonomy (GTDB): domain Bacteria; phylum Bacteroidota; class Bacteroidia; order Bacteroidales; family VadinHA17; genus JAYEGO01. The sequence goes on along the minus strand of JAOZPG010000004.1, from coordinate 117,904 downwards.
CTTCACTCTCAAACAATACGTCTGAATCCAAATCTTTTTTATTATCATTATAACCATAGCTAACAAAAGTATTACCTGTATTTTCATTCCCTGCCAGCAGGCTGGCAAGTTTCACAGCAACATCCATTCTCCCTCCCCTGTTATATCTCATATCAAGTATAATCTTCTTGACACACAGCTTAGAGAATAAACGAAAAGCAGTATCCAGTTCTTCTATGGCAGGCTCTATAAAACTGTTGAAAACAATATGTCCTATCACCTCGCCGTCAACCATAAGTGTATCAGCATAAAGCACAGAATTTATTTTTATTTCCTTTTTAGTGGAACTAACTGTAGCCTCATTCCCATCCGGCTTAATAAATACAAAAATGTCCGTGTTATCAGTCATATAATCTGAAAGATCCGCCTGAGAAGGTATTGTCTGACCATTTATTTTAATTATCCTCCAGCCCCGGCGTACCCCTTCTGTATAAAGATCACTATCCTTATATACAAATAGAATACGATAATTGCCGTCATTATCAATAATATAGGAAAATCCATGTCCCCGGTAGGTTCCCTGTTCAAAATAACTTAAATATTCTTCCATACTGCTTACATAACTCCATCTGTCCTTAGGTTCAAACCTCAGGGCATGCATCATTTCTTCAGGAGTCTTATAATCTGCCTTATTAACTATCGGTATGGAATCATTCCATAGGTACCATTCCTGCATTAAATCATAAACTGCTACTGCTGCCTGCAACTCCAACTCCTTATCTGCAGGAAGCACGGGATCTTTCCTGCATGATTGAATAGCAAGAACAATCAAGATGCCTGATATTAAAAGAAAGAACTTATTAATTTTTCTATCCATATTTATTTCTTTAGTCTTAATGAACCCTGCCTGTGTCTATATTCAAATTACCGGACTATTTTATTTTTATTACTTCTTCTTAGTGAGAAATCCCTTATTCTGGTAAAATATTCCGGCAACTATCAATATCAATCCCAGGAAAGTAGTAATATAAATATATTCTCCCAGAATATAATGAATAAAAATCAGGGACAAAAATGGTACCAGGAATATTATGTTTGCAACAAGAGCTGATGAACTGCTGTATTTTAATGCTTTCAGCCAGAACAAGAATGACACTCCCATCTCAAAAAAGCCAATATATACAGCAACAGCCAGTCCCTTTGGTCCGGGAATTACAAAATCACCACTAAGAAGGTTATATACAACTATCAGTAAAGAAGCAAAAAAGAAGTTTAAAAGAAGTTTTATTTCATCATCTCTCTTATCTCTCAAATTAAATATAAAATACAATGAAAAGACCAGTGAACTACCCATGGCCAATATAACCCCCAGTGTGTCGGAATTTTTAAATCCAAGAAAATCTCCCTGGGATGAGATAAGCATAGCCCCTACAAAACTTATAAACAGAGCAATATATGCCCCTGGCCTTAACTTTTGTCCAAGCAGGGGTACAGAAAAGAACACCAGTACAACAGGCCATATCATATTCAGTGGCTGAGCCACCTGAGCAGGCAGTAATGAATAGGCTTTGAAAAGTACAAGATAGTACACAAAAGGATTTAAAAACCCAAGAAGAACTGAACGGGAATAATCTAATAAGGAATACGCAGTTAAAAGCTTTAATTTCCCCTGCCATGCACTAATAATAAACAATACAAAAAATGAGCTAATGCTGGCATACATCAACAGCTGGGGAGGGTCAAGATATCTAAGACCTATCTTAAAAGCTGTTGCCACAGTAGCCCAGAACATGATTACCAGTCCCGCAAAGAGATATGCCTTTTTCTGGTTTAGCATCACAGCTATCTTTACTGAAAAAAAATAAATCTATGCCTCAGGAAACTATCTTAATTTGTTATCAGTCAATTATTTCAAATCCTGTATATGGAACAAGCACAGCCGGGATCTTTATTCCTTCTGCCGTCTGGTTATTTTCAAACAGGGCTGCAACTATTCTTGGTAAAGCAAGGGCACTTCCGTTAAGGGTATGGGCCAGCCTGTTTTTCTTTGTTGTTTCATCCCTGAATCTTAGTTTCAGCCTGTTAGCCTGATAATCTTCAAAATTAGATACAGAACTAACCTCCAACCATTTATCCTGAGCTCCCGAATATACTTCAAAATCGTAAGTCAGGGCCGAAGTAAAAGATAGGTCCCCTCCGCAAAGCCTCATTATCCTGTAGGGAAGTTCAAGCTTTTGTATAAGTTGTTCTACATGTTTTACCATTTCATCCAGCACCTCATACGACTTATCAGGGTGAGCGATCTGTACTATTTCAACCTTGTCAAACTGATGTAGCCTGTTCAGTCCCCTCACATCTTTTCCGTAAGATCCTGCTTCTCTTCTGAAACAGGGAGTGTAAGAAGTATTCTTCATAGGAAGTTCTTTCTCTTCGAGTATAACATCTCGATAAATATTAGTGACCGGAACCTCGGATGTAGGTATCAGGTACAAATTATCTATACCTACATAATACATCTGTCCTTCTTTATCGGGCAGCTGGCCGGTTCCAAAACCTGAAGCCTCATTTACCATTAATGGAGGTATTATCTCATTATAACCTGCCTCTATGGCCTCATCAAGAAAAAACTGTATCAATGCCCTCTGTAGCCTGGCCCCTTTCCCTTTAAACACAGGGAAGCCAGCACCTGTAATTTTGTTACCAAGTTCAAAATCGAGAATATCATATTTCTTCCCAAGCTCCCAGTGTGGAAGCGCATTATCATCAAGATCAGGTTTCTTTCCTTCCGATTTGATCTCTACATTATCCTTATCGCTCTTCCCGGGATGTACAGATTCATGCGGCACATTAGGTATATTAAGCAGTCGGCTCTCTATTGAGTCTGACACCTCATGCATCTTATTATTAAGCTTTTTGATATCCTCCTTCAACTGTGCCGTAAACTTTTTGGCAGCCTCAGCCTCCTCTTTCAATCCTTCTCTTATAAGCTTTCCTATTTCTTTTGATGTCTTATTTATTTCTGCCTGTTTCTGATCAAGAATATTTTGTGTCTTCTTACGCAAATCATCAAGATCGACAATTTCCGACAACTGCTTCTGCGCATCAAAGTTCTTTACTTTCAGCCTTTCAGCAATTTGTTCAAGGTTCTTTCGTATATATGATAAATGAAGCATTTGAAAAAAAATTAATAAAACAAAAACATGAAATATTCCATAAAAAAAACTCCTGCAAACTTACAGCTTTTCAGCGGTAAATTTACCAGGAGTTAGGAATCTTTTCTTACTTACTTCTATTCTGTTTCAGGAATAACTGAAACAAAAGATTTATTATCTCTTCTTTTCCTGAATTCAATTTTTCCATCTGTAAGTGCGAACAGGGTGTGGTCTTTACCCATACCGACATTTGTTCCGGGATGATGTTGAGTTCCACGCTGGCGTACAATAATGTTCCCGGCCTTGGCAAGCTGGCCCCCATATAATTTAACTCCCAGGCGTTTACTTTCAGATTCTCTTCCGTTTTTAGAACTTCCTGCTCCTTTCTTATGTGCCATTTCAATATGCTTTTATTAGAACCTTAAAAACCGGCTCAAAATTATTATTTGTCTTTAGCTTTAGTTTCCTGCTTGCCGGAAAGCTTAGTTTTAGCCGGTGCCTTTTTAGCAGCAGCCGGCTTG
>JAOZPG010000004.1:0-114152 GCA_029932855.1 Bacteroidales bacterium | reverse complement strand
GCAGCAGTCTTAGCTGTAGCCTTTTTAGCAGCAGCCGGCTTGGCAGCAGTCTTAGCTGTAGCCTTTTTAGCAGCAGCCGGCTTGGCAGCAGTCTTAGTTGTAGCCTTTTTAGCAACAGCCGGCTTGGCAGCAGTCTTAGTTGTAGCCTTTTTAGCAACAGCCGGCTTGGCAGCGGTCTTAGCTGTAGCCTTTTTAGCAACAGCCGGTTTGGCAGAAGTTTCTTTAGACGCTACAGGCTTAGATGCGCCCTTTTCTATAATAGTTTTTATTACCAGCTGGGTAAAATCCTGGCGATGACCCGTCTTAACCTTGTATCCTTTTCTTCTTTTCTTCTTGAATACACTTACCTTATCACCTCTTGGATGTGCAAGTACTTTTGCACTAACCATTGCACCCTTAATTACCGGGTCACCTATAACAATCTTTCCATCATTGTCAATAAGTAATACCTGGTCGAAATCCACAACTTCGCCTTCTTTATTTTCAAGCCTGTGGACAAAGATTTTTTTCCCTTCTTCCACTTTAAACTGCTGGCCTGCTACATCTACAATTGCATACATTATAAATCGTTTCTTTAATTCGGACTGCAAAAATATAAAATTTAATTGATATACAAACATTTTTATCACAGATAATCCTTCGAATATTCAAAAAATCACCTGTATATCAGAATGGTTAGTATAGATGTTCATATCAAGATCACAGAGCAATAAATACAAACTCCACATATAATAATTATTAAAGGAAAAGCAATCCCGTGGCAACAAAGATTCTAATGGATTTTTCTATATTTGCATACATAGTGCTAAAAGCAAAATTATAATGTCAAAAATAAGGCTTAACGTACTTGGGATTTCATACAGCCAGACTCAAACTGGAGCATATGCCCTTATTCTTTCCGAGGAAGACGGAAACCGAAGAATACCCATTATAATAGGCGGATTTGAAGCTCAGGCTATTGCCATTCAACTGGAAGGGCTCAAACCACCACGTCCGCTCACCCATGATCTTTTTCACAGTTTTGCAGAATCATACGAGATAAAAATAACCGAGGTAAATATCTCAAGATTACATGAAGGAGTATTCTTTTCCAGGCTTACATGCAGCGACGGGCACAGGCAGATAGAAATAGATGCCCGTACATCAGATGCCATTGCCCTGGCTTTGAGGTTTAAATGTCCTATTTATACTACCAGCGAGATAATTGAACAGGCAGGGATCATTCTTGATGAACAAAATGAGTTCGAGAGCGACCTGGAACACCAGGACTTCTATCCTTCCGAGCCCACATTAAAAGACCAGGGTAAAGATTTTAAGGATACCCCTGATGCAGAACTAAAAACTATGCTTGATGACGCCATCAGGCTGGAGAATTATGAAAAAGCATCAATAATACAAAATGAAATAAACCGAAGAAAAAAATAATGAAAAAAGTCCTTCCCCTGCTCATACTATTTCTCCTTCTATTTATTTCTGTCTCAGCTCAAAATCCTGCCACCGGCTTAATTCAATCCGACACAACTGCCCTGTCAGGTGCTGTGGAAACCGTTGAGAATTCACTTATCGACAGTTCGGGACAGGTGCTTGCTATTGACAATAGTCCGCATTTCAGTTTACTAACACTACTGAGGGGATTACTTGGAATGGCTGTCTTGATTATTATCGCCTGGTTGTTTAGCTCCAACAGGGCTGCTATTTCATGGAAAATAGTATTTACGGGACTTGCCATACAGGTATCACTTGCAGTTGGCATACTGTATATCCCATTTATAAGAAAAGCTTTTGAGTTTGTAGGACGACTTTTTGTACTGGTTCTTGATTTTACAAAAGCCGGTAGTGAATTCCTTTTCGGGAACCTGCTTGATCTTGACAGGATGGGTATGATATTTGCGTTCCAGATATTACCCACAATAATCTTTTTCTCTGCCCTTACTTCCCTCCTTTTCTACCTGGGTATTATTCAAAAAATAGTTTATGTGCTTGCCTGGTTAATGACAAAAGCTTTAAAACTATCAGGGGCGGAAAGTCTTTCTGTTGCGGGCAATATTTTTCTTGGTCAGACAGAATCTCCTCTGATGATCAAAGCCTATCTTCCGAAGATGAACAAATCAGAGATACTGCTGGTCATGGCCGGAGGTATGGCAACCCTGGCAGGTGGAGTACTTGCGGCTTATATTGGTTTCCTGGGAGGGAATGACCCTGCCCAGAGACTGATATTTGCAAAACACCTGCTTGCTGCATCAGTAATGGCTGCCCCGGGAGCAATAGTTATCTCAAAAATAATTGTACCACAAACCGAGGCTATTGACTCGGATATTGAGATTACCCACGACAAGATCGGGTCTAATGTTCTTGATGCGGTATCAAACGGTACAACCGAGGGATTGAAGCTTGCCGCCAATGTTGCAGCTATGCTACTGGTGTTCATTGCCTTCATTGCCATGTTTAATTTTATTACTGTATGGATAGGTAAGATCACGCATCTGAATGATATGATTGCCCAGGCAACTGACGGAAAATACCATGAGTTATCACTTCAGTTCATGCTTGGTTACCTCTTTGCTCCGCTTATGTGGCTTATAGGAGTTGCCCGTGAGGATATAACGGTGCTTGGCCGCTTACTTGGCGAGAAACTCATACTTACTGAATTTATCGGTTATATAAGTCTTTCCGACCTGAAAGCAAGTGGGGAACTCGTAAATCAGAAATCAATAATTATGGCTACTTATATGCTTTGCGGCTTTGCCAATTTTGCTTCTATTGGCATACAGATTGGTGGCATAGGCTCACTGGCACCAAATCAAAGGGTGTTGCTCTCAAAATATGGTATGAGAGCTTTACTCGCCGGTACCCTTGCCTCATTATTATCAGCTACCATTATAGGAACAATACTTGGATAAATACTTTTATTAGGTAATGAGTAAAATAATAGTTCTCGGAACCGGCCTGGTTGGCAGTGTCATTGCCATGGACCTTGCAAAAGATTATGATATTACTGCCGTAGATATAAAGGCGGAGGCCCATAAAAATCTTCATGGCCAGAATATAAAATTCATAGAACAGGATATCTCGAACCATGATATAATAATAAAACTTGTAAAAGATTATGACCTGGTAGTGGGAGCCGTGCCCGGTTTTATGGGATACCAGCTAATGAAGAATATAATAGAAGCAGGTAAGAATATGGTTGATATATCCTTTATGCCTGAAGATCCGTCTGACCTGCATGAACTTGCCAAAAAGAAAGGTCTCTGCATAGTTACAGATTGTGGTATAGCCCCCGGAATGTCAAACATTATCCTGGGATATCATAATAAAACCATGAAAGTAGATAGTTTTAAATGTCTTGTGGGAGGCCTGCCGGTGATTCGCGAATGGCCATATGAATACAAGGCTGTATTTTCACCCATAGATGTTATTGAAGAATATACCCGTCCGGCAAGATATGTTGAAAACGGAAACATAATTACCAGGCAAGCTTTATCAGATGCAGAGCTACTGGAATTTGAAGGTATAGGCACACTGGAATCCTGGAACTCAGACGGACTTCGTTCACTGATCCATACTATGAAGATCCCCTCAATGATAGAAAAGACCCTGAGATACCCCGGAAGCATTGAATACCTGAAAGTACTTAGGGAATCCGGCTTCTTCTCATATGATGAAATAAATATTAATGGGAAAATGATACGTCCCATAGATCTTACTGCCAGCCTCCTGTTCCCAAAATGGAAACTCAAGCCAGGTGAAGAGGATTTTACAGTAATGCGAATCACTGTATACGGAGATCAGGAGGGAAACAATAAACAGTATACTTATAATCTTTTCGACAGATACGACAAAGAGAATAGTATTCCCTCCATGGCCAGAACCACCGGCTATACCTGTTCTTCAGCAGTCAACCTCCTGCTTCAAAACAAATTCAGCCGGGCAGGAGTAAATCATCCTGAATTTCTTGGTGAAGACCACGGCAATTTTAACTTTATTATAAACTATCTGAGTGAAAGAAATGTGATCTTTAATGTTAAAGAAAGTTAAACTTCTCCCGGCCTTATATTACAGAAAGGCCTCCTGCCCTCAATTGTCATGAAATTTAATTATCTTCGCGCCTTAATTGAGTATCATTTATTTATAACATACAAGAACAGACCAAAAATGAAGAAAATAATTATAGGATTAGCTATCCTTATGAGTTTCGCTGCTTGTTCAAGCAATAAAACATCCTACAAGATTGAAGGGAACCTTCAAAATTCAAACGGTGAAACAATCAAGCTAATGGCAATGAATGAAAACAAGCTGGAGGTAGTTGATTCGCTTGTACTTGATGAAAAAGGCCATTTTACTTTTACCGGTGATCTTGAAACACCCAACTTCTTTATGCTTATTTCGGGGCAAAGGAATTATATTACACTTATTATTCATCCTGGTGAAAAATTGAACATTGAGGCAGATATTACTGATATGGTCAGTAATTATGAAGTTAAAGGATCTGATGATTCCAGGCTTTTACAGGAATATACCGCAAGGCTGATGGGCTCGATAAAAGAGCTCACACAACTGAGCCAGACCTATTACGACAGCATCAATAGTCCTAACATACAGGAAATAATGGATGACCTGAATGTTAAATCGGAAGCAATAATGGATTCTATGAAAAGCTTCACTATTAACTTTATTGAAAAAAACCCGGGTTCTCTTGCAACATTGATAGCCTTATACCAGCAGGTCGGTCCTAATCAATATATTCTTGATCCCACAACTGATATAAATTATTATGAAAATGTGGATTCGATATTATTTGAAAAATACCCTGAATCAGAACCTGTCCAAAGCCTGCATCAGAACATACTTGACATGAAACAACGTGCCAAGCTTACCGAATTAAGAAATAATATGCTGGGAACAGGAAAAACTCCTCCCGATATTGCCCTCCCTAATCCTGACGGCGATACACTTCGCTTGTCTGACACAAAAGGAAAAATTGTATTGCTTGACTTCTGGGCTGCATGGTGTAGTCCCTGTCGCAGGGAAAACCCTAACCTGGTTGCTAATTACAAAAAGTACAAAGACAATGGATTTGAGATTTTTCAGGTTTCTCTGGATAAAACAAAAGAAAACTGGCTTAAAGGAATTGCAGATGACAAACTGGGCAAATGGCTTCATGTAAGCGACCTGAAATACTGGAACTCATCTGTAGTACCCCTGTATCAGATAGAAGGAATACCAGCCAACTTTCTTCTTGACAGGGAAGGAAAGATCATAGCTCAGAACCTGAGGGGGGAAGCTCTCAGCATTAAGCTTAAAGAGCTTTTCAGCCAGGAAAACTAATAAGGAAAAAGAAGTGGTAATGAAGAAACTGCTAATATTCCTTTTACCGGCAATACTCCTTGGATGTAATAATAATAAAAGCATTTCAATATCCGGACATTTCCCTGCAGCTGCAAATCAAAGCATTACAGTTGAAAGGATGGATATCAATTCTGTCAAACTAATAGATAGTGTTTTATTAAGCAAATCGGGGAGATTTAAGATAAGTATTGATGCCGGGGAGGCTGACTTTTTTAATATAGGATTTTCAGACAATAATTTTATTACTCTTCTTGCAGAACCCGGAGAAAAGCTGAAATTATATTCCATGGAAAAAATACTGCCAGGGAATGTTTCTGTTTCCGGATCTCCGGGGACAGAATTGCTTTTCCTGATTGATGATCATCTGAGACACACTATCAGCAGGCTTGATTCTATCAACAATGTTTACAATAAAAATATTGACAATGAAGGCTTTGATACACTAAGCCGGGTTTTGAATATGCTCTATGATGATGTGATGAGGCAGCAGCACCGCTACTCTATTGGTTTTATTCTAAAAAACACCGGGTCGCTTGCTTCGGTAAAGGCCCTTTACCAGCAATACGATGACAATACATATGTTTTGAATGATATTAAAGACATTCAGTTTATTAAAATAGTAGCAGACAGTTTAAGCCTGTATTATCCCGGGTCAAAACATACAAGGGCACTTAAAGCCAATCTCAACAATGAAATGGCCAGGCTTAATAAGAGGAAATTAGATATTCTGTTTAACTCGGCTGAGCAAACAAATCTTGACATATCTTTACCATCTCCATCAGGTGATACTATTTCCTTATCCTCTTTAAAAGGGAAATATGTGCTTCTTTCGTTCTGGGCCTCCTGGAACAAACAAAGCATAAGCGAGAACCTGGTCCTTAAATCCTTGTATAATAAATATAATCAAAAAGGATTTGAAATATACCAGGTGTCATTGGATAGCAATAAAGAAGCATGGGAAAGAGCTATAAATTTTGATGAACTGCCATGGATAAATGTCAGTGACCTGTCGTATCCCAATTCAAATATCATATCTTTGTTTAATGTTAAGACTATCCCATCAAACTATTTCATTGACAGGGAAGGCTCAATTGTTGCCGCTGATCTTCACGGCAAAGCACTTTTAATAAAATTGGAACAGGTATTTGGTTTCTGATCTTAACTGATTTTGAAAAAGGGAACAAACATATATTTTGCCTCAGATCTTCATCTTGGTGTACCCAGTCATGCAGAAAGTCTTAAAAGGGAAAAACTCTTTGTCAGCTGGCTGGAACAGGTAAGAAAAGATGCTACCGAGATATATCTGCTGGGAGACATTTTTGATTTCTGGTTCGAATATAAAAGGGTTGTCCCAAGGGGATTCACCCGCCTGCTGGGTAAAATATCAGAGATCACCGATTCAGGTATCCCTGTTCACTTCTTCACCGGCAATCACGATATATGGGTCTTCGATTATCTTCCTGAAGAAACCGGAGTAATCCTTCACAGGTCACCCATAAGTAAAAAGCTAAATGGGAAAAAGTTCTTTTTGGCTCATGGCGACGGACTAGGTCCGGGGGATAAGGGCTATAAATTCCTGAAACGTATCTTTACAAGCAGGTTTTTACAATGGATGTATGCAAGGCTTCATCCTAACTTTGCTATCTGGCTTGCCAGTAAAATGTCTGCCAGAAGCCGCATGGCCGGGAATCTTGCTGAATTTCTCGGGGAAGAAAAAGAATTGCTTGTCCGTTATGCCTACAGGCTATGGGAAAAAGAAGCATTTGATTTCTTTATCTTTGGACATCGCCATCTTCCCATTAATATTGAATTGAAAAACAAAGCCCGACTTATTTACCTGGGTGACTGGATAAATAATTTCACCTATGGTGTTTTTAATGGTGAAAGCTTTCAACTAAAAAGTTTTAAATAAAGCTCATTATCCGTAGCCTGACAAGAAAAGAAGAAAGTTGCAGCTTATCAGCCACAACTTTCTTTTATATAAATTATATCTCTCCTGTTTTCACAAGCCTGTCTAACTGATTCTCATCTTATAGAATGAACGATATACAAAATACAAGGCAACAGCCAGGAATGCAAGTCCAAAATAAGGAGCAACATGTCTGAATTGTTCATTAAGGGATATCTCCATTGCAAGCAATCCAAAGAGTGTAGAGAACTTAATGATCGGGTTTAAAGCTACAGATGAAGTATCCTTGTAAGGATCACCAACCGTATCTCCTACAACCGCTGCTTCATGCAGTTTGGTTCCTTTTTCCTGCATATCTACCTCAATAACCTTCTTCGCATTATCCCACGATCCACCGGCATTTGCCATAAATATTGCCTGAAACAATCCAAAGAATGCAATTGATAAGAGGTAACTTATAAATAAGGCAACCGGAAGATTGGAATTGGCAGGAGCAGACAGAAAAGCAAAAGCCAGCGCAAAAGAAAAGATAGCAATAAAAATATTCCACATACCTTTCTGGGCATATACTGTACATATTTTTACAACCGCCCTGGATTTTTCAACATCAGCTTTTTTGGGAGCATCTGGATCAAGGTTTATATTTTCCTTAATAAACTCTACCGCCCTGCCAGCGCCTGTAGTAACAGCCTGTATGGAAGCCCCTGTAAACCAATACACAACAGAACCTCCTGCAAGGAAGCCCAGGATAGTATATGGATTAAGCAAACTTAGTAAAGTGGAAGGCTCTACTTCCAGTGTATGCTGAATTACAAGTATGAGGGAAAAAATCATTGTGGTTGCACCTACAACTGCAGTACCAATAAGCACGGGCTTGGCAGTTGCCTTAAAAGTATTACCGGCCCCGTCATTAGCTTCAAGGTAGTATTTCGATTTTTCAAAGTCAGGTGTAAAACCAAAATCCCTCTCAATCTCAGGAGTCAGGATATCCTTATTCTCTTCAATTAATGAAAGTTCGTATATTGATTGGGCATTATCGGTTACAGGGCCATAACTGTCAACCGCAATGGTAACAGGTCCCATGCCCAACATACCAAAAGCAACAAGTCCAAATGCAAAAATTGAAGGATATATCATTAAACTATCAAGTCCGTATGTACTAGTATAATAAGCTATGAACATAAGCAGTAAGAAAACCATACCCTGCCAAAAAGCACTGAAATTACCTGCAACAAGTCCGGAAAGTATATTAAGTGAAGCTCCACCTTTCTTGGATGCTTCAACCACTTCCTTTACATGTTCCGATTTCGGACTGGTAAATATCTTTGTAAACTCAGGTATCAATGCAGCACCAAGAGTACCGGCACTTATTATTACGGATAAGGTGATCCATAAATTATTCGGCAAATCCCCAATAGCAAAATAGCTTGCCACAAAAGTTACAATAATTGACAGGATAGAAGTGATCCATACCAGGCTGGTTAATGGTTTTTCAAAATCAAGATCATCAACATTGTTGTATCTGGCCTTTGAAATTGCATCATTTATCCAGAATGATACTATTGAAGTGATTATCATAAGTATCCTCATAATAAAGATCCATGTTAGCAATTGCACCTGATAATCGACACTTGTTACTGCAAGAAGGATAAATGAAATAAGGGCAACCCCGGTTACTCCGTAGGTCTCAAACCCATCTGCTGTGGGACCAACACTATCGCCTGCGTTATCTCCAACACAATCGGCTATTGTACCGGGATTCCTGGGATCATCCTCACCTATCTTAAAGATCACTTTCATAAGGTCTGAACCTATATCTGCGATCTTTGTAAAGATACCGCCAGCAATCCTAAGTACAGAAGCTCCCAACGATTCTCCAATAGCAAAACCAATAAAACTGGCTCCTGCATATTTACCGGGGACAAACACCAGGATAATAAGCATCATTATCAACTCAAGCGAAATAAGAACCACTCCTATGCTCATACCCGCATTAAGGGGAATGGTTAACAGCTTTATCGGCTTTCTCTCAAGTGAGGCAAAGGCCATTCTTGAGTTGGCCAGGGTATTCATCCTTATACCAAACCAGGCAACAGAATACGATCCCAGAATACCAATAATTGTCCAGCCCAGTATCATTAAGACACCTCCTGCTCCGAAATCTGCTTCAGAAAGGAAACCAAAATAAAAGGCTACTGCCGATCCGATGAAAAGAAAAAGTATAGCAAGGAACTTCCCTTGTTGAATGAGATAGGTCTTTGCAGTTTCAAATATCACATTTGCAACATCAAGCATAGACTTGTGAGCCTTGATCTTTCTAACCCTCAGGAACTGGTAAAGGCCGAAAAGAAAACCTGCAAAAGTAATTAAGAAACCCCAATACAAAATATTCTGATCTTTAATAGCATCCGGCACAACCAGGTTGGCTTCACCTGCAAAACTGACTGCAGGAGCTATCATAAACAGAGATACAAACAGAGCTTTTAGTTTGTTCATTTTAATTTGAGTTTTAAATAATTTATTCAATTACGTTTCAGAAGGCAAATATAAAATATATTTCCCTTGGGAGAATAGCTCTTATTCATTCTTTTGAGCAAATTATTAAATGATATCTTAGATGAAGTCTTTTTTATGAGAAAACATCTATCCTAATATGCCGCTATTAAGAATTTCAGCAACAAACACACCCAGGAAGTTCCCAACAGCATAACCTGCAATACCAACTGCCAGTCCTGTCATTATTACATCCCTGTTTTTAAGCGAGGCAGCTACCACAGGAACAAATGGAGGAGAACAGATAAGAGCGCTACCTGAAATAATTACAGTGTCAGCATCTATCTTAAAGAACCTTGCAATAAAGGCATGAAGTAAATGTGATCCGAACATGGCTACACCCACAAAGTAAAACAGGTTTAATGAAATGTCTGCCAGTTTTCTTACATCGGCCATAGATGCTACCGAAATACAGAAAATAAGTATGATGAACATGCCCAGCTGGAAAGTTTTTCTGATCTGCTTTACCTTTGGAATAAAGGATGCCCCAATTGCCAGCGCGGTAAGTGAAAGAACAACAACCGTATTCATATAGCTATTCGGGAACAGTTGCCCCAGGCCAAAACTCACTCCCAGTATCAGTATTGATAAACCAAGTGCAGCCAGTAATGGTAAGATGTTACTTTTCCTGAAAAATCCCTCGTAAGACTCATAATCTTCCTGCAAATTCTTCTCAAGTTCCATTTCTTTAACATCAATTGTGCTATCTTTCTTGGGAGCTTTATATTTTGGAAGGAATAATTCAAAAGTTCTTTGTCCAATGGAAAATATGAATATAAGATAAATAGCCCCGAGGAACATCTCGTATGTATGGGTCATAATATATATCTCATTAGGTATTTCCAGTGCAGTTTTAATGGCAGCCATATTAGGTGTCCCCCCGGTATAAACCCCAACCAGCAGTCCCCCGATATCTCCTGCTCTGTCAAGTCCGCCCCTGAACAGGAAATAACCGATAAAAATCATTAGCAATACTGTAAAAAGACCTATCAGTAATGATGTCATTGCATGTTTTGCCTGGCTAAACCATTTCCTTATATCCATAGAAAATAATATGAGAGGAAGAGCAATAAGCACAGATATAGTTGCCATCTGGTCCTGCATAAAAGAAATGGCATTACGTGTAACATCACTGCGTGTAACTTCTCCTGCAGCAAAAAGTTCCTTTATCCTGTCGAAGGGGATAGAAGCCGTGCCCAAATCATGAAGAAAGGCATCATAAGCAGCTGTTGTATCCGGAAATATCCCGAAGTTTCCAAGTATCACTCCTATAACATAACAGGACAGGACAGCGCCTATCTTCTTAATAAGTTTATACTTATCCTCCAGCAAAACTACTATTGCGGCTGTTACCACAAAAGATACAAACAATACAATAGAAATAATGATTTCACGTGTAAACATAATATTATTTTTTAATGGAACAGGCCGATAGTTTAATCAGCTTATTTGCAAATAAACAGAAGGAGATTATGATAAGTATACCCGTTTTTATTCTTAGCATAATGCATGTCAAGAAAAGAAAAAATAATGAAAACTAAAAACATAAAGACAAAAGATCCCCGACATCACAATTACAAAACCCTTTAGGAATTATTCCCTGATACTTACCTGTAAAGAGAAAAAACTATAATTTTTATCCAGGGCATCAATATTATAAATAAGAGGATTTGAACTCTTATTCCTCATATCTATCAGTCCCATACCATTTTTTAAAGGATTACTAAAATCTTCATTCGTCAACTTTTCAATAAAAAGCTTCTCCAGACCCTTCTTGTCAAGAGAGTTAATATAATCTATCTGCTGTGACAACAATTCGCCCTCCTCATTCTTTATCATATTCCCGGTTATGATCTTTGTAACTTTTCCATCCGAACCCATCATTAAGATACCTGTTTTCCCATCCATCTCAGTTCCATGCTGTGAAATATTCTGCAGTATCTCTACCAGTATGGAATAGGTTCGCTTTTTTACAAGAGATGACTGGTCCTTATTAAGCTTCAGGTTTTCTATTATGTCTATCATGTCGAAAGCGCCCTGGTCTGAGAACTGGCTGCAATAAACCAGGTTAATACTGCTCTCACCAAGTTTTGACATTAACCTCTCCGTAATATCAATTCCATAAAAAGACTCCTTCCCGCCTGCACTTGTTAATGCAGGATCACTGATAAGTGTATCCATGAAAAAAAATGAGAACTTATCATCTATCTCCTTAAACTTGTAGGCTATCTTATTACCCGATTTTCTTGCTATCTCTATAAGTCCCAATCCGGCACCACCCTTGCTGGATATCTCCTGGTCTATTAATACTTTCTGATAATAATTCTTCAGCTCAGAAGTTTCCAGTTGATTTACTTTGTCAAGCTTTTGACCAAGAGAGGAAACCTGTTCATTCAATATCATATTACCCTGTGATATATTAAACTTCTCCCCTGCACTCTGGATCAGGAATATCCCGTCTCCGGCAGATAGTGATTCATCAGGCAGTTCCTGGTGACGCGTTATATTCTGAACACATTCAACCAATATGTAGAAAGCACGCTTTTTTGTTCTTCTGCTTACTCCTGAAATATTAAAAATGCTTTGAGCAAAAGCAATGAGGCCATCCGATACGCTCCGTGTAAATTCTCCCCTGTATCCATAATTGATCTTATATTTGATCATATCCTGGAACAGTCCGTAAATAAAACGATGATCTATGGTATTCATCCTTACCAAAACTTTATATACCTATACAATACAAATCTAATTTTTTTATTTTTATTTACCATAAGAAAAAATCAGGCTCAATAAAATAAACCTACATAATTCTTAGGTATATAAATGTTGTCAGCAGCAAGCTGTGTAACCCCGACTTATACGAGATAAACTGTGTTAACCTCCCCAGCCTTCCCTGTCGAGGCTGCGATATTGTATGGCTTCGGCCAGGTGATTACTTTCAATACTTTTGCTGCCCTCAATATCGGCTATGGTTCTCGACACCTTTAGTATTCTATCGTATGCCCGTGCCGAAAGGCCAAGCTTATCCATGGCTGTCCGGAGCAACCGGGCTCCGGCATTGTCTATGCTGCAGTATTGCTTCAACAAGTTTGAGCTCATCTGGGCATTGCAAAAAACCGATTCAATATTATTAAATCTTTTGGCCTGTATATCCCTGGCTTTAATAACCCTCGCCCTAACTGTCTCACTGCTCTCCACTACTTTCGTCTCTGAAAGTCTATCGAAATGAACAGGCACTACTTCAATATGCAGGTCAATGCGGTCAAGCAGGGGACCGGATATTTTATTAAGGTATTTCTGTATACTTCCCGGACTACAGACACATTCTTTGTCAGGATGATTATAATAGCCACAGGGACAGGGGTTCATTGCCGCTATAAGCATGAATCCTGCCGGGTATTCAACACTATAGCCGGCCCGTGAGATTGTTATTATCCTGTCTTCTATTGGCTGCCGCAAAACCTCCAGTACACTACGTTTGAATTCGGGAAGCTCATCAAGGAAAAGTACCCCGTTATGAGCCAGTGAGATTTCTCCTGGTTGTGGCCAGGAGCCTCCCCCAACAAGGGCCACATCAGATATTGTGTGATGTGGCGACCTGAAAGGCCTTTTAGTGATCAGTGAGCTGTTCATTTCCATCTTTCCTGCCACAGAATGTATCTTGGTCGTCTCAAGAGCCTCTTCCAGTCTTAATGGTGGTATTATTGTAGGCAGGCGCTTGGCAAGCATGGTCTTTCCCGAACCGGGAGGCCCTATCATCAGGGCATTATGTCCCCCCGCAGCAGCTATCTCAAGTGCTCTTTTCACATTCTCCTGGCCCTTAACATCTGCAAAGTCCAGCTCATATACATTGGCACTGCTCTTAAAAATATCTTCCATCTCTACCATGGTCCTGTCAAGAATTGGCTCACCGTTAAGAAAAGCTGCAACATCGGCCAGGCAGTCTGCACCAAAAACCTTAAGCCCATTAACCACTGCCGCTTCCCTGGCATTCTTTGAAGGCAGTATCAGTCCTTTAAAGCCTTCTTTTTTCGCCTGCAAGGCAATGGGCAAAACACCTCTTATTGACTGAAGCCCTCCGTCAAGCGATAACTCTCCCATTATCAGGTAATCTCCAAGTTTTTCAGAATTCACCTGACCCGTTGCCGCCAGGACACCAACTGCCAGGCTAAGGTCATAAGCCGATCCTTCCTTCTTAATATCAGCAGGAGCCATATTTATTACTATCTGCTTCCCCGGCCATTTAAGTCCGCTGGACACAAAGGCAGATACCATACGATGCTGGCTCTCTTTCACAGCATTATCGGGAAGTCCTACGAGATAGAAACGAATCCCCCTGCTTACGTTAACCTCAACGGTAACAGTGGTAGCCCCTATACCATGAACAGCACTGCCATAAGTCTTTACCAACATAATGAACTTTAATAAATGATTAGCTGTTTATTACAATTTCCTGAAAAAGCTCATATATACCCTTTGGGGGTATTACTATAAAAGTACAAAGATTCTGGCATTTTGAATCAGAAACCGGAGAACTTGTTTTTTCCTTATTCTGTTTTTTTGTTCCTTTATGCTCATGAACACAGGGACCAGGAACAAAATCTACGATATTATCTTCGAGTCGGATACTCCCTCAGGAAAAGCTTTTGATGTTTTCCTGCTTATCATCATAGTAATTAGCATTGCTGCTGTGATGCTGGAAAGTATTACAGGTATTCAATTGCAGTTTGGCGAAGAGTTATACATACTGGAGTGGGTAATCACTTTCTTCTTTACAATCGAGTACTTTTTACGAATATGGGTGATTAAAAGAGCTTCAAAATATATTTTCAGTTTTTATGGTATAATCGACCTGCTGGCAATTTTACCAAGCTTTATAGGCATTTTCTTAGCCGGGGCACAGGGGCTACTGCTTATAAGGGGAATACGCCTCCTGCGTATTTTCAGGCTTTTTAAACTTACACGTTACACCAGCGAGGCCGACACTCTTTTAAGGGCTATGAAAGCCAGTAAGACCAAGATCTCTGTTTTCCTTTTTGCAGTATTTACAATTGTAATTGTAATCGGTACCCTGATGTACCTTGTTGAGGGGAGAGAGCATGGCTTCACAAGCATTCCAAAAGGAATATACTGGGCTGTAGTAACCTTAACCACGGTTGGCTATGGAGATATCGCTCCTGTCACAAACCTGGGCCAGTTCATAGCAAGCCTGGTAATGATACTGGGATATGGTATCATTGCCGTGCCAACAGGAATAGTTACAGCAGAAATGACAAAGATAAAATTCTCCAAAACCACAAAAGCATTAGTCTGTCCGAATTGCCTTAAGGAGGATCATGACCCTGAGGCAAAATACTGCAAACACTGTGGTGAAAAACTGGATAACTGAAAACAGCTATATTCATCTGGCTTAATATAGCTGCAGAACAGCTTTAAAACGATGCAGTATTTTCTGGTTTTTATGCTACACATGCCTTAGTCTGTGAATTTTTAATCCTCTGTGACGATAAATTTATGAATAGTTCAGCATAGAGAAAAATTATAGGTAAATTTGTCGTATAAACAATAAGTTATGTCGCAATTACCAAGCTTTTTTGGAACAAGAGGGCACAAAAAGTTCAACTATCAGCCTATGTATTACGATGAAAGGAAGGAAGAACGTGAGCAACGAAACAGGCAGATTGAGAAAGAAATGGGTATTGAAAATGATGATATCTATACACCCAGGATAAGGAAAGGGCAAATGAGTGGTTTGTACAGGAGAACACAAAGAAAGGCTGAAAGGCAATCAAATATTCGCCTTGTAATATTAATAGTATTCCTTGTCCTTGTAGCCTGGCTGATTTTTTTCAGGTAACCTGTAAACATCACCTATAAAGTCCTTGTTCCCTTCAAATTAAATGTATTAAACCATTTATGGCAGATATAATTCAATTATTACCTGATTCCGTTGCCAACCAGATAGCTGCAGGCGAGGTTATTCAGCGCCCGGCCTCACTGGTAAAAGAACTTATCGAAAACTCTGTTGATGCAGGAAGCACAGAAATAAAGCTTCTTATAAAAGAAGCCGGTAAATCAAGGGTACAGATAATTGATAATGGCTGCGGCATGTCTGACACTGATGCAAGGATGTGTTTTGAAAGACATGCCACCTCAAAGATTAAAGAAGCAAACGATCTTTTTGCAATACGAACACTGGGATTCAGAGGTGAAGCACTGGCATCCATAGCAGCGGTTGCACAGGTTGAACTTAAAAGCCGCCGGCAGGAAGACAAGCTGGGAACCCATATTAAGATAAGTGCTTCTGTGGTTGAGAGCCAGGAAACCGTCGCCTGTCAGCCGGGAACAAACATCATTGTTAAAAACCTCTTTTTCAATATACCTGTAAGAAGGAAATTCCTTAAATCAAACTCTACCGAGCTCAGGCATCTTGTAATTGAATTCCAGAGAATAGCATTAACACTTCCCCATATCTCCTTTTCGCTTCATCATAATAACTCAGAAATATATATCCTTCCTCCTGTAGCTTCCATGGCTCAAAGGATAGCTGCTGTTTTTGGCAGGGGGATACTTCCCAACCTCGTTCCCGTTACAACAAAAACCAGCATTATTAATATCAGTGGTCATATCGGAAAACCTGAATTTGCCCGGAAAACATTCGGTGAACAATTCTTTTTCGTTAATGACAGGTACATGAAGCACCCTTATTTCCATAAGGCAGTTACGCGGGCTTATGAAGACATACTGGCTCCCGACACTATACCTTCTTACTTCCTGTATTTCGAAATAGCTACCGATAAGATAGATATAAACATACATCCGACCAAAACAGAAATTAAATTTGAAGATGAACAGGCAGTATGGCAGATATTAAATGCCAGCATCAGGGAAGCTCTCGGCAAGTTTAATGTGATTCCCTCAATTGATTTCAACACCGAGGGCAGCATTGATATCCCCGTACTAAAAAAAGATACAATAACCGATACCCCACAGGTAGATATAAATCCGGCTTTTAATCCTTTTGATAATGACCAAAAGGCCAGCTGGCATAACAAACAAACTAAAGCTCTGGAAAACTGGGAAGAGATGTACAGGGAAAGTTTCATGGCAAACAGGCATGGCAGGCAGGAAGAAGGTACTAAAATACATGATAATGAAAAAACCGTGGGCCGGGCCGGGCTTTTTAAACTTAACGAACAGGCAAAGCAAAATCTTTTGCAGCTAAAGGCAAAGTATATTCTTTCACCCGTAAAATCGGGACTGATGATCATAGACCAGAAAAGGGCACATGAAAGAATACTTTATGAACATTTCCTGAAGCAGGACAAATCATTGCAAAGCTATGCACAAAAGAATATGTTTCCCCATTCCATGGAACTGAATCCTGCCGACTATATACTTCTTAAAGAACTTATACCCGAACTGAACAAAATGGGATTTGATATTAGTGACCTTGGCAATAATTCACTTATGATCAATGCTACACCAACAGAAAGCAAAATTGATGATCCGGCAGGAGCACTTGAGTTATTGCTTAATGAATATAAGGATACGGGATCAAGCCTGGAAAAGAATCACAGGGAACGACTTGCACAATCGCTGGCACAGGCTTCAGCCATGCCCTATGGAAGATCCCTGAGCCAGGAAGAAATGAAGGACATTGTTGACAGCTTGTTTTCATGCAGCTCCCCAAACTATTCCCCGGGGGGGAAAGCCATCATTACTATCATAAATATGTCTGAAGTGGAAAATAAACTCAAATAGTAATTGCCGGTGCCTGACATCATGACCGAATAAATATTATTTTATAATTATTATAACTTTGGTCCGGCTATTGATAAACATGAAGCAAGTGATTCTTTAACAAAATGCCGGCCTATCTCCGGAAACATGAAAATAAATATATTAAGTGAATAACTTCAGATCATCTTTGGGAGGAACACCCCCGGTTGTAAAGAACCTGATAATATTAAATATCCTGTTCTTTCTGGCAACATATGTTTTAGCAGGATCTTTTGGTATAGACCTGAATAAATATCTTGCCCTGTATCTTCCTGCCTCTGAGCATTTCAGGCCTTACCAGTTTGTAAGCCACATGTTTATGCATGGAAGTATCAGTCATATATTCTTTAATATGTTCGCCCTGTGGATGTTTGGGAGAGTACTGGAAGGTGTTTGGGGTGGCAAGCGTTTTTTTATTTTTTATTTTGTTACAGGCCTGGGAGCGGCTATTGTACATACATTTGTTAATTACCTGGAATTTGCTTCTGTAAAGTCACAGCTCAGTCCCGAACAAATTGAAAGCGTATTGCAAGAGGGTTATAATGCCTGGGAACAAAGCAAGAATTTTGTTAATCCCCTGATGGGAAAAATGAATACACTGATGAACGTAAGAACGGTGGGAGCCTCAGGTGCGGTATATGGCGTTTTGCTGGGATTTGGAATGCTGTTCCCAAATACCCAGCTGATGTTATTATTCCCTCCCATACCAATAAAAGCCAAATATTTCGTTATCTTTTATGGCAGCCTTGAACTCGTTCTGGCCTTTGCTCAACCGGGAAGTCACATTGCCCATTTTGCACACCTGGGCGGCATGATATTTGGATTCATCCTCATCAGATACTGGGCTAAAAATAAAAAAACATTCTATTGACAAAACATGAATCTGGTTGAAGAAATAAAAAAATCATATAAAAGAGGAAGCTCACTTCATAAGCTTATCTATATCAACCTTGGGGTTTTCCTCATGGTAAAGATAATATTCATCTTCCTCTTTCTTTTTAATATTCAGGATGCTGAACTGCTGGTATTAGACTGGCTGGCTCTGCCCACCTATCTTCCCGAATTATTAACAAGGTTCTGGACACCTTTCACTTATATGTTTTTACATGAAAGGTTCTTACATATACTATTCAATCTTTTATGGCTTTATTGGTTCGGGGAAATATTTCTTGAATATTTTGACCAGAAAAAGCTTGTAAGCCTTTATCTGCTGGGAGGCCTATCCGGAGCCTTACTCAATATACTTGCATTTAACCTGTTCCCGGTTTTTGAGCCCATTCTCAGACATTCTCTGACACTTGGAGCCTCTGCATCTGTAATGGCCATTGTAATTGCCATTGCGGCATATGTCCCTAATTATATAATCAGGCTGGTACTTATTGGTCCCGTTAAAATAAAATATATCGCCATTGCAGCTTTGGTATTTTCGTCATTACTGGATTTTGCTGAAAATCCCGGTGGAAGCATTGCACATATAGGAGGAGCACTCTTCGGTTTTATATATGTATCTCAATTCAAAAAGGGCAAGGATATGGCAAAAGGTTTTAATAAGGTTATGGATAGTGTATTCAGACTTTTCAAGCCCAGGAGCAAAATGAAGGTAAGTTACAAAAAAAAGACAGCTGATAAGGACATGGACTATAATGCAGTAAAGGCCGAGGAACAAAAAAATGTGGACAGGATACTCGAGAAAATATCCAAAGCCGGATATGAAAGCCTGACAAAAAAAGAAAAGGAAATCCTTTTTAAAATGAGTAATAACAATAAACAATAATATTTATTAACAGCTCTTTACAAGGGACAATATGTTAAACTTGTTTTTTTATAAACCATAATTATTTGAAAAGAAGCATTCATAGACTGATCACTGCTTTAAGCATCCTTTTCATTGCAGGTATTATCCTTTCCTATCTATCTGTATGGATAAGCCCTGAAAAGCTATGGTTGCTCAGTATATTCGGTTTATTTTATCCCTATTTCCTTATTGCCAATCTGGGTCTCCTCATATACTGGACATTCAGGAACAGAAAAACAGCCCTACTGATACTGGTGGTAATATTATCAGGAACAATTCATATAAGAAATCATTATCAGTTCAGGGGGACGAAAGGCAATGATGATATTGTGTTATCCCGGGATAGACAAGAAAACAGGAAGACAGTAAAGATCTTAACTTTTAATGTAAAATTATTTAACTTTTATGAGGCTAACAGGGGAAGTGGCTCATATAATGATTTCAGGAAGCTGATACTCGAACAAGAAGCAGATATTATTTGTTTACAGGAAGTACTGGTCCCGGGCAATAATGGACTGAGTCTTGAAACGCTAAGCAGAGATCTTGGGAGAAATCCTTACAGTTATTATAAATTCATTGGCAATCCTTCGAAAACAAGGAACTACGGAAATATTATTTTTTCTGCCTATCCTATCATTAATAAGGGAGAAGTTTCTTTTAGCAAAACCGGGAGCAGGTGTATTTATGTTGATATGGTAATCTCGGGTGATACTGTAAGGGTTTACAACAACCATCTGCAATCTTTCAGGCTGGGTTCAAAAAATTTAGCTCTTATAACGGACTTTGAGCATAATCTGAATGAAAAATCTATTTATAAGCTGCAGGAAATTTCTCTCAGAATGAAAACTGCATACATTCAAAGGGCTAAACAGGCAAAACAACTTAAATTGCATATTAATAACAGCAAGTATCCTGTTATTGTTTGTGGCGATTTTAACGATACTCCTGTATCATTTGTGTATCGTACTATAAAAACCGGACTTACAGACTCCTTCGTTGAAGCAGGGAAGGGCTTTGGAAAGACCTATGAACAGATATTTCCCTCTTTCAGGATCGATTACATACTTCACAGTAAGAATATTCATACAAACTGTTTCAGAACAGTAAAAACCAGGCTTTCTGATCATTATCCCCTTGTATCAACACTGGAACTCCAAAGCTCACAATCCCCCGGCAAACATTAAGAATAGTCCGGTCTGGCTAAAACCACTCTTTAACAGAATCAAGATCCACATTTCCTCCCGAGATTATTATCCCAATTTTTCTTTCAGCTATCTTCTCCGGATGCTGAAGCAATACAGCCAGGCTAACAGCAGATGAAGGTTCAACGATAATCTTCATCCTGGTCCATATAAGTTTCATCGCTTTAACGATATTGCTTTCGCTCACTGTGAGAATATCATCAAGCTTAGCTTTTATAATACTGTATGTCAGCGGACTGAGCGAAGTGAGCAATCCGTCTGCAATAGTATCCGGATCAACTGATGACAAAAGTTCATTAGCATAAAAAGAACGAAAAGCATCATCAGCCCCTTCCGGCTCGGCAGCTATTATTCTGCATGATCTGTTTAGCTCTTTAACAACAATGCCTGTCCCGGATATAAGACCTCCACCACCAACGGGAGCAATAACGGCATCCAGCCCCGGATGATCTTCAAATAACTCTTTAGCTGCAGTGCCCTGCCCGGCTATAACATCTGAATTATCAAAAGGATGTATAAACGAAGCTCCCGTTTTTTCAATAACTCCCCTGAGTCCTTCTTCACGTGCCTGGAGTGTTGGCTCACAATAGCTGATAGCGGCTCCATAGGCAGCAACCGCTTCTTTTTTCACTGTCGGGGCATTGTTGGGCATAACAATATAGGCCGGCACTCCCTGGATTTTAGCTGCCAGTGCCAGTGCTGCCCCATGATTTCCTGATGAATGCGTAGCCACACCCTTTGTAAGGGCCTGCTTATCAAGACTCAAAACAGCATTGCTGGCTCCCCTGTATTTAAAAGCTCCAACCTTTTGGAAATTTTCACATTTGAAAAATAATTCCCTGTCGAATATTTTGTCGAGAGCAGAGGAAGTTAAAACGGGTGTCCTGTGAATAAAAGGCTTTATCCTATTATGTGCCAGGACTATATCGTTGTAAACGGGTGCTTCTTTCATATTTCCTAAAAATTCTTTTAGCCCTGTGTAATACATCATATTCACTGGCATTGAGAAGAAACTCCTCGCTGAAATTACAATGCCTCATGAAATTCTTCAACTCAATCCCATTAAGTCCGGTTAGTTCTCCAATATTATTTTCATTGAACTTAAGTCTGATCTGTGCCATTTTCCTTTGCTCTGCCAGTATAATCTGTAATTTCTCAAGACTTTTCTGCTCTTTCGTTTTCATGCTGAAACTAAAACCAACATATATCTTATTATACTTAAAAGCTTCCTCGCCTGTAGCTCTCTGAATATATTCAATTCTTTTTTCTTCAGGGGTTTTGGGTCCAATAGAAGAGACTGTCTCTCTTTTTAATTGCTCATAACCCGGCATACTGTGAATTGATACCTGTTCTATCCTGTAAACCTGCTTCTTTAAATATATTTGCCCCGAATAAAAGTCTGAAGGCCAGAAGTCCGGCAGTGAAAAATATTCTTTCTTAAAAGCAATATCGGTAATCAGCAGGGAATCATCCCTCCTCATTATAATACTAAAAAATCCAAGTGTATCGCTGGTAGTACCAATATCTAATCCGGGATTAAAAATATGAGCATATATAACAGGCGTTCCGTCATCAAAACTTCTGAGCTGAGCATTTACCGAGACCAGGCTGTCTGCTGTCAGCTCACTGCCGGCTCCGTTTGCTATCTCTTCCCGCCCTAAAGCAGTGTATAAAACAGAAAATAAAATAAATCCTGTCAGCAGATATTTATACAAATCATCAAACATATTTGTTAGCTCATAGATAAATCAGGCTAGCATCATCGAATACAAAGCTTAATTATCAGTCTCTTCAGCTTATATTAAGCATCTCTTTAATCAAACATAAAAGTAACTATTTTACGGTTTTTGTATCAGTCTCATATCTTAAGAAATCTTAAGAAAGATATCTTTTACATTCTTTTTAGAAATTTCCCAGAGATGATCCTGTTTGGTAAGTAGTTGCCGGCGGATAATATCCGGATTGTCCAGAATCTCAAAAGACCTTTTCACAATTTGTGATTCCAGGTCAGCAGATCTTATGTCAACTCCCCATTCAGGATGATTTATATCATCAAGGAACCATTGTAGCTTATCATGTGAA
The DNA here is from genome assembly GCA_029932855.1 of Bacteroidales bacterium. Taxonomy (GTDB): domain Bacteria; phylum Bacteroidota; class Bacteroidia; order Bacteroidales; family VadinHA17; genus JAYEGO01. The sequence continues at coordinate 91,480 of JAOZPG010000004.1, read as the reverse complement.
ACCAGTGAAAGGATAGGGGTATTACAACCAAAAGGAATCATTTGTGCATGTCCGCGCATACCAATTACCAATGCTGGCTTTGAATATTCCTTTATTATTCGCCTGGGATGTACTTCATTCAAGTCTGTGAGCTTATAATCAAGTCCGGCTTTATCAAGGTATGGAAGCATCCTCTGATCTCTGAGGGTATGAGCATAATATCTTACAGGAAATTTCTCAGATATTGTTTTACAAGCCCTGGCAATGGATGATAGTATCTCATCCTCTCTCTCTCCAAAACGTAGGCTGGTCCTATCAAATGCACAATTCAGAGCAATGAAATTTTCTTTCTTATCAAAATCAAAAATCCCCGGATATAACTTTGAGATAACTGTTGTCATACAAGGCTGAAACCGTACTTTATGATACAGGCTTTCAGGAATATATTTCTTAAAAGCATTAATGCTCCCCTGGTTCCTCAGGCCAATATAGATAGATTTTTCAGTAAGCAGCTGAACATGCTTATTAAATACCGTGGAGAAATCTTCCTGTCCGCGAAAACGATTGTAACCTACAGCAAAAACAACTATGGGCACCTGTATCTTTTTCAGGACTTCAACCGAACAGTTCCATTGCCAGCCACTAAGCATATTCGTATTGGTATCTTTCAGGAGAAGGCCTCCTCCCCCAATTATTAAAGCTCCGGTCCTGTTAATTTTATCTACAGCTTTTTGGTCAACAATATTGTGTACATGAAGATTATTCCATTTAAGCTTTGCATATTGATCCTGAAACAGGTCCTTAAGGTTTACAGACAATATGGCATCACCGGCATTAGACAACAGGAAAGCTGCCGTATGACTTAATTCAATGATCTTGTTCCCGGTTTTGTATTTTTTTATAAGCGGAAGTCTGATCTTTCCCCGCTTTATAAGCTTCCTGTTTCTTCTTCTTCTGATCCTGGTTATGAATCTCATACTAAATGATAAACTTATCGATAAACTCCCGGACAGCACCTGATCCTCCTTTTGTTTCCAGAATATTTATTCCGCCAATAGTCTTAACTTTATCCACAGCATCATTGGGACAGGCTTTTAAGCCCACTTTCTCTAAAAGTTCCAGATCATTAATATCATCACCAATATATGCTATGTTTTCAAGTCCTATATTCTCCTTAGCACATATTTCCTTCACCTTTTCAAGCTTATTGTTGCTTGCTCCCTGTACCAGGTAGTCTATCTTAAGCTTTTTTGCCCTTCTATCAACAATATTCGTATTCTCAGAGGTTATTATTCCTGTCTTTATACCATTGTTCCTCAGTAATTCTATGCCCTTCCCGTCTTTGGTATTAAATTTCTTTTGCTCATCTCCATTCTCTGAATAGTACATTCCTGCATCTGTAAGTACCCCGTCAACATCCGTAAGAAATAACTTTATTTTAGCTGTCTTTCTCTGCGGCAAAATATATTTGTACATTATCTTTTCAGCAAGTATCCAGTCCTCCTCCTCGTCTATTTCAACAGCGGCATATTCAGGCATCTCATAAATAGCTATATTACCTGAAAGCCTGTTTTTGTTTTCCTTGATATTTACAACCGTATTAATATAAAAAGCTCCATTCTCTACTAGTTGGCCATCAAAATCCTGCCTTCTTGGCCTGTTTTTATAATCATAATTAAGGGGTTTCCCGTCGGGATCCCAAAAGAAACGCTTAAGTCTTGAACATGAAAGGACAGAGTCAACATTTTGCTTTGAGAACTGAATGAGTGCTTCTTCAAACTGCTGTTTTTGTGTAAAAGGAGATGTAGCCTGAACCAACATAAAAATAATATCGTCATTCAGTTTGGCCCTCTCAATATACTCAAGCATAACACTTTCTGTAGATGCTGTATCAGTAGCATTTTTTTCATCTCTGTCGTAAACTGCCAGTTTTGAAAAATTAAAACTTAAAACCTTTTCTTTTATCAGGGCAGAGTCTGTTGCTACAACAATACTATCTATATTTTCAGACCGGTTTAGCTCATTTAGCACCCAGTAAATCAAAGGCTTTCCGCAGAAAAATTTTATATTTTTCCCCGGTATTGATTTGCTTCCGCCACGAACAGGAATAAAAGCTATTGTTTTAGTCATTCTTCCGGTATTTTAATTTATCTCTTTGTACCTTCTCAATGTCCAGTATTTCTTTATCCTTATAATTCAGCGCCTTATAACTTGCTTTAAGATCTCTTACCAGTTTCCTTAACCCTTCAGGCTCCAGTGAGGCTGCATGATCGGTTCCTTTCCATGTACGATCGAGAGTATAATGCCTTTCAATATATTCTGCTCCCAGTGTGTATGCCGCTATATCAACAGCAATTCCCAGATGATGTCCACTGAAGCCAATTGCCTTTACCCTGGATTCATATTTTTCTCTGAGTCTAAGAATTTCCAGCAGGGCCACATCTTCAAAAGGGACAGGGTATCCCGATGTACAACCATAAATGATAAGGTCTTTAGCCCTCTTATGCTTTTCAAAAAGCTTCACTATATCATCAACTTCATCTCTGGTCGTCATTCCTGTAGAAACATGTATCTCCCCCTTGTAGTTTTCAGCCAGCCATTTCATCATTTCCATATTATTATTACAGGCAGAAGGGATTTTTATCATCCTGGGTTCTAATGATGCTATCTCCCTTGCCGATGTAAGCTCCCATACCGAACTCGAATACTCTATCCCAAAACCTTCACAACATTTCTTTAATTCTGCATGCTGCTCCACAGTAAACTCAAGGAACTCACGGTGGGCGCCATAACTATCCCCGTATGCATTTACCGGATTGGGGTGAGGTGCATTATATTGTTCTTCAGTAAGCAGATCTTTATTGTTTCTTTTTTGAAATTTAACAATATCTGCATTACCGTATAGCTTCGCAACTTTTACCAACTCCCTGGCAATTTCCATGTCTCCCTTATGGTTACAACCAATCTCTGCAATTACTTTCGGACTTTTATAATTCATATTTTACATTTTTACTTATGTATAATCTTAATCAGAAAAACTTATAGCAGGTACCTGTCCTGGCATATTATTGATATAAACCAGCCCATATTCCTTTATATTACTATACAGAATATTATCCAACTAAAGTATAATATTTCATAACGCTATCACAAAAATACTGGTTTTTAGCACAAAAAGTTCATTTATTATATTGTTAACCAATTATTTTGATTTGAATTCTAAACATATAAAGGATATATTCGCAAACTGGAAAGAAAGGAAAAACAAGAAAGAAATTATGACCAATAAAGTTTACGTATGTGGAACATTATATCATTTATATGTAAGCAGCCTGAAGAATATTGAAGCACAGAGTCAGGGAATAAAATCATTGCTTATAGTAAATGACCACACACCAAACCTCCCTTTAATGGCCCGGCAACTGGTTGAGAAAAACTTTTTCTCAGATTATTGCTATATCCCATTCTTTGCCATAAGACGAAAACTCAGATCAGAAACAAATTATATCCAAAGGAACTTTATAAGAAACAAGACTATCATAAAGTTTGTTGAAAATAACTCAGATATAAACAAACAATCCGATTTTATCAGAAACTCTGAAATAAACCTGTTTTACAGCCTGGGTATGAATTCATTCTACTTCCTCAACAGGTTTAAAGAAAATGTATTTGTTCAGCTTGAAGATGGAATGCGCAATTATAACCCAAGGGTCAATAACCTAAAAGCCCTTAAGCGAAAGTTTATACTTAAGACTCCCCAGGGAGAAGGCAGGGATGAACAAATTGAAAGAATTGAAGTTAAATATCCCGAAAAACTACCCCAGGCAGTAAGAAAGAAAGGGGTAAAACTTAATTTGCAAAATATAATTGACAAGTTAAGTAATAACAGAAAACAGGAACTGCTGAATATATTCTTCCAGGGCAATACACTCTCCCTTAATGACAATAAGAAACTAATACTTATTACCCAACCCTTATCTGAAGACAATTTTATAAGCGAAGATTATAAAATATCTCTTTACAATAAGATCCTTAATGAACATGCTTCGGGATATGAAATCTATCTTAAAGCCCACCCCAGGGAAGAAACTGAATATAAAGACAAGCTGGATAAAGAAATTATTGAACTCCCCCGTAATTTCCCGCTCGAGATCCTGAATTTTTATCCCGAAATTATATTTGATAAAGGAATTACTATTTTTTCTGGAGCCCTTAATAATCTTGAAAATATTAAAAAAAGGATATTCCTGGGACAGGATTATGATAAGAAACTAGTTTATAGAAAAAGGATTTTTTAGGTATATTATTATGGTTTATCCTGCAATTTTCTGTACGTTTCTCTGTTTAAATATATAAAACCCCAAAAATCTTACCAATACTAATGGAGATGCAAAAAATTTCTGCTGTTATAATAACCCTGAATGAAGAAAAATATATAGGACAATGTCTTGAATCCTTACAACAGGTAGTTGATGAGATCCTTGTTGTTGATTCATATTCCAAGGATAAAACCAAAGAGATATGCCAGTCATATAAAGCAAAGTTCATTGAACATGAGTTTGAGGGTTATAAAGAGCAGAAAAACTGGGCTATGAAGCAAGCATCAAATGACATCATCCTGTCTCTTGATGGTGATGAATTGCTTTCGGAAGAATTACAAAAATCAATACTAAGAATAAAAGAAGATTTCCAGGCTGACGGTTATACTATTAACCGCAGAAATAATTACTATGGGAGATGGATGAAGCATTCCGGGGTTTATCCCGACAGGAGGATCAGGTTGTTTAACAGGCAAAAAGGTGAATGGAAGGGTATTAACCCCCATGATATCTTTAGACTGAACAATGGGGCAAACAAGCAATGGTTGAAAGGTGATCTTCTGCATTATGTAAATGATTCCATGGAAAAACACCGGCAGAAGATTGAGAATTTTTCAAATATTAATGCCCGGGAATATATCAAACTGGGGAAAAAATCAGGAATAATAAAAATAATTATCCATCCCTTTTGGAGATTTTTTAAATCCTATTTCTTAAAGCTGGGATTCCTGGAAGGGCAATACGGACTAACAGTCTGCTATATGAATGCTTATTCCAGTTATCGTAAACATATAAAAATACGGCAACTTGGGAGGCTTAGTTAAAGCCTAAAGACAAAATAAATAAATCATGAAAATTATTATTCTGGCAGCCGGCATAGGTTCAAGACTAGGCAATCCGTTTCCAAAAGCTCTCACACCGTTAAAATCAGGTCAAACAATTATGCAGCAGCAGGTTGAGAAGCTAACCAGCTATTTCTCTATTGATGATATAAATGTTATAGTAGGCTTTAAGAAAGACCTTATTATGGAAAGCTTTCCTGACCTGAGTTTTATCTATAACCAGAGATTCGACCAGACAAACACCTCTAAAAGTCTGCTCAAAGGAATAAAAAAATACCCGAAATCATCAATACTCTGGCTTAATGGCGATGTTGTATTTGATGAGAAAATAATTGAATACCTGCTTTCATATATAGCACAAGATGTTTCTTTTGTTGCAGTAAACAACTCTGAAGTAGGGGATGAAGAAGTAAAATATACTCTCGACAGGAATAATTATATAAATGAGATATCTAAAGTCGTTAAAAACGGACTTGGAGAAGCAGTCGGCATAAATTATATTGCCAATAAAGACCTGAATGCATTTATCAGGCGTCTTGATGAATGCGAGGATAATGATTATTTTGAACGGGGACTGGAACTGGCAATACAAAAAGACTCAATGCAGGTAAAAGCAGTTGATATCTCACAGTATAACTGCCTGGAAATTGATTTTGAAGAAGACCTAAATAACGCAAACAAGCTGTTTTGTTAAAAATCATGAAGGCTATTCTTTATTGCGAACTACCTTATTCCTACGAGATATTATATCCTCTTTATAAAACCGGATTACAAAGAGGATATGAACAATTATGGTATATTCCGCAAACTATTCAATCTCAGCTAGATCCTGATCCTGAAATTACTATAAGCATAAGTATGCAGGAACTATCTGACTTCAGGGCTGATGTTATCTTGGTACCTACAAACTCAATTCCCCACTATTTAAGAGGATTAAAAGTACAGGTGTTCCACGGGCTTGCAGGTGAAAAAAAGGGACACTTCAGGATCAGACATTATTTTGACCTCTACCTTACCCAGGGCCCATATTTTACAAAAAAATTCAATAAGCTGGCTAAAAAGTACAAAGACTTCAGTGTAGTTGAAACAGGCTGGTCCAAGCTTGACAGTTTTTTTAATGTAAGGGAAATTCAAAAAATAAAAGAGACTTACTTTCCGGAATTAAAAGATTATAAAGATACTGTTATCTATGCCCCTACCTTTTCCCCTTCCCTGACATCAGCAAAAGATCTCCTGCCTGAACTCCAGAAGCTAACGAAAGATGAAGATCTTTTCCTGTTTATCAAATTTCATGATAAAATGAACCGAGACATGATGAATAGCTACAGGAAAAGCTTTGCAGGCAAAAAGAATGTAAAGATCTATGATCAAAAGAATATTAGCAGCTTACTGATTGTCAGTGATTATATTATTTCAGACACTTCCTCCATAGTATATGAATTTGTTTTGCTTAATAAGCCGGCTTTGAGCTACAGGTCGAGATCAAAAAATATAAAATGGCTTAATATATACAATGCCGCTGACCTGATCACTGCCTTCAGGAAAATCAGGGAACAGGATGAGTTTGAAATAAAAAGAAAAGAAACTATCTCTGAATACCATCCGTATACAGATGGCCGGTCTTCGGAAAGAATGTGGAATGCTATTGAAGATTATATTAACCTGCATGGGGTACCGGAAAAAAGAAATCTGTCTTTTTACAGAAAACAAAAAGTCTATTCATTACACGGCAAAATAGATAAGTAGTGGACAAAAATTACAAGACACATATTGAAAAAGCCCTTAAGATATTAAACTCAGGCGGAACAATACTGTATCCTACAGATACTATATGGGGACTTGGGTGTGATGCAACAAATACTGATGCTGTAAAGAAGATCTACAACATCAAGGAAAGAGAAGACCATAAAAGCATACTGCTTGTCGTAGACTCTCCTGCTATGATAGAAGAGTATGTGAAAAAAGTACCCGGTATTGCCCAAAAGCTGATTGCTGCTGCCACTGAGCCCTTAACCATTATTTATCCTGATGCAAGCGGACTTGCAGGAAATCTTATTGCACCCGACGGTTCAATTGGTATAAGAATATGCCAGAGCGGTTTTTGCCGTGATCTCATCAGAGAATTCTCGAAACCCCTGGTATCCACATCAGCAAACATATCAGGAATGAAGCACCCCGACAATTTTGAATCTGTTGATACCAGGATAAAGGAAAGGGTTGACTATGTATGTAAAGTTTCACAACATCATTCAAGCCATCCCAAACCTTCATCAATAATTAAGATCGGAGAAGGAAATGTAATCCGAATAATCAGGAAATAATTAATTCCTGTATAAGCTAATCCTTCTTATTTACATCCCCGGAGCCGCTTATTCGTGCATCAACAATGGCATCGCCATAATAATCCACATCTCCGCTTCCGGATATAGACACCTCCAGCCTTTCTTTAACATTTACTGAGGCATCCCCCGAACCGCTTATCTTCACTGACACATTTTCCGTTTCCAGTCCACTTGCATTTACATCCCCTGATCCACTGATGTGAATACCAAGTTTCCCGGCAGTTTTTGTCCCTGCAACAAAAATATCTCCCGATCCTGATATCCTTGCTAATATTTCAGATGAGATCAGTCCGTTTAATTTTATTAGTCCACTTCCGCTTACAGCCAGTTCTATTTCAGTCTCCTTGATATTATTGGCATTCTTTACTGTTCCTGAACCGGAAACAGATATTATTTCCCAGCTTGGCGAACTTAGTATTATTTTTACCCTGTCGTATCTGTTCCTGAATAACCAGTTTTTATCATATCTTATTCTCAGTTCTCCTCCCAAAACCTCTGTCTCTATATGTTCAATAACCGAAGGACTACCAATAATTGTAAGTTCCGTTTTATCGGACTGGTAGATAAGCACATCTGCCGAGATTGCCAGACCCAGTTCATTAAAACTCTCTACTTTTCTTTTTTCTTCCTTGTCTGATCCTCCAATAGCAGGTAGGGCCAGTAATCCTGAAAACAGGAATACTAATAGAATGCTAACTTTCCCTTTTATCATAATAATATTTTTGATTTATATATATTAAAGACGAACCCCGGAAGCATATGTTGCAATAATAAGTGAATTTATAGAAGAGCTGATGGAAAAAATTAAATATTTATCAAGCCTTCACGTATTTCCAGTTTGATGATCTTATTCTCTGTTTCAATTCCAAGTATTAACCCGGGGTTCACAGGTATCCATACTTCTTTCCCCTCATGCTTTACAGCGAAGAGGGAATTACCGGGGATATCAAGAAAATCTGTTATCTCTCCAATAATATGTTTATCCTGATCTTCCAGTATAAATCCCAAAAAATTCCTAAAACTTAATTCATCTGATCTCTCATTAATAATATGAGATTCGCTTATATAAACTTCTGTGCCCACCAGTTTTAATGCTAAATCCTCCTTATCAATGCCCTCAAACCTTATAATAAATAATGGGAAATTCTTTTCAGATAATTCTTCAACAAAAAAAGGAACCGGTATTCCATCTATCATCAGGAATACCGATTCCACTTTATCTTTATCCAGGCCGGCATCTATACTTGCTCTAAGAATTAACTGCCCCTGGTAGCCATGGGTCCTTGTAAGTTTGCCAAAGAGAATGTTATTCTCTGAAGCCATTACTTATCTTCCGGCTTGTCTTTTTTAGCTTCCTCTGCCTTGGCTTCTGCCTTCTCCTCTTTCACTTCCTCTTTAGCTTCCTCTGCCTTGGCTTCTGCCTTCTCCTCTTTCACTTCTTCTTTAGTTTCCTCTGCTTTGGCTTCTGCCTTCTCCTCTTTTACTTCTTCTTTAGCTTCCTCTGCCTTGGCTTCTGCCTTCTCCTCTTTCACTTCTTCTTTAGTTTCCTCTGCTTTGGCTTCTGCCTTCTCCTCTTTTACTTCTTCTTTAGCTTCCTCTGCAGCTACTGCTTCCCCGGCTTCAGCTTTAGCTATCTCTTCAGCAAGATCTGAATTTCTTTTAGCTATTTCTTCTGCACGTTTTTCATTAAGTTTACTTTCTGCCTCAAGCTTTTTCTTAATCTCGCTCTCAGCAGCTTTGTTCAGGCTATCGATCTTAGACTGTACCTTCCCTTCCTTTTCTTTTACCCATTCCTGAAAACGCTTCTCTGCTTCTTCTTCCGAAAAAGCCCCTTTCTTTACACCATTTAATAAATGGTTTTTGTAAAGTATCCCTTTGTATGACAGGATAGCCCTACAGGTATCTGTAGGTTGAGCGCCCTTTTGCAGCCAGTTCAATGCACCATCGAAATTAATCTCGATAGTAGCAGGATTTGTGTTGGGGTTATAACTCCCAATCCTTTCAATGAACTTGCCATCCCGTGGCGCCCTGCTATCAGCTATCACAATGTGGAAATAAGGTTTACCCTTTTTCCCATGTCTTTGTAATCTGATTTTTACTGGCATTGGTTCGCTTTTTAATTAATTAAATATGCTTACTTAAAAATTTTGTGGCTGCAAAGATACAATTAAATTCTCCTTAAAAAAGCATTTATGAAATATAAATATCTTTCAAAGGATAGTGAAAATCAGCAAGATCATATCCCTGTTAAGCTCTTTATTAAAAACATTTCAATTATTTATTAACATTCACTTTTAATACTTGTGTTTTAGATACCTTTATGCTGAGGTCTTATAAGACCTGTCTTACATTCTAATTATCTGAAACACAGCCCGGTAACTAATGAGAGACTTTACTCATTTACATGTTCACACTCAATATTCTATCCTTGACGGAGCTGCAAGTATTCCACGCCTGGTTAAGAAAGCTCATGATGATGGCATGAGCTCACTCGCAATAACAGATCATGGTAATTTATTTGGTGCCAAGCATTTCTATAATTTATGCCGAGCTAATGGCATTAAGCCTATAATCGGATGTGAAGTATATGTAGCCAGGAGAAGCAGGCATGATCATGTTAATAAAGAAGATCGGGGGGGCGATCACCTGATATTGCTGGCAAAAAATAAAACAGGTTATAAAAATCTGTCGCGAATGGTCTCTCTCTCATATATTGAAGGCCATTATTACAAGCCAAGGATAGATAAAGAATTACTGGAGAAGTACCATGAAGGGATAATCGCTTCATCGGCATGCCTTGGAGGTGAAGTGCCTCAGGCAATTATGAAAAAGACCATGGAAGATGCCGAAGAGGTCATACTATGGTTTAAAAAGCTATTTGCAGAAGATTATTATCTCGAACTTCAAAGACATGAAACAGGGGATCCCGCAGTGGATTCTGATACATTTGCCAAACAAAAGATTGTTAATGAAAAAATCGTCATCCTGGCAAAGAAACATGATATAAAACTTATAGCCACCAATGATGTTCATTTTGTAAATGCTGAAGATGCTGAAGCTCACGACAGGCTTATCTGCCTGAATACGGGTAAAGACCTTGATGATCCCAACAGGCTAAAATATACAAAACAAGAGTTCTTCAAAACCCGTGAGGAAATGGGTGAATTATTTTCTGATATTCCTGAAGCCCTGGACAATACAATAGAGCTGGCTGAGAAGATTGAGAATTATGATATTAACCATGCTCCTTTTATGCCTGATTTTCCCTTGCCGGAAAGCTTTACCGACCCTGATGAATACCTGAAGCATTTAAGCTACAAAGGTGCTGAATTAAGGTATAAAGAAATTACCAGAGAAATACGGGATAGAATAGATTTCGAACTTGGGGTCATCAAAAAAATGGGATACCCGGGTTATTTCCTGATTGTTCAGGATCTTATTGCTGCAGCCCGAGACATGGGCGTCTCAGTTGGTCCCGGACGAGGGTCGGCTGCAGGCTCTGTGGTAGCCTATTGCCTAAGAATAACAGAGATAGATCCCCTAAGATACGGATTGCTTTTTGAACGTTTTCTCAACCCTGACAGAATAAGCCTCCCTGATATAGATATTGACTTTGACGAAGACGGAAGAGATGAAGTCTTAAAATGGGTTGTTAAGAAATACGGATCCAAAAGGGTGGCCCATATTATTACATTCGGATCAATGGCTGTAAAAATGGCTATCAGGGATGTTGCCAGGGTTGAAAAACTACCACTTCCTGAGGCCGATCGCCTGGCAAAACTTATTCCTGAAAAACCCGGAACTACATTCTCATCCGCTTACAAGGACTCTAAGGAACTACGGGAAGCAAAAAACTCTGATAATCCCCTGGTGATAAGAACCCTAAAATATGCCGAAATACTTGAGGGCTCTGTAAGGCATACAGGACTGCATGCCTGCGGTATTATTATTGGAAAGGAAGACCTTATTGACAATATCCCCCTATGTACACAAAAAGATGCCGAGCTACTTGTAACACAATATGACGGAGAATTTGTGGAAGAGGTAGGCATGCTTAAAATGGATTTTCTGGGACTCAAAACCCTGTCGATAATAAGGGATGCTGTTGAAAATGTAAAAGAATCTAAAGGAGTTGATCTGGATATTGATTCCATACCCCTGGATGATCCTAAAACATATGAGCTCTACAGCAAGGGTGAGACAATAGGTCTTTTCCAGTTCGAGTCTGAAGGAATGCGCAAGCACCTTAAAGCCCTTAAGCCAAACCGTTTTGAAGATCTTATAGCAATGAACGCCCTTTATCGTCCGGGTCCCATGGATTATATCCCTAAGTTCATCAGCCGTAAGCATGGTAAATCAAAGATAGTTTACGATATACCTGTAATGGAGGAATATCTTAAAGAAACCTATGGCATTACCGTTTACCAGGAACAGGTAATGCAGCTGTCAAGGGCAATGGCCGGATTTACCAGAGGAGAAGCAGATAAGCTTCGAAAAGCCATGGGTAAGAAGCAGAAGAATGTAATGGATGCTCTCAAGGAAAAATTCCTGAAGGGATGCAAAAACAATAATATAGATCTTAAAATAGCCGAGCATGTATGGCACGACTGGGAGGAATTTGCAAAATATGCATTCAATAAATCTCACTCCACCTGCTATGCTAATGTTTCGTACAGGGAAGCTTACCTAAAAACTCATTATCCCAGTGAATATATGTCTGCTGTACTGAGCAGAAATATTAAGGATCTTAAGAAGATTACCATCTTTATGGATGAATGTAACAGAATGGGCATCTCTGTTTTCGGTCCCGATATCAACGAAAGTAAACTTAAATTCACTGTTGTGAAAGATGGTAATATAAGATTCGGACTGGAAGCAATAAAAGGAATGGGGAAAAATGCATCCATAAATATAATTGAGGAGAGAAAGAAAAACGGTCCCTTTAAAAATATATTTGACCTGGCGGAAAGGATTGATTTTGGAGCTGTTAATAAGAAAAGTCTCGAGGCATGTGCCCTTGCCGGAGCTTTTGATTGTTTTAAAGAAGTAACAAGAGAACAATTCTTTGCAATTGATAACAAGGGAAACAGTTTTATAGAAAACCTTATTAAATACGGGAACCGGGTAAGTCATGAAAGAAATACCTCGCAGCAGTCACTTTTCGGTGGCACACAGGACCAGGAATATACTACTCCTGTGATCCCTGAAGCCACGCCATGGCCCAAGCTGGAAAGACTTAATAAGGAAAAAGAGCTTGTAGGCATATATATGTCGGCACATCCTCTGGATGACTATAAGTTTGAAATAAAAAGCTTATGTAATATTAGCCTGGGAGAAATAGGCGAACTTAAGGATATGCTTGGCAGGGAACTTTCTTTCGCGGGAATAATTTCCGACTTCAAAACAGGAACCTCAAAAACAGGAAAGCCATATGGATTCTTTACCATACAAGATAAAAAAGGATCTTTCAGAATAGCCCTGTTTAACTCAGATTATCTTGAATACAGTAAGTATTTCCGTAAAGACCTGGCACTGCTGGTAAAAGGAAAGGTACAGGCTTCATACTACAGAGAGGGAGAATATGAGTTCAAGGTTAAAGCCATGTATTTACTGGGAGAATGCAGGGACAAACTAATAAAGTCAATAATACTGAACATTCCCATAGATGCCATAGATCCCGATTTCATATCCGGACTGGAAAAAGTTTCATCGGCCCGTGGAAATGTTTTATTCAATTTTAATATCTTTGACCCCGCGAATAATATTTCCCTGGGATTATTATCACGACACAAGACTATAAAAATTACTGATGACCTACTGGAATTTGTGGACAGCAGACCCGGGGTAGAGATTACATTGAAATAAATAATTATTAACTATAAACACTTATTGAAATGATTGAAATTACAGACAGCACTTTTGAAGAACTGGTTTTGAAATCAGACAAGCCTGTAATTATTGACCTCTGGGCCGAATGGTGCGGTCCCTGCAGAATGGTTGGTCCACCCTTAAGCGAGATCTCTGAAGACTATGATGGGAAAGTAGTAGTTGGGAAACTGGATGTCGATGCTAATCCTGCTACAACTATGAAATATGGTATACGCAATATCCCTACTGTACTTTTTTTTAAAAACGGAGAGCTTGTGGATAAGCAGGTAGGTGCTGTCCCCAAAGGACATTATCTGACCAAGCTGGAACCCCTTTTGTAAGATCTATGCAACAAATATCTCAAGGGCGTTCTTTCAGGACTCCCTTTTTTTATGACACAAATTCTGGATTGTTATCATTTATTATTTTTTGTCCCGGAATTTTATTAAAATCACAATGAATACTAATAGTCAACACATGATATCAAAAGTTTCTGTTTTTTGTGCCTCCAGCAGTAAGGCTAAAAAAGAATTCCGGAAAGCTGCAGATGAACTTGCAGATTTGCTGATAAAAAATAATCTGCTCATACAATATGGAGGCGGAGGTGCCGGACTGATGGGACAGCTAGCCGACAGAGTACTTGAGAAAAATGGAAAAATCCGTGGAATTATCCCCCAATTTATGGTGGATGAGGGATGGATGCATACAGGGGTTAAAGATATGCTTGTGGTTAATACCATGGCAGAACGCAAAAACATTATTATGACCAACACCGATGGTATAATAATCCTGCCCGGAGGAATAGGAACCCTTGAGGAACTTACCGAAGCGATGACACTTAAACAGCTGGGGATCATTGATGTCCCCATAGTTATTCTAAACATCAATGGCTATTACGACCGGCTGTGTAGCTTTTTTGAAAAGATGAGTTCCGAAAACCTGCTACGTAACGAGCATCATCAACTCTGGACAAAAGCAAAAACTCCTGACGATGCTGTTCATCAACTTTTAAACTCCCCAAAATGGGATAAAACCAAAGCCAGAAACTCAGCAGCAATATAGTTCTTCTTCCAGTTATAAAAACCAGCCTCGCTAATAGCCGTTTTTCTGCATACTTCTTCTACTCTTTCTCTTGTTCCTGTTTACCTCATTGTGAAAACAATTCATAACTCCGTGAATTTTGATCTTTTCATAGCAAAATATTCATATCAAACATATATTCATTTTGCCGGATTCTCTGATTTAAAAGACTGCGGTTTTTAGGGAGGAAGCCTGTTATTACAATAATTATAAAAAATATCTTTAATTTTGAGTATTACCACCAACTCAGAAAAAATGAAAACTATACGGGGAAAATTAATTCTTAATTTTTTACTCATAAGTATAATCCCTGTCCTGCTTGTACTTATTCTCAATTATTTTTTCATGAAGAAAACTCTTAAAAAAGAGATCTTCGATGAAATACGAATCACACGCAACATTGAAATCGATTATGTAGAAAACTACCTTAATTCATTAAAGGGAGAACAGGAATATTTTAGTCAGGCTTTTGTACAGGTAACACTGATTGAAAGATTCCTTGACACATACGATAATTATGTTGCAAGGAATGTAAGCAATGAAGACCTTCAAAAACTGAAGGATTATTATACCGATTCAGTATATTATAAAATCCCCGAAATACTCCGACCCGGGAAAGAACCGGGAAAATGGTTTCCTGACGATAAAAAAACGTAAAGCTTTCAACCTGGTTACCTGCTGAGGGTTGAGAAATTTCAGGACAGTACGTACAACAAACTAAAGAAGCAGTTCTATAATTCCACCCTTGAGGCAATTAAAAAATTTAAGATAGATAATTTCTATTACGTAGATAATAATACCGGACATGTGGTATCTTCTTTCAAGAAGGAATTGATATAGCCGCAAACCTTAAAGATCCTCAATACAGTAATAGTGTACTTAGCAGAATATTCATGTCTGCAAAAAAACTTGATAAGGGTAAATCTATCATTTCGGATTTTGAATATTTTCTTCCTTCATTTATGCAGCCAAGACTATTCCTGGCAGCACCGGTTTTTAAAGGGGATGAAACAATTGCAACACTCATTTTAAGCCTTAGCAATAAAAGTCTGGATGAGTTTATGACTCATAATCATAACTGGGAAAGCTTCGGCAAAACAGGTGAAAGTTATGTGGTTGGGGATGATTACCTTATGAGAAGCTTATCGAGATTTTACCTTGAAAACCCGGAGAAATTCCTTGAAAATAATAAAGACAGTTATGATAAAGAGACTTACAGAAAAATAACTTCACTATCAACCACTTTCATGACCCTGCCGGTAAAAACCGAAGCAATCTCCATGGCACAAAAAGGTTATGATGAAACAAAAATAACAGAAGACTACAGAGGAAAGAAAGTACTTAGTTCATATGCCCCCCTGAAACTGGAAGGCCTTGACTGGGTACTGGTAACAAAATTGGATGTTAAGGAAGCCTTTAAACCCTTAGGCATTTACAACAGGAAAATGCTGGCCTTACTTATTATTGTTGCTTTATTGATAATCCTTTATGCTCTGTTGATGTCTTCTCACTTCCTGAAACCTATAAATATATTAATCTCAGGCACAAGGGAAGTTGAAAAAGATAATCTTGATATTAAACTTGATCTTGTTACCAAAGATGAGTTCCGCTCTCTTACCGGCAATTTCAATTCTATGGTGGCGACAATAAAAGCCAACAGGGAAGAACTTACTAAGCTTTACGAAGAAATAAAACAAAAACAGAAAGAACTTACCGACAGTATCAGATATTCATTACGCATACAGAAATCAGCTCTTCCTGACAAAGATGAGCTAAAAAAATATTGTAAGGACTCTTTTGTGTTTTATAAACCCAAAGATATAGTATCGGGTGATTTCTACTGGTTTCATAAGGAAGGAAACAAACTGGTTATTATAGCTGCCGACTGTACCGGCCATGGGGTTCCAGGTTCATTCATATCCCTTCTGGGGATAGAATTTCTGCAAAGGACAGTTATTCATGAGGGTATAACCAAACCTTCAGAAATACTTTCAAAGCTAAGGGATAACCTTTCCTACTTTTTCAGAAAAATTCAGAAGGATGAAATAAAAGACGGGATGGATATTGCTGTCTGTACTTTCGATATGGAAAATAATATGCTGGAGTATGCCGGAGCTTATAATCCGCTTTACCATATTCGCAACAATGAAGTGGAAATAATTAAAGCCGACAGGTTCCCTGTTTCTGCACAAGCCATCAGGGAGCAATCTTCCTTTACCAATAGGGTGATCGAAGTTAAAAAAGATGATGTTTTCTATATCTTCTCAGATGGTTTTCAGGATCAGATGGGAGGGCCCAGGGGCAAAAAGTTTATGAGCAAAAATTTCCGGGAGCTCTTACTAAGCATACACCAAAAGCCTATGGCCGGGCAATATGATATTCTGAATGAGAACTTTGAAAAATGGAAAAGCAATACCGAACAGACTGACGATGCCCTCGTAATTGGCTTTAAATTATTTTAACAGACTCCCCAAAACATTTACGATTCACAAAAGTTCTAATTTGCAGGAATATCTACCATCCTTCCTATTGCAATTCTTTTGTTCACCTGATTGCCATCTGCCGAACTCCATCTATAATAACTGTTATCCCCAAAATGAAACCACATATTACCTATGCCTACTCCCGAATATTTTATTTCACCATTATCAAAATGCAGATAGGCCATATATGAATAATCTTCAGTATAAATACCTTCATTATTACGGGTATCTTCAAAATGCCCGCTATTGGCAGCATCATTAATTAACAAACAATAATCCGCAGGGCTGTAATTTGAAATTACAGGATAAGAACAAATGATCATCACATGGCCGGTTGTTGCACCCTCTACATCATGAATATATGAAATTATATCCCCGGGTCTTGCATCTTCTATTTTTTCTATCCTGATCCAGCTGCCTGTACCATTCTCCTGTAGGGGAAGACTGCTAAAATGATTATAATAATCCTTGGCCAGGGAAGTCAGGCCACTGGAACTGCTTTTAGGAATCTCACTATAATGAGCCAGGGATACTTCCTTAAGTATTGCTTCCACGTATTTCGAGCAATCAACAGCAAGATAGCCGCCATCTACGTTCACTACATAATTTGTAAGTGTATATTTTGTTGAACGCAAGAGACTCATTACCCTGTCGACCTCAGTAATTACCCTTCCTCCCCATATATTGTCTTCTTCTATAACTTCCAATAACTTGTTTACCGGTGGCTCCTCCTCTTCCTCAACAGGTTTGGTTATTCTTTCACATCCCATTAAAAGGCTCAATGCAGCAATTAAAAACAATAGTATAGGAATTCTTCTTTTTTCCATAATTTAGTTTTAATAATGTATATCATGTTTACGACCACTTCTTCAATCTTGAATAAAGAAATCTGCGGTTTATTTTAAGATAATCAGCCGTTTTTGATTGATTATTATCAAATTTTAGAAGCGAATCATTAATAATCTTTTTCTCAACAGATTCTATAAGCTCATTAAGAGACATCCCTTCATCAATCATCTTTATATAATCTATCCTATTCATATCTTTCACAGTATGTTCGGGCAATTTTTCAATATCTATAATATCACTTGTTGCCGTAACTATTGCACTATGAATAACATTCTCCAGTTCCCTGATATTGCCCGGCCAATTATAATTTTTTAATTTTTTAATACTTTGGGGAGAAATAACAACTTTTTTATCCTTGCTATATTTCTGTATAAAATGATGCACCAGGAGTATCATGTCTCCATCTCTCTCCCTGAGTGGAGGGACATTTATGCTAATCACGTTCAGTCTGTAATAAAGATCCTCCCTGAAATTACCTTTTTCCACCTCAGCTTTTATATCCTTATTTGAAGAAGCCAGTATCCTCACATTAACATCTACAGCTTTATCCCCTCCAACCCTGAAGAATGGTTGTTTCTGTAAAACCCTTAAAAGTTTCACCTGCAGCGAATGCGGCATACTGTTTATTTCGTCAAGGAAAACCGTTCCTCCTTCAGCAATCTCAAAAAGCCCTTTACGTTGTGTGAAAGCCCCGGTAAAAGCTCCCTTTTCATGCCCAAATATCTCACTTTCCAGTAATGACTCCGACAAGGCCCCACAATTTATTTTTACATATGGTTTATCATGAAGGCCTGAATGACGCTGTATGGCATCTGCTATTAATTCTTTTCCCGTTCCGCTTTCTCCCTGTATCAATATTGTTGCATCATCATTCGCCACCCTTCCAATTAATTTAAATATCTCCTGCATCTTCTGACTTTTTCCAATAATTGAAGTCCCTTGTGTAAAGGAATCCGAGTTATCTACCAATGTTCGTAGCTTTTTTACTTCCGCCAGAAGGCTGTTATACTGGAAAGCCCTTTCCACTATCAAGAGGAACTCGTCCAGTTCAAAAGGCTTCTCAATATAATCATAGGCACCACCTTTCATAGCCTTTATAGCCCTTTCACTGGTTCCAAAAGCTGTAAAGACTATAACCTGCACATCCTTATTAATAGCCTTTATCTGCTCCAAAACAATCAGTCCATTAATATCCGGCATATTTATATCCAGGATTACCAGGCCGGGTAATCTTTCTGAAAAGATTTTAATTGCAGAAGTTCCATCTTTAGCCAGCAATATTTTATACCCCAGTGGAGTAAGCAGGTCACTAATATTGCGTCTTATTGAGGATTCATCATCAACAACCAAAATTATTTTCTCCTTTTTATCCATTATTTACTCTCTTTCTTTATTAACAGGTAAAAGAATAATGCATTTAGTCCCTCCCCCATTGTTTTTAGAAAATGAAATGCTCCCATGGTGAGCCACAACAATCTCATGAGAGATTGATAGCCCAAGACCTGTTCCCGATTCCTTTGATGTAAAGAAAGGATCAAATATATAATCCCGGATATCGTCAGGGATACCTTTGCCGGTATCAGAAATATCAATTATCACAAACTCTTCCTTTATAGAATATTTCGTCGTAATCCATATCTCTCCGTTCTTCTCAATCGACTCAATTGAATTTGTAAGTACATTAATAAAAACCTGTTTCAGTGAATTTGCATCAGCCATAATTTGTGGCAGATCATTTTTTATATCACTTTTTATCCTTATCCCCTTTTTCTTACTCTCAAAGTTTATAAGACTTATTACTTCCTCCAGCACCATGTTAAGTTTGACTGGTTTAAGCTTTTCATCTATTGGCCTGGAAAAAATCACCAGGCGGTTTAGTAGTTTTGACAACCTGTTGATCTCATTAATTACAAGATTGAATGATTCCTGGTCAATCTTTTCACATATCTCCCTGTTCTCCATAATAACCTTCTCCCACATCTGTACACGCATCTTTACGATAGAAAGCGGAGTTTTAACCTCGTGAGCTACACCAGCAATCATTTTTCCCAGAGATGCCAGTTTTTCCTTTTGTTCAAGTTCTTTCTCCAGCTTTCTCTGATGATCATATTCCTTCTCAATAAGATCCAGCATCTCATTAATGCTGGCAGGAATAAAGCCAAACCATCCCCCTCTCAAATTAAGTCTGTAACCGGGATTTTTCTTAACATCAATTAATTCTTTACGTATCGTTTTGATACCATTGCTGAGAAATAGTGTAAATAATGCCATAGTAACAAAACCTACAAGAGAAATGATTGTCAGCAAGTTTACTACTCTTCTCAGCTTTGCCACCGGCAGTTTACGTTCAATGTGTACCCTGACCCAAACCGATCCTATAATAATATCCCCAAAACTAATGGGACAGGTAGCCAAAGGGAATACGGCAGGGTCAAAAGCATGAATATTTACAATTGGCTGTTTGCTGCTAATCGTTTTAATGGCCTGGTCCCTGATTATATTATAGGACCTGGGCGGAGGACCATAAACCGGAACGGGAGGATCTGAAGTTGGAAAAGCATAACCAACAAAATCATTAATGTCTTCTAAATATAAGCCGCCCTCCAGTCCTTCAACCTCAGCCATATAGGTCTTCATTAAACCTGATACTGATTCCTCTACCTTATCGGAAAATCCTTTTAGTATATCACTGCCTGACCTGAGGTCTGTTAAACATTTTTTGAGACTGTCACTGTCTTCAATTTCAAGTGCTATCTTATTTGCATAAACTGCACATATATTTTTATTTTCCTCAATTAAGCTGTTTTCCCATTTACCAAAGAAATAAAAACTGGCAGCAAAAATTGATATAACAAATATTATGGCTGTTAAGCCAATCTGAAATATTTTCTTATACCTCCAGTAAAAGATCATAATAACATAATAAGCGGTATGTATCTAATTATAACTTGTTAAAATTAAAAAAGATCTTCTTCAAGTATATAATTATTCAGGGCTTTTGCCAGTTCGGGCGATTTATCAATAAAAAAAACATACATCGATCCTTTATTCTTAATTACTACTTTTGAATAGACTACCTGGCTTATTTCTGTTTTACCAAACCTGTTCCTGTTCCTGTCAGGGAATAATCCATTTGATATAGTATAGTTTGGATTCAATATTTCCCTAAGATCTGCTCCGGCATCATAAAATGCCTGCTGCCAAAGTTTCTCTGAATAGCCAAAATGACTGCAATTGAGGCTCAGATAAATATTATCAGCATATTCCGGTAACCGGGCCAATGCTTCTTCAATATAAACAGAAATTAACATTCCTGTGTCCTCACCATAAGGATCTTTTTCAATGTAAGACTGTAATTCAGGACATGCCTGGGTAATTATCCTATCTGACTGAAAACCTTTTCTCAGCAAACTTTCCTTATGATTATTCTCACTAATAGTGGTTATTGTTCCCGTTATAATCACTGCTGAATTATCATCCTTACTCAACCTTCCGGCTATCAAATCAACCCCGGATTCAACTATTCCAACAACCGGAGTATCGCTTTTTTTTATAAATTCTGTTTCTTTAAAGATAACCGAAAGGGTATTACATGCTATTAATATAATATCCGGATGAAACTTAGTCTCAATACCTGATAAAACCAGGTTGAGTTGTAATATTTTTTCCTCTCGTGAGGACAATGCATTATAACCCCTTTCTGCATTAAATAATGCATTTACAAATATCAGCTCAGCTGTTTTATAATAGCCCGATCCCTCCATTTTCTTTGCAATATCATCCATTACAGATAAACCTCCAAGACCTGAATCTGTTATTACAATCCTTATCTTCTCCTTATCGACAACCGGATCCTGTGGCTTAACAGCATTGCTTTGACTAAGAGAAATAAACAGAAATGTCACTGTCCAGAATAATATCTTTTTCATTCTTATCATCATAGTTATAAATTAAACATGAAGCTAAACTTATATTTATTATACACTCAGAAACTAATATAAAGAAACAGGTAAAAATAATAATAAGCTGTGAGCATAATGCCCACAGCTTATTACTAATTACTAAACTCTCAATCTACTTTATAGTAAGCTTCCTGACACATGTCTCTGCTTTTTTATTCAGCATTTTAACAAAGTACAAACCTTTTGCACTCTCGCTAATATCGATATTTATAAATTCCTGCTTATCCAGATTTTCAAGCCTTTCAATAAGGCGTCCGGTAATATCAATTATTTGGACCTCAGTGATGCTTATATCCACTACTTCAATAACAAATCTTCCGGAAGACGGATTTGGATACAACAAGGCTTCAAAACCGGAAAGCGCTTTATACTGTTTTATTCCGGAAGCACTACCATATTCATATGCTCCAATATCAACTTCCGGACCCCTGTCAAAGCCATTGATATCGGTAGTGGGAACACCTTCTTCTGTATTTGTTCCTTTAGCGATTAGAACCGAAGTCTCCGTCAGGTTCCAGTCTGAAGCTGCATTATAACCCTGGTATCCCGGGGTTCCGCTTATATCAATAAATCCTGGATTTAAAATTGATCCGTCAGCAGGTCCTATATCAAGAGTATCAACCATAATACATGAACTACTCAGAGAATCCATAAATGCACAATTAATAACAGTAGCATTAGCCCCGGCGGTGGCCATATTGCCTGTATTGCTAATATCATAACTATGTTCACCAGAACCGTCCTGGTTTCTCCAGAAAACACTATTAACTATTTTAGGTTCGGTATTCATATATGGCGATGAAGATCCCTGGTAATTCCTGATAGCAGGTCCGTATGTTCCTCCTCCATTAGGATCGGATTCAGGAAGGGCATTATAAACAAAAGTGCAATTATAAAATTCAGGTGAACACTCAAAATTCCTTATAGCACCTCCTTCATCATTTGCCATGTTATTTGCAAATACACAATTAATAAATTTTGCAAGAGTTCCCGATGCATTATAAACAGCCCCTCCGTCATCATTTGCAAAACCCTTTAAGAAATAACAATTCTCAACTACAGGACTTGAAACATCATCTCCACTCCTGTAAAGATAAAGGGCTGAGCCATCATCACAGTAATTATCGAAAAAGGTACAGTTAATTATGTTAGGTGAAGAAGCCTTTAATTTCATACCTGCCCCGTTGCTTCCACTTGCATCAGAAAAACCTCCGCTTATTGTAAATCCATCAATCGTTGTGGCTGATGAAATAAATTCCCCATATACTACCCTGTGCCCATTGCCTCCGGTAAGAAACCCGTTACCATCAAGGTCAGCACTTAGTTTTGTTTCATTTGACTGGCCCATCCTGAAGCTGTTTCTGTCGTCTTTTGATGATTCAGTTCCTGCAAAGCCACCATAGAGGCTAACACCGTCAACAAGAGTATATGAAGAATCAATAACTTCGCCTGGTGTCAGGTATGTACCTGCTGCCACCCAAACTTCATCTCCAAAAGAGCTGGCCAGCAAAGCATCCTGTATACTTCCCCCGGCATTTGCCCACGAAGAACCATCACCGGTTCCCCCGGTTTTAATATACCTTATGCTTGCTACTATTTCTGAAAAAGTAGCTTCAATAATGGTATTGGCATTAACAGAGGACAATGTATAAGTATAGGCTCCTCCTGCTATTGCCACAAGATCTCCGCTGGCATCCGTTGAATTCACTGTAAATGTTGCCAGCTTATAACCTACATCAGGAGTAATTGTAAATACAGTCTCATCAAATTCTGTAACAAGAGTATCTCCTGAAGGATCTATGGTACCGTTTGTTCCTGCTGATGCCGTTACGGTATATTCAGGGGCAGCTTGAAAAAATGTAATTTCAAGTAATCCGTTAGCAGCTACAGCCTGAGCCGTATATGTAAAAGTATTATTAGCATTATCAACCAGCGACCCGAATACGTCTGTACTATTATAAGTAGCAGCACTGATTTCATAACCGGCACCCGGAGTAATAATAAAATCCACGTTATTACCCGCAGCCACATATCCGGTTTCAGGAGTAACATATCCTTCTCCGCTAAGCACAACAACATCAATTATGTAGTCCCAGCTTGAAGCTCCGTATTCATAAGCTCCAACGTCAGGACTAGCATCCCTTAATCCTGAATTAACATCAAGGGCAGGAGCACCATCTGCGATACCTGCATTAACAAGTACTGAAGCAGCCTGTATATTCCAGTCTGCCGCTGCATCATAACCAGCATATCCTGCAGTACCCGCTGTATTCACAAACAGGGGATCTGTAGCGCTTATGTCTATCGTTCCGCTTGCAGTTGCACCGGCGGCGGAAAAAGTCCCCTGAAAAGCACAATTTATAAGTGTTACCGTAGCACTTGTGGTAAGACTAAGATCTTCATCCGGCACACCTGCTTCAACATTTCCCCAAAACACACAGTTTATTAATGTTGGTGAGGATAAAGAATTATTGGCATCAAATGCTGAACCATCTCCGCCGGCAAGGGCATTCCTGACAAAAGTACAATTAGTCAATACAGGAGATGACTTGTATGTCCTGAATGCACCTGCATCAGTATCAGCAGAATTATTTTCAAAAACGCAGTTTATAAAATGTGCATTACAGGCAGTGGCAGTATATGCACCACCTCCCTTGTCATCTGCGTAATTAGCAGTAAAAAAACAATTGTTTACATCGGGAGTGGCCGAATTATACAAATATAATCCTGCTCCATTGTCATCACAATAATTATAAGCAAATGTACAGTTAGAAATATTCATATCTCCCCCGTTAATACGTAAACCCCCTCCGTCATCTCCTGAACCATCTGCAAATCCATCCCTGATAGTGAAGCCATCAAGGCTTGTTGCCGATGTAATATCCACACCATACATTACCCTGGTTGCATTTGAGGCATCGTTAACGGCATTTTTATCAATATCAGCACTTAAAATAGTTTCATTTCCTCCTCCCATTCTAAAATCCGTTCTTTGAAGAGTATTATCCTCTGTCCCTGTAAAACCTCCGTACAAACTAACACCCTCTTTAAGAACAAACATTGTGTCTCCCGGCACATAATAGGTACCTGCCTGAACCCATATTTCTGTTCCCGCTGAAGCAGACTCAATTGCATCCTGTATGTTGCCGGTAGCCAGTGCCCATGTCGAGCCATCTCCGGTGCCACCGTCAGAAACATAAATAATGGTCTGGGCATTAGCCAGACTAATAGTTCCCAATAGCAATAAGACTGCAAAAAACTTCATTTTGTAAAAATCTTTCATAATAGCATATTTAATTAAATATTATTGGATTTTGAATAAACTCAATACAAGTTAAGAATATTTTTAATACTAACTGAAAGCAGCTTAAAGTTTAAACTTTCTGCTTTTTCTCTTCCTGTTAAGCCATAATCATACCAAAACCAAATCCAATAAGCCGTGTCAGTTGCTAAATACATATACTTTCGAATTAACATATGCTATTGTGGGGTTCAATGAATGATTATACAGTATATTCAGGCTATTATTTCCCGGCATGATATAAATTATCAAATAAGTTATTTGGATATACTCTAAATAAGAAAATATATAATAAGCCTTTGGCAAGTGGAAAAAGTGCGATCAAACAGCACGTTGATTGTGCTTTATTGTCACAAAATACCGGTCAGATAATATCGCCAGAATAAGTTTTATGATTAAGTCAGATTAGTTTTTTTTGTTTCATATTTTTATAATAAGTTTATCATCAGGGGACTAGCAAACTTAGAATACCTGAATACCTGAATGTGGATAAACAACTATCAATTCTTAGCACAGTTATTGAATAGCAGATTAAGCAATAAAAAGTCCTTGATAAATCTTATTAAACAAAATATGAAATGAAGAGTACTATTAAGTTAAATTTGAGGCTGATAATATTATCTCTCTTTTATTTTCTTACTGTTCCGGGTTATTCCTATTCAACCGGAGAATTAGCATCTCTGTCTGAAAAAAACAAACAGCAACTTATTGTTTCGGGAACTGTTAGTGATAAAGACGGACAGGTTCTTATTGGAGTATCAATAGTAAATAAGAGTAATCCTACAACAGGAGTTACAACAGATGTTGACGGTCATTTCTCAATTGAAGTTTCCATAGGTGACATACTGGTTTTCTCATATGTGGGAATGAAAACCAAAGAACTTAAGATTAATGGCGAACAGGATATATCTGTTATCCTGATGGAAGATTCAAAAAAGCTGTCCGAGGTAATGGTAGTAGCATACGGAACAACCAAGAGAGAATCTTTTACCGGCTCGGCCAGTGTTGTAAAAGCTGATAAACTGGAAAGCAGGCCTGTTTCTTCATTTACTGCCGCTCTTGCTGCCAATACTACTGGTGTTGCCATCGCCACATCCGGTCAGCCCGGCGACGGGGAAGTTGTAAGAATAAGGGGAACAGGTTCGGTTAACGCTTCTCTCTCTCCCTTATATGTTATTGATGGGATAGCAGTAAATATGAGCGACCTGGTCCAGTTCAGCGCAACAGATGGCAACGCCATGGCAAGCATTAATCCCAGTGATATTGAAAGCATTACCGTTCTAAAAGATGCTGCTGCTTCTGCACTTTACGGATCACGGGCAGCAAACGGAGTAATATTAATAACCACCAAACAGGGTAAGGAAGGCCAAACAAAGTTTAATCTCGATGTACAGGTAGGTATTGCAAACGGACTATATACTAAACCCATGGCAAATAAGGATGAGTTTGCAGAACTATGGGTTACCGGTGAACTACACAGGGTAATGGCCATGGATGCCATTTTTACGGGACTAAGTCCCATTGAATACATTAAGAACAGTTATGATAATGAGAATACTTATAACTATTACCTTGATATGGCAAGGGCGAGTTTTAATTCCGCCTATGCTATAAATGGCACTGAGTACGACTTCTGGGGAGACGGTTATGATAAATACCCCAATACCAATTGGTATGATGTGGTTTCACAACCCGGTGGCACACAAAAAGTAAATCTGTCTGCATCCGGTGGTCAGAACGGTCTTACTTTTTTCACATCCGGAGAATATTTCAAGCAAACAGGTACAATTATAGGTTCTGATCTTACTCGTTTCTCCGGCCGTTTGAATTTAATCTCGAAAACAAATAAAACAATATGGCTTGGCATTAATATGGCAATGTCATATTATAATCAGAATGGCCCCCTGCAGGGAAATCTGTATGCCAATCCCCTTAGGGCAGCAGCAAATATCCCTTCTGTTGTACCTGTATATATTGATGGAGAGCCAAACACACAGCTTCCGGGAAATATGCTTAATGGATATAACCCTATAGCAATAATGGATATGAATATATATAATTCATACAGCTACAGGACCATGGGAACAGCATGGCTGCAATTAAATTTTAGTGACGACCTCTTTCTTAAATCCACATTTGGTTATGATAACCGTCCAAATCACGAAATACGATGGGAAAACAAAGATATCGGAACTGCTGCCGGATATAGTGGCAGAAGGCAGGATCTGGAGACTCAAAGACGAAGGCTCACTTCATCAACTATAATGAATTTTGACAAAAGTATAAATGAGAAGCATAACTTTTCTGCCCTTGCAGGATGGGAAGCAGAATGGACTCATACAAATTTGCTTGGTGCAGTATCAACAAATTATGCAACAAATCTTACTCCTATTCTCAGCGCCGGCACTATTCCAACAGAAGCTACAGGCAGATCATATGATGATGCCCTGCTTTCAGCTTTATCAAGGCTGAATTATAATTATAAGAATAAATATTATGCTCAGCTAAGCTACAGGGCCGATGCTTCTTCAAGGTTTGGCCCCGAAAGCCGATGGGGACATTTTTATTCGGTTTCCGGTTCATGGAGACTCTCTGAAGAAAGATTTATGGATTTTGCCTGGCTGGATGATGCAAAGATACGTGCCAGTTATGGTATTAACGGAACACTCCCTGGTGGTCTGTTTGAATACCTTGGAAACTATACCCTTGGAAATGATTATTTTAATATGTCTGGTGCCAGGGTTACAAATGTTGCCAACATGGGACTTAGCTGGGAACAAAGCAATAACATAAACCTTGGCGTGGAAATAAAAGTTCTTGACGGGAGGATATTTTTTAGTGCAGAATACTATAACCGTCAGGCAAAAGACCTCCTGTTTGACCGTGAAATCTCCCGGACAACAGGATTTACTCAGGCCACTGTAAATATGGGAGCTATGAAGAATTATGGCTTCGAGTATAACCTTGATGCCAATATCATTCGCATGAATCAATTATCATGGAACCTGGTTCTAAACCTGTCAACTCTTACAAATATCATAACTGAACTTCCTAATGATAATGTGGGCACGACCAATATCGACAGAGTCGGCTATGCTGAAGGCTCTTTATACCTTCCTGAATATGCCGGGGTTGATCCCGAAACCGGTAGTCCCACCTGGTTTCATATTGATGAGACAACCGGGGAGAAGCAAATTACTTATAGTTATGGAGAAGCAACCAGACAAATCATAGGAACCCGTGAACCTAAATATTACGGGGGTATTTCTTCACTTCTTAAATACAGGAACTTTGACCTGGATATGCTTTTCTCTTTTGGTCTGGATTTCTACACCCTCGATTATTGTGCCAGCAGATACACTCAGACAGACGGACAACAGGCAAATCTTAACGCAGAAACTTCCCAGCTGGATAGCTGGACACCTCATAACACTTCAGCAGCTAATCCCATAAGGTGGAATGGAAGCACTGCTAACTCAAGTGGCTTTTCCACCCGCTATGCATATGATGGAGACTACTTTAAGATGAAAAATATAAAGCTTAGCTACAGAATCCCCTCAAACATGGTAAGCAAGCTGAAAATATCTGCCTGTAAGATATATTTCCAGGCAGAGAATCTGTTCGTACTTACAGAAATGCCAAATTTTGATCCCGAGATAAGGGTTAATGGTTACAGGTATGTTTATGATTTCCCGCCTCCTCAAACATTCAGTTTTGGAGTAAACCTTAGTTTTTAATATTTATTAAGAAAAAATGAAGACTTTAAATACAAAAATACTTGCTGCATTAATTAGCCTGCTCCTGTTAGTATCTTCAGGCTGTGAAGATTTTCTTGACAGGTATCCCGACAATGCTCTTACTGCCGAACAATTATTCTCGGATGTGGAATATGCACAGATGACTATAACGGCTTTGTATGACCTTCTTTCCGAAGGATCTTTCCTAGGTAGAACCGTTCCCCTTAGAGGATCATTGAAAGCAGCCGATTTCTTTCATTTTGTTGAGAATCCCAATAGGCGTTTTGACCTTGAATATAAATATGGAGAAATATCTTCAAGAGCTGGTTATGCTGGTTATTTATGGAATTATTCATACAAAACCATTGCAAACTGCAACTCTGTTATTTCGGTTATTCCCGATCTGGAAGGAGATAATAATATTAAAGATCATATGCTTGCCCAGGCAAAGGCCATTAAGGCAATCTCTTATCTTGAACTGCTAAAGGCTTTTTGCTACCCTCCATGGATGGCCAGGGATGATGATCTGTACAGCATGGGTGTTCCCCTGCTGAAAAGCAATCTTGATAATTCCAATGCCATTGAAAATCCTCCGGGAAGAGAAAGCCTTGATAACTGTTATGACTATGTTATTGAGTTACTCAATAGTTCAATAGAGCTTATTGATAAAAGCAAAGTCAACAAACAGTATCTTACAGAACAAGCCCTCTGGGGTATACTGGCAAAGGTATATTTGTATAATGAAGACTGGCAGTTAGCTGCTGATGCAGCCCTGATGGCAGAATCTCTTGGTGGAAACATGATAGAAAAACCTGAATATATCAGAAGCCTGATAGAAAGGTTTAACAGTGAAGCAGTCTTTGAACTCTATTACGATCTGAATGATAACCTTGGTACAAGTTGTATTGCTTATTATTCTGTCAGGTCTGTAAATTCCGAGGGACGTATAGATGTGAATTCTGTTGGCTATGGTGACTATGGAGCTTCAAATGCATTTATTAACCTGTTTGCCGATGAAGATATCAGAAATGAATTGTTTAAGGAAGATAAAACCAGTTCTCCATCGAGCCAGCCTGGTGATCCCGAATATTCTGCAAGGGCTTATCATAAATATCCGGGTGTTGAATCCCCTTTGGTCCACGATGTAGCTTATATTCGTCTGCCTGAGATACTGCTTATTGCAGCAGAAGCATACTCTGAGCTTGATGGTCATGATACAGAAGCACTCACATACCTGAATAAAGTTTTCCAGGCACGTACAGACTCAACACTTACAAGCCTTACGGGACCTGCTCTTAAAACTGAAATATTTAATGAAAGGCGAAGAGAACTGGCTCTTGAAGGTCATGAACTTTACGACTATCTTAGAAAAGGCAGATCATTTACACGAGACAGCTCTCATCCCGTTCCGCTTAGCATCGATCCGGTTAATGGTCGTAATGATGAGAATTTCCACAAGGTTGTGTATCCTATTCCTCAACCGGAAATGGATGCAAATCCAAATATCAGGGATGAACAAAATCCTGGTTATGCTGCATACCAGGGAGCGATATAGCTTACTCTATTATGACTTTTTGTGTACCGACTGATTTATTGGTCCTTACCTTCACGAGATAAAGTCCCGGAATCAGGCTTTCTGTTCCTATACTGGCAAGCTCTTCCGTTGAAGAGGCATGATAAATACATTTTCCTGAAAGATTATAAACTGAATATGTAAAAGGAGCAGATGCTTTGATATTTATTAATCCCAGGGAAGGCCTTGTATAAATAATAATGTCATCCCCCTGATTCACTGACAATCCTTCCGAATAAGATGAGCTTTCAGGAAAAGTATTGCCCAGGGCCTCATACATTTTAAGCCAACCAAAAATATTTGCTCTGAGTCTTTCCCTTTCCTGTTCTAAATGTATAAACCTCCCACTGCTTTGTGTTGCATTCTGGCTGCAGGGAAAAATGGAGTTATTGATATAACGGCCCTGCACATTTGTAAACGCCAAAAGTCTTGACCAGGAGATATCTATATGCGCAATCTTAAATGTAAGAGTGTTGTCAATTCTGTAAAGCTCATTCTTCAAAACCGGGATATAGTCAGGATCAGGTGTATCCCTGGTTCCATTGCTCATAATAAGATATGGATCACCTGCTCCCTTTGCAAAACCATGAAGCTGAACAAAATAAGTATTACTCATCTTATCATATATTATCTCAGTTGTTTTCTGAAAAACAGATTGCAGATTATGAGGATTATCAGAAAGCCTGTAGGAAGCCGGGCTGGCACTACATGCGCTTGTTGTTCCCGAGCATGGAGATGCATTGTCGCTGTTACATCTATGTGTCCCACTTATAAAAAAGGCCTGGGCCCCCAGTCTCTTAAAACAGAATATCCCCTGCTTTCCGGTATTAAAATCATAAAGCGGATGAGGGGCCTGTATAACTAACTGACTACGTAAAGGAAAGCGGTTAATTATATATGTGCCCCAGTAATGCTGCCTGTCTGCTTTTTCTTCAATTACATAGTATGAGGCATTAGGCGTTACACTGTTATCTGCAAATTCAACGATCTGATAATTAATTTGCGAGGCTTTCTGCCTTGCATTTGTTAGCTCATCATCCAGCAGATCACTTAACATGTCAGCCCAGATAGTAAGTTCATTTTCTCCAGGGATCGTATAATCATTCCCGTCCCGGCCCGGCATATTGTCTATAAATGTATTTATATATACTTCAATGTCCCCGGTATATGTCTGACTATCCGCTTCTGACAATGCAAACAGTGTCAGAACAGAAAAAGTTATAAATATCTTTTTTAACATCTTAAAATTTATTTGCATTATTTACAGTCTCTCTAAAAAAATTCTTTAAAGGAAAAAGGATTATTATACTTAAGATCCCAACCAGTAAAGTTATTAAAACAGCATTTTTATTTACTTCCTGCTCAATAAACAATTTTGTTGAACCAGAATAAGTAACACCGGGTAAGAGGTCAATTCCATAGTTTGAAGCCAGGTCCTTTATATTCAATAAGTTTATTACAGGCACATCTTTTGCAATCATTTCCTGTATCAGGCCACGGTCCGGATCATTACACAGCACTAGATCTTTGTACAGCCCGTTTGGAAGACCGGAAGCATGAGTGCATCCTCCCAGGGCAGACTGGTTACCTCCGATATTAATAAGAATGTCAATGCCTGCAGAAGAAAAAATATCAAACTTATGCCGGATTGATTCCTCAAGTGAACCAGGAATATACAGATTATATTGATTCCGGGAAATAGCATTTCTCATTATGCTTAGCCCTTCATCTGACAATCCCTCACCGGCATCATTTTCAGCTCCCAGCGTAACTACAACCGATCTGTATTTTAATCCACCGTACTGTGAAAGCCAACTCTCAATGTCAATCCATGTAGCCATTTCCTGATTAGCCCCATAAGTCGATGCCCCTAATGAACTCATAAGAACAGTCTCTAATCCCATAACTTGTAATGCTGCCAGGGAAGAAACAGCAAGAGCCGGGAAAGAACCTGACATGATCAGTCCCACTTTATCCCCGGGTTCAATACCAGCCTCTTTAAGGAGGCGCACTATTAAGGCAGCAAAATCAGGATTCGTAGATATCTCCTTGGAACTTAGAGACCCAAGGGTAGTAGTAATATAAGTATAATCATCTCCAATCATATGATTATTCAATACTTTCGAATTTACATCCGAAATTATTCCTCTTTTTCCCTTTTCCCGTGCAATAATATCAAACCATGCTTGTGACAACTCAACAGCCTTATGCATAGACCTGCTATAATAAAAAGACCGGTTTCTTATAAATTTGTGATTAGTAAGCATAAAGCCCGCAAGGAAAATGCAAAAGACCACAAACAATCTTGTATTTAAGGATTTCCCCATCACAACATCAAGGCAATTAAGTAGGTAATAAGCGTTACTATGGCAATAGAAAATATCGTAGGAAAAACTTTTTGGCGTGACATTTCATGGGCAATAAGTCCGGGAATAATATAGCCAATAGATTGCAGATCTATCTTTATTACCGGCAGTGGTTGTATTAGAAAATCTATGGCAAGCTTTAAGAGAAAACCAAGAACCAGAGCAATAAGCAGTTTTCTCCTTCCAAATAATATTAAGCGGGAAGAAAGAAATTTCATTATATAAAAAATAATCAGCGAGAGCACCAGGGTAACAAGAATCTTTTCAGGCTGAAAAATAAATAAGGCAAAATAAGCCGGAGCAACCACACCTCCGGGAGATATCCCCACAAATTCATAAAACAGGAATCCAACTATTAAACCTATCAGGAATAATTCAATTATCATGATGCACTTTTAAATTCTTTCAATATCCGGTATCCATCTCCTCCAATATTTCCTATTCCGATTATAAGATCAAGTGCTAAATCAAGGCCTTCTATCAGAGCCGGTAAAGTATTTATATTGATTGACCTTATCTTCATAAGTTCAGTATCCGGCCTGAGACATTTTAGTTGTCTGTAAGCCCATTCTTTATGATCACCCGTAATAACTACCAGCTTACATTGCTCCTGTCGCTCTTTGATCCATTCAGTAAATAATTGGGTCCTGGTCGGCCTGTCTGCCCTGGTATTGAAAATAAAAGCATAATTCCCGCTAAGTCCTGAACGGTCAAGCCAGTAATCAAGGTATTCATTGGCTGAATCAGTATCATTTACTGAAAAGGCATTGAGGAAATTATAAGTTTTCTTAGCTGCTTTCGATTGTTTTAAATATTTTTCAGCCTTATCAAGACTTGTTAAAATAGAATTCAGGGCTTTATCCCTGCCTATACCCGCCAGTTCAGCCACTTCTAGTGCAATTTGAATATTATCGGCAAATACTCCAAAAGGAAGTGTCTTCAATATCTCTTCATCTAGTTCTTGCGGAATTATCAGTCTGCAGTTTTTTTTCTCTGCCTCCCTTTTTATATAATCAATATTCTCAATATCAGCAGTTACCAACTTGCAATTCTCAGGTATTGCCTGGCAATAAGATTCAGCTCTCTCCTCCCGGCCGGCAGCTATCTTTTCCCTGTGATCATCTCTTATATTGGAAACAATATATATATCCGGCTTGAAAAACCTGCTTTCAAGCTTTTGCAGGGCCGGATCTATCGACATACACTCAAGAACAAGAGCCTTGGCCTCCAGCCTGCTGGCCTTTCTTATTATCCTGAACTGTTCGTTGACCCTGGCCGGAAAGAATCTTTTTATAGGAAGATGATTACCATCAAAATAAATCAGTGTAGGAAGCTCGCCCGTAACTTTTCCCAGTGACCTGATACCGGAACCCTGGAGTGCCGCTAAGATATATTTTGTAATACTCGATTTACCCCTGGTACCATTAACATGAATTTTTAGGTCTATCTTTCTTATACTCTGTTCTGTCCTGATTGCTTCAATAATCAGCCATGCAAATAAAATGCAGATAAGAATATATGCATAAATCATGTTTCTGGACGGGAATTTATTTGAATAATTTGCCTAATGGTTCGGCAGCCTGACTTATTTTTTCTACAGACACCATAGGAATTTCTTTATCTTCCGATATTTTTGTAAAAAACTCATCTTCATTTCCCTGCTCAACAACGATCATAGTCTTGCTGTTCTCAGCAATTAATCTGCAAAAACCATCCGACTGCCCTCCCCGGCGGGCCTTACCGCCTATATGCATCATTACTATTGGTATGCCACTTTCATTTGCAGCCTTCACCAGGGCCTCAACACGTTTCATCTCATCTTTCTGACTGATACCTGCAGCTCCAAGTCCTTTTGAACTAAAACCCGGAACAATGATTAATGTTTTTATATTTCCCAGATCTGCAGGCCTGGCCATAAGTATGGTCTCAGCATCCAGCTTTTGCCTGGATGCAAGCAGTTTTACTAATTTAACATCAGCACTCTGACCAGCTGAAGTGATTAAAACCGGCTGTTCAAACTGCACTGAATCAAATGTAAATGAAAACATTATTACGCTAAACGCAATTAATCCTATAAACTTAAATGTTTGCTTCTTCATAATTTTAAAACTATTTATTATTTAAATATTTCCCTATCCCGTTCTCAACAAGATCACTATGGTCAGGCAATCCTGATACCTTCACCTGTTTTTCAGGATTAAGCTCATTATATGAATCGATTATTGCCAAAAATCCCGACATATGTCTTCCTACCCTGTGTTCAAGAGGTTCCCCTTCATCGCGGTAAACTATTCTTAATGCCTCTGTTTCTTTTGCTGTTTTATAATTTTTGCTAAGTCCCTTAAGAACCAGCTCTTCATTTGTTTTTCCTCTAAGCCTGCCCTGAACGGGGCTGCTTGTTTCCATCAAAAAAGCATATGCCTGTGTATAATCTCCCCATTCGCGGTGACTTAAACCATGAAAATTTTTGGGAGATAATTCCGGAGCATACTGAAGCCCTTCCATTTCAAGTTCAAGAATAGAATACATTGTAATATCTTCTGCTTTTTCATGATATACAATAGCATTTATTATAGGAATCTCAGGTGCGGCCTCGTGAAGATCATATGCTATATCAACATTCTCTTCTTTAAGTAACTGAATAATCGCAAATGCCACTTTTTCTGTAAAAGTACCATCCGGATCACCCGGATATGACCGGTTAAGATTCCTGGATTCCAGTCCGGAATATTGCTGACCTGAAGGTTTATGAACATATACAAGTGGATCAGGCCACTGGTCAAGAGGATTTGCTCCCCTGGATCCAAACCTGAACCTGCGGCTTGTAGTTCCTGTTTCTATAGTAAATCCGTGTGGATATGCTTCCATGGGATCTGTACATGTAAATCCTGAATTGTTTAGTCGTGGAATGATTATCACCCTGCCCTTTTCAGGAATAAGGTTCTCCAGAATAACAACACTGGCCATATAGCCTGCCGGCTCATTTGGATGAGTCCCTCCTGCAAGGAAAACAGTTGCTCCAGGTTTTCCGCTGTCGAAAAAATATACTTCCGTATCTCCATTCGTATCCTTTATTCCGGCAAAATAATCGCTTAACATTCCTTTGCTGCTTAAACCTTTGCTCGGGTATAAAGCTTCAGGAATTTTTTGTTTGCGAAACTCCGCAGAAGCAATAATTGCTATTAAGACTGTAAAAACTACAATTATAAAGGCTGAAATATGATGTTTCTTAATCATGTTCCATCTATTTGATTTGCAATATTCTAAGAACAAATATCAGAAGAACAAAAGCTATAGCAATCTGCATCTTCCATTTCTTTTCATTATAAAACTCTATGCCAAGTATAACTGTGACATAAAGCAAGATTATTGTATATATAATATAAAGCATAGAAAAAATTAATTAGAAAATAAAGCTTGATATTTCCTCTGCAAAAATTAAAACAATTAGTGCTGTTATCATTGAAAAAGCTATAGGGATAAGACTTTGTTTCAAAATTTTAAAATGGTTTTCTTCCTGTACTGTCTGGGCAGCATATGCACATAGAAGGGAAGGAGGTGGCATTAGGTCTCCCAGAGATGCCATCATAACCAGGGATGCGGTAACAACTATGGCACTTTTCCCAATAAACACATAAACAAGCGGAACGCCGATAACTGATGCCGACGCATATGCAGAGCCCATAAATGGCATTAATGATGCAGCCATATATTTAACCGCATCCGGTAGCTGAAGTGCTGAAACAGCAAGGTATCCCCTCACTCCTGTAAGAGTTAATATCTGAAGAAACATGCCAACCCCAACAAGAATTACAATTACGGGTAAGGCCATTCTCAAAGCTTCCCTTGAAACTTTTATCAGGGGAGTCTTAGGAGAAAAAATAATACCCAGGATCGCTCCTATGGTAAATATCAGAGGAACTCCCAGATGTAAAACATAATCATGAAAAACTATTTCTCCAATCATATAAAAAATAACAAAAATCAAAGGTATATATACTACAAATCCTCTTTTCTTTTTATCCAGTGAGCTGAGTTTTTTTAATACTTCTTCTATATCTATCTTCTTCACAAATTTTATTCTGAAATATATGGCAGTAAATAATGCAGCTGGCAAAGAAACAAGTAATAAAGGGACCGTAAACCCTATATAAGGCATGTCTACCCCGCCTCCAATTATCATTACAGGAATACTTATTGGGGGAGCAACTTCTCCGAAAACAGCAGCCATGGCAATAAGCGATCCTGCAGCCAGCCTTGGAACACCAATTGCTAAAAGAATCGGGGCAACCAGGACACCTGTAGTAAGAACGCATGTTGAAGACAGGCCGGTTAACATTCCCGGGAACATAATAAACAATATTATTACAATTATTAAAATGGTCGGCTTTTTATGAAAAGCTTTTATAATACCAAGGCTAATCTGGGTAAGGACACCACTTGCCTCCATTATTTTCATAAATATCATAGCAGTGGCAATTATCAATATAGCTTCCATAAAGCCAAAACCTCCTTCCACCAGATGTGACACAGGTATCCCATGACCATCAACAAGGGCTCCGACCAATGCGGCAATAATAAGAGAAACGCCTGCAGGCATCTTCAAAACAAACACACTTAATGCAAAGCTTGCAAGCATTAACAACAGAATGATCAGCTCAAAACTCATATATATCTTATTCAGGTTTTCATTCAATAATAATTAATAGCTCTCTAAAAGATTTACTATTAAATTCCAAAATACATACCATTCTAATCAATATGCTGATAACCTATGTGTTAACTTATTGTAATCGTGCAATTAATTAGTGTCTCTGTGTTAATTTAGCCCATATGCCGGGCATATATCTTCCTTCATTCAAAGTTACCATTTAATAAGAAGTATCCGGGATTGAAATTTCTTTGACAGAGATATTCATAATATCAGGGAAATAATGAATTGAAAGAAATTCCAGTAAGCTACGTGCAATATCATCAGCAACTTTCTTCTGCAATTCTTTATCACTGCGGGTATGAAGGTCTATTTCTATTTGTATTCCGTCAATTGTACCCCCTCCTGAAGATCCATATGTTGAAATATTGTAACCCCCTCTAAAAAATGGCTCCGAAGACCTGGGAAAAGGTATTTCCTTACTTGGCACAGTGACCTGACCCTTTTCCATAAGCAGGGAGCCAAGACTATAGTCCCCCCTGATAACTTCGGTAAAGGATAAAGCCCGGATATTATCAGCCAGCAGATTTTTTATACTGCTGAACTCACCGGCCAGACCACTATTCAGCAAATCTTCATCCAAACGTAATTCCTCCCCGCTTAAGGCATAACCCAGCTCAATACGCTCAATTTTATGCCTATGTCCATGAAGGTCAATAAAAAGACCCTTTCCATACTCATTAATTATTTCCTCTCTTATACTTTTTATCCTGTTATGATATTCATACCATACTTTTTCGGCCTTCTTATTACCGTTGGCCGCTTCCTCTATATTTCTATTGGCATCCAAACGGGTTCTGTGTAAATGGTTAATAACAACATAAGGATATTTGCCTGATAATTCATGTATCTTTCTTATCATTCTATAGGCTATCTCTATAGTGTATATATCCTGGTTCTTTGCAAACCTTCCCACCCGCTCGGGAATATCATCAGGTTTCATATATCCGCCGTGAGGAACTGAAATAATTAAGGGCAAATCACCCTGAAGATATTCTACATAACTATCATCACTATCCATTTCCCCGGCGATAAACTCCTGAGATAAAATAAGCCGGGAACTACCGAGTATAATCAGAAGAATTACTAATGAAATTTTTTGACACATAAATTCAATAAATAAAGTAGCATGATAACCAAAAAACGTACCATTGTTTGGAGCTGACAAACTAATGAATACTAATATGTATGCTTAACAGCCAGTAATATACTGTATTTATAAAGCTAATTATTTATTTTAAAAAATAAATTTAAGACTATAGACTTCTAATTGCTAATAAGCTATTGAGTAATGTAATCCCCTTTAATGGGTCTTTTTGTCTCATTATTCCAGGACCATTAGCTCCATCTTGTTCATGTTCATATGCATACAATATTTGGCATATCTTTTGAAAAAACTGATATATATTTTTACAGATAATTATTCATACCCGTTTTGCTTAAGATTATTTTATCTAATTTCATTGTTATGAAAAAATTAAAAACAGCTTTGCTTCTTCTGCTTATAGTACTGGCAGGATTTATTACTGATGCCGTTTCCCAGGAAATTCCTTTTGGGAAAAATGGAATGGTTGCGACTGCTCATCCTCTTGCTACTGAAGCTGCTTTAGAAATGCTAAAAAGCGGAGGGAATGCCATAGATGCAGCAGTTGCAGCTGCTTTTGCCATTGGGGTAGTTGAACCGGATGGCTCCGGCCTTGGAGGTGGCGGCGGAATGCTTGTTTACCTTAAAGAAAGACATGAATCTTATTATATAAATTACTATGCCAGGGCATCTGAAAATGCATCTCAGGCAGGTTATTCAGGTAAAAAAGACGCTTTTACTGCAAAATCAATTTGCGTTCCGGGTACCGTAGCCGGATTAGCCATGGCTCATGAAAAGTTTGGCAGCCTGCCTTTTGCAAAGGTTCTTGAACCGGCAGTCAGGTTAGCATCTGAAGGATTTGCTGTTGACCCCACACTTGCCAGGCTCATCCTTGACAGGATAGATGCTATAAGCACTGATACGGCCACAATGAAAATATTCCTTGAAGATGGATTTCCTCTTATGGAAGGTGACCTGATTGTACAAAAAGAACTGGCAAGAACATTATCAATAATCGCCAGTCAGGGGCCTGAAGCTTTCTATGAAGGACCACTTGCAGCTTCGATGGTTAAGGGTGTTGCCGATCGTGGTGGTGTACTTTCTTTAAATGATTTTTCCTCATATGAAGCTCAATTTACAAAACCGCTTCACGGAACATACAGGAATTACGACATCCTTTCAGCTAATGCTCCCCAGTCGGGTTTAAGCCTGATAGAAGCATTAAATATAATTGAAAATTATGATCTCCAAAATGCTCCCCATTATAGCGAATCGGCAAAGATATTACATTTGATGGCTGAAGCAATACTTTTTGTTTACGCCGACAGGACGGCCTACCTGGGAGACCCCAGGATAGCCAATATCCCAATTTCAGCTTTGCTTTCCAAAGAATATGCCAGGGAACGTTTTGAACATATAAATATGGATAAACTGGATCCTCCAAGATACCGTGATGTAGTAGAAGGAAATCCATTCCCATTCCTTAAAGAAAGCGACAAACACATGACAGATGATGATGAGTCAATGTATGACGGGCACACTACACATATTTCTATAATTGATAAAGATGGTAATTCTGTAGCCCTTACCCAAACCTTAGGTTTATTTTTCGGATCGGGTCAGACTGTTGAGGGGGTATTGTTTAACTGTGCAATGACCAATTTTTCATATTACAATAAAAAAAGTATAAACTTATTTAAAGATGGGAAGCAATCGAGAAGCTCAATTATGCCTACTATCATAATAAAAGACGGAAATCCATTCCTGATAGCCGGCTCTCCCGGTGCTGCAAGAATTATAAGTACCCTTATTGAAGTAGTAATAAACATAATAGATTATAACATGAATGTTGAAGAAGCTAATCTTGCTCCCCGTTTTTTTCTAAGGGATAGTGAAGATTTCCTTTATTTAGAATCGGGAATAAAACCTGAAGTAAGAAAGAAGCTGGAGGAAATGGGACACAGCCTCAGGGTATATGATGGGATAGACTTGTTCTTCGGGGGTGTACAGATGATCTATATCGATCCCGAAAATGGTATGTATTATGGCTCAGCCGATAAGCGTCGTGGAGGAAATGCCGTAGGATATTGATATCTGCAATATTATTGGTACCGGGTACCGATAATTATTACATCATCTATCTGCTCATTATTCCCCCTCCAGTCTTCGAAAGTTTCTTCAAGCTTTTGTTTTTGCTTTTTCATGCTCAAATCCTGGATGTCAACCAGCAATTGTTTAAGTTTCCTGATCATGAATTTTTTTCCTTCTGCTCCTCCAAACTGGTCGGCATAGCCATCCGAAAATATATATGTTGTATCCCCTTTTTGCAGTTTTATTTTATGACTTGTGAATTTTTTTCCCGACTCAGAACTTGTCCGGCCAATTGCAAACCTGTCGGCCCTGGTGACCAGAAGCTCTTTATTTCTTATCAGGTATAGTGGATTATAA
This sequence comes from Bacteroidales bacterium, assembly GCA_029932855.1. Taxonomy (GTDB): domain Bacteria; phylum Bacteroidota; class Bacteroidia; order Bacteroidales; family VadinHA17; genus JAYEGO01. The sequence goes on along the minus strand of JAOZPG010000004.1, from coordinate 50,536 downwards.
GCACCTGCATAATCCAGCTCCATTTTCTCAGTGTCATAAACAAGAAGTGCCAGATCCATACCATCTTTAACCTCTCCGTCCTCTGCCTGCTTCTGCAAAGTTTTAACAAGCTCATCATTCAGGTAATTTAATATCTCAGCAGGGTCGCTATATCCGTATTCTTTAACAATCTTATTAAGAGAATCGTGCCCTATGATAGACATAAAAGCTCCCGGCACTCCGTGTCCCGTACAGTCAACCGCTGCAACAAACTGCTTTGTGCCGGTACGTGCCAACCAGTAGAAATCTCCGCTTACAATATCTTTTGGCTTGAACAATATAAAAGAATTATCAAGTGAATCATCGGGAGGCATTATTGCCGATTGTATGCGGCTGGCATAACGAATACTATCGGTAATATCCTTGTTTTTTTGCTCAATAAGAATGTTTTTCTGTACAAGCTCTTCGGTACGTTTCGCAACTTTTTCTTCAAGTATCCTGTTTTCTTTTCTCAGATTACGCTCACGAATTCCAATATACATAAAGACCAGGGCCACAACAAGTATAGTAACAGCAAGTATAAACCACCATCTGAGGTAAAAGGGAGGCAAAATGCTAAACTCATAACTAACAGCCTCCTTGTTCCAGCTGCCAAAGCTGTTTCTTGCCTTTACCATAAACTCGTACTTTCCCGGGGCCAGTGCAGAATATATGGCTTCAGTCTGCTCTGTTACAGGTTGCCAATCTTCATCTGCTCCTTTAAGCATTACCTGATATTCAACCGCTTCAGGGTTAATAAGGCAAACACTGTAATAATCAAATATTATTGATTTTTCCTTATGGCTGAGTTTTAAGCCAGGAATCATGGCCCTTTTTTCATAATTTACCCTCATTGAAGCAATATGGGTAAGAGGTTCAATCTTCCCGGACCTCAGTTTAGAGGGATCAAGCTTTATAATCCCGTTGGCAGTCCCAAACCATATACTACCATCATCATCTTTATATACGGCATTATCTCTCGACTCAATGCCTGTAAAACCATTCTTCCTTCCATAGGTATATATTTTATTCTCCTTCTGGCTATAACGGTTGAGTCCTTTGTTGCTGCCTATATACACATCATTATTATCATCCGCCACCACGAATTTGATGATGTTTGTAAGCAGACCGGTTTTTTCAGTAAGATGACAAATTATGCTGTCTCCATCCCAGGCATATACACCACTTGTTGATCCAAACCAGATATTTCCCATATTATCCCCGGTAATGCTTGTAGGTGCAACTTTTACCTTGAGTTCAATAATTTTAAACTCATCTTTTCTAATATCATAATAAGTAAGCCCTTTCTTTCTGTCTGAACCTATCCACAGGTTCCCGGATTTATCTATGTAAAGTGCAGTAATTCCGTTACCTGCCAGTCCGCTGGTTTGGCTAAATGAAGCTCCTTCCTTTTTAAGCGGATCCCAAAAAGCTAGATATGCATTTGTTCCGATCCATATATTATTGTTATTATCCACCGCCAGGGCCTTAACTATCCTGTCTCTGTACAAGCCCCTGTTCAGGTAAGTATCGTAAATAAATTTTTCATTCTTAATATCATACTGGAAAAGGCCACCCCCGGCAGTTCCTATCCATAAATTGTTATCCTTGCCTTTCTTGATCACCCTGATCTTACCCGGTATCTTGCTGTTTTTCTGGTTATAATGAATAAATCTCTCTGCTTCAGCTTTCTTGCTGTCATATACCGATATCCCATCATTAGTACCGAACCAATATTTTGAGTCATCAATTTGCTGAATTGCCCATACATCTTCATAAAGTAGTCCGTTGTCACTGTCAAGTGTCATAAACTGGCTTCCCTTATAGATGCTTAATCCCTGTGTTTGAGTAGCAATAAGAATATTTCCCTCCCTGTCTTCTATAATAAATTTTATTTCATTATCCTTCAGGCCATTAGTAACATTAAAATTCACAAATCCGTCTTTCCTGAGCATAGTAATCCCCCCACCAAAGGTTCCAACCCAGATATTTCCGTTCCTGTCTTCGGTAATAGAGCTTATCCAGTTATTCTGCACTACATCCAGCTTATCATAAATAAGCATAGTATCACTTTCTATCATATATACATATAAGCCTCCATGGTAGGTGCCGAAATACAAATTCCCATTGCGGTCCTCATACATGCAGGTTTTCATAAAATACTGGCTCAGTCCCGGAAGGGTAAAATTCTCAAATACATCCTTTTCCCTGTTATATTTCCTTATCCCCACATCAGCAAGACAATAATAATCGCCTCCATGGGTAAGTGCAGAGGAAAATACCTGGTCGCTAAGACCACTATTCCCTTTATACTGCTTCAGGCTTATACCATCTTTATAAGAAGCTGTGCCTGTAAGAAGGTAAACTCCCGAGCCCGAAGTAGATATCCATACAGAATCCTTCCCGGCCCCTTTGATGGATGTAATATCACCAATTATCTCCAGGCTATCGAATGTCATTTCGTAAAACTCCTCCCCGTCAAAGACTGTTATGCCCCCATTCAGGTGACCAAACCACAATCTTCCCCCGGGTTCTTCATAAATGCTAAAAACCCCTTCAGGTGCAAGTCCGTCTTCCGGAGAATAATTTTTAAAACTATTACCGTCAAACCTGGACAGGCCTCCTTCAGTGCCTAACCACAGGTAATCATTACTATCCTGATACAAGTTATAGACCTTTGAGGAATTGAGTCCCTCCTCAACTCCATAGCTATCGAAATAATAATTCTGACTATAGCCACCCAGGGCTACTATAGTAAAGCTGAATAAAAAAATTATTCGCCACAACTGACGAATAATTTTTTCTTTCCTGCTACGAAAGATTGATTTCATCATCCCTGAAAAATTTTAGATCATATTTTATATTCTCCCGGTATTTAAAGAAAAACTGGCCAGGGAGACATTATTTAGCAATAAAAAAGAATGTTCCATTCTCATCCTCCATACCTGCTATCTTGCCAAACTGTGGCCTTTGCTGATTATTTCTTGCAACAGCCATGGTAACCTTGGAAACAATGTTCTCTATAGGAATACAGGCATTTGGGTTATTTGCAAGGGCATTGGCAAAAGTCCTTGTAAACTGTGAATCATCACTTGCCAGTTCATATCCGGCAGATGAAAAAACCTGAGACGACTTAAACCTTGTTGCCCTCCAGTCATCACAACTTCTTTCTTCAGGCACCGATCTCATTGCCTGGTAAAATGTTGGTCCCGATTCACAAGCATCTGTAACGACCAGCGTATGGGTTACATATTTTGAATATGTTTGAAGTGAAGCTTTCAATGTGCTTATATTGAAATACGTAAATTCATCATCCCTCTTCGCATCAACAGGTATCCAGTATCCTACTTCATTAATAAACTTGCCATGGCCGGCATACCATATCATAATACTGTTTACCTGGTTGCTCCTTACGAGATCTCTCAGTTCTATTGAAAAGAATTTATCGAGCTCCTCCTTGGTCATATCCTGCTTGGTAATAATGTTGTTTACCTGATAATTTGCAAGAGCCGATTTCATAAGGCTTACATCCTTTACAGGACCTTCCAGCCTGGCAAATGTTTCATATTTAGAGTTCTGAATAAATACAACCCATGTCTTTCCCATCGGGTTATCCTGATTTACAGCGCCCTCCCTGTTCAAATGAAATGTGCTTGAAGACCGGTTACCGAAAATATCTTCTGCAACAACTGTGAACTGGTTTTTATTCATAATATTTATTGTAGCTGAGAAACCCGGATTTTCCATGTCCGGCCTGAAACTTGCCAGCATTCCTTCTATCATAATATTCTTTATCAGGCTTTCATCTGTAATTTTCCCTTCCACATAAACATTATCATCTTCATCGCTAAGATAAACCTCACCATTATCAGAAGCATAGGGGGCAACAATAGCTATTACCGGACCATTAACCTCGGTACGTTTTATCTCAAATTCTTTTAAGCCTTCATTATCATAAATATCTGTTGCAGTGATCTTAAGTTTATCTGTTCCCTTAACATTAATACTTGCCAGAAACTCATAATATTCATCCTTTTTTTCATAATGAACAGATTCACCGTTTACATTAAGTTTCGATATTTCACTATCATCAATTACCTTTCCTTTAATAAGAACCTCATCCTTGCTTAAGGGAAGGTTTATTGTCTTATTCATAAGTATTTCCGGTTCAATAATTGAAATTTCCGGTTTATCTGATTCTCTGTTTATCTCAAAAAGCCTGGCTTCTGCTTCATCCTTCAGTCTCATAGCCTCACCATCATATTTAGATAACAATCCTATTGATTCATAATCTTTCCTGGCATTCTTATAATCAAGTATTTCTTCATACGACTTAGCCCTGAAAAAATAAATTTCCGGATTAGCCGGATCAAGGTTAATTGCTTTACTAAAATCATTTATTGCATTAGGATGCTGATTAAAATCCTGGTAATACTTGCCTCTAAGCTTATACATCTCAGCATTTGCCTGGTCAATAAGGATTATCCTCGATACATCATTTATAGCCTGGGGATAATCCAGCCTCTCAACGTATATATTACTTCTTATAAGGTATGCCTCCAGGTTCTTATCATCCCTTGCCAGCACTTTTGAACAATCATTCATTGCCAGTCCAAGCTTGTTTTGGGGCACTTCAACTCTTGCTCTTCCAAGGTATGCATCCAGGAAATTAGGATTGCTTTTAACAGAACTGGAATAATCTGCTTCAGCCAGAGCATAATTCTTCATTTTTTCTGAAGCCAGTGCCCTGTAAAAATAATTCTTACTGCATTTATCAAGCTTTAATGCTGTATCTGCAACCCGGTAAGCATTGTCATATCGCTCCAGAGCAATTAAGACTTTAACCTTTTCCCTGTATACCGGTATGTTCTTCCTGGATATTGATGTTGCCCTGTTTAAAATGACTAAAGCTTCTTCATAATCCCCTGTTTTACTAAATAACCTTCCTGCCTGATAAGCTATGTTAGCATCCTTGGGTTCGAAAATCATTGCCCTTTGATAATCTTCTGCAGCAAGTTTATCTTTTCCTGTTCGTTCATATGCATCAGCCCTGGCAAGATAAGCTTTTACAAAATCAGGATCCATCTCTACTGCTTTTGTGAACTGCACAATAGCGTCAGCATATGCCTGATTATCGACAAACTCCTCACCTATCTTATAAATCTTCTTGGCACTTTGACCATTAGAAAATACAGGAGTTAACATAAAGCTCAGTATCAGGATGCCCAGAATTCTACATTTCTTCATTATTTCTCTATTTATGTATTGCCTGTTCATTATTACAAATTTACTTATTTTAAATAAAAACCTCAAATATTAGTTCTTATTTAAGCAGCTGGAAAAGCCTTGTTTTTTTTATACGACAAACAGGAGTAAAAGGTTCAATATCTGTTATAAATAATACTTAGATCAGTAGTTGCTGTATTAAAGTCAACCGTCTTCAGTTTTATTGGTCCGGGTGCTTTAATCCCTGATCCTAATGCATGCCTGGAGGTAAATATACGGGCTTCATCCCACAATCCATATTCCAGTAATGAATTTATTATTGCAGCGCCTCCTTCAACAAACAAAGAAATGAGCTCCTGCTCATACATATAATCCAATACTGAAGGCCAGGGATTTCCCCTGTCTTTAAGCTTAAAGTATCTTGTATTAGCCTCTTCCCGGGTTTCAGTATTATTAAAAACTACCGTAGGTACACTCCCGTCAAAAATCTTCAGATCCTTATTTAATCTTAAATCCCTGTCTATGACCATCCTTATTGGTGATCTTCCCGGCCAGTACCTGACATTAAGTGTTGGATCATCAATAGCGGCGGTATTCGTCCCCACAAGTATAGCCTGTTCCTGCGATCTCCATTTATGAACCAGCATCCTCTCACGGGGTCCGGATATCCAGTTTGGCCCCCTTTTTTCTTTCCCTGTTCTGTCAATATCAATAAAACCATCTGCCGACCGGGCCCATTTCAGTATAATATAAGGACGCCTCTTTTCATGATAACTGATAAACCTGCGATTCAGAAACATGCATTCTTCCTCCAGTAATCCGGATTCAACTATACAGGCCGCTTTTTTCATTCTTTCAATGCCCTTCCCTCCAACCAGGGAATTAGGATCCTTCATCCCAATTACAACATGAGGAATGCCACTCTTTATTATCAGGTCTGCACAAGGAGGAGTCTTGCCGTAATGAGAACATGGTTCAAGGTTAACATAAAGAGTGCTGCTCTTTAACAATTTCCTGTTTTTTACCGACTCAATGGCATTAACCTCTGCATGTGCTTCCCTAAACGCCCGGTGAAATCCCTCACCAATGATCTTTCCACTTTCAACGATCACACAACCAACCATAGGATTAGACCCGGTGTTACCAATAGCTCTTGAAGCAAGATCCAGGCATCTCCTCATATAATGTTCATGTAGCTGTCTTTGTTCTGCAGTCATATTTTAACTAAAAGATCTGTTTGTCTTCCTCAATACTTTTATATCTGAAAAAGATAATACAAAAATAATATTCCTGGCAGGAACCGGAACTAATAAGCTCATGTGCAGGATCAGCTTGTGAATATCCGGCATAATTTGTAATAAAATCAAACATTATGTACGTTTATAACTGTCTTAATGTTTACCTGCCTGAAGATAATTTAAAAATGACACTCAAGGAACTAAAAAAGGAGCTTTTCACCGATCTTTCCCTATTATATCCTGGAGATGAAGCAAATAGCCTGGTGTCCGTTTTATTGTCACATGTACTAAAAATGTCAGCCTTTCAGCTCAGCCTGAACCAGGAAATGGAAATATCACAAAATGCCAGAAAGGTCCTGAAAAACCACAGTAAAGAACTACAAGCTTTTAAACCAATCCAATATATTACCGGTTATACAGAGTTTTATAATTGCAGAATAGTATGCAAACCCGGGGTTTTGATCCCCCGGCCTGAAAGCGAAGAGCTTGTTGACTGGATAGTTAAGAGCTGTAATATGGAAAATCCCAGGATACTTGATATTGGAACAGGTAGTGGCTGCCTTGCAATAGCCCTTGCAAAGCACTTTAAAAATGCATATACCCTTGCAACAGATAATTCAGAAACCGCATTGGAAATTGCAAGGAAAAACTCAAAACTTAATAACGTTACTGTTGAGTTTCAAAAACACGACATCCTGGGAAGTCAGGAAATATCCCCAAAAGGCTCATTTCATATTATACTTAGTAACCCTCCCTATGTCCGGGAATCGGAAAAAAAACAAATGAAGCCAAATGTATATGACTGGGAACCTGCATCAGCACTGTTTGTTCCCGATTCAGACCCCCTGCTTTATCACAGGAAGATCACCACAGAAGCCTATAAACTGCTGAGCCCCGGAGGCAAACTGTTTCTGGAAATAAATGAGAATTTCCCTGCAGAAACTGAAAGATTGCTGTCTGAAAATAAGTTCGTGGATATTGAAATAAAAAAGGATATCCCGGGCAGATACAGGATGGTAAAAGCCATAAAAGCTACAAATAATTGATTCATGGCGAAAACTCCGGAGCAATATACTGTGATCCTTAACAAAGCAATGAATATCTGCTCGAGGCAGGAAAAATGCATCTCGGATATCAGTAAAAAACTTTCAGAATGGAAAGCAGATCCCGGGGATAGTGAGAAGATCATTATGCACCTGATCCGGGAAAGATATATTGATGAAACAAGGTATGCAAAGAGTTTTGCCCGGCATAAATTTCTTATAAACAAATGGGGAAAGATCAAGATTAAATTTCAATTGCAAAAGAAAAACATAAAGGAAGAAAATATACAGGAAGCCTTAGACCTTATTGATGAACAGGAATACATCGACACACTGACCCAAGTCTTATCTGCTAAAAGAAAAAATATAAAAGGAAAAAATATTTTCGATATAAGGGCCAGGCTTAGCCGTTATGCATATAGCAAAGGTTTTGAATACGAACTAATAAATAAAGCCCTGGACATAATTCTTGTAAAATGATATAATAGGACAAGCATAAATACTTTTTTCTGTCTAAGCGGAATCTCAGTTTTTTTTCTTTCATCATTCCTGTTTCCCGCTGTTCCTATTTTCCATATCTTTGCATGGATAGATAAAACCCGAAAATGACAACTTTAGAACAAATAAAAGATCTTGTAAAGCGCCGGGATGCGCTGAGGAGGCATCTTTGACATCGAAAACAAAGACAAACTGGTAAAAGAAAAGGAAGTAAAAACCCAGGCTTCAGACTTCTGGGATGACCCTAAACAGGCAGAAATATTCCTTAAAGATATCTCCCGTATTAAATCATGGTTACTTGCTTTTAACAAAGCGGATACTGGTATTGAAGATCTTTTGGTTATGCAGGATTTTTTCCAGGAGGGAGAAGCTTCTGAAAAAGAACTGGATGAACAATACAGGATAAGCCATAAAGCTATAGAGGAGCTTGAGTTAAAAAATATGCTGCGCAAGGAAGAAGACTCCCTGGGAGCTATAGTGAAAATTAATTCGGGAGCCGGTGGAACAGAAAGTCTTGACTGGGCAGGGATGCTTATGAGAATGTACCTCAGATGGGGAGAAAGAAATAATTACAAAGTAAAAGAACTCGACTTCCAGGCAGGAGATGAGGCAGGAGTAAAATCGGTCACCCTTGAATTCACAGGAGATTCTGCTTATGGTTATCTGAAAAGTGAAAATGGTGTACACCGCCTGGTCCGCATATCCCCTTTCAATGCCCAGGGAAAAAGGCAAACTACCTTTGCTTCGGTTTTTGTAGCCCCTGTGGTTGATGATACTATTGAGATTGAAATAAATCCCTCAGATATCAGCTGGGACACATTCAGATCGAGTGGTGCCGGGGGACAAAATGTAAATAAGGTTGAAACAGCTGTCAGACTGAAACATATTCCAACAGGCATAGTGGTGGAAAACCAGGAAACCCGTTCACAACATAAAAACAGGGAAAATGCATTAAGGCTGCTACGGTCTCATTTATATGAGCTTGAACTCAGGAAACAACTGGAAGAACAGGCCAAACTGGAGGGAGAAAAGAAAAAAATTGAATGGGGATCACAGATAAGATCATATGTTTTACATCCTTATAAAATGGTTAAAGATCTGCGGACCAGTTTTGAAACATCAAATGTACAAGCTATTCTTGATGGCGACCTGAATGATTTTATTAAAGCCTATCTTATGGAATTCGGAGGGAAACTATAAACCTCAAAAATATGTTTACTATATACCACAACCCAAGATGCAGGAAAAGCCGGGCCGGACTTAAATACCTGCAGGAAAAAAGCAATAATATTATTATCAGGGAATACATGAAAGAACCCCTGACTGCTGAAGAACTGGAAAAATTATTACAAAAGCTGGAAATAGCTCCCTTTGAACTAATAAGAAAACAGGAAGATATTTATAAAAAAGCATTTAAAGGGAAAGAACTATCACACAAAGAATGGGTTCAGGCCCTCCTTGAAAACCCCAAACTACTTCAAAGGCCAATAGTTGTTAAAGAACATAAAGCTGTATTGGGCCAACCACCTGAAAATATAGATAAATTATTGTAATTTTATTTCCTCAATATTAATACCAAATAAAATGAATTACAGAATAGAAAAAGACACTATGGGCGAAGTAAAGGTCCCTGCCGACAAGTATTGGGGAGCCCAGACACAAAGATCAAAAGACAATTTTAAGATTGGCGATGGCACAATGCCTAAAGAAATAATTAAGGCATTTGGGGTATTGAAAAAGGCTGCCGCAATGGCAAACATGGAATTGGGGGTTCTGCCCGAAGAGAAGGCAAAGCTGATAATTAGGGTCTGTGACGAGATAATCGAGGGAAAGCTCCTCGACCATTTCCCGCTTGTTGTCTGGCAAACCGGTTCAGGTACCCAGTCAAACATGAATGTGAACGAGGTTGTGGCAAACAGGGCACATGTTATCAGAGGAGCTAAACTTGGAGAAGGAGAAAAATTTATTCATCCCAACGATGATGTTAACAAATCACAGTCATCAAACGACACCTTCCCTACTGCCATGCATATTGCCGCATATGACATGATCTCGAAGGTTACTGTTCCCGGGATAAGCATGCTAAGAGACAGCCTGGCCCTTAAAGAAAAAGATTATAAAGATATTGTTAAGACCGGAAGGACTCACCTTATGGATGCCACCCCGCTAACATTAGGACAGGAATTTTCAGCCTACAGGTCTCAGCTTGATCATGGACTTAAAGCCCTTAAGAATACTCTTCCCCACTTATCAGAACTTGCCCTGGGAGGTACAGCTGTTGGCACGGGACTGAATACTCCGAAAGGATATGATGTACTTGTTGCTAAGAAAATTGCTGAAATTACCGGTAATCCTTTTATTACCGCTGAAAATAAGTTTGAATCCCTGTCTGCCCACGATGCTATTGTTGAAACATCAGGGGCCCTCAAAACACTTGCTGTCAGCCTGATGAAAATAGGAAATGACACCAGGCTTTTGGGTTCAGGTCCACGTTGTGGTATTGGTGAAATAAACCTGCCTGCCAATGAACCGGGATCATCAATAATGCCAGGCAAGGTAAATCCAACCCAGAATGAGGCATTAACAATGGTTTGTGCCCAGGTAATGGGAAATGATATGACTATTGCAGTAGGTGGCATGCAGGGACATTACCAGCTAAATGTATTTAAACCTGTTATGGTGGCAAACCTGCTGGAGTCAGCGAGGTTACTGGGTGATGCCTGTGTTTCTTTCAATGATAACTGTGTGGTTGGTATAGAGCCCAACATGGCCAATATTAAGAAGAACCTGGAAAATTCACTTATGCTTGTTACCGCATTAAATACTCATATCGGATATGAGAATGCAGCTAAGATCGCCAAGAAAGCTCATAACGAAGGACTTACACTGAAAGAATCAGCCCTGGCAAGCGGACTGCTAACTGAAGAGCAATTTGACGAATGGGTAGATCCTTCAAAAATGATAGGATCTTTATAGTAGCTAAGCCATTAAATTCATCATATAAACTCATATAATACCGGTAAGCAAAATAATTCCTGCTTCCGGTATTATTAAGACATTAGGTCCCGTTGTTTAGCTATGATCTCAGATGTGTCCTTAATTTTTTCTAATTTAGAAGTCATTAATTAGTATTCTTTATTCCTCAAAATATATCTCAATCAAAAAAGATGAAAAAAATATATGCTATAATAACTGCCATTTTTATTACTTCTTTCTCTTTTGCACAACATCATAGTGTAAGCCTGTTAATGGGTGCATCTGTCCCCCTTGCAGAATATGCAAGTGATGGAGATGACGGCACTGCCGGTTATGCTCTGCCAAGCTTTGCATTAAGCTTCGAGGGGAATTATTCATTATCTCCCTACCTGAGCCTGTCGGGCATTGCCAACTATGGTATGAATGGCGTTTCGGCCGAGGAACTTAAAAACGACCTTATAAATGATCTTAAGGAATTATACCCGCTTTTCACCCTGCCTGCTGATGCCGAAGTGACCTACCTTATAAGCCAGTGGAATTATGTAAATCTGATGCTTGGACCAACAATATGCCTGCCTGTTTCCAGGTTTATTTTCCAGGTCAGAGCTATGGCAGGCATGAGCTTTACCATGCCTCCTGAAAGAGACCTCCTAATTACATATACTAACACAAGCTTAAAAAGCCATGGCGAAGGCCAGAGTTTGAAGTTTGGCTGGTTGGCCGGTGCAGGCATAATATATAAAAACAATGCTAAGATGGGGCTTCGCCTTGGAGCCGACTATTTTTCAACTAAGTCTGTCGTTGACCTGAACTACAGCTTTGACCAGGGTTCGGGGGCTGATAATAATAAGAGAAGCATTGAGATACCGGTTACAGCTATGAATATCACACTCGGGATAGTCAGCTATTTCTAAGCTTTAAAACCCCACTCTGTAAGAGAATTTCAAAAAGGCTATATCATTATAACTCTTTCCTGCAAGCAGGGGATCTTCAAATGTGTCGGACGTATAGATGAAGTAAACAGCCCCGAATGGTGGCTGAAAACGCCAGCCGAACTTACCATAAAAGTATGTCCTGTCATCCCTGGTATTATTCTGGGCAAAAACCCTTATCCACAGGTTGTTTGTAAAGTTATAATCCACCGATATAATATTCAGCAGGGTGGACCTGCTTTTATCCGGACTGTAATCAAGCTTATTCAATGAATAATAGATAGATAGCTTCTTAAAAAGCTTAAGCCGTATATCTCCCTGTAACCAGCTAAAATCATCATCAAAGTTTCGACCTTTGTAGTAGGCAATAATGCCCATTGACCATTCATCAGAATTATATCCCAGTACCATGCCAGTCTTATAATTGTAAAACACTTTCTCATAAAGTTTGAAGTCCCTGCTGTTCCTGACATCCAGACTAAACCGGTTCTGCAAGTACATACGTGCCTCCTGACTTAGACCCCAGCTGCGCATAACATTTTCTGTGCTCCAGAAAACATTCCACCAGCTAGAAACACTGATATACTTAATGCCATTATCTTTAAACCACCACATGTAATTGATATCGCTATCCAGTTCCTTCATATCATCATCCCTGATAAAACCTGTCTCATTCACCCTGTCCTTAAACTGCTCTCCCGTATATGAATAGCGTAAATGCACATGATATATATTGTTTTCTTTTGCCACACGAACAAAATATGCACTTGCAGGCATTGTTACTTCAGGAAAACTTGCAACCATTTGTCCTGTTATCTTCCATGTCTTACCCAGATTCAACATATAATCAATACTGGCTGATGACACATAGCTGGTATCAGTTTTCTTATCTACATAGCTAAAGCCCAGGCTCGAAGAATTAAGTATATCTTTTTTAACTCTTACTGCCGTATAATTAGCCGAAGGAATACCCATAGAATCATCTGCCTTTGTCTGGGAATCCATTACATAAAAATTAAAATCTTTTATCTTGCCGTTAATCTTCCCCCCAAAATTTATATCCCCTATCCTCCTTGAGTAAAATGTTTTTATCCTTGTCTTAAACAGTTCATTACCTTCCTGGAAGAATAATCTTTTTTCAGGGAAACTTAGTTCCCAACGAGTCATATTTATTCTTGCCATATCTCCCTCAACAGTAGCAAAGTCAGGGTTATAAGTCAAATGAGAGACTACATTTGATGAGATATTTATATGAGCATCAAGTCCCGCCTGCGGAAGAATTTTGTTATGATTTCCTGTTTCATCACTATCCTCATATTTTAATGTGAAATAAGGCGTTAATTCAATTATCTTTTTTTTATCGGGAGTTTCCAGGCCTGTAAGAATACCACTTTGCGAGATCCTGAAATCACCACTTGCGGGTCCTGCCCAGTATGAAGTCTCAATATTATTACGGATAAGCCTTCCAATGTTAAACCCCCAGCTGTTAAGCTCTTTATTATATGTCAGTGACTGAAAAGGAATAGCCAGTTCAACCGACCAGCCTCTATCTGTTATTGCAACTGCCGATTCCCACTCAGCATCCCAGTTGAGGTCAATACTGCGCCCGTCATCAGCCACTTTCATATCAATCTGAACACCCAGGGGGTTAACAAAGAAAACCATGCCACTCCTGTTATCATTATAAGTATCCAGGATTATCGCTATCAGATCATCAGTCTTTGACAGCTGGTCGCGACTTTGATTGCCAGCAACTATCGTTGAAGGGTCTTTTTGAAAACAATGTATTCCAAAGTAAATCTTCTCATCATCATAAGCAATATTGACCACTGTCCTTTCTGTGGCCATTTCTCCCTTTGCAGGTTCCATCTGAACAAAATCTACTGCAGAATCGGCTAATTGCCAGGCCGGCTCATCAAGAAATCCGTCAATAATAATATCCTCCGTTATTCTGCAGGCACTAACAGCCTTCTGGCTATATGCCGGCTGTACCACAATAAGTAATAGGAGAAAAAATATATTTGCTAATAAGTATCCTTTCATTTTTCAAAATATTCAGTAATGGCAAAAAAAATCAAAAATATGATTTACCAAAAAGTAAACCTACTAATAATGTATGTAAATAATACAATTTGTCTTTCCACGAATATTTGCTGTTTTCAGAGCTTTTTTGTTTAATATAAATCATACTGCATATTTTTCAAAATAGACTAACTTTACAGGACTAAATCCCCTGTATATGAAAGACATGAAAAATGACTTTGTACGCGGATCTTCAGAAGCCTGGAAAGAACAGATAATCAAAGACCTCAAGGGAAAAGATATTTCAAGACTGACATGGAAATCTCCCGAAGGCATTGAGGTAGCTCCCTTTTACACTTCTGAGACAACTAAGGATCTTAGTTTTGCTGTTCCGCTTTCTAAGATGCTCCCATACCTGCGACAACATGATCCGGAAACAAATGACTGGTATGTAAGGCAGGACATTCTTGTCTCAAATGAGAATGAAGCAAACAAAAAAGCAAAGTCACTGGCAAGGCTGGGTGTTAATGAGCTGGGGTTCTTCTTCACTGATGGCAGGAAAGGATTTGATCCCGGGAAATTACTGAATGGCCTTGACCCCACGAAACATCGTCTGTGCTTCTCAGGCGGGGATTCATCGCCAGAAATACTGGAAAATTTCATGAGATGGCTGAAAAATGAAAAGATTCCGTCCGCTAATTTAAACGCTGGCATTGAATATGATCCCCTGGAAGAATATTTAATAACAGGCTTAAAAGACTTTCCGGAGAAAGAAATAATAATTACCCGTGATCTTGTAAAAAAGTCCCTGGGAACAGGCATCAGGTCAATCAGCATATCCGGATTTGCTTTTGCTAATATGGGCGCTAACATTACCGAAGAGCTTGGCTTTAGCCTTGCAATGGCTTCAGATTATATTTCTGTTCTGTCTGAAATGGGATTGGAAGCCAACGATATAGCATCAAAGATGCAGTTTAAGCTTGGAACGGGTTCAAATTATTTCTTTGAGATTGCTAAAATAAGAGCACTAAGATGGCTATGGCTTGTACTCACAAATGCTTTTTCAATAAATAAAACGCTGGCACAAAAGCTTCATATACAGGCTATTCCTTCAAGTTTTAACAAAACTATTCTCGATCCTTATGTAAATATGCTCAGATATACCACCGAAGCACTTTCTTCAGCTATAGGGGGTGCCGATTCAATAAATATATTCCCCTTTAACTCTGTAGCTAAAACTTCAGGTGCTTTTTCAGAAAGGATAGCCCGCAATACACAGATCATCCTAAAAGAAGAATCTTATATAAATAAAATAAATGACCCTGCTGCCGGATCATATTATATTGAAGAATTAACCAGCCTGATAGCAAATGAAACATGGAACGTTTTCCTTAATATTGAAGCAAAAGGTGGATTTATTGAAGCATTGAAAAATGGTCTGATAAAAGAAATAATTGAAAAGAGCCATAGTTCAAGACTGGATAATATTAATTCACGCAAAGAAATACTGCTAGGAACAAATAATTATCCCGACATCTCTGAAAACCATCTTTTATCTGTTGATCCGGACAGTTCTGCCGGAGATGGAAGCGGATATGATATTAACAAAAGATTCCATGGCTTCAGAGGAGCTGGCGATATTGAAAAACTTAGAGATGCCGTTAGCCTTTCAGGGGGGAAAACTGCTGTTCTTTTTCCCTTTGGAGATACGTCCACCAGGTCTGCAAGGATAACATTTTCCTCAAACTTTATTGGCTGCAGCGGGATAAGGCAAACAGACCTGACAGGCATCAAAGATATAGAGGAAGGCATAAAAAAATGTAATGAACTTAACCCGGCTATCATTGTATTTTGCAGTTCTGACAATGAATATGCACAATATGTGCCTTCCATTATTAAAAAACTTACAGGCAAAACTGTATTTGTTATAGCAGGTAATCCTGTTGACTCAAATAAAGAACTGGTAAAAGCCGGAGTCACACATTTTATCCATATCAAATCGAACTTATACAGTTCTTTAAGTCATATCTTAAGAGATTCAGGCATTAAGCTTCCACAATAAGAAAACCCTAACATGAAACCAGACTTTAAAAAGATAAATATTCATGAGCTGAAAGCTATTAAAATGCCTGCTGAGACTAATAAGCAGGCCACAAAAAAGAAATGGCAAAGTCCTGAACAGATTGAACTGAAAAGCAATTTTTCAGCCGCCGATACAGCATCATATAATCATTTGAACTTTATAGCAGGTAAGGCACCTTTCCTGAGGGGACCCTATTCAACAATGTATGTTACAAGGCCATGGACAATAAGGCAGTATGCCGGATTCTCTACAGCTAAAGAATCCAATGCTTTTTATCGCAGGAATCTTGCTTCAGGACAGAAAGGATTATCTGTGGCCTTTGACCTTGCAACTCACCGGGGCTATGATTCAGATCATGAAAGGGTTGTTGGAGATGTTGGAAAAGCAGGTGTTGCCATTGATTCAGTGCTGGACATGAAGATATTGTTTAATGAGATCCCCCTGGATAAAATGTCGGTCTCAATGACCATGAACGGAGCAGTTTTACCCATTATGGCTTTTTATATTGTTGCCGCTCTTGAACAGAATGTTGACCTGAACCAGCTTAGCGGGACTATCCAAAATGATATCCTTAAAGAATTTATGGTAAGAAACACCTATATCTATCCACCGGCCATGTCGATGAGGATAATTGCAGATATTTTTGAATACACTTCTAAGAATATGCCACGCTTCAATTCCATAAGTGTTTCGGGCTACCATATACAGGAGGCCGGAGCCACTGCAGATATTGAACTTGCATATACACTGGCCGACGGACTGGAATACCTGAGGACAGGGATAAAAGCCGGTCTTGATATTGATTCTTTCGCTCCAAGAATATCATTCTTTTTTGGCATAGGCATGAATCACTTTATGGAAATTGCAAAGCTCAGGGCTGCAAGGTTATTATGGGCAAGGATAGTAAAAAGATTTGATCCAAAGAATGAAAAATCACTGGCATTAAGGACTCACTGTCAGACTTCGGGATGGAGCCTTACCGAGCAGGACCCGTTCAATAATGTGGCCAGGACAAGTATAGAGGCTCTTGCCGCAGCCCTTGGTCATACACAGTCGCTGCATACAAATGCCCTTGATGAAGCTATTGCACTCCCTACGGACTTCTCTGCACGTATAGCCAGGAATACACAAATTCACCTGCAGGAAGAAACCCAGATAAGGCGCAGTGTTGATCCCTGGGGTGGTTCATATTATATAGAGACACTTACTCATGAGCTGATTGAAAAAGCATGGACTCTTATTGAAGAAGTGGAAGAGCTGGGAGGCATGGCCAAGGCAATAGAGACCGGTGTACCCAAGATGCGCATAGAGGAAGCAGCAGCCAGGAAGCAGGCACGTATTGATTCAGGGAAAGACACAATTGTTGGCCTTAATAAATATCAGCTGAAAAAAGAAGACCCCCTGGATATTCTTGAAGTAGATAACAGCATGGTTAGAGAAACACAAATAAAAAGACTGAAAATATTAAGAAAGGAAAGAAATGAAAAAGCAGTGCAGCAAGTCCTGAAAAAAATAGAGGAATCTGCAAAAAGCGGGAAGGGAAACCTACTTGAACTTTCGGTAATAGCTGCAAAAGAAAGGGCAAGCCTGGGCGAAATATCTGAAGCTATAGAGAAAGTAGCAGGCAGGTACAAGGCAGTAATAAGGTCTGTCTCGGGAGTTTATTCAACTGAGTCGGGTAAAGATCCTGATTTTGAACATGCACGACAACTGGCAGGCAAATTTGCAGGCCTGGAAGGAAGACAGCCAAGAATTATGATAGCCAAGATGGGCCAGGACGGACACGACCGGGGAGCAAAGGTCGTTTCAACAGGCTATGCCGATATGGGCTTTGATGTGGATATCGGACCCCTTTTCCAGACTCCGGCTGAAGCAGCAAAGCAAGCAGCAGAGAATGATGTTCACGTACTTGGGGTTTCAAGTCTTGCAGGTGGACATAAAACACTTATCCCACAGCTTATCGGAGAGTTAAAGAAAATTGGGCGGGAAGATATAATGGTTATTGCAGGAGGAGTAATCCCTGCACAGGATTATGAGTATCTTTACCGTTCAGGAGTAGTTGCAATTTTCGGACCTGGAACCTCTGTGGCAATTGCTGCAGTAAAGATCCTTGAATTGCTTATACATAATATCAGTTAATAATATATTTACAGCACCCAAATTAAAATTCGCCTGCTGAATATCAAATAAATATGAAATCTCTATTAATAATTACAAAAATATGAAAAGAAATATCATCTCAATTCTGGTTCTCATGTTATTGATTGTTCAAAACTATGCACAGGAATTTAATCAGGTCGTTTATTCTGAAAGAACCAACAGTAATATTTTGCTGGGCTATTGCAACAGGGATGGCTTTGCACATGAAGAATTTCAAGGCTGGTTTGATGCTGCTTATGAAGCATATAACACCAACAAGGAAATTATAGAAAAACTGACATCCCTGAATACAGATAATATTATAATAAAAGTTGTACTGGGGACATGGTGCTCAGACAGCAGAAGAGAAGTACCTGCATTTTATAAAGTAATGGATGAAACTGGTTTTTCAGAAAAGAAAATAACAATCATCTGTGTAAACCGCCTAAAAAAATCTCCGGGCATAGATATTAGTGAACTAAAAATAAATTTCGTTCCCACATTCATTATTTACAGGTCAGGAAAAGAGATAGGCAGGATAATAGAAAGTCCGGTAAACAGCATGGAAGAAGATTTGTATAATTTACTATCTTTGGGTAAACCCTAAAAATATAACTCTTTATGGATGAACAAGTAAAAACCTCCGCCGGACAGGGATTTGGAATAGCTTCATTAATTCTTGGAATCATTGCCCTGCTTGTGGCATTGATCCCCTGTATTGGATTGTTTGCTCTTATTCCGGGTATTATCGCCATTATCCTGGCTATAATAGGTCTTTCCCAGGCCAGTAAAGCAAATGGGGCAAAAGGTGTAATAATTGCCGGACTGATAATATCAATACTCGGAACTACTCTGGCAGGGATATGGCTTATGTTCTTTTCTGCAGGGGGTGCCCTGCTGAAAGAGATCTCTGATAAACCTGATTTTGAAAACGTGCTTGAAGAAATAATTCAAGACATTTCCGGTGAAATTGAAGGCAAAGAATCTATTGAGATCACAATAGGTGATGAGGAAGTAAGGGAAGAAGACCTGGAGCAAAAGCTTGAAGAGATGGAAAAAGCTGATAGCCTGGATGCCGGCACTCAGGACTATGATGAAACTGAAGCAGGTGACAGCATTGAGGATAGCGGCAATTAACAAAACTATCAGGCCATACCTGGTACTGAATGTCAGTTTTGCTGCGATGATATTTTTTATTTTCCTTTATTCAGCTGTATTTTCAGTCCGGAAAAACAATCATCCCATTCCTTCTTATTATGAATTACTTAGCGGAGAACGATCCCCCAGCTCAGGCCTGTCAAGAAGTTTCTCTGAAATAATAAGGGGAAACTTCAAAGAAGCTGCAGGCTGGAACAAAAATGGTATTCCTCTTTTTCTTTTCTTCCTTCTCCAGCTTTTTATGAGAATATTTACTTCATTATTCCTTTTACGCTCACGTCTCAGCTTAAAAACCCTTGTATGGACAGATACAATACTCTCAATATTGTTATTCCTTTTATGCTTCAGACAATTGCTGCTATTGCCGTTCCTGAGCCTGAAAATCTGAGAGACAAACTGAAATTTCGGTAAACAATAAGAAAAGACTGACAATCCCGGTTATCAATAATGACTGATAATTCTGGCCGGACATATTGTCTGACAATTCCGGTTAACAATAATGGTGGCAAGTGCTAACTGATAACTTATCCGGCTTTGAATTAATAAAAAGCCTTATTCCTTAAAATACTCCTTTAAGCTATAAGTTTTATCAAGCCTTATTCCTTTGGGCGTTTCTTTGAGAGTACAACATTCATTATAGAGGTCATGCTCGAAAAACAAGAGATAGTTTCCTTCCAGTGCCTCTTCCAGAAACAATTCCTTCTCTTTCATAGCAACAAGGGGTTTAATATCATAAGCCATAACATAATGAGGAGGTACATGCACAGATGAAGGAATAAGATCACCCATATATACAATAGTGCTGTTATTATGCTTTATAAAAGGGATTATCTGTCCCTCACTATGCCCGTAAAACAAACGTAGTTCAACTCCCGGCACAAGCTGCATATCCCTTTCAACAAATTTCAGCTTTTTGCTTTCCTTCATAGGCAGGAGGTTCTCCTCAAGGTAAGAATCCTTTTCCCTGTTATTAGGATCCATGGCCCAATCCCACTGTTCCCTGCTTACCCAGTAATCAGCATTCGGAAAAACCAGTTCATAAGCTGTCCTGTCAGCATTGTAACAAACCCCTCCCCCGCAATGATCAAAATGAAGGTGGGTTAATACCATATCGGTAATATCTTCAGGCTTATATCCACGTTTTTTTAGGCCTTCAACCAGTCCCTCGCCCCCGCTCATATGTAAAAAACTAAAGAACTTTTCATCTTGCTTGTCACCTATGCCATTATCTATAAGTATAACTCTTTCCCCGGTATCTACCAGCAGAAGCCTCAATGACCAGGTACAAAGATTGTTCTCATCTGCAGGGTAATATTTCTGCCATATTGACTTTGGAACCACCCCGAACATAGCACCACCATCAAGCTTGAAATTTGAAACGTTTAATGAAAAAATCTTATTGTTGCTCATATAATGTATTATATATTATAATTCTATCAGGCAGGAAATATTTCCTCCTGTTTAACTGGAAAAGTCATTAAATAAAATAGCCTTCCCGGGCTATTGTATCAACAAATATAATCAGAGCTATAAATTTATAATTGTTTTTCCTGAAATCCATAATTTAATAATACGGATTTTGTTTATTTTAGCCTGCTGCAACAAGGCTATAAATACTAATTATGCTATCTGAAAATGTTTTATTTGCTTTATGCCTTACATTGTTCGCCGGACTCTCAACGGGGATTGGCAGCACAATTGCATTTTTCTCTAAACGAACTAACACCAGGTTTCTTTCCCTGGCTTTGGGTTTTTCTGCAGGTGTAATGATATATGTATCATTTATGGATATTATTCCCCAGGCACAGCTCACTGTTAACTCTGTCATAGAATTTAAGCAAAGCTGGTGGATAGTAGTAGCATCTTTTTTCGGAGGAGTATTTCTTATTGGAATTATAGACAAATTAATTCCTTCACCTGAAAACCCACATGAGTTAAAGGATGTGGAAGATATGTATTCAACACAGGAAAAGGAGAAGTCATTAATGAGAATGGGCTTATTCACTGCCCTGGCAATAGCAATCCATAATTTTCCTGAGGGACTTGCTACTTTTACTGCAGCTCTTTCCGACCCCTCGCTGGGTATCCCCATTGCCATAGCCATTGCTATCCATAACATACCAGAGGGAATAGCTGTTTCGGTACCTGTGTATTTTGCAACCGGTGACAGGAAAAAAGCATTTGTTTATTCTTTCCTTTCAGGCCTTGCAGAACCGGCCGGAGCCCTTATAGGTTATCTCATATTAATGCCTTTTTTGAATGAACTGGTTTTTGGTATTCTCTTTGCCGGTGTTGCCGGAATAATGGTATTTATATCACTTGATGAACTATTGCCTGCCGCACAGAAATACGGATGGCATCATTTATCTATATACGGACTGGTTCTGGGAATGATGGTAATGGCCTTGAGTCTGTTGATGTTCCTGAAATAAATTAGTTTCTAATCAATACTTACAGCAAATTTCTGAATATAAGTTTGCATCAATTGTGTTTTTTTCTTTGGAACTACAAAAAAAGTCTTATTTTTGCAGTCCGATCTGAAAAAGGGATTATAAGGGTCCGTTCGTCTAGGGGTTAGGACGCCAGGTTTTCATCCTGGTAACAGGGGTTCGATTCCCCTACGGACTACAAATTAAAGTATTAAATTAGAGCGAAAAAAAATGGCTACGCATCAATCAGCAATAAAAAGAATCAGGCAAACTGAAAAAAAGAATGAACATAATAAGTATTATGCAAAAACCACACGTAATGCAATAAAGAAATTGCGTAATACTGAAGATAAGAAAGAAGCTGAAAAATTACTTCCTGAAGTGTCTTCAATGCTTGACAAACTGTCGAAAAGAAATATTATTCACAGTAATAAAGCTTCTAACCTGAAAGCAAAGCTTACAAAGCATGTAAATCAATTATAAAGCTTCTAAACTGAAGTAATACCAACAAAGCATGTGAATCAATTATAAAGCTCATTAACTTATTTGAAAAAACGACTCTATTCAGGGTCGTTTTTTTGTTTTAATAAACTTTCTTCAGAGAATTGATAATACTGCAAATTATTTCTAAATTTAGTTTCCATTAACCCTATTCCAAAGTAAATGGAATATAAAAACCTGAAAATTAAAGACTGGGCACTTGAGGACAGGCCCCGTGAGAAATTAATCAACCGGGGACTGGCAAGCATGAGTGATGCTGAGCTCATTGCCATTTTGCTGGGCTCGGGACAAAAAAATGAGTCGGTAGTAGAAATTGCCAGGAAAGTGCTGAGCCTGGCAAAAAATAATCTTAACCAGCTTGGGAAGCTGTCAAGCAGGGATTTTAAAACAATAAAGGGCATAGGCGATGCTAAGGCGATTACACTGATAGCTGCACTTGAACTGGGAAGACGCAGAAAAGAAACCGAAACAGTTAAAAGAACGAAAGTCAGTAGCAGCAAAGATGCCTATAACTATTTCCATTCATTTGTTGAAGATCTTTCCTACGAAGAATTCTGGGTACTATACCTGAATCGTTCGAATAAAGTTATTGAAAGAAAGAAAATAAGCCAGGGAGGTGTGGCAGGGACAGTTATAGATATTCGTATTATTCTAAAATATGCTATTGAAAACCTTGCCTCATCACTTATTATCTGTCATAATCATCCTTCAGGAAATCTTCAGCCCAGTGAAGCCGACAGTCGCATAACTGCAAAACTCAAAAAGGCCGCCGGCTATCACGACATACAATTACTCGATCACCTGATTATTGCCGATAAAGAATATTTCAGCTTTGCCGATAAAGGAGAATTATAAGTCTTGAGTGTTAAGTTGAGTCCCGAGTTGTATTATCCTGACATATATTTATTACCAGCTGTCAAATTATGGATTTGCAGTCGTACATTAAATTAAAGCAGTAAAAAAATAAGAGATAAAACTAATCATCTCTTAACCAGTATATCTTATAATACCAGGCTTTCAATATCTCTATTTTTTAGCTTTCTGAATAAAGGCTTACACTAAGTTCATCATCACAGTCTTCCAGCAATTCCTCAATTGTTTTACCAATTACAGGATGTTTCATGTCTTTTGATATATTCATTAAAGGAAGTAATGTAAATCTGCGCAGGTGTAATTTTGGATGTGGAATTATCAGTTTTTCGCTATTGATTACCAGATTATTGTAAAACAATATATCAATATCAATTATCCTGGATGAATATTTTTTCTTCTTTTCCATTCTTCCGGTTCTCTTTCTTCCAAGCTCATTCTCTATCTGCATTACCTGTTCCAGGAGAATATCAGGTTCAGGAGCTGAATCAAGACAGATAACCTGGTTTAAAAAAAGATCTCCGCTAACAAAGCCCCAGGGTTCTGTCTCATAAACAGGTGATCTGAGCTTTATCCCCGCTATCCTGTCCTCAATCAGCTTACAGGCTTTCTTAAGCAACTCAAGCCTCTTACCTGAATTGCTACCCAACAGAAGTACTATCATAGATCTTCTTTTTAGCCATTCTGTTAACAAAGAGAATAATTTTATCACTATTCACAAAATTAAATTACTTCATCATGCCTTAAGCAAGTGCTCGTTTCATGCAGTCTGTGTATATTTACAGAATAAAAACAAATCATGCCTATACAATAAAGACAAAGCAATGCGAAACTTCTTAAAATATACTCTTGCCACTATTACCGGGATCATTATTTCTTCTTTCCTGCTTGGCATAATAATGCTTGGCATTCTGGGAGCCATGATGGCCTCACAGGAAAAAACTGTTAGCATTAAAGACAAGTCAGTGCTTCACCTTAAAATCAACCAGGCCATACCTGACAGGTCATCGTCAAACGCTCTTGATATTGATATTTTTAGTATGGAGCTACAAACTCAACTGGGGCTGAATGATATCCTCGACAACCTTGAGAAAGCCAAACAGGATGATAAAATAAAGGGGATTTTCCTTGAATTTGGTTTTATAACACCTGGTATAGCAAGCATGGAGGAGATAAGGGAAGCACTTGTAGACTTTAAAGGCTCGGGTAAGTTTATTATAGCTTACAGTAACGATATAATGTCTCAGTCGGCATATTACCTTGCCACTGTTGCTGATAAGATATATCTCAATCCTGTTGCCATATTTGAATTAAGGGGACTAAGGTCTGAGCTTATATTCTATAAACAGGCTCTAGAAAAACTGGGAGTGGAAATGCAGATAGTGAAACATGGCAACTATAAATCTGCCACAGAAAGTTTTACCAGGGAAAATATGAGTGATGAAAGCAGAGAGCAGATAATGGCATATATAAATGCTATCTGGGATCATATGCTTTCAATAATATCTTCCTCCAGGGGAATACCTGTTGACAGAATAAACCAGATCGCCGACAACTTGCTCGTGAAACAACCGGAAGATGCAGTTAAGCTGGGCCTGGTTGACGGCCTTATGTATAGAGATGAAATACTTGATGAATTACTGCATATAATGGATCTTGACCTTTCGGATAAGCTTAAGCTGGTAAGCTTTTCGAAATATACCAGGGTTCCCGGACAAAGAAACGGAAAAGGCCTGACAAAAAACAAGATTGCTGTTGTATATGCCACGGGAGTGATAAGCAACGGCTCGCGTACCGAATATGAAATAGGAGGCCCAACATTTGTCAAGGCAATCAGAGCTGCCCGGAAAGACTCTGCAATAAAAGCAATAGTGCTCAGGGTAAATTCTCCGGGTGGCAGTGCCATGATTTCTGATCATATCTGGAGGGAGGTCCTCCTTGCCCGGGAAACAAAGCCCCTTATTGCTTCTATGGGTAATGTTGCTGCCTCGGGAGGATACTTTATCCTTGCCCCTGCAGGAACCATCTTATGTAACCAGACTACTATTACCGGTTCTATAGGTGCCTTTGCCAGCATACCCAATGCCAGAGAACTGCTGAACCAAAAACTGGGTATCAGCTTTGATGTTGCAAAAACAAACAAATATTCAGACTTTGGCTCTGTCTATCGCCCTCTTAATCCAATGGAAAAAGAATACCTGCAGGCAAGTATTGAGAAAGTGTATTCCGATTTTGTATCCAAAGTGAGTGCCGGAAGACAAATGCCTGCTGAGGAAGTAATTAAAATTGCCGAAGGCCGGGTATGGAGTGGTACGGATGCCCTGAAAATAGGACTGGCTGACCAGGAGGGAGGCCTGAGAGCAGCCATAAACCTGGCAGCAGAAAAGGCCGGACTGGAAAGATACAGGATAGTTACCCTCCCTGAATATGAAGATCCTCTGGAAAGGATACTTAAAACCCTGACATCTGAGATAAAAACAAACAAACTAAAAACTGATTTGGGTTTATACTATAAATATTATAAAGATCTGAAAGCAATCATAGAGACTAATGATATTCAGATGAGAATGCCATTTAGCATAGATATTTACTAATAATACCTGAACTATGTCTGCCAGGGCCCGGAAAAATATATTTATAAGCATTCTGTTATGGGAGTTATCTCTGATATACAGGCTTATAGCAGGGATCAGGAATATGCTGTTCGATTTTAAGATAATTAAATCAAAAGCTTTTGATATTCCTGTGGTCTCGGTTGGCAATCTTAGTGCCGGAGGAACCGGAAAAACCCCTTTTATTGAATACCTGGCAGGCCTGTTGAGTAAGGATTTTAATGTTGCCACATTGAGCAGAGGTTATAAAAGAAATTCAAAAGGTTTTATTATTGCCGATGAAAATTCAGATGCCGGGCAAATAGGTGATGAACCAATGCAGATTCATAAAAAGTTCCCCGACATTACTGTTTCTGTTGACAGGAAGCGGGTACACGGGATTGAAAAACTCATGGAAAGGAAGCCACAACTTAATGTTGTACTGTTGGATGATGCCTTTCAACACCGTTATGTAAAACCCGGCTTGTCAATACTCCTTATTGACTACAATAATCCCCTGTGGGAAGATTCTTTTCTACCCTATGGGCGGCTTAGGGAAAACCCTGTGGAGAAAAGAAGGGCAAATATAGTAGTCGTTACAAAATGCCCGGTAAAAATGAAGCCTATAGATCAGAGGATAATACTTAAAGAACTTAAGCTCTTTGCATACCAGAAACTTTTCTTTACTGTCATAAAATACCTGGAGATGAAACCTGTGTTCAGACTAAGCGGAGAAAGGCTCAGTGATGAGATATGTAAAACCGAGAAATACAGTATCCTTATTGTTACAGGCATTGCCAGCTCCAGGTCTCTCAGAAAACACATAAGAAGCATTTCTCCACACATACAAGAAATAAAATTCAAGGATCACCACAACTACAACTACCGGGATATAGAACAGGTGAAAAAAACATTTGATGAAATAGAAAATCCATTAAAACTAATAATTACCACTGAAAAAGATTCCACCCGTTTGCAGAAATTTAATAATATTGCAAAAGACTTTAAAGATGCATGGTATTATATACCTATTGAAACAGTCTTTCTTAATGATGAAGCTGGCTCATTCAACAAATACATAGTTGATTATGTTACAAAAAATAGAAGAGACAACATCCTGGCTTCAGGAAAAGCTTGACTTCAGTCCTGAAGTAGGAATAGTACTCGGCACAGGATTAGGCGGGCTTGTGAACGAGATAGATATTCTGCTATCTATAGACTATAAACAGATACCCAACTTCCCGGTTTCAACCGTTGACGGACATCATGGAAAACTGATCTTTGGCAGGCTTGGAAACAAAAAGGTAATAGCCATGAAGGGGAGATTCCATTATTATGAAGGATATGATATGCAGGAAATAATATTCCCCATACGTGTTATGAAAAAGCTGGGTATAAGTTATCTGTTTCTTTCCAATGCCAGTGGTGGTGTTAATCCGGATTATGAGATCGGTGACCTGATGATACTTAAGGATCATATTAATCTGCTTCCAAATCCATTGATTGGAAAGCATTATCCGGAATATGGCAACAGGTTTCCCGATATGAGCGAGACATATCCTATCTCGCTGATAGATAAAGCAGAAGCTATTGCACAGAAGAAAGAAATAAAGGTGCAAAAAGGAGTTTATACAGCCACTACAGGGCCCACCTTTGAGACTCTTGCAGAATACAAGTATTTTCGCATTATTGGTTCAGATGCAGTAGGAATGTCAACAGTTCCTGAAACAATAGCTGCCCACCAGATGGGCATTCCCTGCTTTGCCATTTCCATTATTACCGACCTGGGTGTTCCGGGAAAGATAGAAACAGTTAGCCATGAATCTGTTCAGGAGGTGGCAAATAAAGCTGAAGTTAAGATGACATTGATCATGAAGGAGCTAATTTGTGAATTATGACCAAGGCTACCGGCAATGAAGTAAAACCAATAAGACAAGAATCTTCAGACCAGGCATTTCAAACGGGAAATGTTATCATAATCAGCCTTTCCCATCTTCTTCACGATATTTACTCATCATTCCTGGCCCCCATACTACCTCTTCTCATTGAAAAACTGGGATTAAGTTATACGGGAGTAAGCCTGTTACAATTTATTCAGAGGATTCCTTCCCTCTTCAATCCTCTTATTGGTATGGCTGCAGAAAGTCTGAAAGTAAGGTACTTTGTAATATTTGCACCGGCAATTACAACAGTGGCCATGAGCCTCTTAGGTCTTGCTCCTTCATTCCTTGTTCTTGCCATTCTTCTTTTTGTCGCAGGCTTTAGCTCAACACTTTTTCATATACCCTCACCTGTCATGATCAAGCAGGTTGCAGGTAGTAAGCTGGGCAAAGGTATGAGCTTCTACATGGTTGGAGGAGAACTGGCAAGAACACTGGGACCTTTGATCATTGTAGGTGCAGTAAGTTATTGGGGACTTGAAGGCAGCTACAAGTTGATTCCCTTTGGTATTACGGCTTCGATAATTATGTTCTTCAGACTTAGAAATATCGATCTCAGGGAGGACCTGAGAAAATCGCACAAAGAAACAGCATATCTTAAAACTTTCAAGAAATTCCTTCCAACATTTCTTATTCTAGGGTTCACTCTTTTCTTCAGGGGTGCAATGAAATCAGCTCTTACTCTTTTTCTTGCCGTCTATCTTAAGGAAAACGGACATAGCTTATGGTTTGCCGGTGCAGCATTATCCATACTACAGCTTGCAGGGGTACTGGGAACTCTTACATCAGGCACTATTTCCGATCGTATTGGCCGAAGAACAGCAATGTTGATAATTACCTCACTCACTCCGCTTTTGATGTTTTTATTCCTTAATCTGCAGGGGGCCTATCTTTTTCCGGTATTGATACTTGCAGGTTTCTTCCTGGTAGCACCAGGGCCTGTAATGCTGGCAATAATACATGAGCTGGATACAAAACACCTGGCTTTTGTCAACAGTATATATATGACAATTAATTTCTTTCTTAACAGTCTTATGCTTTTGATGGTAGGAATATTCTCAGATAAATTTGGTATGGATATTACATACAAGTATGCTGGCTATGCTGCCTTTCTCGCTATTCCATTTGCCCTTATGTTACCGAAAAAAAAGAACTCTTAAACTATTCACCTGATAAGACCCTATCCCTGAGGATTAAATGAAACGACCTGCTATCTCCGTAGATTAATCAGTGAAGTTTTAATGCCAGAACACAGATCTTCTTAAAAATTTTTACTTCTCCATCCAGGTTAAAGACCTTCATGAAGAAAACATATATTCCTCTGCCAGCCCTTTCCCCTGCAGTATTCCTGCCATCCCATATAAAACTACCTGTACTGCCCAGTAATTCGTTTTCTGCAAGTATCTTTATCCTGCGTCCGCTGGCATCAAATATAATAAGGCTGGCAACATTACCGGCCTTATTAAATGAATAATTAAAACTGCAAACATCATTATAACCGTCATTATCCGGCGAAAACACTTCGGGTTCAACTTTTACCGGATCCACTTCAGCCACATCCTCCCGGTATTGAGAATTTTTTTCTCCGGGCGTAGCAAAATTGCAAGCTTCTGAAGCTGAATGCCAGTTACTTTTGTCCATTCCCGCCTGATTCGGATTTATACGCTCAAGGGAGACTCCCTCGCTTGTAACAAGCAATGGGAAATGCATCTTATCCGAATAGCTTATCTCATCAATTATATTCAGGCTTTTGTCCAGCAATACGGGCCGCCCATTCTTGTCCGGAAAGGAAGGGAATGCCTCCACCTCCACTATTCGCCTTTCCATGGCCTGCGGATATTGTTCAAGTAAAATACCTGGATTGGTACAAAATGCGCGATACCCGCCAGGCAGTATCAATTGCGCATCATTGCACAAGGGACTTATTGATTTAAGCTCAAGGCTTGTTTCATCCCTGTTGGCTATCCTCAGATCAGCCAAATTGATAAGCTGTGAGGACCTGTTATATAACTCAATAAAATCAACTCCCCCTGGCAGGGGATTAAAAAGTATTTCATTTATTACAAGAGATAAGCTGTCGGGATCAGCAGGAATACCAAATACTACAGGATAAGTATTATCAAGCAGGTTGCCTGCGCAGTCGCTTATATCCCCGTCCAGCCTTAAGTAATATTGCTTATTCTTTTCGAAGTGTTTAGAAAAATACAAAAACAATTCATTAAAACAGGGTTCTGAAAACTCTATCCTGTAAGGATTGGCCATATTGTTATCAACATAATAAGAAAAGGGATCACCTGCAGTTAACCTGTCATAACTCTCGCTAAAGCTAAGTCTTAATACAGTATCAGCAACTATCACAGCTCCTCTGATATAAGGTGAAACCAGGTCGGGATTAATCCGGAATACCGAATTTTCCGATCCGGGGCTCCCTCCTGTGGATGACCGTGAAGCCTCCCAGTTATTTCTGCCCGAACATTTATTATCGGGATCAATCTGTTCAAGCGACCAGCCTCCTTCAGATTTATAATTATCTCCATACCATGATATATCATAATCGACATGACTTATAATGTTTGCCGCAGAATCCCTGAGATATAAAGACTGTCCTGAATTATTTATTGCCGGGAAAGAAGCTATGGCTACTGTCCGGCCATAATTATCTAATTCCTTAACATTATCTTCATCACATAATATCACATACTCACCCGCAGCAATCATAATATCAGGAATATCCAGTTCCCGGCTACCTGCACCAAACAGCCAGCCGCTTATACTTAAGTCATATTCCGTTCTGTTTAGTAGCTCAACAAATTCTATCTCAGGAAGGCCAACTGCCGGTAGCGGGTCTGCCATTATTTCATTTATTACCAAATCGTATGGCTTTGCCCTGTAATAAAAAAAGGATGTTGTAAGCGGTAACATCTCATTTCCCGTAATATCTTTTACAGAAGAAACACTTAGTTTATAAAGCCTTTCATTTAAAAATTCATTATCAAACTCAAGCCTTAACTGACTGGCTGATATTTTTACCAGCTGTGCCGGGTTTCCAAGGTCATTATCAATATAAAAATTCAACTCATCACCTGCTGAAGGAGTCATAATAGCTTCAGAAAAAGTAAGAACCAAACGATTGTTAAATTCGGGTTTTATATCTGTAAGTAAAGGAGGGATAGTATCAGGAATAAATACCCCCTCAATGCTAAGATCATCAAACCACAGTTTCCTGTCATTTGCAGAGGAATACTCATAATATAGCCCGAAAAAAGACTGAGCATAAATATCTGCATTATTGAATGAGCCAAGTAACTGGGGGCTACTGGGTCCATTTCCCATTGAATAGTAGATGTACCACTCACCCGAAGATGTTCTGTTCACTTCAAAACAAACTACAGAATCGGTAAGCAGATTCTCCTCCCAGTCAAATTCCGTGTCAAGAATAATATCATTATCCCCGTTCCTGCAGCTCCACACCTTGATATTATCATCAGAACCTGTAAAGTTTACCCCTAAGACCACTGATTCGGATAAGGCTTGCGGATACATGTCCCTTGAATCGGAATCAGACATCAGGAAAACAGCCCAGTTGTTAAATGCTGATGGTTTATATGTATGCCTGATCTTAAATCTCCATATTGTTTCACCCTCCTCCGGTCTTAATCCCAACAAAGGAATAGATATCTGGTCCCTCCCGGAAGTACTATTATCAAAAGCATGGTGAAGACTTAAGTTTCCGCCAAGAGGATTTATATTACTTAGCTCCCAGTGCCCCTCAATACTTTCGGTCCACCTCTCTATTTTTCCACTCTCAAAATTTTCACTTAGCTGTCCGAAAACTGATACAGGTATCAATAAAAAAAGAGAAAGCTTTAATAATAAGCTGCAAACAAGGGATCTGGAGAATACCATGTTAATTTAATTTCCCTAATCATCAGATTATGAAGCAAGAATATACAAAATAATTTTAAAAGCAGAAAATATCTTTCTCCCTTTTGAAGTAACAAGATACTGGTTGCTCTGTAAGTTTGATGAGATTAGAAAGCAGCTTTAAATTTTGCTTAAAGCAGATTAAAAAAGATAATCCTTGTAGGGATATCTTTGAGAATGTATCTCCTTTACATTCTTATAGATCAAATCTTTAAATTCCTTAATATTTCCCTTTTTATTTGCTGAAATGAAAATGCAAGGACTATTATCTCTTGCTATCCAGCTGTTCATAAGCTCTTGAAGGCTATAGTTTTCTTTGTTTTTGGGACTTAGATCATCTTCATCTTTTTCAATATATGAATATGCATCTATCTTGTTAAAAACCAGGAAACCCGGTTTGTCAGCCGAATCTAACTCCAGCAGTGTATTTCTTACAACCTCTATCTGCTCCTCAAAGCCAGGATGTGATATATCAGCTACATGTATAAGTAAATCTGCTTCCCTCACTTCATCAAGGGTTGATTTAAACGATTCAATCAGGTGGTGAGGCAGTTTTCGGATAAAGCCTACCGTATCGGATAAAAGAAAAGGAATATTCTCAATTACTACCTTTCTCACTGTAGTATCCAATGTGGCAAAAAGCTTGTTTTCTGCAAACACTTCAGACTTACTAAGCATATTCATTATTGTTGACTTTCCAACATTGGTATAACCCACGAGTGCCACTCTCACCATCTTCCCCCTGTTTTTACGCTGTACGGCCTTTTGCCTGTCAATAGTTTTTAACTGCTTTTTCAGGCGGGAAATCTTATCACGTATTATCCTCCTGTCTGTTTCAATTTCCGTCTCACCAGGGCCTCTAAGGCCTATTCCTCCTCTTTGTCTTTCAAGGTGAGTCCACATACGCGTAAGCCTGGGTAACAAATATTGATACTGGGCCAGCTCAACCTGAACTTTCGCATGCGCTGTTTTAGCCCTCTTGGCAAAAATATCAAGAATAAGATTTGTTCTGTCGAGAACACGCCTGTCAAGCTTTTTCTCAATATTCTTAAGCTGGCCGGGACTTAATTCATCATCAAAGATCACCAACTCAATATTTGCACTGATGATATACTCCTTAATCTCTTCCAGCTTTCCTGAACCAACAAAATATTTTGGATGTGACTTTTCAAGCTTCTGAATAAAATGTTTCACGGGAATAGCTCCTGCCGTTTCCGCCAGGAAAGCCAACTCATCAATATATTCCTTTGCCTCCCCTGAGGGCCTGTCAGGATAAGATATCCCAACCAGAACTGCCCTCGGATCTCCATAAGATCGTTTCACTGTCAAAATAAAAACTGCTTGTTTTGTTGCAATATGCCTGCAATTGCTCCTTTAAGTGCCTCACTGCACCGGAATATCATCTCATCATCAGTTGGAAAGACTACCGCTTTTGTTTCAATCATAGTCTTTGATTCCTCGCTAAGGGCATCTGTATTTCCTATTGCCCTGGCGGAGAAATTCTCAAAATAACTGTCGGCACCTATGGGATCCTTCCTCAATAATTTGTTAACAGGTTCAAGCTCGTATATTTCAACATCCCCTTCTATATGAGCTGATTTATGCTGTGCCGTTTCAATCACTGAGCATGAAATTTCCTTATACCTTACTATTTTAATATCATTGCCTGAGGTATCCTTCATAACATTACCATTGGCATCAAGAGCATAATCAAATCCATCCTCAATAGATTTCTTCTCCAGCCTGTCGGTTTCCTGCACATCATCTGGTGATACAGCTATTACTCTCAGGTTGATTTTTATATGATAATCGTAGCTTATACTTTTATCCATGTCTTTATAATAAAACTCCAGCCATTCGGTATCGAGGTCCTGCGGACTTACTGCCAGCAACTGATCTGTGAACTCCTTTGGCAGGTTCAGCTGTGTATAGTTTTCCACAGTAACAATTGCCCTGCTCATCCCCAGGTATTTCGATTCGTTTATAAGAGCATCGATATTTTCATAATCTCCCCAATATTGCTTAACCTTCAAGAATTCGTAATGAGCCTGCCTGTATGATCCCTTATTATTATTAGCCATAAGTTTTTTGCCATGTGAAAAGAAGAAGCTGGCAGCCTGATGTCTGGCTTCTATTATTTCGCGGTCAAAATCATGCTGGGGGTAATTGATAGTGCGTCCGTCCATCTCCAATGGCAACACCGTCCTTACTGCTTGCTGCCTTCTTAACAGGCGCTCATATGTCTGAACTATTTCTTCCCAGTTTTCAGGTTTCCCTTCTCTCTTCAGATATTTTATCCTGTCATTATCTCTTTCATTGGCAAGCATATAAGATCGATCAAGAACTTCAATGTCTTTATTGCTATTATGATTTTTCTTCAGCTTCTTAACTGCCTTCAGTATGGCGGCATCATAATTCCCTTTCTGAAGTTGCTTTTTCGATGATCCACAGCCGGAAACAAGAAAAATTGCAATAAATAAGTAAATAATTTTTTTCATATCTCTTAAGATTTAGAGGATTCTACCTTAAAGATAAATAAAATAAAATAAGACCACCCTGTACAGGATGGTCTTATATAATATTCAATGTAATTTCTTACTGAAGTACAAAATTAATAGGGAAGGTGTATGATACCCTTACCGGTTTACCGCGTTGTTTTCCCGGTGTCCATTTTGGCGAGGACTTAACAACACGTACTGCTTCAGCATCAAGTGCAGGGTCAACACCCCTCACCACTTTAACATTAGTAACCCTGCCGTTGGGCTCCACAACAAACTGTACAAATACCCTTCCGCTTATTCCGTTCTCTGCAGCAATCTCAGGATACCTCAGATTCTGTCCGATATAGGCCCTGAATCCGTCCTGTCCTTTTCCCTGAAAACTGGGCATGTCCTCAACAATGAAAAAGATCTCAGCTTCTTCCTCTTCTGCTTCATCGTCAAATTCCATTATCTCAACTTCAGTGTCCTGATCCACATCAAAATCTTCAAGTATAAGCTCATCCTCAATATCAACATCATCATCCACAATCTCCAGCACCTCAGTAACCTTAGGTGGTTCAGGTGGTTTGGGAGGTTCAGGTGGTTTCTCGTGAGTAATAGGAATCATCTCTTCTTCAATCTGTTCTGATGAACCCGCATCGAAAGCATTATCGCCCAGTCCGCCACTTGTCCATTCGAAAGCAATTAATACTAAAGAGATAGAAATTACAAGTCCCAACTCAAAAAAGATCCCTTTTCTTTTCTCGAGATTTGCCTGATCTGATTTTTTTGGTTTCATTTTTTAATGATTTATGGGCTAAAAATAAGGATTTCTCAATATAAAATCAAAATTTCCCAGATTACTTTTCCAAAAATACAATATAAATGCAGTTATATTATAAACCACAAAAATCAGTCCAAAATTAAGGACGGTACTTTTCAATAAGTATCCTTGCAATAATTGCGTCCCATATATAGTTGGATGGACTGTTCAGCACATCTTTATCGGGACTGTATGATTCCCAAAAGTTATGGTTTTTTGAGAGCTGTACTGATACTGCCAGCATCAATTTGTCTGCCAGCATATCCGCTTCCCGCGTATAACCATAATTCAACAAGCCTTCATATACCATATAATTCCAGAGCAGCCATACCGGCCCGTTCCACTTACAACAGTAATCTACATCTGCACTGTACCATTCATCATCTGCAGCCAGTGTGGGCACACCATATCTTCTCCAGAATTTTTCCGGATCAAGCAGGTAGTTCTTAATTATCATTTCAGCCCTTTCCTCTGTTGCGATATTTGCCCACAAGGGAAGGAAGCCTATTATCTCAGGTCTCCGAAGGTCCCTGGACATGAATTTAAAGCTATGGTCTCCCTTATTTATCGAATAATAGAACCCGGTTTCATCATCCCACATCCTTTCGTTAATAAGGCCTGAAAGTTCATTTGCCTTCTTGTTCCATTTTTTGGCATCCTTCTTATTCCCAAGCATAGCAGCCATCTCAGACAGAGATCTCATCTCCTTAACCATCATTGCACTCAGGTCAAGACACTCCAGCTCATCCGAAATATCTTCCTTATCAATATCAAGGTATCTTTCACCCGACACCTGGAATACCGCATTATACCAGTCCCTAACATTTTCAATGATGCCATAGGGGCCCCACTCAAATGTACCATCATTATCCAGGTCCCTGTTTTCTATCAGCCAGTTTGTATACTTAACTCCTGATGAATATGCTTCAGTCAGGAAGTCTATGTCTTTTGAGACCTTAAACAGCTCCAGGTTTATCCAGCTATAGAAAGGGGCTGATGTTGTTGACATATCCCTCTTTAAGACCTTGCTGTAATGCGGATAATCCTGCAGGCCACGGGGGCCATGCCTGTATGCTATCAACCCATCATCCCTCTGTTGTTCTATATACACCCTCTGCGATTCCTGAGCAGATACAGGATCAAGATATACATAGGCCATCATTGATAATGACTCGTGCAAAACCTGGTGCCCGTGTCCCCAACCCCACAAGGGATGCCTGGAAAAGACATAAAAGTTATGCAATGTTTTCCCGGATGGAGGGAGCATGCTGCCCCGTACAAGGTTGAAAGCACTTATATATACCTGCTTTTCTTCTTTATTATCAAAGTCTATATGCGGAATATTAGCGTAAAGACTTTCATTTTCCTTTAGAAGCAACAATAAATCAATGGTCTTTAGCTTATTGCATTCCTCAATTAAGTCATCTGTATTCTCATTTATGCCCTGTGCCCCGCGGATATACCTTACACTTTTGCTTTCTCCCGGTTCTAATTCAAACTTTGCCTGCAGGCTAATATAATCAACAAAAGACGAGACCTGGCAATTCAGGCTGTCATTATACTTGTCCTCAGCATAATGATCAGTTTTAATTTTAAGATAAAAATCATCTATATTACCTGAATATGCCCCATAAGTATTTGGTTTGCTGCTAATTGTAAATACCTCCCTCCAGTTAACGGGATATGGTTCAGTTGCATACAAGTTACTATAAAGCCTTTTTAGCGTTTCATGCCTGGTGGTAATATATGAGTTGCTTGAGCTGTCAAATCTTTCAACAAAAAGCGAATCATTAGCTAATTCATAAACCGGATAAGTACTTATTTTTATTTTCTCCCGTCCCTTATTGGTAATTAACATATTAACCACAGAACATTTTGAACTGTAAACCAAAAATGTTTCTTCCACATGAACATCCTTGTAAGGCTCATATTCCATTACCGCCATATCCGGAAAAGAATACTTAATAACAGGCTTGAGATAGTACTCACTTAGCGATTTAATTGCCACCGAGTTTATTACAAATACATTATAACTTGAACCCGCCATATCACTGCTATATCTCAGCGGATGTGACTGGCTCTTATAGTACATCTTATATCCCTTATCTCCGTATAATCTTGAACGCGACATCCGTGCTGTATAGGTAGTATAAAGAGGATCGTCCTGCCCGGCATTAAGCAGGAGATAATCATCAGATATGTGCATTTCCTGTCCGTTAAGGCAAAGCCAGGATACCATGACAGAAAGGAATAGGCTAAGAACTCTTTTCATTCGTGATAATTTATATTACTAATCTAAAACTTTATCTGCGCTGATCATAAGCTCCTGCTTTTTATCTATAAGCCCCGTATCGAGAAGCATACGAACAATAATACCTGCCCATATATAAGTCTTATGATATCCTCCCCAGTTGTCGTCGGGACTGTAAAACTCCCATAAATTATGGTCCTCCGCAAGCCTCTTTATCATAATAGCAGATACTCGCTTCACAAGCTCCTGTGCTTCCTCCTCATATCCATAATCCAGTAGCCCTCTTACCACCAGGTAGTTCCATTCAACCCATACAGGTCCGTTCCAGTAACCCTTATCATTGTAGTAAGAATCGGAAGCTGATAGTGAAGGGACTCCGTATTCCCTCCAGAACTTAGCAGTATCCGTCAGTTTATCTACCAACTCAGATGCTTGCTCTTCAGATGCTATTCCGGCCCAGAGAGGTAAAAATCCAATTATTTCTTCCCTTTTAAGATCATTATTCTTTTTGTATGAAAAATCATTATCCCTCTTGTCAGCATTAAAATAAAAGCCATCGATCTCATCCCAGCACACTTTATTTATTAACTCTGTCCTTCTGCTATAATCTTCTTTCCATTGAAGGGCTTCTCCGCTAAGACCTAACTCAAGAGCCATCTGTTCAAGTGATTTAGCCTCTTTAACAAGCATACTGTTAATATCCACTCCTTCAAATTCCGAAGGCCATCCCACCTCGTCCCATACAGCTACCAGTCCATCCCTTACCGATTCAAGTACTGCATGACCTCCCCATTCGCACAGACCGTCTCCGTCCTTATCGCGGGTAGAGACATAGAAATTATAAAATTTCTTAGATGACACATACATCTCTTCCAGGAAATCACGGTCTCCGGTCATCATATATATCTCCCAGTTTAACCAGGAATACCAGGGAGCTGAAGAAGTTAATTCTCCATTATACTCTATTATCTCATCCAGGTATGAGCCGGTACGGTAATTGATATATCCATTATCATACTGCCTTTCAGAATAGACCCTTTGAGAATTCATTGCACTTTCGGGGAACAACAGGGCATATGCCAGCATAGCAATGCTTTCATGAAATACCTGCCCCCCGTGCCCCCAGCCCCATACAGGTTCACGGGAAAAAACATAATAATTAAAAGAAGATTTCCCCTCGGGAGGATACATCTGCTGCCTCATCATATTAAATGAGCTAAGTATTAAGAGATTCTGTTCCCGTGATGATGACAGAAAGGGCAGGACTCCACTAAAAAGTTCCACATTTTTATCAAACCAGGCAGTCAGATCAATTTTCATCAGCCGGCCGGTTTCAGTAATTAATTTTTCAGGATCACCTCTGTATGAGCCTGTCTTTCTCACAAAACGAACTTTTTTACTTTCTCCGGGGGAAAGATCCAGGATTTTCTTAAACCATAGTTTATTTGCAACTAAAGCAGGACTGTTAATACAATCTTTTCCCAGCTGGCGTAAATCATTTGTATCGGTCATACAAACTTCCATATCTGCAGCATCAGGACTGAAAACAAAAATATTCAGCAGGCTGTCGAAGTATGGAAGATCATGTGACAGGGTCCAGTTGTCAGGATACTTTTCACTAATGAAACTGAAACGGCCAGTGTCGCAATCTACATTTGAAAAAAAACTCTCACTGCTTTCAATATATGAGACCAGGCTGATTTGTTTCTCCTCTTCAGACCTGTTAAACAACTCCAGTTCAGTAATAACAGAAGTTGAACTGCTTACAACAAACTGGCCCATGCAAAAGATGTCTTTCACCGGTTCAAATTCAAAAACACACATATCCGGAAAGCTGTATTTCAATACGGGTGTAGAGTACATTTCTCCCGGTGAATCAATGTAGATGCTGTCATATATAAAACCAAAACCTATTGAACCTCCGGCAGATGAGCTGAATAAAAGCGGCTCTTCCATATTATCATAAATAAACTCATAAGCCTGGTCAATGATATACTCAGAACTCTCAAGTGATGCAGCATAAGTTGTATATATTGGTTCCCCTGCTTTAACATCAATTTTGAGCCTGTCTGTATTCTTTTCAGCGCTACATGAAACTGAAATAATCACCACCAGCACTAGCAATCCGTATACCAGATCATTTATTTTTTTCACAACTGAGATAGCCATTTTTACTATATCGATTACAATTAAATCCATGCAATTACCAATTGCATAAGCTTATACAAAATAGTCAATTTTAGTTGCAATTCGTATGAGATCAAAAAAAAATAAAAAAGCAGGCCGGTAATTAAACCAACCTGCTTTTGTGGAGACAAGGGGAATCGAACCCCTGACCTCTTGACTGCCAGTCAAACGCTCTAGCCAACTGAGCTATGCCCCCGGAGTTCAGGCGACAAAAATAATAAAAATTGTTTAATTAACTCTCCTCGCAGCAAAGCTACAAGGAACCTTCCACTCGGCGAAGCCAATCATCGATCCTTATTGATTATTTATATTGCGCTCGCTACCCTCGCAGCAAGCTACGGGGAATGCTCTCACAGGATTCAATTTACTTAATAAAAGCAATGCAATATTCCCCCTTTTTTATTACAGAGGATGTTAAATAGTAAGCCTCATTTTCCTGCATGGCCACAGATGGAATAATATTCCAATTTTGTCCCGGCCCACCACGATATAAAAGCCTGAGAAACTGTTGCCTGTTCTTCAATCCTGCAGATTCCGGCATATGAATAACAAATATAGCACTTGCTTTAAAATCTTTCGCCGCCAGGCTTTCCATGGTCCAGTAAATATCTTCAGGCAATGTCAGGCTTTTATCCAAAGAAACAGGCGGTACCATATGCTTTGTAATACGGAAAAAAGCTGAATCAGTAATTTCCTCAACATTAAGGATGAATCCTGATTCATCAAATGAATATTCACCTGCAGCCTTAATGATCTTTATCTCATCAAGAGTAGCATCGGCAATTTTTTCATAGGGGTCAATTATTATAAGCTCGGGCTTAAACCCAAGCATAAAATCTTCTTTCCCATAGGGACCTGAAAACTCAAAGCTTTTAATACTTGTGTCCCATGAAGGACTCACAAACATTAGATCAATCCTATTTGAATATGAATAGTCCGTGGCCCCAAAAAGCCTCTGCTCAACATATACATTTACCCTATACCCGCTTTCAGCAGCCTCAACTGAAAATGAATCAACCGAGAAGTGCGGAAAACCGGGACTCTCTACCCAAAAATTAAAAAAATCATCAAGTTGTGTTCCTGTTTCCTTTTCAAGAAAAATCTGTAATTCCCGGCTTGAAATATTATTGAATGCATATTTATCGAACATAGCTTTCATGGCCGGAAAAAACTTCTTATCACCAAGATAACTTCTCAATGTATGGGCTACATCGGCTCCCTTATCATATACAGTGCTGCCATAAGTATACTCAGGAGGGTTCCCGTATATTGCCCTGAAGCCATCATCTGCTTCAGCAGCATGCAATGATTTCAGATGATTTATACGCATATAATCTCTGAAAGCCTGCTCACCTTCAGAACATTCATGGTATAATGCTTCACAATAACTGGCAAATCCTTCGTTGAACCACATATCTGCCGGCGAGGCACAGGTAATAAGATTGCCAAACCAGCTATGGGCAAACTCATGTACAAACAGATCCTGAAAGCCAGCCGGATTTTTTAGTGAATAGCTTGGTATATGTATCATTGTAGCATGCTCCATGGCACCGTGAGGGAAATTAACCGAGGCATAGCCTATCTTTTCCCATCTGTAGGGACCAAACATATTTTCAAAACACGAAAGCCAGTTTCCCAGTTTTTCAAAGCTTTTTAATGCATTCTCCTTGTCTCCTGGCGAAACAAACAGTTCAACAGGAATATTCCTGTCTTTACCAATAATGGTATTGGTAATTCTTACATAATCTGCAACAGCCACTGATGAGAGATAGGTGGGAATACTGTTATTCATCATCCAGTGCCAGGTTGTTGTTCCGTTAGCATTTTGAAATATCTCTGACATGGTTCCCGGACAGGCAACTGCCAAATCATCTTTTACCGTAATAAAATATTCATAGCTGGCCCGCTCGGTAAAACTATCGTAACAAGGATACCAAAACCTGCCCACTGCAAGTGGATCAGAGCCCATTCCCACTCCCATACTAAAAGCATTATCCGCAAACAGATAGAAACCTCCCCAGACAGGATCTTTAAGAGGTTTCCCATGATAAAATACAGTGACCAGCAATGTGCCGC
The DNA here is from genome assembly GCA_029932855.1 of Bacteroidales bacterium. Taxonomy (GTDB): domain Bacteria; phylum Bacteroidota; class Bacteroidia; order Bacteroidales; family VadinHA17; genus JAYEGO01. The sequence goes on along the minus strand of JAOZPG010000004.1, from coordinate 9,131 downwards.
CATTAATCTCATCTGCTTTAAGTGGAATGCTCAACAGATCTCCGGAATATTTCCAATCATTAACAGATGCCTCATCTATCCAGACCGAGTCAACATTCATTGAACTCAGATCAAGTGTTATTGTTTGAAGCTCTTTAGTCAGTATTTTAATCTGCAGGTCGGCAATTCCGGCTATTTCTCCTTTATTTATATCACTTAGATCAAGCTGCAGTGTATAATGAAGGATGTCAATGCCCCTATTATTATGGCTCCGGTCTCCCTCAGCAGGGCCTGCTGCAATAGCAAATAGACCCATTATTATCAGTAATCCGGGAATTAAAAATAGCTTGCTTTTAAACATTTTATGCCAATTAGAGTGTCAGCATGGTGTTCCGGACTTAATTATATGAACTCACTCTTTTTTCTTCAAAACTTTTGATAAGTGACTCCAGTATCAGCCTTCCGTCTGTATTCCCAAGCTCATCATCTGCAGCTCTTTCAGGATGAGGCATCATTCCGAATACATTTTTCAGTTCATTGCATACCCCAGCAATATTCTCGACAGAACCATTCGGATTGTGTTCTCTTGAAACTACTCCCGACTCATCGCAATAACGAAATAATATCTGTCCGTTCTGCCTCATCTTTGACAAATCCTCCTCAGGAGCAAAATACCTGCCCTCTGCATGGGCAATAGGTATCTTCAGGGCTTTGTCCTTATTAAGGGTGGCATTCACTGCCGAATCATTATTGTCAGGTATTATATTGATATTTTTACAGATAAATTTCTGATTATTATTGTGCAGTAATGCTCCTGGCAATAAACCCGTTTCGCAAAGTATTTGAAAGCCATTGCATATTCCAATAAGCAGCCCCCCGCGGTTTGCAAATTCTATTACCTGCTTCATTATAGGTGAGAACCTGGCTATGGCTCCGGATCTTAAGTAATCACCATATGAAAAGCCTCCGGGTAAGACTATAGCATCCACATCCTGCAAATCATCGTCCTTATGCCATATCTCTACAACCTCCTGTTCAAGTATATTCTCTAGAGTATAAACTGTATCATGATCACAATTAGACCCCGGGAAAACAACTACTCCAAACTTCATAATCTTAAAATTTAATGCCGCAATGCTGCTGCCTTCAAAGATATAGATAAATCACTATAGTGCCAATAATCCATTTAGCTTTTTAGCTTCAGGATCTTATTAAAATGTTTTTTATTAAACTTGTATATTGTTTTAATGGCAGGTTTAAATAATAAACTTACAAAATGCGTATAATAAAATATCTTCTTTACCTGATCATATTGCTTATAGGATTGTTCCTTATATTCCTTGTCACTGCAACTATTTCCGACTATGATCCCGATAAACGCCTGGTATTATTTGAAGATTCTTCGCCTGACACTATCCTTACTGAGAGCCGCCTGGATATCCTAAGCTGGAATGTTGGTTATTGCGGATTGGGTGCTGAGATGGATTTCTTCTTTGATGGAGGGAAAAATGTAAGGGCAAGCAGGGAAAATACCCTCAAAAACACCGGGGCCATAGGGAGGTTTCTGGCAAACAATGATTCTGTTGAGTTCATATTGTTGCAGGAAGTTGATATTAACTCAAAAAGGACGTATCATAATGACCAGTTCAGCAAGTTCTCAAAGCTGCTTAAATATCCCTATTCGTATTTTGCCCCTAACTATAAGTCATTTTTTGTTCCTGTTCCTCCTGCTGAACCCATGGGTAAAGTTAACAGCGGACTGATGTCATTAAGCAAAATTAAACCATTTATGGTTGAAAGATATGATTACCCCGGTAATTATTCATGGCCTAAAAGGCTTTTCATGCTTGACCGCTGTTTTATGGTAAATAGATTTGCCCTTTCAAACAGCAAATCATTATTAATAATAAATACACATAATTCAGCCTTCGACGGAGGAATACTGAAGGAACAGGAAATGGCCTGCCTCCGGGATTTTGTGTTAGAAGAATATGAAAAAGGAAATTATATCCTGGTGGGAGGTGACTGGAACCAGAATCCTCCGGGCTTTGAAGACAAGCAATTCAATAAGAATTCCGGTTATGAAAACTTTGTGCTTAAAACCATAAATGAAGATTTCCTGCCCTCGGGATGGAAATGGATATATGATCCGGCTACCACTACTAACCGATCAAATTCAGCTCCCTATAACAAGGAAAGCACAACAAGCACTATACTGGATTTCTTTCTTGTGTCTCCGAATATTCAGTCAGTCAGTTCAAGATCAATAGATCTCGATTTCCAGAATTCAGATCACCAACCGGTACTTAGTTCAATTAAGCTGCAGTAGCTATTATACTTACCGACAAAAAACTTCATTGTATAAATGAGTGAAGAGATACTAAAAGCCCTTATGCAACTTTTTGCTTTGATAGCAAAGCAGGGAGGTGAAGTAGATAAAAAAGAGATAGAATATGTAAGGGATTACCTTTCACAGCAGCTTAACAAGGCATCTGTAAAGGAACATATGTTGCTGTTTGAAGAATATGCCGGATTGAATTTACCTGATAAAGATCTGAAAAAGGGAAAAGGCACTTCGGTAAAAGATTCCGTTAAAATATTCGCTATCTGCAAAAAGATAAACCGCACATTAGTACAAAAGCAAAAAGTCATTGTTCTTGTAAGGTTATTTGAGCTCTATACTATATCGAAAAGATATAATTCTGAGAAGATGAATATCATATATACGGTGAGTGAAGTTTTTGCCATTTCTAAGGAGGATTTTCATTATATAGAAGCTTTCGCAAAGGATGATAAAAAAGAATTGGAATTAAGTCCAAAAATATTGCAGATAGGAAATGCTCAATTCCTGCCCGGACACAGAAATACTAAAAAAAATAAATTCCTGAATATCCTATGGATTGAAAGCGTGGATGAATATTTTTTTAAACATAATCATAAGTCAGAAGTATTTCTTAACGGATTGAATTCCCGTCCCGGAAAGATCTACATCTTTTCTAATGGCAGCAGCCTCAGGTTGCAAACCGGTAAACCCTTCTTTTACAGTGATGCAGTAACAAAATTCAGAGAGAGCAGCGATATAAATAAAATACATTTCGAGGCAAACAATATCTCTTTCCATTTTAAGGATAAAACATTGGGCCTCAGGAATATCTCTTTCTCAGAGTCACAGGGAAAACTGGTTGGGATAATGGGGTCCAGCGGGTCAGGAAAAACTACTTTACTGAATGTTTTATGTGGTATTGAAAAACCATCCAGGGGAAATGTACTTATTAATGGTATCAACCTGCACGAAGAGGACTCAGGCATATTGGGTTCAATAGGATATATCCCCCAGGATGATCTTATCAACGAAGACCTTACAGTTTACCAGAATCTTTCGTATAGTGCCAAACTTTGTTTTAAAGATAAAAGCAAAGAGGAGTTTCATTCCATGATCATTCAACTTTTAAGTAACCTGGGACTTGAAGAAAAAAAAGATCTGAAGGTTGGTTCTTATAGCAAAAAGATAATCAGTGGGGGAGAAAGGAAAAGACTCAATATTGCCCTTGAGCTGATAAGAGAACCATCTGTCCTGTTTGTTGATGAACCAACCTCCGGATTATCTTCAAGAGATTCCGAAAATGTAATGGACTTGCTACGTGAATTATCCCTTAAAGGGAAACTGGTCTTTGTGGTTATCCACCAGCCTTCATCCAACCTGTTTAAGATGTTCGACAATATCCTCCTTCTTGATGAGGGAGGCGTAAAAATATATTATGGAAATCCAATTGAGTCAATAATCCATTTTAAAAAACTGGATCACCAAATAAACAGTGACATAGGAGAATGCGAGTGTTGTGGAAATGTAAACCAGGAAATAATTTTTAACATAGTTGAAAAAAAAGAGCTTGATGAATACGGAAGATATACAAAAAAGAGAAAGTTAAGACCGAAAGAGTGGGAGCAGTATTTTATCAGGCAGCAAAAAGAGGAAAAGCCGGAAATTCCGACGGCACCTCTGCCTTCTTCACTTAATATTCCCGGAAGATTCAGGCAATTTGTAATATTCCTGAAGAGGGATGTAATAGCCAAGATCTATAACCGGCAATATATAGCTATTAACCTGCTAGAAGCACCCGTGCTGGGATTTATTCTGGCCTATATCATACATTATATAGCCGATCCTGAATCAGAGACCTATATATTCAGGGAAAATGAGAATATCCCCATCTACATCTTCATGAGCCTTATTGTTGGCCTGTTTCTGGCATTAACCCTAAGTGCTGAAGAAATTTATAAAGACAGGAAAATACTTAAGAGAGAGAAATTCCTGAACCTAAGCAGACTCAGTTATCTTTTTGCCAAAATATCGATACTTCTAATGATATCTGCAGTGCAAGCATTTCTGTTTGTTCTGGTTGGTAATTCCATACTTGGTATCAAGGGAATGTATTTCTTTTACTGGGCAGCCTTATTCTCTACCTCTGCATTTGCTGCTATGCTTGGACTTAATATTTCAGCCTCATTCAATTCTGCAATTACAATATATATTATTATTCCTTTACTTATAATACCAATGATGGTGTTAAGCGGTGCCATGTTCAGCTTCGATAAGCTTAACCGGGATATTGGCAATGTGAAATATACTCCACTGATTGCCGAACTGATGGCAACAAAATGGTCATATGAGGCTCTTATGGTTCACCAGTTTAAGGAAAATAAATTTGAAAAGTACTTTTATGAATATGAAAAGAAAGAAAGCGAGGCTGATTTTGAAATATCTCAGAAAATTCCTGCCTTAAGAAAAAACCTGTCTGAACTTATTGTTATTTTCAACTCGGGCGAATCAGGAAAAAATATACAGACAAAATTCTCATTACTAAGAAATGAGATAGAAAAATACCAGGCAAAGCTCCCCCAGTTTAAGTTTGAAGCCTTGAATAATCTTAACATTTCAGCTTTTGACTCCGACATTGCCTTTTTGATCTCAGAATATTTATTTAAGATCGAAGATCATTATGGGATCATACTTGCTGCTGCCGAACGGAAAAAAGATGATATCATTCAATATATGCTTTCCGAAAACAGAGAACTTTATTATGGGCTGAAGGATACTTATTATAATGAAAGACTTGCGGACATGGTTAAGAAACGATTTGAAAGACACAGGATTCTTGAATTTAATGATGAACTGATACAACAATATCATCCAATATATCAGGATCCCGAGCCAGCAGGATTCCTGAACTTCCGGTCTCATTTCTTTTCTCCCACCAAGCATCTCTTCGGCGTGTATTTCAACACTTTCTGGTTTAATATTTCCGTTATATGGAGCATGACTCTGATCTTGTTTATATTCCTTTATTTCGACGTTCTGGCAAAAACAATAAGCTTTATCGAAAATATCAGGATCAGAAATTTAATTAACAGTAAAACATTTTCAAAAATTTAATACTTTTAAACATTCAAAACCGAATGAAAATGAAATATATAAACATCCTGATTACCGGTATACTTATAATTAACATGGTCTCTGCCTGCAACTCAGGAAGTAACAAGCCTGCAACTCAGTCTTTCGATATTCCCGATTCATTACTAACAGACCCGGCCATTGCTATTCATGAGGAGGCAATGTTCAATATCATAGATAACCTGGGCTCTCCCGTAGAAGTTGCAGCCATGCTGCATGACCTTGGCGTTCCTTATTACGGAAACCTGCTTGCACCTCCTGAGAACACAAAAAACCTGAATACAAGCTTTGAGCAGGCGTTAATGCTAGGAGCTTACAGTGCCGATCTTGGATATCTTAACATTTATGAGAAAAATACACGGATCATAGATTATATATCTTCAATAAAATCACTTGCAGATGAACTGGCTGTAGGACAATTTTTCGATTTTAATACATTAAAAAGATTATCCGAAAACAAACACGACCTTGATTCCCTGATGTTTGTTTCTGTTTACAGTTTCAATCAGATGAACAGCTATCTGGAAAAAAGCAAAAGATCCTCTGTAAGCTCTTTAATCATCACCGGCCTCTGGCTGGAAGGAATGTACCTGGCCACACAGGTTGCAGCTAAAACTGACGATCCCCTTCTTAACGAAAGCATAGGTGAACAAAAAATAATAATGGAAGACTTGTTCTCTGTTCTTAAAACTCATAAGAATGATCCTGGATTCCCGGATTTGATAAAAGAACTTGAGTTATTAAAAAAAGAATTTAGTAGTGTGGAAATAAGTTATACCGAGGGAGAACCTGAAATGACAGAAGATGAAAACGGTATGCTTGTGATAATACAAAATGAGGAAAGCATTGTAAACATTACTGAAGAACAACTTAAAAGAATAAAAGACAGAACATTTAATATCCGAAATCATTTATTAAATTTATAAGTCTAAAATACACGCTGATCCCTTGTACTTTAAATTATGAAATTCTCTCAACTGATATTTGTAATTATAGTTAGCTTAAACGTATTCCCTGTTTATTCACAGACAGACAAGGATATTGTAAACGAGTGTTTTAAGCAGGCCGGGGATGATGTTATATATCTTCAGGATTTTATTGTAGAATTGCCTGGCGTTTCGGCGGGAGACAGACCTCCTATTTCAAAAAAGTCAATACTACTCAGAAAAAATATAACATATCGCTTTACTATATGCAACCGTGAGGATTCAGAAGGAGAAGGGATCATTCAATTGTTTGATACCCGCCGGATGGTTGGGAGTTCATATAATCCCAAAACCGGAAAAACATATAAATCATTTAATTTCAGCTGTGCCAAATCGGGACCCTACACTATTTTCATATCCTTTAAAGAGGGAAAGAAAGGCAGTACTGTAGGCATTCTCTCCTATGTAAAAAAGTCTCTCCCCTAAACATATAAGCCTAAAACAAAAAGGTACTGGGCCAGGAGCATAGAAAAGAAAAATACCGCAAAAATTAAATTCCCCTTCCAGCTTTCCCTTATCATAGAGAAAAAACGTGCAAACTGAAAGGAAACAGGAAGTAAAAGACCCAGGAGGATCCAGTCCTCATGAACCGGGAATATATAGTATCCGCCAAGAATAATAATAAAGATCCACAGGAAAATTGTGAAGAATCTCTTTTCCCGTATTTTCAGCTGAGAAACTTTATTAATATAATAAACACTTGCAATTATTAATACTACCAGGCTTATCGCCGTTAATATCCATTCAACTGTGTATATTTCCCTGCTGGCATTATTTCTGAATAAAGACAATCCTATAATATTTATCAATTCTGTCACACTGCCTTTAATAAAATAATAAAGGCCGAAATATATCCACCAGGGAGCAATAATCCCGAGTACAGAGATCAAAAAATTCCTAAAACCTGACCGTTGAAAAATAACAATAGCTATCCAGAGAATAATCATGAAAACCAGAAAAGCCGTATAGAAAAAACCTGCCAGAGATATCAGCATTCCTGTTTCAAAAAAAGCAGATATACCGGTTTTTGAATTATATGACAGGAATATCCTGTGAACTGCAAGCAGAATAAAAAATAAAGCAATTACCGAATTGATATTAAGTCTTATATCAGGAATCCACGCCAGTATAAGAAAAAAGAAAAAAGACGGCAAATAATTCCTCTGGCTTATTAATTGGTTATGAAGGTTAATATAACTTACCATGAGGGCAAGTAATAGCCATAGAACCAAGCTCATAGAAATAATCATATAGCTGTTCCATGTCATTATGATGCTCATAATATCTATGGGCTGAGGCATAAAAACCAGGCTGCCAAGGTATGGTTCAGGATCAATATAATAAGGGATCCAAAGTGCCAGGGCGGTAAAAAAGAAAAGGATTACCACCTGTGGTTTGTTAGTTCTGAATAATGAAAGCATTTATTACTGTTCTTTTCTTATGTACTACAGGTCAAAGCCTATGTCTTTACGGTAAGAGGCTCCTTCAAAGCTTATCAGCCCGGCGCTCTTGTAAGAACTTCGGAGAGCTTCTTTCATGTTACTTCCATACGAACTCATTGCTATTACCCTGCCCCCGTTGGTATAAACTTTCCCTGCATCGGGTTTTGTCCCCGCATGAAATACTATGCTATCCTTTATCTTTTCAAAGCCTGTAATTTGCTTATCTTTCTCATATGCCCCAGGGTAGCCTTCTGAAACCAGCATTACTGTTGAAACGGTCCTTTCATCTATATCAAGAGTTCTCTCTTTAAGTCTGCCTTCTGCAACTGCACTGAACAGGTCCAGCAGGTCTGACTTAATACGTGGTATTACCACTTCTGCTTCAGGATCGCCCATTCTTACATTATATTCTATAACAAAAGGATCTCCGTTTACCTCAATAAGACCGAAGAAGATAAAGCCTTTGAAGTTCATCCCCGCCTTTCTTATGCCACTCATAGTAGGTTCTATTATCCGCAACTTAATCTTTCGCATAAAATCAGGACCTGCAAAGGGGACTGGTGAAATGGCTCCCATGCCTCCTGTGTTTAGCCCCATATTACCTTCTCCTATCCTCTTATAATCCTTTGCTTCCGGCAACAATAAATAAGAATCACCATCTGTAAGCACAAATACTGATAATTCAGTGCCTTTTAAGAACTGCTCAATTACCACCCTTTCACCGGCAAGGCCAAATTTGCCTTTAAACATCTCAAGCAATTGCCTGCAGGCATCATCATAATCATCCAGTATGAGCACCCCCTTACCCGCTGCCAGTCCATCTGCCTTTAATACATAGGGAGCTGAAAATGTCTTCAGGAACTCACATGCTTTCTTATATTCTTCTTTCCCAAATGTGCCAAATGCTGCCGTTGGAATATTATTCTCTTTCATAAACTCCTTTGCAAACTCTTTGCTTCCTTCAAGCAATGCAGCATCTCTGGCCGGTCCGATTATTTTTATGCTGCTTAGTCTTTCGTCTTCGAGAAAATAATCATGTATTCCATTAACCAGGGGGTTCTCGGGACCAACAACTATCATATCTATTCCCTTCTCAAGAGCAAAATTACCCACGGCCTTAAAATCGGAAATATCTATGGAAATGTTTTTACCATGCTGAATGGTTCCGGCATTTCCGGGAGCAATAAACAGCTTACTCAAAAGAGGACTCCGGGCAATCTTCCAGCTTAATGCATGCTCCCTGCCACCAGATCCAAGAATTAAAACGTTCAT